>NZ_JACYUI010000008.1:0-306799 GCF_014841665.1 Pseudomonas sp. CFBP 8772 | reverse complement strand
ACGCAGGTTTCTTTTTGGTTGGCATACATGCACCTCTTACTCATGTTATGCCCGAACACAAAATTTCTGACACCCCCCTTGATCCTGCTTTACCCGCCGAGATAAGCATCCCGCACTTTCGGATCGACCAACAACTCCGCCCCCGACCCCTGCATCACCACCCGGCCATTCTCCAGAACATACGCACGATCAGCGATCTTCAACGCCTGATTCGCATTCTGCTCCACCAGAAACACCGTCACCCCATCCCGCCGCAACTGCTCAACAATCTCGAAAATCTGCTGAATAATAATCGGCGCCAGACCCAGCGAAGGCTCATCCAGCAACAACAACTTCGGCTTACTCATCAACGCACGCCCGATCGCCAGCATCTGCTGCTCGCCGCCCGACATCGTCCCGCCGCGCTGATTGAACCGCTCCTTCAAGCGCGGAAACAACTCAAGCACCTTATCCATCTGCACCTGATAATCGGCCTTGTCCGTAAAGAACCCGCCCATCGACAGATTCTCCTCCACCGTCAGACGCGCAAACACCCGACGGCCCTCCGGCACCACCGCAATACTCTTGCGCATGATCACCGACGACTCCAGACCCACCAGCTCCTCACCCATATAACGGATGCTGCCACTGTGTGCGCGCGGCGAACCGCACAGCGTCATCAACAGCGTCGACTTGCCCGCGCCATTGGCGCCGATCAGCGTGACAATCTCGCCCTGCTGCACATCGATGCTGACACCGTGCAAGGCCTGGATCTTGCCGTAGAACGTGGAAACGTTATCGAACTGCAGCATTTACGCTTCCCCCAGATAGGCTTTGATCACTTCAGGATTGTCACGGATCTGCTCGGGTGTGCCATCGGCCAGCGGCGTGCCCTGATTGATCACCACGATATGGTCGGAAATACTCATGACCAGCTTCATGTCGTGCTCGATCAACAACACCGTGGCGTTGTGCTCGTTGCGCAACACGCCAATCAGCGCTTTCAGGTCTTCGGTTTCTTTCGGGTTCAGACCGGCTGCCGGCTCGTCGAGCATCAGGATGCGCGGGCGCGTCATCATGCAGCGGGCGATTTCCAGACGGCGTTGCTGACCGTAGGCCAGGGTGCCGGCAGGACGGTTGGCGAATTCCTTCAGATCGACCGCTTCCAGCCAATGCTCGGCGTACTCCATCGCCTCGCGCTCGCTCTTGCGATACGCCGGGGTCTTGAACAGGCCAGAGAGGAAATTCGTGTTGAGGTGGCGATGCTGGGCCACCAGCAGGTTTTCCACCGCCGTCATTTCCTTGAACAGGCGCACGTTCTGGAACGTTCGCACCACGCCTTTACGGGCGATCTCATGGCCGGCCAGGCCCTGGATCGGCTCGCCGTCCAGCAGAATCGTCCCGGAGGAGGGTTTGTAGAAGCCTGTCAGGCAGTTGAACACGGTGGTCTTGCCGGCGCCGTTTGGGCCGATCATCGACACCACCTGTTTCTCGTGGACGGTCAGACCGACGCCGTTGACGGCCAGCAGACCGCCGAAGCGCATGCACAAGCCGGACGCTTGCAGAAGTGGACGGCTCATCAGCGCTCCCCCTTGAGTTTCATGACGGGACGCTGCATCGGCAGGAAGCCCTGGGGACGCCAGATCATCATCAGCACCATTAAGGCGCCGAAGCCGAGCATCCGGTATTCGCTGAATTCGCGAAGCAGTTCAGGCAACAGAATCATCACGACGGCGGCGAGAATCACCCCCAGCTGCGAGCCCATGCCGCCCAGGACCACGATGGCGAGGATGATCGCCGACTCCAGAAAGGTGAACGACTCCGGCGTGATCAGACCCTGACGCGCGGCGAAGAAACTGCCGGCGAAACCGGCGAATGCAGCGCCGAGGGTGAAGGCCGACAGCTTGATGATGGTCGGATTCAACCCCAGCGCGCGGCAGGCGATTTCGTCTTCACGCAAGGCTTCCCAGGCGCGGCCGATGGGCATGCGCAACAACCGGTTGATCACGAACAGCGCCAATAGCGCCAGCAGCAGGGCGATCAGGTAGAGGAAGATCACCTTGTTGATGGAGTTGTATTGCAGGCCGAAGTATTCGTGGAACGTCTGCATGCCTTCTGCTGCCTTGCGCTCGAACGACAGGCCGAACAGCGTTGGCTTTTCGATGTTGCTGATGCCGTTCGGGCCGCCGGTGATGTCGGTCAGGTTACGCAGGAACAGGCGAATGATTTCACCAAAACCCAGCGTCACGATGGCCAGATAGTCACCTCGCAGCCGCAGGACCGGGAAGCCCAGCAGGAAGCCGAAAGTCGCCGACGCCAGCCCCGCCAGTGGCAGACAGATCCAGAAGCCGAAGCCGAAATAGTGCTGCAGCAGGGCGTAGGTGTACGCGCCCACGGCGTAAAAGCCGACGTAGCCGAGGTCAAGCAGACCCGCCAGACCGACGACGATGTTCAGGCCCAGGCCAAGCATCACGTAGATCAGGATCAGGGTCGCGATGTCCACTGCGCCGCGCGAACCGAAGAACGGCCACACCAGTGCCGCGATTACCAGCGCGCCGAGGAACCAGCGTTGGGTCGAAGGCAGGGTCAGAAAGTTGCTGGTCTTGTCGGACATCAGCTGTTTCTGCGGACGCGAACGCCACATGGCGCTGATCTGTTCGTTGAACAGCACGCGCAGGAACATCAGAAACGCGGCGGCGAAAATCACCAGCACGGTGGTGGTGCTGGCGCCGACCACCGCGAGGTTGATCCCGACGATGTCCAGTTTGAGCCCGAGGATCGGGTAAGCGACGGCCAGCACCAGCACTGCGCTGAAGAGGGCCGATTTGAGATTCCTGGTCATACTTTTTCAACCTCCGGACGGCCGAGCAGGCCGGTTGGCCGGAACAACAACACCAATACGAGAAGACCGAACGCCACCACATCCTTGTACTGGTCGCCGAAGATGTCGGCGCCAAAGGCTTCGGCGATGCCCAGCACCAGACCGCCGAGCATCGCGCCCGGGATACTGCCGATGCCGCCCAGTACCGCGGCGGTGAAGGCTTTGATGCCGACGAGGAAACCGGCGTTGGGGTTGATCACGCCGTACTGCATGCTCAGCAGGACCGCAGCGACCGCCGCCAAAGCCGCGCCGATGACAAAGGTCAGGGCGATGATGTTGTTGGTGTTTATCCCCAGCAGGTTGGCCATCTTGATGTCTTCGGCGCAGGCACGGCAGGCGCGACCCAGGCGAGAGCGGGAGATGAACCAGGTCAGACCAAGCATGGCCACCAGCGTGACGATGAAGATGAGGATCTGCATGTACGAGATCACCACTTCATGGGTGCTGCCGGGGCCGAAAACGAAGTTGCCGGGAATGAGGTTGGGGATCGATTTGTCTTTCGAGTCCTGCGACAACAGCACGGTGTTCTGCAGGAAAATCGACATGCCGATGGCGGAAATCAAGGGGATGAGGCGGTTGCTGCCGCGCAGCGGGCGATAGGCCACTCGCTCGATGGCATAACCGTAGGCGCTGGTCACCACAATACTGGCGACGAAGGCTGCGGTAATCAGCAGGGGCAGGCTGTCCAGGCCAAGCATGGTCAGACCGGCCAGGGCGATAAACGCCACATACGACCCGATCATGTACACCTCGCCGTGGGCGAAGTTGATCATGCCGATGATGCCGTAAACCATGGTGTAGCCAATGGCAATCAAGGCGTAAGTGCTGCCAATGGTCAACCCATTAACCAGCTGTTGAAGAAAGTGATAGAGATCTATCGGCATTGCTGAGTGCTCCTAAAAACCTGCCTGGTGTTTCACTGGTGGTGTCTTTTTCCCGCTCGCGCGTCGTGATCTACGTCCGCGTCCGGCACGAGCCCAGTGGTTCACTGGTGCGGTTTCAAGATGTTCAGGGATCGGAATTCTTATGAAATTCGCTGCCCAGCTAAAACAAAGCCCACTGCGGTTGCAGTGGGCTTCGGGTAAGCATGAAGGCTGCGTTATTTCACAGGGGCTTCAGTCTTGGTGCCATCTTTGTGCCAGGTGTAAACGACGAATTTGAAGTCTTTCAGGTCACCCTTGGCGTCGAACGACAGATCGCCGGTAGGGGTCTTGAACGTACCGGCGTGGATGGCCGCTGCCACTTTGGCGGTGTCTTCGGACTTGGCGGTCTTGATCGCGTCGGCAATCACCTCAACAGCGGCGTAGGCCGGGAACACGAACGGACCGCTCGGGTCTTCTTTCTTCGCCTTGAACGCGGCGACCAGCTCATTGTTGGCCGGGTCCTGATCGAAGGATTTCGGCAGGGTGACCAGCAGACCTTCGGACGCGTCCTGAGCGATCTGCGAGATGGACGCGTTGCCCACGCCTTCCGGACCCATGAAGCCGGCTTTCAGGCCTTTTTCTTGTGCCTGACGCAGGATCAGACCCAGTTCAGGGTGGTAGCCGCCGTAGTAGACGAAGTCAACGTTGGCTTGCTTCATCTTGGCGATCAGCGAGGAGAAGTCCTTGTCGCCGGCATTGATGCCTTCGAACAGCGCGACTTTCACGCCGTCTTTTTCCAGGGTCTGCTTGACGGCGGTGGCGATGCCTTCACCGTACTGCTGTTTGTCGTGGATGACCGCAACGATCTTCGGCTTGACCTGCTTGGAAATGTACTCGCCAGCGGCCGGGCCCTGGGCGCTGTCCAGGCCGATGGTGCGGAAGATCATTTTGTAACCGCGGGCGGTGATTTCCGGGCTGGTGGCCGCCGGGGTCACCATGATGATGCCTTCGTCTTCGTAGATGTCCGAAGCTGGCTGAGTGGAGCTGGAGCAGAGGTGACCGACCACGAACTTGACGCCGTCGTTGACCACTTTGTTGGCGATGGCGACCGCTTGTTTCGGGTCACAGGCATCATCGTAATCAACCGCTTCAAGCTTCTTGCCGTCGACGCCGCCTTTGGCGTTGATCTGGTCGATGGCCATCTTGGCGCCGCTGAACTGCATGTCGCCGTATTGGGCCACAGCACCGGTTTTCGGGCCGGCGATGCCGATCTTGATGGTGTCAGCTGCGAACGAGTGACTGGCAACCCCCGCCAGAACCAGTGCGGCAAACAGCTTGGAAATCTGATTAATACCCTTAGTCATGATGCTCCACTCTTGCGTTGTAGTTTTTATAATCCTGACGGCCGAAGCGGCAGGACCGGATTGAATCTCCAGGCCGCACCCCCAGCAACTGTACCGGAACAGTTTAGAGCGCCGGTCGAGCGCTTGAATAGCTGGCTGCGGGGGACAAAACCTGCGGATGTCGCTTAATCGACAGAAAGATACACAATCAGGCTGGTGGTTTCGCCTTGTCGGACGATGAACCGGTTGGCCTGCGCGAACTTCTCTGCAATCAATCACTTGAATCCGGGTTTGTCGGTACGAAAGGCGGCGCTATGATTGCGCCGATTTCCAATACGGTGAAAACCCATGACGCAAGAACCTAGCACCCTCTATGCCAAACTGCTTGGCGAAACCGCTTCGATTACCTGGAAAGAATTGCAACCGTTCTTTGCGAAGGGTGCCCTGTTGTGGGTCGAGCCGACGCTGGATTTGATCGCCGTGGCACAGGCATTTGCCGAGAACAGCGAGGCGCAAGTGGCGGCATGGGTTGCGAGTGGAGAAGTCGGCAAGGTCTCTGAATCAAAGGCTCTGGATCTTTTGGAGCGCGATCCGACGCTGTGGGCCGTGGTCGTTGCACCCTGGGTGTTGATCCACGAAAGGGCGTGACGCGCTTCTGTGCTCAAAAAGGGTGCGTCCAATGATGGCGAAGTGGGTAGGGCGGTAACTCCCCGTGTGTCCCCGGTAGCGAAATCGCTCACCTACTGACTGATCGGGCGGTGGGAGTTCTACGTCATCGAGAGGGTCAATCGCAATCTATCCAGATGGTCAGGTATCAGCGGGGCGAATCTTTGCAGACAAGATAGAAAGGGGCGACTACACAGATCAGGAATCACAAACCGGGGACAGATTTATTTAAGGTGAAGCGATGTAAATAAGGTCAGTCCCCTCGCCGACGTCCTTGCCTTAAAACAAGAAAGAGATCGCCCCATGGACCACTCAACTCAGGCAAGGAACGCTTGGCGCGTTCTGTTTCTGCTGTTTCTGGCCAACCTGTTTAATTTCTTCGACCGCACGATTCCCGCGATCATCATCGAGCCCATCCGCAAGGAATGGTCGCTGAGCGACTTTCAACTCGGCATCATCGGCACCGCCTTCACGCTGGTTTACGCCGTGGCCGGGCTTCCGTTGGGCCGCATGGCTGACAACGGTTCGCGGCGCAAATTGATGGGTTGGGGCCTTGCGGTGTGGAGTGGGCTGACAGCGGTTAACGGTCTGGTCGGCAGCTTCTGGGGGTTTCTGCTGGTGCGCATGGGGGTGGGCATCGGCGAGGCCAGTTATGCACCTGCGGCCAACTCGTTGATCGGCGACCTGTTCCCGGCCCACCGCCGGGCCCGTGCCATGGGCATTTTCATGCTCGGCCTGCCACTCGGGCTGCTGCTGGCGTTCTTCACCATCGGCGCGATGGTCCAGGCGTTCGGCAGTTGGCGCGCGCCGTTTTTCATCGCCGCGGTGCCGGGGCTGGTGCTGGCGGTGTTCATGTTCTTCATTCGCGAACCGGCCCGGGGCGCCGCTGAAAGCGTGGCCATTTCCCAGGAGAAAATCGAACGGCCGATCCGCCGCGTGCTGTCTATCCCTACCTTCCGCTGGCTTGTGCTCGCCGGTTTGGCGTTCAATTTTGCCACCTACGCGTGCAACTCGTTCATGGTGCCTATGTTGCAGCGCTACTTTTTGCTGCCTTTGCAGGAAGCGGCAATGGCGACCGGCATGATCGTCGGCGTGACCGGGCTCGTCGGCCTGACGGTCGGCGGCTGGGTGGCGGACAAGCTGCACCAGCGCTGGAGCAACGGCCGTCTGATGTTTGCCGCCCTGAGCATGGTGGTCGCGACGCTGTGTACCGGTTATGCGCTGCACGCCGGGCGCATCGAGATCGGCGTGTTCGTCGGGGTGTTCAGCCTCGGTTGGCTGTTTTCCTACAACTTCTACACCTGCGTTTACACCGCCATTCAGGACGTGGTGCAGCCCCGGCTCCGCGCCACGGCCATGGCGCTGTTCTTCGCCGGGTTGTATTTGTTGGGCGGCGGGCTGGGCCCCGTGGTGGTGGGCCTGCTGTCTGACCATTTCGCCCACTCGGCGATGTACGCCGCGCAGGTCGAGCAGATGACCGAACCGTTCAAGGCGGTGGGGCTGCACGATGCGATGTATCTGATACCGGTGGCGTTGCTTTTCGTGTTTGTGTTTCTGATGAAGGCGTCGACGTGTTTCAGCGCCGATGCGCAAAGGATGCGCGAGGGGATGGTGGCGGATGAGCCGGTAGGGCGGGGGGTGAAACCGTCGGTGGCTTGAAGCGAAAAGGGGACAGATTTATTTAGGCAAGCGAAATAGGCACAAAGGGGACAGATTTATTTACGGTGAAGCGCTGTAAATAAATCAGTCCCCTTTTACGCTCGGCCCTTTTACGGCCCGAGTCTTGTTGGTTTAGCCGGCGACAAGCACCCGAATCGCTTCGAGGCGCAGCGCGGCTTTTTCCAGCATGGCCAGGCCTTGCTCACGTTGCTCACGCAGCGCCGTCAGTTCGCTGTCGCGGACCGTCGGGTTGACCGCTTGCAGGGCCGTCAGACGCGCCAGTTCTTCTTCGGTGTCTGCGGCCAGACGTCGCTGTGCTTCCGCCACACGTTCAGCGTGCTTGGGCGCGATCTTGCTTTCGGCGGCGTTGATCTGCGGGTTCAGCACGTCACGCTGGGCCTGGATGAACTTGTTGGCGCTGGCCCGGGGCACGCTTTCCAGCTGACCGTTCAGGGTGGTGAAAGACACACGGCCCGACAGGTCGTTGCCGTTGCCATCCAGCAGGCAACGCAGTGCAGCCGGCGGCAGGTAGCGGCCCAACTGCAGCGAACGCGGCGCGACCACTTCACTGACGTAGAGCAACTCCAGCAGCACGGTGCCGGGTTTCAGCGCCTTGTTCTTGATCAATGCCACCGCGGTGTTGCCCATCGAGCCTGACAGCACCAGATCCATGCCGCCCTGCACCATCGGGTGTTCCCAGGTAATGAACTGCATGTCTTCGCGAGCCAGCGCCTGATTACGGTCGTAGGTGATGGTCACACCTTCGTCGTCGCCCAGCGGGAAGCTGGCGTCGAGCATCTTCTCGCTCGGCCGCAGGATCAGCGCATTCTCCGAGTGGTCTTCGCTGTCGATGCCGAACGCGTCGAACAGGGTTTCCATGTAGATCGGCAGGGTGAACTGATCGTCCTGCTCAAGGATGGCTTCCACCAGCGCTTCGCCTTCGCCCGCGCCGCCCGAATTGAGCTCCAGCAGGCGGTCGCGGCCGGTGTGAAGTTCACTCTCCAGACGCTCGCGCTCATTACGGGCCTCGTTCACCAGGGCCTGCCAGTCATCCTCGTCACCGCCATCGAGCTGCGGCAACAGGCGCGGGCCGAACGTATGCTGCAGCGCATTGCCGGTCGGGCAGGTGTTGAGGAACGCGTTGAGGGCTTCGTGATACCACTGGAACAGCCGCTCTTGCGGGCTGGTTTCCAGGTACGGCACGTGCAGCTCGATGATGTGCTTCTGGCCGATCCGGTCCAGACGACCGATACGCTGCTCCAGCAGGTCCGGGTGCGCGGGCAGATCGAACAGCACCAGATGATGGGAGAACTGGAAGTTGCGGCCTTCACTGCCGATTTCCGAACAGATCAGCACTTGGGCGCCGAACTCTTCGTCGGCGAAGTAGGCCGCCGCGCGGTCACGCTCGAGGATATTCATGCCTTCGTGGAAGACCGTCGCCGGGATGCCGGAGCGCACGCGCAGCGCGTCTTCCAGGTCCATCGCGGTTTCGGCGTGGGCGCAGATAACCAGCACCTTCACGCGCTTGAGCATTTTCAGCGTGTCGATCAGCCATTCAACCCGGGGATCGAAGCGCCACCAGCGTTCTTCTTCGCTGATCTCGCCTTGGGCCTGGAAGCTGACTTCCGGGTACAGGTCGGCGTGTTCGCCAATCGGTAGCTCGAGGTATTCGGCCGGGCAGGGCAGGGGGTACGGGTGCAGTTTGCGCTCCGGGAACCCTTGCACGGCGGCGCGGGTGTTGCGGAACAGCACGCGGCCTGTGCCGTGACGGTCAAGCAGTTCACGGATTAGACGGGCGCTGGCTTCGGCATCGCCGGCGGCAACAGCGGTCAGCAGTGCCTCGGCTTCGGCGCCGAGGAAACCACGGATGGTCTCGTTGGCCTTGGGCGATAGCGTGCCTTTGTCCAGCAGCTCCTGAACGGCCTCGGCTACCGGACGATAGTTTTCGCTCTCGGCGCGGAAGGCGTGCAGGTCATGAAAACGGTTTGGGTCCAGCAGGCGCAGACGGGCAAAGTGGCTGTCCTGACCGAGCTGCTCAGGGGTTGCCGTCAGCAGCAGGACGCCGGGAATCACTTCGGCCAGTTGCTCGACCAACGAGTATTCGCGGCTGGCCTTTTCTTCGTGCCAGACCAGGTGATGAGCCTCATCGACCACCAGCAGGTCCCAGCCCGCCGCAAACAAAGCGTCCTGGGCCTTCTCGTCTTCAACCAGCCATTCCAGTGACACCAGCGCCAGCTGGGTGTCTTCGAACGGATTGCTGGCATCGCTTTCGATGAAGCGTTCGGCATCAAACAGCGCGACCTGCAGGTTGAAGCGGCGGCGCATTTCGACCAGCCACTGGTGCTGCAGGTTTTCCGGCACCAGGATCAGCACCCGGTTAGCGCGGCCCGACAGCAACTGGCGGTGGATGACCAGACCGGCTTCGATGGTTTTACCCAGACCCACTTCGTCCGCCAGCAAGACCCGCGGCGCGATACGGTCAGCGACCTCCCGGGCGATGTGCAACTGGTGCGCGATCGGTTGCGCACGCACGCCGCCCAGGCCCCACAGCGAGGATTGCAGCTGGCGACTGGTGTGTTCGAGGGTGTGATAGCGCAGGGAGAACCACGGCAGGGGGTCGATCTGCCCGGCAAACAGGCGGTCGGTGGCCAGGCGGAACTGGATGAAGTTCGACAGCTGGGTTTCCGGCAGGGTCACCGGCTGGTTCTGCGCGTTGAGGCCGTGGTAGACCAGCAGGCCTTCGACGTCGTCGACTTCGCGGACGGTCATCTTCCAGTTTTCGAAGTGGGTGATGGTGTCACCCGGCGAGAAGCGCACCCGCGTCAGCGGCGCATTGCGCAAAGCATACTGGCGCGTGTCGCCAGTGGCCGGATAGAGCACGGTCAACAAGCGGCCGTCCTGTGCCAGAACGGTGCCCAAACCCAGCTCGGCTTCGCTGTCGCTAATCCAGCGTTGCCCCGGTTGATACTGCTGCGACATGCTGCCTGACTCCCGCCTTGAAAAAGCCGACTATGTTAACGGAACAAGGCGCCCAGGCCAAAGCCACATTGTAAAAACCCCCGGATATAGTGGGGGGCGTGGCTGAACGGGCACTTGCTGCGAAAAACATAGTCGAAACTCGCGCTTGAATCGGCTCAAGTCGACGAAACGGCAGCCGACAGCTTGATAACAGGAGACCATTACCATGCTGCCACCGCTGATCCCATTGAGCGCGGCCCCCGTGACTTCGCAGCTGGACCCGGTCAAACCCACCCCGGACATCCCGCCGGTAACGCCGATTCAAAAGAGTTCGAGCGAAACCAATATCGACATGGGCGAACGTGACCGCGAGCAGGCCGAATTGCTGCTGCGCGAAGAACAACGCCGCCATCAACGCCGCCGCAGCGACCGGCGCGTGGCTGACCGTCACCCCGATCTGCAAGAAGGCCCGGCCATTCCCGGGGATTTCCTCAATGCCGACGACACTGTGCCGGTGGTCCCGATCATCGACGACGAGCCACGCCAGGGCCTGTGGGTCGACCTGAAGGTCTGAGGCGCTGGTCAGCGCCGCTGCGATTGCGCATTATTGGCGGCAACAGGTATTCACGAGCGATACGCCATGAGCGATGACGACAAACTGGTAGACCTGAGTGCCGAACGCGCCAAGCGTGTTCACGACCTCAATGACAAACGGCTGAACGAAGTCCGAAGCGCGTTTGAACAGGCCATGCCGCTGGGCAAGGGCAAGAAGAAAGCCAAGAGCAAACCGAAAAAACGCTGACCCCGCCTCCCGTTCGTCCCCCGCCTGCCGGCTGCTGTTTGCGATTCACGCCGGCATTGACCTGAGTCAATTTCTCCCGCTACCCCTCTGGTTACTCTGCGCCTGTCAAAGGCTGAAGCAGAGGGCACGCGCATGTTTCTCGACCACGCAGTGATAGCCGGCGTCATGGCGGTGGGGCTGATGATGGTGATTTATTCAAGCGTCGGACTGTTCATCTGGAAAGACTCACCCCGGCGCGGCAGACGCTGAGTTTTCTATACAAAGAGCACGCAAGGCATTTTGGGCAACTTCGGTTGCCCATTTTTTTTGCGCGGTGGTTGTGCGTGCTGATTGCTGCGCCGGGAGGATGCTGGCGGCGGCTCAACCCACGGTGATGGGCGGCAGATCGGCCAGGGTCACGGTCTGCAGCTTGCGTGGCGCAAGGATCTCGGCCTCGCCATCCACCACCAGTTCATCGTTCTGATTGAACACGCGAGTGGCGATGCGCACGCGGAATTTCGGCAGTTTCTCGAGGATCTCCAGGCGCACGGTCAGGGTGTCGCCGATCTTGACCGGCTTCTGGAAGGTCATCTGCTGACCCAGGTAAATAGTGCCCGGGCCAGGCAGTTCACAGGCCACTGCCGCGCTGATCAATGCGCCGCTGAACATGCCGTGGGCGATGCGATCCTTGAACATGCTCTTGGCCGCGAACTCAGCGTCCAGGTGCACCGGGTTGCGGTCGCCGGACATCTCGGCGAACAGCTGGATGTGACGCTCCTCGACGGTTTTGCTGTAGCTGGCGGTCTGGCCGACTTCAAGGGATTCGTACGGCGTGTTGGTGACTTGGGTCATGGGGTGTCCTGTGACAGTTGGGAAAGATGAACCACCGGGGTCATTCGCTGCGGCGCGGCCTTGGCTGCTGCAGCGCCTGTTCAAGCCAGGCAAGCAGGTCATGGGTGACCTCTTCACGATTGATCTCCAGGAAAATCTCGTGACGCGCCTGCGGGTAGACCTTCAGCGTAACAAACGGGTGGTCGGTGCCGCTCAGAGCGTCGGCCAGATGCGTGAGACGCTTGCCATCGCTCACCGGATCACATTGGCCACCGATAATCAGGATTGGCAGTCCGGAATCGATCTGCGCCAGGTTCGAACGCTTGCTGATCTGTTGCAGGCCGCCAAGCAGGTCCATCCACAACTGATTGGTGCAGCGAAAGCCACACATCGGGTCATGGCTGTACGCGTCGACCTCGGCCGGGTCGCGGTTGAGCCAGTCATAGCAGGTGCGTACGGGCTTGAATCGTTTGTTGAACGAGCCGAACGACAGGTGCTCGATCAACGCGCTGCGACCCGCCGGCCCTTGGCGCCAGCGTTCAAAACGAGCAACCAGCGCCGCCGAGCGGTAGAAGGCGACCGGATGGTAATTCGAGCCGCTGAGAATCGCCCCTTGCACACTGGCGCTGTGGTGCAACAAATACCCCTGGGCGATGTAACTGCCCATGCTGTGACCGAGCAGGAACACCGGCACGCCCGGATGGCGCACCGCAATCGACGCTTTCAGCGTGGCGAGGTCGCCGACCACTTTGTTCCAGCCGTCCTGATCGGCGAAATGACCCACAGTGCCATGGGAGGCCGAATGGCCGTGGCCACGCTGATCGGCGGCATACAAGGCGAAGCCTGCCCGCATCAGTGCCCCGCCGAGTCTGTCATAGCGCCCGCCGTGCTCAGCCATCCCGTGGGAAAGCATGACCACCGCCCGGGCATTGCCCATCGGCCTCCAGGTCCGCACATAGAGACGACTGTGATCTTGAGCGTCCAGCCAAAAAGCTTCGTGTTCCATCGCGTTTTCCTGGCCCCTGTAAAAAGTTGTCTCAAAAAACGCAGTGGCGAGCGCTTTGCTTGAGTGTATAGCGGTAGCCGGATGGCAGGCTGGTTACCCGCAAGATTCACACCGGTGATGACGTGGCGACGACTATTTGCCTTCTATGCCATAGCTGCTAACGTCCGGCAAACGCCCGTTTAAATACCACGGGGCCAGTACACTCAGGTAAGAGGATAAAAACAACATGCAACCTGAATTCTGGAACGACAAGCGGCCCGCTGGCGTTCTTTCTGAGGTGGACCTGCAGGCGTACACATCGGTGATCGAAGTGTTCGAGCGCAGTTGCCGCCAGTACGCCGATCGGCCGGCCTACAGCAACATGGGTGTCACCCTGAGTTACGCAGAGCTTGAGCGCCAATCGGCGGCCTTCGCCGGTTACCTGCAACAGCAGACTGACCTCAAACCCGGCGACCGCATCGCCGTGCAGATGCCCAACCTCATCCAGTACCCCATCGCCGTGTTCGGTGCCATGCGCGCCGGCCTGATCGTCGTCAACACCAATCCGCTGTACACCGCCCGGGAGATGCGCCACCAGTTCAAGGATTCCGGCGCCCGCGCACTGGTCTATCTCAACGTCTTCGGCAAGAACGTGCAGGAAGTGCTCGCGGACACCGATATTCAGTACCTCATCGAAGTGAAGATGGGCGACATGCAGTCGGCGGCCAAAGGCTGGCTGATCAACACCGTGGTCGAAAAGGTCAAGAAGCTGGTGCCCGCGTACCACTTGCCCCAAGCCATCCCGTTCAAACGTGTGCTCAAGCTGGGCAAGGGCGATCGTCTGCAACGGGTGCCAATGGCGCTGGATGACGTCGCTGTGCTGCAGTACACCGGCGGCACCACCGGTTCGCCGAAAGGCGCGATGCTGACCCACGGCAATCTGGTCGCCAACATGCAGCAGGTCTATGCCTGCATGCAGCAGCACGGGCCCGACGGGCGGCCGATCTTCAAGCAGGGCAGCGAGATCATGGTGGCGCCGCTGCCGCTTTATCACATCTATGCGTTCACCTGTAATTGCATGTGCATGATGGTCAGCGGCAATCACAACCTGCTGATCACCAACCCGCGGGACATCGGCGGCTTCATCAAAGAGCTGAAGAAGTGGAAGTTCTCGGCAATGCTCGGCCTCAACACGCTGTTCGTGGCGCTGATGGACCATCCCGAATTCAAGAATCTGGATTTCTCGACGTTGCGCCTGACCAATTCCGGCGGCACCGCGCTGGTCAAAGCCACCGCCGAGCGCTGGCTGCAATTGACCGGCTGCCCGATCGTCGAGGGCTATGGCCTGACCGAAACCTCTCCCGTCGCCACCGCCAACCCCTATGGCACTCAGTCCAGGCTGGGGACGGTGGGCATGCCGGTGCCGGGCACCACGGCGAAGGTCATCAGCGACGACGGTGCCGAGCTGCCTGTGGGTGAGCGCGGCGAGCTGTGCCTCAAGGGGCCGCAGATCATGCTCGGTTACTGGAACAAGCCAGAGGCCACCGCCGAAGTGCTGGACAGCGAAGGCTGGCTGAAAACCGGGGACATCGCGGTGATCGACCCGGACGGGTTCATTCGTATCGTGGACCGCAAGAAGGACCTGATCATCGTTTCGGGCTTCAACGTCTACCCGAACGAGATCGAGGACGTGGTCTCGCGGCATCCGAAAGTCGCGAACTGTGCGGTGATCGGCGTTCCGGACGACCGTTCGGGCGAAGCTGTGAAGCTGTTCGTGGTGCCGAGGGATGCCACGCTGACCAGCGAGGAGTTGAAGGCATACTGCAAGGAGAACTTCACCGGCTACAAGATTCCCAAGCAGATCGTGCTGCGTGAGTCGTTGCCGATGACGCCTGTGGGGAAAATCCTGCGGCGCGAGCTGCGGGATATCGCCTGATCCGGCATCGCTTCTTTCCCCTGAGCTTTACCCCCACAAAACGGCGTGATGATCACGCCGTTTTTTTTGCCCGGTGTTTGGCTGCAGGGTTTGAGGGGGCCGCATAAATGAACATCACCGTAGGATATTTCCGACATTTAGGTTCATTGCTCTAAACGTGACCGTGGCCTATTCAAGAGTCAGGTATGTGACTGGAGAGCCCGCTTTTGGCTCTAGGCGGCTTTTGGCAAAGCTGATACGCTCGCCCCGCTTTTTGTGCCAACGGTCAACAAAAAGCGGTTACTACAATATTCCAAACACAAGAAATCATCGCATCAAGCGGTGTGTAGAAACGCTGTTGCTGAGGAGTCGGCTTTTATGCTCGAAAACTTCTGGAAGGATAAATATCCGACAGGTATCGCTGCCGATATCGATCCGGATCAGTATCCGAACGTACAGGCCGTATTGAAACAGTCCTGCGAGCGTTTCGCCAACAAACCTGCGTTCAGCAACCTGGGCAAGACCCTCACCTACGGCGAAATGTACGCGCTGTCCGGTGCCTTTGCGGCGTATCTGCAACAGCACACCGACCTGCAACCGGGCGATCGCATCGCCGTGCAGTTGCCCAACGTGCTGCAGTACCCGGTCGCGGTGTTCGGTGCCATTCGTGCCGGGCTCATCGTGGTCAACACCAACCCGCTGTACACCGCGCGGGAAATGGAACACCAATTCAACGACTCCGGCGCCAAGGCGCTGGTTTGCCTGGCGAACATGGCGCACCTGGCCGAGAAGGTCGTGCCCAAGACCGGCGTCAAGCACATCATCGTCACCGAAGTCGCCGACCTGCTGCCGCCCCTCAAGCGCCTGCTGGTCAACAGCGTCATCAAGTACGTGAAGAAGATGGTTCCGCCGTTTCACCTGCCCAAGGCGGTCAAATTCAACGACGTGCTGGCCAAGGGGCACGGTCAGCCGGTGCGGGATGTTTCGCCGACCGGCGACGACGTCGCGGTGCTGCAATACACCGGCGGCACCACCGGCGTGGCCAAGGGCGCGATGCTCACCCACCGCAACCTGATCGCCAACATGCTGCAATGCCGGGCGCTGATGGCGGCCAACCTCAATGAAGGCACGGAGATTCTGATCACGCCGTTGCCGCTGTACCACATCTATGCGTTCACCTTTCACTGCATGGCGATGATGCTGAGCGGCAACCACAACGTGCTGATCAGCAACCCCCGTGATTTGTCGGCGATGGTGAAAGAGCTGTCGAAGTGGAAGTTTTCCGGCTTCGTTGGTCTCAACACGCTGTTCGTCGCGCTGTGCAATAACGCCGACTTCCGCCACCTGGATTTCTCCTCCCTCAAGCTCACCCTGTCGGGCGGCATGGCTCTGCAAACCGCGGCGGCCGAGCGCTGGAAAGAGGTGACCGGCTGCTCGATCTGCGAAGGTTACGGCATGACCGAGACCAGCCCGGTGGCGTCGGTCAACCCGTTCCAGAAGATCCAGATGGGCACCATCGGCATTCCCGTGCCTTCGACCCTGTGCAAGACCATTAATGACGCTGGCGAAGAGCTGCCGGTCGGCGAAGTGGGCGAGCTGTGCATCAAGGGTCCGCAGGTGATGAAAGGCTACTGGCAAAATCAGGCGGCCACCGACGAGATGCTCGATGCCGACGGTTGGTTGAAGACCGGTGACATCGCAATCATCCAGCCGGATGGCTACATGCGCATCGTTGATCGCAAGAAAGACATGATTCTGGTCTCCGGCTTCAACGTGTACCCGAACGAACTGGAAGATGTGCTGGCGACCCTGCCCGGCGTCCTGCAGTGCGCGGCCATCGGTATCCCGGACGAGAAATCCGGTGAGGCGATCAAGCTGTTCGTGGTGTGCAAACCGGGCACGACCCTGAGCAAGGATCAAGTCATGGAGCACATGCGTGCCAACGTCACGGCTTATAAAGTGCCGCGTAGCGTGGAATTCCGCGACGCCCTGCCGACCACCAACGTCGGCAAGATCCTGCGCCGCGAACTGCGTGACGAAGAACTGAAAAAGCTGGCGCTTAAGAAGCCTGCCTGAGTCAGCCCTCACACCAACAGACCCCGCCAGCGTGGTCGGCCTAATGGCCTCGGGTTTCGCCTTCGGCGAGTTACTTGATAAAGCCCCAAGTAACCAAGGGCTTTTGCTCTTGGTTGGGCCCCGACTTCGTCGGGGTTCCTTCACTCCGGTCCCGCTCCGTGGGCCCGCGCCGAACGGACATCCATGTCCTGACGGCGCTCTCGCCGCATCCATGCGGCTCGGCCCACTGCGCGAGACCTGCGCTCAGCCTGCACCCAAGTCGCGTTTGGCAGTGACTGGACTTTTTGCGTACGAAGATCACAAACGGATCAACTGCTTCCCGGCTAAAGCCGGTCCCACAGACTTACTGCGCACCCACTGTAGGACTGGCTTTAGCCGGGAAGAGGCCGGTGTGATCGCCACGTATTTCACTGAATGCACGCGCTGCTTTTAGTGGGACTGGCTTTAGCCGGGAAGAGGCCGGTGTGATCGCCACATATTTTACTGGATGCACGCGCTGCTCTTAGTGGGACTGGCTTCAGCCGGGAAGAGGCCCGCATGACCGCCATCAATTTTTTGGCATACACCCTCCATGTGGGAGCCGTCACGACCTCGTGGGAGCGACCGGGGTGGCGCTCCACATTGCGCGCGAGGACTTACACCCTGCCCGTGAATGCCTTTGCGCCACAGACCTGCCTCCACCCCACCAAATCTGCGACAATCCGCGCCCTGCATTCAGATAGAAAGATTCCGCGCCCTGATGACCGACGATTCGACCTCCATCGACCAACTCTTCAAGAACCTCGACCACGCGATGATCAGCGATCGTCATCGCTTGCGCCGGCAATTGCATGAGCTGCGCAAGAAACCGGACGAGACGAAACTGGCGCAGTGGGTCGAGCGCGTGCAGGCATCGTGCGCCCGTGTGGTGAGTCGCGCGCAAAGCGTGCCGACCCTGCGCTACGACGAAAACCTGCCGATCGCCGCCAAGCGCGACGAGATCAAGAAAGCGATCCTTGAACATCAGGTGTTGATCATCGCCGGCGAAACCGGCTCGGGCAAAACCACTCAGCTGCCGAAAATCTGTCTGGAAATCGGTCGCGGGCAGCACGGACTGATCGGCCACACCCAGCCACGTCGCATCGCAGCACGGAGCGTCGGCAGCCGGGTCGCCGAAGAAGTCGGCACGCCGCTGGGCGGGTTGGTGGGTTATCAGGTGCGCTTCGAAGACCAGAGCGACGAAAACACCCTGATCAAGCTGATGACCGACGGCATCCTGCTCGCCGAAACCCAGCACGACCGCTTTCTTGAGCGCTACGACACGATCATCGTCGACGAAGCCCACGAACGCAGCCTGAACATCGACTTCCTGCTCGGTTATCTGAAAACCCTGCTGCCCCGTCGCCCGGACCTGAAAGTCATCATCACCTCGGCGACCATCGACCTCGAACGCTTCTCGGAGCATTTCGACAAGGCGCCGGTCATCGAAGTCTCGGGCCGGACCTTCCCGGTAGAGACCTGGTACCGGCCGATGACCGCCCAGCAGGACGAAGAGGGCAACAGCATCGAGGAAGACCTGACCGTCGATCAGGCGATTCTCGCTACGCTGGACGAACTGGCCGCCTTTGAACGCAGCGAGCGCAAGTCCCCCGGCGATGTGCTGGTGTTTCTGCCCGGCGAGCGGGAAATCCGTGACGCCGCCGAGATGCTGCGCAAGGCTCAACTCAAGCACACCGAAATCCTGCCGCTGTACGCGCGCCTGTCGCCGGCCGAGCAGCAACGAATTTTCCAGTCTCACCCGGGCCGTCGCGTGGTACTGGCGACCAACGTCGCCGAAACCTCGCTGACCGTGCCGGGTATCCGCTACGTCATCGACACCGGCACCGCGCGCATCAGCCGCTACAGCTACCGCGCCAAAGTGCAGCGCCTGCCCATCGAAGCAATTTCCCAGGCCAGCGCCAACCAGCGCAAGGGCCGTTGCGGTCGGGTCGAGCCGGGCCTGTGCGTGCGTCTGTACAGCGAGGAGGATTTCCTCTCCCGGCCTGAATTCACCGATCCGGAGATTCTGCGCACCAACCTGGCGGCGGTGATCCTGCAGATGCTCCACCTGCGGCTGGGCCAGATCACCGATTTCCCGTTCATCGAGCCGCCGGACGGCAAGGCGATCAGCGACGGCTTCAACCTGTTGCAGGAGCTGTCAGCGGTCGATCGCGAGAACAACCTGACGCCGATGGGCCGGCAACTGGCACGCCTGCCGGTGGACCCGCGCATGGGCCGCATGTTGCTCGAAGCGGCGAAGCAGGGCAGCCTGCAGGAAGTGTTGATTGTCGCCAGCGCCATGTCGATTCAGGACCCCCGCGAGCGTCCGCCGGAGCGTCAGCAGGCCGCCGACCAAGCCCACGCGCAGTGGAAAGATCAGGACTCCGACTTCGCCGGGCTGGTCAATCTATGGCGCGGTTTCGAAGAACAGCGCCAGGCCCTGACCGCCAGCCCTCTGCGTAACTGGTGCCGCCGTAATTTCCTCAATTACTTGCGCCTGCGCGAGTGGCGTGACTCCCATCGTCAATTGAGCCTGATCTGTCGCGACCTGCAACTGACGGTCAATAAAGAGCCGGCCGATTTCCCGAAATTCCACAAGGCGGTACTCTCGGGCCTGCTCAGCCAGATCGGTCAGAAGACCGAAGAGGGCGACTACATGGGCGCGCGTCAGCGGCGGTTCTGGGTGCATCCGTCGTCGGGGCTGGGCCGCAAGCGCCCGCAATGGATCATGGCCGCCGAGCTGGTCGAGACCACCAAGCTGTATGCACGCATGGTGGCGAAGATCGAACCGGACTGGATCGAACCCCTCGCCGGGCACCTGATCAAGAAAAACCACTTCGAACCCCATTGGGAAAAGAAGCGCGGCCAGGTTGTGGCTTTCGAGCAGATCACCCTGTTCGGCCTTATCGTGGTTGGGCGTCGGCCGGTGCATTTCGGGCCGATCGATCCGGTGGTGTCCCGCGAGTTCTTCATACGCGAAGGGCTGGTGCGCGGCGAAATCCAGTCCCGGGCCAAATGCCTCTCAGCCAATGCCAAATTGCTGGAGCAGCTCGACGAACTGGAAGCCAAGGCGCGTCGCCGAGACATCCTGGCCGACGAAGAAACCCTGTACCGCTATTACGACGAACGCTTGCCGGCGGAGATTCACCAGACCGCGACGTTCGACGCCTGGTACCGGATGGAGAGCCAGAAGAACCCGCAGTTGCTGATCATGCGCGAGGAAGATGTGCTCGCCCGTGAAGCCAGCGAGGTCACGGCCAATCAGTACCCGGACACTTTGCGCCTGGGCGAACTGACCCTGTCGCTGACCTATCACTTCGAGCCCAACCATCCGCGTGACGGCGTGACCCTGCGGGTGCCGGCGCCGCTGTTGCTGTCGTTACCGGCCGAGCGCCTGGAGTGGCTGGTGCCAGGGCTGCTGGAAACCAAATGCGTGGCGCTGGTGCGCAACCTGCCCAAGGCGCTGCGCAAGAATTTCGTGCCGGTGCCGGACTTCGTCAAAGCCGCGTTGCAGCGGATGGTCTTCGCCGAAGGCTCGCTGCCCCAGTCGTTGGGCCGCGAGCTGTTGCGCATGACCGGCGTGCGGGTGACCGACGAAGCCTGGGCCGAAGCGGCGCAGCAGGTGGAAAGCCACCTGAAAATGAACCTTGAAGTGGTCGACGCCAACGGCAAGTTCCTCGGTGAAGGCCGTGAGCTGGATGAGCTGACCGCCCGTTTCGCCGAGGCCGGACAGGCTGCACTCGCAGTGCCGCACTCGGCGAAAGGTCAGCAGCCGGTCGAGGCCAAGGGCTTCGCAAAGGTGGCCGAGAAGACTCAGCAGAAGATCGCCGGGCTGTCGATGACGGTGTATCCGGCGCTGGTGGAAGAGGGCGGCGCGGTTAAAGAAGGGCGTTTCTCGACTCAAGCCGAGGCCGAATACCAGCACCGCCGAGCCCTGCAACGGCTGTTGTTGCAGCAACTGGCCGAGCCGGCCAAGTTTCTGCGCAGCAAGTTGCCGGGACGGACCGAGCTGGCCTTGCTGTACCGCGACTTGGGTAGGGTCGATGCATTGATCGAAGACATCCTGCTGGCGAGTCTCGACAGCTGCATTCTCGAGGGCGAAACGACGTTGCCCCGAGACGGCGCCGGCCTCCTGTCACTGGCCGAGCGCAAGCGTGGCGGTCTGACCGAACATGCGGAGCGGCTGGCAAGGCTGACGCTGGAGATTCTCAAGCTGTGGCATGGCCTGCAGAAGCGCTTCAAGGGCAAGATCGATCTGGCCCAGGCCGTGGCGCTGAACGACATCAAAGGCCAGCTGAGCAAGCTGGTCTATCCCGGTTTCATCCGCGAGACGCCGGCGGTGTGGCTCAAGGAACTGCCGCGTTACCTCAAGGCCATCGAAATGCGCCTCGAAAAACTCGGTAGCCAGGCGCAGAAGGACAGGGTCTGGAGCATCGAACTGGGCAATCTCTGGGCGCAGTACCAGGCCCGTGCCGACAAACATGCCCAGGAAGGCAAGCGCGACCCGGAGCTGGTGGTGTATCGCTGGTGGCTGGAGGAATACCGCGTGTCGCTGTTCGCGCAGCAACTGGGCACCAAAGTGCCGATCTCGGACAAGCGCCTGAACAAGCAGTGGACTCAGGTCGAGGGGTGATCCCCTCGGCCCGCAGTGCCGATTACATTACCCGATAGCGCGAAATGGCGGCCGTTATGGCAAACTTCGCGGCTAAACTTCATAGCGTCATAAAACATCCGTCGTCCGCCAAGCGGGTTGCTGCCCCGTTGCATTGGGACCTTCGTCCCAGATCGCCAACGCCCCCGCTTGTGCTGGCTGTTCAGCTGCTGCCGTCAATGAGCTGCTTTTATCTCGAGAGGAACGACCGTGTACGAAGTCGTGATCAGTGGCACCGGGCTTTTCACCCCCGCCAACAGTATTTCCAACGATGAGCTGGTGCAGTCTTTCAACACCTACGTTGCCCAGTTCAACGCCGAAAATGCCGCCGCGATCGACGCGGGAGAGATTCAGGCACTGACGGAATCCAACGCGGCGTTCATCGAAAAAGCCAGCGGCATCAAAAGCCGTTACGTGATGGACAAGGACGGCATTCTCGACCCCCAGCGCATGAAGCCGCGCCTGCCCGAGCGTTCCAATGACGAGTGGTCGATCCTCTGCGAGATGGGCGTTGCCGCGGCCAAACAGGCCCTGCAGCGTGCCGGCAAGACTCCCGCTGACATCGACGGCGTGATCGTCGCCTGCTCCAACCTACAGCGCGCGTATCCGGCGATCTCCATCGAAATCCAGGCGGCGCTGGGCGTTGAGGGCTTCGGCTTTGACATGAACGTGGCGTGCTCCTCGGCCACGTTCGGCATCCAGACCGCATGCAACAGCGTCAAGCTGGGCCAGGCCCGCGCGCTGTTGGTCATCAGCCCTGAGATCTGCACCGCTCACCTTAATTTCCGCGACCGTGACAGCCACTTCATCTTCGGTGACGCGGCCACGGCGGTAGTGGTCGAGCGTGCTGACCTGGCAACCTCCCAGCACCAGTTCGACATCGTTGGCACCAAGCTGCTGACGACGTTCTCCAATAACATCCGCAACAACTTCGGTTTCCTCAATCGCACGGCGGAAGAGGGCCAAGGCAAGCAGGACAAGCAGGACAAGCAGGACAAGCTGTTCGTGCAGGAAGGCCGCAAGGTGTTCCGCGACGTCTGCCCGATGGTCGCCGAACTGGTGGCCGCGCACCTGGACGAGAACCAGTTGAACGTCAGCGACGTGCAACGCTTCTGGCTGCATCAGGCCAACCTGAGCATGAACCACCTGATTGTGAAAAAACTGCTGGGCCGCGACGCCACTGTCGAAGAAGCGCCGGTGATCCTCGATCGCTACGCCAACACCAGCTCCGCAGGTTCGGTGATCGCGTTTCACGAACACCAGGACGACCTGCCAAGCGGCGCGCTGGGCGTACTCAGTTCGTTCGGCGCGGGGTATTCGATTGGTAGCGTGATCTTGCGCAAGAAGTGATGCGCGCGGCATGACCGCGGTTGATGACGTAGGAGCGTGGCTTGTCCCGCGATCTGGCGCGCAGCGGCAGCAACACAATGAATGCGGTGTGTCAGCAAGAATGGCGTGGCGAGGTTTAACGACTGCTGCGCAGCCGATCGCGGGACAAGCCACGCTCCTACAGGTTCGGCGTATGGCATCGCAACAAAAAAGCCCGGCGTTGCCCTGTCGGAACGGATGATGGGGATCCGACAGGGCAACGGCGGGCTTGAGTTTTTTAGCAGCTTC
Organism: Pseudomonas sp. CFBP 8772; assembly: GCF_014841665.1. Taxonomy (NCBI): domain Bacteria; kingdom Pseudomonadati; phylum Pseudomonadota; class Gammaproteobacteria; order Pseudomonadales; family Pseudomonadaceae; genus Pseudomonas; species Pseudomonas sp. CFBP 8772. Next base: position 283,576 of record NZ_JACYUI010000008.1, on the reverse strand, counting down.
AAACGGCAGCAGCACGCCGCTTGAGGCTATTAGCTTTTAACGTGTCGCTTGCAGCTTGCAGCTCGCTTTCTTAAAACTTCGCCAGTACGTCCAGCTGCAGCGTGTTGGCATCCTGATCACGCGGCAGCGCAGAGGTCGCGAAGTCCGCTTTGGTCAGGAAGTACGTCGCGCCGACGGCGAAGTTCTTGTCGATGTCGTAGGAAATGGCCAGCTTGTGACCGCGCGAACCGGTAGTGCCGTTGGCGAAATCGGAGTCGGTGAAAGCACCCACCACAGCGTTACGCTGCGTGTCGCGGTAGTTGTAGTCCAGACCGAAACCGAACACCTTGGTTTTTACACCCGCCAGCCAGGCGGTGTCTTCGTCGCTGTTGGTGGCGCTGTTGACCACGTACTGACCGTACAGGCCGACCGGTACGACAAAGCCGGTCAGGTCCAGTTGACCGAAGCCTTCGTACAGGCGGAAGTCAGTGGTGTTGTTGCCGTTGATGCTCAAGCCACAGAACGTTGTGCTGGTGCTGGCAGCCGCCGGATTACAGTCGTTGGAGTTTTCGTAGTTGTAGACCGAACCGCCGACAGTCATCTTCACGTTGTCGGTGATGGCGACCCGCGTACCCAACTGAGCCGCGTTCAGGCGCAGGTCGTTCTTGAACTGCGTACCTTCGCCGCTGATGTTGTCCTTGAGGGTGTAGGTACCGGCGCTGCCGAACAGCTCGAAGCCCTTGTTGATCGGCAGGCTGTAAGTGGCGGCCAGACCTTCAGGGTTGATGTCGTTGTCCCAGATCACGTCGCCTTCGCTGACCCATGGCTGAGCCATCTTGCCGCCGATGACGTGCAGGTTCTGGATTGCGGTCGGGTGGTAGTCGATGAAGCCCTGATCCAGCCACAGGTCTTTCTTGGTGAAGTAGTCGTTCTGGTCAACGTTGGTGGAGTTGGCCTTGTTGTCACCACCGGTGGCGATACGGATGCCGGTGCTGACTTGCGGGTTGATCTCGCTGTAGGCGCCGAGACGCACACGGATACGCTGCCGGTTTTTGTCCTGGCTGTTGTTCTGGTCGTCGATCTTGACCGTCTCTTGCCGAACGCGAACGTCACCTTTGAATTGAGTCTTCGCTGCCCATGCCACTTTCTGCTCGAAGGCAGACAGTTCGGAAGACTTGGCCGTGGTGGCGGCGGCGATCTGGTCGGACGTGGCTTTCTGAGCCTGTTGCTGAGCCAACTGGTCTTTGGTCAGCTCGGTTTGCAGTTCGGCATACTGGGCAGGTGAAATCGAGCCATTGGCCTTGAGCATGTCCAGCAGTTTCGCGTCGACTGCGGCGCTGGCCGGAACGCTCATGGCCAGCAGCACACCACCACACAGGGCTGCCGCAGTTTTCGTGGAAGCAAGACGCATATCAATCTCCGTAACTGAGAGGGGATGACCGGATCATCCAGGGATCAGCCGACCAAAGGCGGGCGGAAGAAAATTGGCGTTCTTAGAACCTCTGGCTCTAAAAACTGGCGCCAGTATTGCCAGCGTTTATGACGATACGGCGGCGAAGTGATGTCGTGTGGGTGACATGTGAAAATTTCGTTGGAGCTGCGGGCTAGAGCGGTGCCGCGAGTAATTTCATGTGCAGAACAGATGAATAGGTGATACTGCGCCCACGTTGGCGCGACCTGGAGTGGTGGGATGTCGTTACACCGATTGGATAAGCTTTCTGACCTTGCGCCTGAACAGTGGGACGCCCTGATACCTGGCGATTCACCGTTTTTGCGCCATGCCTTTCTCAGTTCGCTGGAAGACAGCGGCAGCCTCGGGCCGCGTTCCGGCTGGCGCGCCGAGCACTTGCTGCACTACGAGGGTGAGCGACTCATCGCTGCGCTGCCGGCGTACCGCAAGTGGCACTCTTACGGCGAGTACGTGTTCGATCACGCCTGGGCGGACGCTTGCCGTCGCGCCGGTCTGGCCTATTACCCCAAGCTGCTGGTGGCGGTGCCGTTCAGTCCGGTAAGCGGGCCCCGGCTGTTGGCGAAGACCCCCGAAGATGGCCGTGAACTGCTCGCTTGCCTGCCGGGCTATGCCCAGGGCGAGGAGCTGTCCAGCGTTCACGTCAACTTCACCGACCCGGTCGCCGATGCGTTGCTCGCCGAACAACCCGGCTGGCTGCAGCGCATTGGCTGTCAGTACCACTGGCAGAACCGCGGCTATCGGGATTTTCAGGATTTCCTCGATGCCTTGAGCTCACGCAAGCGTAAGCAAATGCGCAAGGAGCGCGAGCAAGTGGCGGGGCAGGGTTTTGACTTCGACTGGCTCGAAGGGCATGAACTGAGCGAGGCGCATTGGGATTTCGTCTACGCCTGCTATTCCAATACCTACGAAGTGCGTGGGCAAACGCCTTACCTAACGCGGGAGTTCTTCAGTCTGGTTGCCGAGCGCATGCCCGACGCGATTCGTGTGGTCCTGGCGCGGCAGGGTTCGCGCCCGGTGGCGATGGCGTTCAGCCTGGTCGGCGGCGACAGTTTTTACGGTCGCTACTGGGGCTGTTTGGCCGAGTTCGATCGATTGCACTTCGAGACGTGTTTCTATCACGGCATGGATTACGCGATCGCCCACGGCTTCAAGCGCTTCGACGCGGGCGCCCAAGGGGAGCACAAATTGATCCGCGGCTTCGAGCCGGTCATCACCCACTCATGGCATTACCTGGCGCACCCGGGATTGCGCGAGGCGGTGGCGGATTTTCTGACCCAGGAACGGGCGGGGATTCTGGCGTACGCCGAAGAAGCGCGCGGGGCGTTGCCGTATCGGCAGGGGTAGTTGAATCGCGGGTGTCAGCGTAGCGGAGACAGTGGGAGCGACTGGGTCGCTCCCACTGAGTGACGGCGACAGGTCAATCCACCCCGACGAACCCGCCCGTCTGATGCGTCCACAGCCGCGCATACAAGCCTTTGTGGGCCAGCAGTTCGCCATGGGTCCCGCTTTCCGCAATCACGCCGTTTTCCAGGACGATCAGGCGATCCATCCGCGCGATGGTCGACAGCCGGTGGGCAATCGCAATCACCGTCTTGCCCTGCATCAGCGTCTCCAGACTCTCCTGAATCGCCGCTTCCACTTCCGAATCGAGCGCTGACGTCGCTTCGTCCATGATCAGGATCGGCGCGTCCTTGAGCAGCACGCGGGTGATGGCGATGCGCTGACGCTGACCACCGGACAGTTTCACGCCGCGCTCGCCCACATGGGCATCCAGCCCGGTGCGGCCTTCGGAGTCCGTGAGCAACGGGATGAACTCGTCGGCGCGGGCCTTGCGCATCGCTTCCCACAATTCAGCGTCGGTCGCATCCGGTTTTCCGTACAGCAAGTTATCGCGGATGGAGCGGTGCAGCAGCGACGTGTCCTGGGTGATCATGCCGATGTGCGAACGCAGGCTTTCCTGAGCGACGTGGGAAATGTCCTGATCGTCGATCAGGATCCGCCCGCCTTGTACGTCATACAGACGAAGCAGCAGATTCACCAAGGTCGATTTACCAGCGCCGGATGGCCCGATCAACCCGATTTTCTCGCCCGGCTTGATATCCAGGTTCAGGCCGTGAATCACGCCCTTGCCCTTGCCGTACTGGAAGTTGAGGTCTTCGAATTTCACCTCGCCACGGCTGACCGCCAGCTTCGGTGCAGCGTCCCGGTCGGTGATGCCCACCGGCTGCGCGATGCTCTGCAGACCGTCCTGCACCATGCCGATGTTTTCGAAAATGCCGTTGACCACCCACATGATCCAGCCGGACATATTGACGATCCGAATCGCCAGACCGGTCGCCAGCGCAATCGCGCCCACGGATATCAACGACTGGGTCCACAGCCACAATGCCAGGCCTGTGGTCGTCACAATCAGAATGCCGTTGAGGCTGGTGATCACGGTGTCCATTTCAGTGATCACGCGACCTGCCAGCTGGGTCTTTTCTGTTTGTTCGCTGATGGCCTCGCGGGCGTACTGCTGCTCCGAGTTGGTGTGCGCGAACAGCTTGAGCGTTGCGATGTTGGTGTAGCCATCGACGATGCGGCCCATCAGCTTGGAGCGCGCATCGGAGGAAATGACCGAGCGAGCCTTCACCCGAGGCACGAAGTACCACAGCGCCAGAATGAACGCGAAGATCCAGCTCAGCAGTGGAATCATCAGGCGCCAGTCGGCTTCGGCGAACAGCACCAGCGCGCTGATCGAATAGATCAGCACGTGCCACAACGCGTCCACCGACTGCACCGCCGAATCACGCAGCGCGTTGCCGGTCTGGACGATGCGTTGGGCGATGCGCCCGGCGAAGTCGTTCTGGAAGAAATTCAGGCTCTGCTTGAGCACGTAACTGTGGTTCTGCCAGTTGATCATGCTGGTCATGCCGGGGCTGATGGTCTGGTGCACCAGCAGGTCATGCAGGGCAACGAAGATCGGGCGCAGCACCAGCGCGACGATGACCATCCACGTCAGCTCGAACGCATGTTCGCGGAAGAAATTCGGGTTGGGCGTGCCTTGGGCCAGATCAATGATGCGACTGAGGTAGCTGAACAGCGACACTTCGATCAGCGCGCCGATCAGTCCGACCACCAGCAGCGCGGCAAAGCTGGGCCATACCTGACGCAGGTAATACAGGTAGAACGAGGCGACGGTGTTGGGCGGGGCGGCGGAAGGGGCTTCGCGGAAGATATCGATCAGCTGTTCAAAACGGCGATAGAGCATTGGCAATGACGCCCACGCTTGAGCGGGCTCTCCTTTGGATGGGGATTGGATACAGCGGCTTGAGAGCAGCCCGGAGACAGTCTTCCGATCAGACCACATGGAAACGCGATTGCTCACGCTGAATCAAGGGGCCTTGTCCTTAAAATGCAAAAGCCGGGCAGGCGCCCGGCTTTTACGCTTGCGACAGGCTTAGTTCACGCGCTTGGCCGTCTTGATCAGGATCGGGTCAAGGGGAACGTTCTGCATGCCGCCCTTGTTGCCGGCTTGCGCATTGACGATCTGGTCAACGACGTCCATGCCCTTGACGACTTTGCCGAATACCGCGTAGCCATAGTCACGGGCGCCGTGGTCGAGCATCGCGTTGTCCTTCACGTTGATGAAGAACTGGCTGGTGGCCGAATTCACGTCCGAGGTCCGCGCCATGGCGACGGTGCCGCGCACGTTGTGCAGGCCGTTATCGGCTTCGTTCTTGATCGGGTCGTTGGTCGGCTTCTGTTGCATCTGCGCCGTAAAACCGCCGCCCTGAGCCATGAAGCCCGGGATCACACGGTGGAAAATGGTGTTGTTGTAGAAGCTGCTGTCGACGTACTTGAGGAAGTTCTGGGTGCTGACGGGCGCCTTGTCCTGGTTCAGCTCGATTTCCACATCGCCGAAGCTGGTGGTCAGCACAACGTGAGGCACCGGAGCGGCCATCAAATTGCCGGCGAACAACACGGCAGCGGCGGAGAGGGCGATTTTCTTCAGCATGGGCAGAGTCCTGAAATTGATGTCGACTGCGAAAAAACAGGACGTAAGGGAAGCACGTTTGCCGGGATTTGGACAGTGGGCGTGTGGCGCGCCCTGTTTTAGTGGGACCGGCTTTAGCCGGGAAGGGGCCGGTTTAATCACCCCCAATCCTGCGGTGTAATCTCTGACGCTTTCCCGGCTAAAGCCGGTCCCACAGGGTAATGCGGTGCATTCGTAGGACCGGCTTCAGCCGGGAAGAGGCCGGATGGAGCACCCTCAAATTTGCGGTGTGACCCCCGATGCATTCCCTAGGGACTGAGGGGACTGGGACTGAGGGGACTGATTTATTTACAGCGCTTCACCGTAAATTAATCTGTCCCCGGATAGAGCCTATTCAAAGCATCTGCTGCGGCGCCGGGAAGGGCACATCCAGCGGTGCGGTATCAAAACTCTGAATCAGCTCAATCAGAATCTGCGTCGCAGGCCCGAGCGGTTTGTCTTTGCTGGAATACAGATAAAACGTCGGATGCCGACTGCCGCCTTTATCCAGCGGCAGAATCTTCAGCACCCCCTCCTGAATCTCCCGCTCAATGATATGCCGTGGCAGCCAGGCAAAGCCCAAACCGCTGCTGACGAACGCAGCCGCAGTGGCCAGGCTTCCGACCGTCCAGCGCTGTTCGGCGCCGAGCCAGCCGACGTCCCGCGGTTGATTGCGCCCGGAGTCACGAATCACCACCTGCAGCTGGCTTTCGAGGTCCTGGAAATTCAGCTCACGTTGCAACTGATGCAACGGGTGCCCGGGATGGGCGACGGCGACGAACTCCACCTTGCTCATCTCATTGCCCAGATACCCCGGAATACTGAACCCGCTGATGGCGAGATCGGCGACACCTTCCAGCAACACCTCCTCCACTCCCGACAGCACTTCCTCACGCAGCCGCACCCGACATCCGCGGCTCTGCGGCATGAAGGCTGTCAGCGCCCGCACCAGTCGCGCGTTCGGGTAGGCGGCGTCTACCACCACACGCACCTCGGCCTCCCAGCCCTGTTCCATGTGGTGGGCGAGGTCTTCCAGTTGGCTGGCGTTCTTCACCAACTGCCGCGAGCGCCGCAGCAATACCTCACCGGCCTCGGTCAGCACGGCTTTGCGGCCGTCGATGCGCAACAGCGGAACGCCAAGCTGGTCCTGCATTCTGGCGACGGTGTAGCTCACCGACGACTGCGAGCGGTGCAGCGCTTCGGCGGCCTGAGCAAAGCCGCCATGGTCGACAACGGCTTGCAGCGTGCGCCATTGATCAAGGGTCACGCGGGGCGCTTTCATCTCTCGCTCCTGTTGTCCTAAGCTGGCGGTCCCTGAATGGAGACTGCCCCATGAAAAGAATCTGTTGTGTGCTGCTGGCGATGCTGCCGCTGAGCGCGTTCGCCTACCCGATCGACGTCGAGAAAGACATCAGGGGCGTGCAGGTCGACTACAACAGTCATGACGTCGCCTACGACATCGGCAATATCACCCTGAATAACTTTGGCGACGTCCCCGCCAAGTGCAGCGTGGTCTTCCGTAACGGGCCGGAAGCCCCACGCACGCGCCGGGTCCAGGTCGCGCCGAAGAGCAGCACCGAAGTGACCGCCAAGTTCACCCGCGACATCGTCAAGCTGCGCATCTCCCTGAGCTGCGAGCCTCTGTAACCCACGTCTCAGCGACGACCGAGCGTACTTCGGCTTCGGCGATAAAACAAATTCTTAGATGGGTTCGGGTCGATAGTCGGCTTCTTTGATCGAGACGCCGGCCGCTGACAGGGCAGGGTGATGAGCGCTCACGTGCTGGAGTGACATCCAACACGTCTCTTAATCGTCCGTTAATCCCGCCGCCCGATGATGCTCGCGTTCATCGACACTCCATTGGCACTCGTTCGCTCCTGAGTGCATTGCCCGATCGACCCGCAGGACTGCGCCGGGTTGATCGGGATTTTCTTTTAGGGTTAGGCATCGCCGCAAACGGTGGCCCAGCCGACCTGTTCAATAGACACGCCGTGGCCAACCCGCTAAGGTCGCCGCCTTCAAAAAAGGGGCAACCATGGGCTATCTACTTTTCGTGACGCTGATTCAGGCGTTTTCCTTCAGCCTGATCGGCGTTTATCTGGCCGGGCACGTCGACAGCTACTTCGCTGTTCTGCTGCGGGTTGTCCTGGCCGGATTAGTGTTCATCCCGCTGACGCGCTGGCGTCGAGTCGAGCCGTCATTCATGCGCGGCATGCTGTTGATCGGCGCGCTTCAGTTCGGCGTCACCTACGTCTGCCTGTACCTGAGCTTTCGCGTGCTGACGGTCCCCGAAGTGCTGCTGTTTACCATCCTGACGCCGCTCCACGTCACGCTGATCGAGGACGCCCTCAATCGGCGCTTCAATCCGTGGGGCCTGCTGGCGGCGTTGGTCGCGGTGCTCGGCGCGGTGATCATCCGTTACGACCGGGTCGATCCGAATTTCCTCGGCGGCTTCCTGTTGCTGCAGGTAGCAAACTTCACTTACGCGGCGGGCCAGGTGCTCTACAAACACCTGGTCGCCCGCCACCCCAGCGATATGCCGCACTACCGCCGCTTCGGTTATTTCTACCTCGGCGCCCTGGCTGTGGCGTTGCCGGCGTTTCTGCTGTTCGGCAATCCGCAGCATCTGCCGGATGCGCCTCAACGGTGGGTGGTACTGCTGTTCCTCGGCCTGTGTTCCACCGCGCTCGGCATGTACTGGTGGAACAAAGGTGCGTGCCTGGTCAACGGCGCCACACTGGCGGTGATGAATAACCTGCATGTGCCGGTGGGGCTGCTGATCAATCTATTGATCTGGGGGCAGAATGAGGACTTGGGCAAGCTGTTTTTAGGCGGGCTGGTGATTGTTTCATCGGTGTGGATCAGTCGCCGCGGTGTTGTTCAACGCCGGGCTGTTCTCTGAAACAGCCGGGTTAGACGCCCGCGTTACCGACATCAGCGAGGGTGATGTTAGATATCTTCATGGGTGGTTTTTCATGTTGGGATCAACCGAATAGATTGGCCCCAACGAAACGACTTAAACCACTTACCAGCAATTACGCGGAGATCTACATCATGAAAAAGTCCATCGCCTTTAGTTTCGCCTTGTCCATCCTGGCTACGGGTTCTGCATTCGCCAGCTCAGAGCACATTAACCAACGCGCCATCGTCGACGCGTCCAGCGCTACCGTTCTGGACAGCAAAGTCGCCAGCAAAGAGGCGGTCAAGCCTTTCGCCACTCAGACTTCCGGCACCGTGACCGTTGCTGACAACCGCAAAGAGTTCGGTTCCAGCTACCAGCGTGATCGTTAATGCCTTGGGTGTTATAAAACTCAAAATAAAAGCCCGGCAATTGCCGGGCTTTTTGTTGGTTAGTTAATTGAGTGGGAATTAAATGTATCTCGGATTCAAGTTCCGTTAAACAAACTGGCAGTCGGCACATCATTGGATGGCATACGCTCGGTCAGCGCGCTGGCGAGCTCGGCAGAGGCCCGGTAAAGCGGTACATATCCTCGCATGAGGATCTGTGCACTCCGACGGTAGGCCGCGCTGCTTATGTTGATTTCGCCGCCTTGCAGCGCAGCCACCACCGTAGCGTCCAAACGCCCAGCGGGGTTTTCGATACTGACCTCCACATCTGCGAGCTCAGTGCTTAAGGGAGCAATTCCCGTCGCCAACCGGTGCGCGGTAGTGCCTGGTATCAAGCAGGCTGCCGCCAGACAGCAACCGCCCGATACGGCCATCGATGCATGCCCGGTCTGGGGGGTGAAGTAACGAACCGCGATATTTCCCCCATTGCGAGGAGCGCCAACGATGCACACTTTCGGAATGGTTTCGCTGCGCTCGATTTCGGCACGACTCATCAATTCGCCGTCCCTGCGGCGCAGACGCATTTTCAAGCCCGCTTCAATCCACACCTCCCGCAGCGCTTCCATGAAGGGCAGGTCGGCTTCAAGCTCGACGATGGATTCTTGGCCCGTTTTGCCGAAGCTGCTTGCCTGAGCGATGACCATTGGCACCGCCACATCGACGCACGACACCTCATGCCCTGCAATGAAATCCATCACCGCGCCAGTGGGTAGCAGCGCCCCGGTCTTGTTGCCGACAGGCGACTGCAGGAACAGATCGACGCTAGGAAAGGCGCCCGTCACTCCAGGAATTTCAGCGGTGGCGAAACGGCCATGTTCATCGCATTTCATTCGCGCGATGGTCAGCACGCCCGTGTTGGTGTTCTTTATCTCGATTTCGCAGGTCTGACCCCGTGGCAGTTGGCACAAACCGGCATCGATCGCCCACAAGGGCAGGGCGCTGGACATGTTCCCGCAGTTGACGCTCCAATCGATACCCGCATGGTCGCCGGCCAGTTGCGCGAGCGTACTGATCAGGCGTACCCCGCTCGCTGTCTGCTCGGCCCCCATCAGGAACACCTTGTTGCTGGTCGCGGGTCCACGCCCGAGCCCCGTTATCTGGCGGTTGCCTCTTTCGGTACCGGCCTGCGGGACGCCCATCAAATGTCGCAGGAGTTCAGCGCGCAGGGACTCGTCCTGCGGCAGAAGCGCCTCCCAGACCACGATGCCGGTCGACGTCCCGCCACGCATGTAATGTACGGGTATTTCCAGGACGCCTGAATGACGCCGAAGGGTTAATCCAGATGCAGCCATAGAAAATGCTTCGTCGGTAAACACAAGGATCTCCATACGGTAGTGACGTGGTGCTGGCCCACTTCCGAGTGGCTCTCAAATGAGCGCCTCCGGGGTGGTCACGGATCTGGGGCGCAGCGCCAACCCCCGGGCGGATTAAACGTGCCCACTGAAGACAACACAGCTTCATCTGCGAAGATACCTGCGGCATAGGATCCACTGAAGCTGGCAACAGAACCTCGCCTATGTTCGCGGGTAGTGTCGAGCACTCGATTTTCCATGGCGCTTCACCCGCTCGATGCTGGCCGAACGAGAGCTCGCAAGCCAACAGGGAGACGCTTTGTTCGCGGCTTGCGGATCGGCTGAGCAACTCTCTTAAATCGGTACCCAATGGCAGTGGCTCCGGACGGCTCGCGGCGAACAGAAAGTAGTCCCCCGCCAGCAGCAAACAGCCCTGACGCGCCGGGTCATCTATCCCCTGCAACCATTGCCCACGGCATGCGCCAATTGAACGAGGCAGCCGATCCCATATTTCGTAGTAGCTGTTATCCAGCGCTGTTTCGGTGAGGCAATCGCTGGTTTCAAAGTGCATGCGCCCAATGTCTTCATCACCGTTGACCGGCTGATAATCCATCTTGCGATGCCATTGGCAAATGTCGGCGTCGACCTGCGTCACGCCGGCGAAGCCTTGCTGTTCGCTCAACGTCAGGTGCTCAGCATCTCTGAGGTCTTCAAGCGCCAAAGCGGGCAGCGGATTATTGGGGATTCGCAGGTCTGCGAACAGTCGCGGTGTCTGTAGCCAATACACCGCCGTTTCGCTGTCCGTGTGCCCTGAGCGGCGCTGGATCAACCGCCGCTTCCATACCCCGAGGTAAGCGTTGGGGACTCGATTCATAAATGTTCCGACCCACGCAGAGGAATTTTGACGGCAGTTGCCGCTTCAGGCTTGGACGCCATTAATAATTGCACACTCTCATTCGACGACATCTTCGCCAACCCCATCCGCAAATCCGCGCCACTCGGCTGCTGATAAACCCCCAGCCCAAACTCCGGCAGCACCGCCAGCAGATAATCGAAAATATCCCCCTGAATCCGCTCGTAGTCGCCCCAACTGGTGGTGCGGGTGAAGCAGTAGATTTCCAGCGGCACACCCTGCGCCGTGGTTTCCATCTGGCGGACCATGCAGGTCATGTCCGGGTGGATGTCGGCGTGGCTTTTCAAATACGCCAGCGCGTAGGCGCGAAACGTGCCGATGTTGGTGATGCGGCGGCGATTGGCTGACATTTCGGCGACGTTGCCCTGCGCCTCGTTCCACGCCCTGAGCTCGGCTTTTTTGCGGCCCATGTAATCCGTCAGCAAGCGAACCTGTGTCAGCTTCTGTTCTTCTTCATCGGAGACGAACCGCACGCCGCTGGCGTCGATGAACAGGCTGCGCTTGATCCTGCGTCCGCCGGACTGCTGCATCCCGCGCCAGTTCTTGAACGACTCGGACATCAGGCGCCAGGTGGGGATCGAGACGATGGTCTTGTCGAAATTCTGCACCTTGACGGTGTGCAGAGTGATGTCCACCACGTCGCCATCAGCGCCGACCTGTGGCATTTCGATCCAGTCGCCGACGCGCAGCATGTCGTTGCTGGTCAGCTGCACGCTGGCAACGAAGGACAGCAGGGTGTCTTTATAGACCAGCAGAATCACCGCCGACATCGCGCCGAGGCCGGAAAGCAGCAACAACGGCGATCGGTCGATCAACGTGGCGACGATGATGATCCCGGCGAACACGTACAGGATCATTTTCGTCAGCTGCACGTAGCCCTTGATCGAGCGGGTGCGGGCGTGTTCGGTGCGCGCGTAGATGTCCAGCAACGCGTTGAGCAGCGCGCCGACGGTGAGCATGAGGAAGAGGATGGTGAACGCCAGCGCGATATTGCCGAGCACATGATTGGCGGGATTGCTGAGGTTCGGGACCAGATTGAGCCCGAATTGAATGACCACCGAGGGCGTGACCTGGGCCAGTCGGTGGAAGACTTTGTTGTGCAGAAAGTCATTGAGCCAGAACAGCGATGGCTGGCGACTCAGGGCTTTCATGGCGTAGAGGATCACCCACCGCGCCAGCCGCCCGAGGGCGAAAGCAGCGACGAGCAGTAACAGCAATCCGGTGATCGTGCGCAGCATTGGCTGGTTTTCCAGTAGCGTCCAGATTTCCTGGGCGCGTAGCCAAAGCGAGTGGGTGTCCATGGGCGCTGGATCTCCTGATCAGAAATGGGGGGCGCGATTAGAGCATTGATAGGGAAGCGAGGGCAGGGTAGGCCAAATCCGGTAACAAAATAGGCCCTTTGAGCTAAAGAGACTCGGCGAATCCGGCTTAAACCGGTACCCTATGCGACTGTTTTTTTGTATTACGCCGAGGTAACACCCGTGTTCTCCCAATTCGCCCTGCACGAACGCCTGCTAAAAGCCGTGGCCGAACTCAATTTCGTCGAGCCTACGCCTGTGCAAACAGCGGCCATTCCGCTGGCGCTGGAAGGACACGATCTACGGGTGACGGCGCAGACCGGCAGCGGCAAGACTGCCGCGTTCGTATTACCGATGCTCAATCGCCTGATGGGCCCGGCCAAGGTTCGCGTCGACATCCGCGCCGTGATCCTGCTGCCGACCCGCGAGCTGGCCCAGCAGACGCTCAAGGAAGTGGAGCGTTTCTCCCAGTTCACCTTCATCAAGGCCGGCCTTATCACCGGGGGCGAAGACTTCAAGGTCCAGGCCGCGATGCTGCGCAAGGTCCCGGACATCCTGATCGGCACGCCGGGCCGCCTGCTGGAGCAACTCAACGCCGGCAACCTCGACCTCAAGCAGGTTGAGTTGCTGGTTCTCGACGAAGCCGACCGCATGCTCGACATGGGCTTTGCCGAAGACGTCGAGCGTCTGGCCGGCGAATGTGCCAATCGTGAGCAGACCATGCTGTTCTCGGCCACCACCGGTGGTTCGGGCCTGCGCGAAATGATCGGCAAAGTCCTGAAAGACCCGCAGCACCTGCAGGTCAACAGTGTCAGCGAACTGGCTCCGGGCACCCGTCAGCAGATCATCACCGCCGACCACAACGTACACAAAGAGCAGGTCCTCAACTGGCTGCTGGCCAACGAGACCTACCAGAAAGCCATCATCTTCACCAACACGCGCGCCATGGCCGACCGCATCTACGGTCGTCTCGTGGCGCTCGAGTACAAGGCGTTCGTGCTGCACGGCGACAAAGACCAGAAGGATCGCAAGCTGGCGATCGATCGTCTGAAGCAGGGCGGCGTGAAGATCCTGGTGGCGACCGACGTCGCGGCCCGTGGGCTGGACGTCGACGGCCTGGACATGGTCATCAACTTCGACATGCCGCGCACCGGCGACGACTACGTTCACCGCATTGGCCGCACTGGGCGTGCCGGCGGCGAAGGGCTGGCGATCTCGCTGATCACCCACGGTGACTGGAACCTGATGTCCAGCATCGAGCGCTACCTGAAGCAGAAGTTCGAGCGCCGCACGATCAAGGAAGTCAAAGGCACCTACACCGGGCCGAAGAAGGTCAAGGCATCGGGCAAGGCTGTCGGCGTGAAGAAGAAAAAAACCGATGGCAAAGGTGACAAGAAGGGCGACAAAAAGAAAGCCGTCGCCAAGGGCCCGACCAAACGCAAGTCGGTAAATCGTCCGAAGGCCGAGCCTTTGGTCAGCCAGGACGGGATGGCGCCGCTGAAAAAGCGCGTCACGCGTCCGCCAGTCGCTGAATAACCCCCTTCTGCCTCCCGGCCAGCCCGCTGAACGGCTGGCCCTCCGCTGGGTCACAACCACTGAGCATCAAGCCCGATGACCGGACGTCACGGGTATTGCCCTGTTGGCCCACTGGAGGTTGAAACATGTCTAAACGATACGACTGGGACCTGATCGAGCGTCTGCTGCACCACGTACAAAACAGCGTCGCAATCGAGGATGCGTCAGAAACCCATGCCGCAGAATTGAGAGCGCTGTTGCTCGAACGTGGTTTCATTGCCGCCCACACCAGCGGTGCAGGCGGGAATGGCGAAGGCGCCAGCCTTACCCCACGAGGCGCAAGCCTGCTGGCGATGATCGACAGCAGCATTCCGGGCAATGACCATCCGCGTCAGGTCTTGAACGATCAGGCCGATGCGCTGGATGAGGCGACCTTTGATGAGGTGGCCTCCAAGGCGCAAATCGCCTGATGCTGAAAGCGTCCTGATCAGGACGCTTTTTTCATGCTCTTGTAGCAACTCAAATCCGTGAAGTCCTTGCGCACGTCGGCGATCTTCGCCAGCAACTTCTGCCGTTGATCAACCGTACTTTGCGCCATCAGGTCCGCAATCAGAGAAATCGCTGCCTGCTCGGTATGGTCATAGGCTGCTCGGTATTCGGGCGTCCAGAAGGTCTGGCGGTCCTGCAGGAGGCTGGCAATCTTCTGATCGAAATCGGCGGTCTTGCGCTGTTTCACGGCCGCCAGCAGCAGTGACTGCCAGTGCGCGCGGTTGTCGATCCACAGCCGGTTCTGCTCGCCCAGCGAGGTCGACCATTGCATCACCCGCGCCTGCTGCGCGGCATTCAGTTTGCCCATCCACGGCGTCAGACGTTTCTCCATGCGTTGAGCGCGTTCACTGATCTGCTTGTCCAGCGGCTGGTCGACGAACTCATCCTCATGCTTGCGCAGGTCCTTGGCGAAGGCCGCCTGCATTTCGCCCACTTGCTGATCGTCCAGCTGACGCAGCAGCTCGACCGCCGAGGGCGTGATTTCTTTGGAGAGGGTAGCGATGGCCTGCCGCGCTTCGGCGGTGCGTGCTTTGAGCTGCTCTTGATTGACCTGGTTGTTTTCGACCATCCCTTGCAGACGGTCCAGCCAGTCGAGGTAACCGGGAATCTGGGTGGTGCAGTGCCAGCTCAAGTGCTCTTTCAAGCGCTCATCGAGCCAGTCTTTCTGCGACGCATTCATGTCCAGGTAGTCGTTGAGCGACCAGGGGATGATGAAGTCCAGATGTCGATACGTCAGACCAATCTGACTGCACCCCGCCAGCAGCGTCAGGCTCAGCCACAGCGAAATAAAGGTCTTCAACACAATGCCCATGACAGCTCCTCGCCGGTTCGTCTCCCCGTTATAGAGCAAGTCAGGTCACAGCGGTTCAACCCATCAGAAAAACGAGCGGACGACCTTCAGCGTGACGGTGCTTTCGCACTGCGTGTTGTGCCCGCTGTAGGCGCTGCAATCGGCGCCGGTCAGGCTCGAACCGCTGTACATCAGGTTCATGTCCATGCCCAGCACCGGGCGCGATACGTTGAAGGACCAGTCGCTGTAGGCATTGACCACACCGCCGCCGTCGATGATCGTGGGTGAGTCGAGCTGGTGGTTGCCGTACTGCATGCGCAGGTCCAAGCCCAGCGGAATCATGTCGCCGAGGTCTAGGAACAGGGTGCTGTCCTGGCGACCGGCGTCAGTGCTGAAGGCGGTGCCGATACGGCTGTCGAAAATGCGGAAGCCGGCGTACAGCTCGTGGCTGTCGAGCTGATCGGTGTTCGGGTAGCTGTAGCGAATGACGCCAAGCTCATAACCGAGGGTTTTGTCGAAGGGCTTCTTGAACCCCATGTAGGAGTCGACTTCCAGCGAGGTATCGGGCGCCAGCCCGGTGCTGGGGGACCATTGCCCGAAGTAGAAGCCGCTTTCGTGGGTCAGGTCGAGTCCGCCATGGAATTTGGAATCGGCACCGCTCGGCGTCACCAGGCCCTGGGCCATGGTGCGGCTGGGGGTGGTGCCGAGCTTGAGGCTGAAGTCGCCCAGCTCCCGCTCGATGACCTGAGCGCTGGCGGCGTGATGCATGAAGGCGGCGCAGGCAAACACCGCACCGGTCCAACGGTTGAAACAGCGAGCATAAGGCATGCTTCACTCCTTTCAGGTTTCGGAGGAGTGGGTCGAAGGTATCTATGCTGACGGCGAATGGCCCGACAAGAACCGCGATCTAGAGCGTCGCAAGGATACCGCCGATTGGCGATATCTCGCGACCATTGGTCGATTCGATGCAGATGGGCTGAACGTTGCGATCAGTTCGCGGTGGAAATCAGCTGGTTGACGACGATCAACGCCTGGGGGAAAGAAGGATAACCGCTGGTGGCGACATCCAGTTTTTCGTACCTGGCGCGATAGGCGCGGGCCTTGTCCTGATCCTCCGTTCCGGCCCGTTGCGCCTGCAGGGCGATGGCCAGCGGGTAGTTGCGGTCGGCGGAGTCATCGAGCTTGGCATCAACCTGTTTCGGGCTGGCGTTCTGACGCAAGAGCAGGATCGCTTGATAAAACTCCGCCTCGCCGGACGTGTCTTCGCGCGCCGCCCGTGCCAGCAGGGCGCTGGCGAGCTCGTCGTTTTCAGCGCGGCGCTCGTTGATCAGCAGCTTGGCCTGGAGCATGTCGTTCTGGTACAGCAGATAGTCGGCGCGGCATGGGCTGCCCGCCACCGAGGTGTCACATCCGTGGGTCGCACAACCGGTCAGCCCGAGGCTTAGCAGGGCGCCGATGATCATCCGTTTGTTCATATCGGTTTCCGCAGAGACTTCAGCAGTTCAGGGCATCGTCCGTTCTGTTGCCATATCATGCGCGGCGCCATTGACAGGCAGCTCGGTGCGTCATGTGACAAGAGAGTAAAGCAGAGCGTTGTGCAGCGAGGAGCGATGGACCTGGCGCCTTGTGATCAAAGCGCCTGGATGTCGACCGCGAAGGCGGGAGAAAATTTACTTTTTGCCGAGGGAGATCTGCTTGGATGGGCCGAAGGTCTGGCCGCTGACACCTTTGGCGATCTGCTGGATCTCGCCACCGGATTTCAGGAAAGCTGCAATTTGCGCGTTGATCGAATCGCTGGTCTCAACGGCAGGAGCTGGCTTGGCTTTCGAGTTGGATGCTTTTACACGCATGGCTGCAATTGACCTATATAAATTTAATACGGCCGGCCATCCTATCGGAATTGGCCGGAAATTGCTTGGGTATTATCCGATGAGGGGAGGGCTGTTGCTCGCGCGGTGGTGCAGACATATTCTTCGACATTAGCCGCTAACTGACTGTTTTAATTGCGATGTTCAATCGGGCGTTCCGTGGTGTTCGACCAGCCTTCATGGCTGCTGCCAGATTCAACGACCTGACGAATGGCTTGAGCCCGGCACCGTCTGCGCGGTGACGTTCATCAACCCCTTGATTTTCAAAGCAGGCAGCCGACGCCAGAGGCCGATCCGGAACGCCCGCCGGAATTCGGGTAGAATGCCGCCCACGTAACGAGGGTATCTGCACATGGCTTTAGTCGGGCGCTACAACAGTTTGCAAGTGGTGAAACACACCAACTTCGGTTTATATCTGGACGGGGCACAAGATGGCGAAATTCTGCTGCCCAATCGATATATCCCCAAAGATATTCCCAGCGAAGATGAAGACTGGCTCAACGTCTTTATTTATCTGGACAGCGATGACAAGTTAATCGCGACCACGGAAAAACCCAAGGTTCAGGTGGGTGAATTTGCCAGCCTCAAAGTGGTTGAAGTCAACAGCATCGGCATCTTTCTGGATTGGGGGCTGCCCAAAGATCTGCTGCTGCCGTACTCGGAAGAAAAGCAGCCGCTGAAGGCCGGCGATTACTGCGTGGTGCATGTCTACCTCGACAAGCACACGCGCCGCATCACCGCGACCACGCGTCTGGATCGGTATCTGGACAAGGTGCCCGTTAACTATGCTGTCGGGCAGGAAGTGGACTTGCTGGTGGCGGAAGAAACCGCGATGGGTTTCAAGGCGATCATCAACAATAAGCACTGGGGCTTGATTCACAAGAACGAGGTGTTCAAGTTCCTGCGTTCGGGCAAACAGGAAAAAGGCTTCATCAAGGAAGTGCGCAGCGACGGCAACATCAGCCTGAGCCTGCAGCCAGTGGGCGAACAGCTTGCCAGCAGCCTCAACGCGCAGATCCTCGGCAAGTTGCGTGACAACAACGGCGTATTGCCTGTCAGCGACAAGAGCGATCCGCAGGTCATCAGCAACCTGTTCGGCGTCAGCAAGGGCAACTTCAAGAAAGCGATCGGCGCACTGTACAAGCAGGGCCAGATCGTCATTCACGCCGACCGTATCGAATTGGTCTGACGTGATACTCGAGTGCAGCGCCGGGTGATTGGCGCTGCACTCGTCAGATTAACGCGGGTTGATCATTTCTGCACGAAGCTGGCGAAGCTCAGGTTCGCGCCGTTCGGGCGCATGTCCTTCAAGTACGAATCCTTGTCAGCCGAGAGCTCCAGGCTCACGGTGGACTTGCGCTTGCCTTCATTGCGAACCACCACCGCGTCTTTTTGATCGCGCAGGAACTTGGTCGTCACCTTCAGGTGAATCAACTCATCCGTGCTAGGCGTGTGCAGAAGCAGATGCAGCCACTCGTACTGACCCACTGCCAGACGGCTCATGGGCAAATCAAACCACCAGATATTGCGCTTGGGGTCGAGCACGGCGAAGTGCGTGTTATTGGTGCCGAGGACGGCGCCGCCGAGCTGTTCATTACGGCGCGCAATGGCCTGCTGCTTATCGAGTTTCATAACATTCCTGGATCACGGTCTCGTCAACCTGGCCCGACGCCCTGAGCGCCGCCGGTTCGGTCGCGCATTCTCCGGGGTTCTCGGGGAAACATAAAGGCAAAATTGGCCGGCGCGATTCGCGGTCTTCGACAGGGACGCGGAGCGCCCCGGGCTGCATTCCCGCGCGGAGCGTGGGAACGATCAAATGTCAGCGCCTGAACGGGCCTCTTCCCGGCTAAAGCCGGTCCTACTAAAAGCAACGCTCGCAGCCAGTGGCACCGGCGCCGCCCGCTGTAGGACCGGCTTCAGCCGGGAAGCCCTTGATCTGCTTAACGCGCTTTTGAGCTGCTCTTGATCTTCGTACGCATAAAGTCCAGACACCACCAAGCGCGACTTGGGCGCAGGCCGAACGCAGACGATGCGCAGTGGGCCGAGCCGCATGGATGCGGCGAGAGCGCCGTCAGGACATGGATGTCCGTTCGGCGCGGGCCCACGGAGCGTCGTCGGAGTGAGGGTATTCCGACGGAGGAGGAACCTAGCCAGGAGCAAGCACCCTTGGTTACTTGGGGTGCTTTTCCAAGTAACTCGCCGAAGGCGAAACGTTCTGCCGTTAGGCAGGACCTAAGCAAACCACATATCCCCCAGACGCATTAAAAACCCAAGCCTACGACGCCCAATCAATCCAGTCGCGAATTAATTGAACCTCTGATTCACCGTTCCGGTCAGTTCTAGTGTCGAGTTAATGACATCCTATTTCCACCCTGGAGTGAACCCTATGAGCAGCACCGGCGATAAAGTCAAAGGCATGGCTAACGAAGCAGTAGGCAACGTCAAGCAGGGCGTCGGCAAAGTGACCGACAACGACAAACTGCGTGCCGAAGGCAAAGCGCAAGAAATCAAGGGCGAAGCCCAACAGACTGTTGGCGAAGCCAAAGACGCTGTGAAAAAAGGCGTCGACAAGGTCTAAATCCCTTGCGCCCTGAGCCCAATGGCTCCAGGCGACCTGATTTGCGACACCGTAACGGCCATCCTCTGATGGCCGTTATCATTTGCGTCACCGACCGCCTGAAACACATCAAATGTAGCCAACACCCCGGGCACCCTGTAAAAAGCCAGCCCGTTCGGGTAACTGACGGAATTTCAACGCCATTGCCCGCTCGTATGCATACCGCTTGTAGATACGCTTGAATCAATAATCGTGCTTCGGCTACATCTGTGTCGCGAAAGGAGACGCCATGATATTCCCGGACTTGCGCCAGCTCAGCATCAAGACAGTGTTGGTCAGAACGGTCAAAGAGTTTCTCGATGACGAGATGTCGACCTACGCCTCGGCACTGGCCTACCAGATGCTGTTTTCGCTGTTCCCGTTCCTGCTCTTCCTCATTGCCCTGATCGGCTTCCTGCACCTGCCGGACTTTTTCAGCTGGCTGCGACTGCAATCGGAACTGGTCCTGCCGCCCCAGGCCCTTGACCAGGTCAACCCGGTCATTGACCAGCTGCAACAGTCCAAGGGCGGTTTGCTGTCGATCGGTATCGTCATCGCGCTATGGACCGCCTCGGCTGGCGTGCGGCTGATGATGAGCGCCATGAACGCCGCGTATGACGTGGTCGAAGCGCGCCCGGCCTGGAAGCGCATCCCGCTGTCGGTGTTCTACACCATCGGCATCGCCGGCATGTTGCTCACGGTTGCCGCGCTGATGGTCACCGGCCCGGTGGTCATGAACTGGCTCGCCGCGCAGATTGGCATGGAAGATTTCATCGTCACGCTGTGGACGGTTCTGCGCTGGCCGCTGATCATCATCCTGCTGATGGTCGCGGTGGCGATCATGTATTACGTCATGCCCGATGTTAAGCAGAGCTTCCGCTTCATTACCCCGGGCTCAGTGCTCGCGGTCGTGGTGTGGATCGTCGCGTCGCTGGGCTTTGCCTACTACGTCAAGACCTTCGCCGACTACAACGCGATGTACGGCAGCATCGGTGCGATCATCGTGTTGCTGCTGTATTTCTACATTTCGGCGGCGGTGTTATTGCTGGGCGCTGAGATGAACGCGGTGATCGAGCACATGTCCGCCGAAGGCAAGGAGAAGGGTGAGAAGGAAGAAGGCGAGCGCGATGGCACGGCCGATTTTAATACGGTGCACCTCAAGCAGCACGTCTCGGGTCTCGGCCGCGATCACACCCATGACCATGACTACACGCCAACGCCGCCGGTGCTCAAGACCGACAAGTTCTGATAACGCTCAAGGCAGACGGCGCCCTCTGATGGCGCCTCTGCCCGTTGCAGAGGGCCCGCAATGATTCGCGAAATTCTGAAAATGGGCGACGAGCGCTTGCTGCGCATCGCGCCACCTGTCCCCGAGTCGATGTTCGGCTCCCGTGAGCTGAAGACACTCATCGAGGACATGTTCGAAACCATGGAAAGCGTCGGCGGTGTCGGCCTGGCCGCGCCGCAGATCGGCATTGACCTGCAGTTGGTGATCTTCGGTTTCGAGAGCAGCGATCGTTATCCGGATGCCGAGGCGGTCCCCCAGACCATCCTCCTCAATCCGCTGATTACCCCGCTGGAGCAAACCCTGGAAGAGGGCTGGGAAGGCTGCCTGTCGGTGCCGGGCCTTCGTGGCGTGGTCGATCGCTACGAGCATATCCGCTACGAGGGTTTCGACCCGGACGGCAAGCTCATCCAGCGTGAAGCCCGTGGTTTTCATGCGCGGGTCGTCCAGCACGAGTGTGATCACCTGATAGGCCGGTTGTACCCGTCACGCATTACCGACTTCAGCCGCTTTGGATTCATCGAAGTGCTGTTCCCGGGGATGGACCCGAACGCGGACGATTAACGCTTCGGAATTTCACAAAATCTTGGGGCAGATGAGTACCTATCCGGGAGTGAGCGCTCACGAAGAGCCCGGTACATCCGCTAAACATCCGGCGGCTGAGCGAGCGCTTTCGTGAGCAAGCTCACTCCCACAGGTTTTGCAGCGGCATCGTAAATAACCTCGCTCCCACAGGTTCTTCAGCGTTATCAAGGCGAGCACATTCCGCCGAGACTCTCGGCAGCTCATATTATTTCGCTGGCTTGATGAACCGCAGCGTCATGCGGTCGGACTCGCCGATCGCCAGAAACTTCGTCTTGTCCTGCTCACCTTTGACCAACGCCGGCGGCAGTGTCCAGACGCCGTCGGGGTAGTCTTTGGTGTCCTTGGGGTTGGCATTGATTTCGCTCTGGCCAGCCAGCGTGAAGCCCGCGTTCTGCGCCAGTTCGATCACGTAATCCGTCGGCAGGTATCCGTTTTGTGCGTTGTCCCTGGCCGTGGTGCCGGGTTTGGCCCGGTGGTCGACCACGCCCAGCGTCCCGCCCGGTTTCAATACCTCGTAAAACGCTTTGAACGTCGTCGCTTCGTTGCCGGCATCGACCCAGTTGTGCACGTTGCGGAAGGTCAGCACCGTGTCGGCTGAGCCTGGCTTACCGAAGACCGGCACCCGGGGCGCGTAGGCCACGACCTCGACCTTGCCGTAATGCGCTGGGTCGGCCGCGTATTTCTGCTTCAGGCTGTCGGCGGATTTTTTCGCGTCATCGCTGGTGGCAGGGTCGACGATGGCTGCCACGTAATGGCCTTTATCTCTGAGCAGCGGCGCCAGCAGTTCGCTGTACCAGCCGTTGCCCGGCGTGATTTCGATAATCGTCTGATCAGGGCGCAGGTCAAAAAATGTCAGGGTTTGCTCGGGGTGACGGTATTGATCGCGGGCCGTATTTTGCGGCACGCGCCAGTCGCCGCTGAGGACGGTCGCGAACTGCTCGTGGCTGACGGTGGATTCAGGTGCAGCAGTTGCCGCCGCTGCCAGGCCCGTCGCCGAAAGTGCCCAGAGAGAGAAAACCATAAGCGCCGGGTTCATGTGCATCCTGCTTGATCGAGAAATGACCGGCGAGGCTAGCACGCGAGGCCGGGCCTCGGATGGCACGTTTGGTTTGGTCCACCGCAGGAAAGGTTCTAAGCCTGCCAGCATCATCCGCCGATCAATCGGCACATCGAACAAGCGAGATCAACGATTTGGTCTGTCGATAACGCGCCAGCCGTGCGGCCAGTTCCTGAGGCAGATCCTCAACCCCCGTGAAGCCGAGTCGCTGATAGAACCCGCCGAGTTCAGGCTCACAGAACAACCAGACATTGCCTTCAACCGACGTCAGCGCGGCCGCGATCAAGCCCGCCGCGACACCTCGCCCGCGCTCGGCTGGCGCGATAAACAGCCCGGTCAACCAGTGCCCGCCAGCGACCGGCGTCAGGCACAGGGCGCCGATAATGCATGGCTGGCGCGCCACCCACACCTGCGCCTCGCCCCTGGCGCGCATGGACGACCGATGGGCGCGGTAGAACTTCTCCAGCAACGGGCGCTGCACGTCGGGAAGGGTTGAAAACTGGATGTCGGGCATGTGCGGCAGGCGTCGGCTTGAGGGTGGATTCAGCGCATCGTTCTACCGTCATAACCAATCGATCTACAAGTTTTTCCTGCGTCGTTGCACAACCGGTTATCAGCCCGAATGCAGGAACCGGCAATGCCCCACTATCTGGACGACGCGCAGCGCGAAGAGATCAAGCGCCTGCGTGCAAGCTTTACAGGCCGCACGGAATGGCCGACCTGGTTACTGCTGATCGGCGTATTCGCAGGCTGGCCGACGTTGCTGGTTGCCAGCCCGCAGCTGGGCGTTTGGCCGACCACGCTGTTGATGGTCCCGATGCTGGTGCTGTGGATGTCGGTGCAACATGAGGTGCTGCACGGCCACCCGACACGTTCGTTGCGACTGAACAAGGTGCTCGGTTACGCGCCATTCGCGGTCTGGTACCCGTACACGCTGTATCGCGACACCCATATGCAGCACCACTGCGATGAAGACCTCACCGTTCCCGGTCGCGACCCGGAAAGCCGCTACCTAAGCCAGTTGGAATGGAAGCAGACCGGCATGCTGATGCGTGCGCTGCGCTGGCTCGACAAGACACCGCCCGGGCGTCTGGTGTTTGGCGTGCCGTTGGCGCTGAGCAGTCTGATCGTCGGCGAAACCCGTCGATTGCTGCGTGGCGAGCGTCAGGCTTGGGCGATGTGGTCGACCCATGGTGGATTGCTGGTGCTGATGTTCCTATTCATCGAGCATTACGCCGCGATCTCGGCCCTGCATTACGTGATTTTTTGCAGCGTGCCGGCGCTGGCGGTGTCGATGGTTCGCTCCTATTACGAGCACCGTCCTGGCGAGCGACCCCAAGAGCGCACTGTCATCAATGAGGCGTCGTGGCCATGGGCCTGGCTGTTCCTGAATCTGAATCTGCACCTCGTCCACCACGACTTGCCTGGCTTGTCGTGGTATCACATGCCCGTCGTGTATCGGGCGCGGCGCGAGCAATGGCTGGCACGCAGCGGCGGTTTTCTGGTGGCCGGTTACGCGGAACTCTTTCGTCGCCACAGCTTCAATCCTATCGACAGCCCGCAACATCCCCATGTTTGAAACCCTATGTCTGAAACCCCAGGTCTGATGAGGAACACCGAACATGCCCCAAGGCTTCGCTGAACTGTTGATGTATGTCGCGCCGCCGCGCATTCGGCAGGCGCAGGAACAGTGGCTGAGCCGTGTGCTGGACATCCTCGGCGTGCAGCGTCTCGATGCTCAAGACCTGGAGCTGAAGGCGCTCTGGCTGTCGCCGCAGTTGCTGCTGACGCAAACCTGCGGTTATCCGCTGATGACTGAATTGCAGGGCAAGGTACAGGTGGTCGGGCGGCCTGTTTATCAGCTGCCCCACAGCGCCAATGGCAACCACTGCAGCCTGTTGATCGCCCGCGAGGACGATCCGCGTCAGGCACTCGTCGAATTCAGGGGCAGTCATGGCCTGCTCAATTCACGGGATTCCAATTCCGGCATGAACCTGTTCCGCCACGCCCTGGCGCCGCTTCAACAAAACGGGGCGTTCTTTGCTGATGTGACGCTCACCGGCGGCCACCGCAGCAGCCTCGCTGCGATCAAAGCGGGTGACGGCAATCTGGCCGCCATCGACAGCGTGACCTTCGATTATCTGGCGCGCGACGGTAGCGAGGAGGTCGCCGGCGTGAAAGTGATTGCTCGAACGGCGGAGGGGCCGTGCCTGCCGTACATCACGCGCCTCGGCGCCGAGGCTGATGTCATCCGCGAGGCAATGAATCAGGCGCTGACTGAACTCCCCGATGTCGCCCACGTGTTGGCGATCAGCGAGGTGATGTCTGCGAGCGTGGAGGATTATCAGGTGTTGCTGGATTACCGGCTGCAGGCGGTATCACAAGGCCTGGCTTCGCTCTAGTTATGCCCCAATGGTCTATAAAGAACACTTTTAAGTATTTTTACTGCATAACCGCGCTTGCTAGCATGCCCACTCGGAAGGTCCCGATGATAAAAATTTCAGGGCAGGGGATGTCTTATGGCTGGCGCCGATATGATGCATCGCCACTACCTCGGCGAATTATTTGTGCAGCACCACTCGTGGCTATGCCTGCGCCTGCGTCGGCTGCTCGACTCCGAGCAGAGCGCTGAAGACGTTGCGTCCGAAACCTTCCTGCAACTGCTGGCCTCGCCCAACGTTGTGCCGATTCGCGACCCACGCGCGCTGCTGACTACCATTGCCCAGCGACGGGTGTATGAGCGCTGGCGGCGGCGTGATCAGGAGCGCGATTATCTGGAGGGATTGGCCCTGGAAGATGCTGTTCCGTGCGCATCCGCAGAAAGCCACGCCGCTACGCTGCAAATCCTTGACCGTCTGGATCGCCGCCTTGACCGCCTGCCTGCCAAGATCAAATCAACCTTTGTGCTCTCCCGTCGCGGCGGGCTGACCTATCCTGAAATTGCCGCGCAGCTGGGCATTTCGCAGCGTTCGGTGAGCGA
Source organism: Pseudomonas sp. CFBP 8772 (assembly GCF_014841665.1). Classification (NCBI taxonomy): domain Bacteria; kingdom Pseudomonadati; phylum Pseudomonadota; class Gammaproteobacteria; order Pseudomonadales; family Pseudomonadaceae; genus Pseudomonas; species Pseudomonas sp. CFBP 8772. The sequence goes on along the minus strand of NZ_JACYUI010000008.1, from coordinate 258,035 downwards.
CTACATGGATCAGGCTGAAACCTGTTGCCGCCGCGCTTGTCTGGAATAAAGCGTGTGCTGTGCCCGGCCAACTGTGCCAAACCGATTGAGCTCCTCCCATCCCCGAGCGACGAGAGACATCCATGACACCAATCAAAAAACTGCTGGGCGGCTCGCTGCTGGCACTGGCTGCCCTGACGGGCTCGGCGTACGGCGCAGAAAAAACCGCGCCGATTCATTTCGGCGACATCACTTGGGAGAGCGGCAGCCTGATCACCGAAATCCTGCGCACCATCGTGGAAAAAGGCTACGGCTATCCCACTGACACCCTGCCGGGCAGTACGGTCAGTCTCGAAGCGGCACTGGCGAAGAACGACATTCAGGTGATCGGCGAAGAGTGGGCGGGCCGCAGTCCTGCGTGGGTCAAGGCGGAAGCCGAAGGCAAGGTCCACGGCCTGGGCAACATCGTCAAAGGCGCAACCGAAGGCTGGTGGGTGCCGGAATTCGTCATCAAGGGCGACCCGGAGCGCGGCATCAAACCGCTGGCCCCTGACCTGAAATCGGTGTCGGACCTGCCCAAATACAAAGACGTGTTCAAGGACCCGGAATCCCCGGACAAGGGCCGCTTCCTCAACAGCCCGACCGGCTGGACCTCGGAGATCGTCAACACCCAGAAGCTCAAGGCCTACAAGCTCAACGACAGCTACGTGAACTTCCGTACCGGATCGGGTGCGGCGCTGGATGCTGAAGTCGCATCGTCGATCCGCCGCGGCAAGCCGGTGTTGTTCTATTACTGGTCGCCGACGCCGCTGCTGGGTCGCTTCAAGCTTATCAAGCTGGAAGAGCCGCCATTCAACGAAGCCGCCTGGAAAACCCTCGCCGACGCCAGCAATCCCAACCCGATCGGCTCCAGCTCCCTCGCTGCGCACCTGGCCATTGGCGTGTCGGAACCGTTCCGTCAGCAGTACCCGGATCTGGTGAGCTTCTTCGAGAAGGTGGACCTGCCCATCGACCAGTTGAACAAGACTTTGGGCGAGATGAGCGAGAAGCGCCAGGAGCCCAGCGTTGTGGCGAAAAGCTTCTTGAAGGATCACCCGGAAGTCTGGTCTTCCTGGGTGCCAGCTGAGGTGGCCAGCAAGGTGAAAGCCGGCCTGTAAGCGCTTTCCCTTCAAGCTGTGGGCAAGCGGGCTGCCGCTTGTCCCACAGGCAACCCTGTTCATGTACGAGTCACGCTTCATGAACCCTTTATGCCTTCCCCTTCATACCGAACGCCTGATCCTGCGCGAACTCACCCCTGACGACACCCCGGCGCTGGCGCAGATTCTGGGCGATGCCGAGGTGATGCGTCATTCGGTGGCGGGCGTGTTGTCGGAAAAGGCGACAGGGGAGTTCATCGACTGGTGCCGGATTTCCTACCGTGAGCGCGGCTTCGGTCCGTGGGCGGTGGTGGAAAAATCCACCTCAACCCTGGCCGGCTTCTGCGGTCTCAATGCCGAGCGGGTCGATGGGAAGGACGAGATCGAGATCGGCTATCGGCTCGCCACCGGGTTCTGGGGGAAAGGCCTGGGCACTGAAGCGGCGCGCAGCGCTCTGGCTTATGGTTTTGAAGAGCTGCAGGTGCCGTCGCTGATCGCCATCGTTCAACCGGCCAATTTCGCGTCGGTTAAAGTGATTCAGAAGCTCGGGTTCGGCGGGTTCGTTCACAGCCAGTATCACCGGCAGGGCGTGAGAATTTACCGCATGACCGCGCAGCAATGGGCGCTGGGTCGTTCAGCAGAATCACAAGATACGCAATTCCCGTAGGACCGGCTTCAGCCGGGAAGGCGTCAGGCATTTCAATGCAGAACTCACGGCGTACGCGCTGGCCTCTTCCCGGCTAAAACCGGTCCCACAAGGTATGCATCGTTCGGCCAGAGATCGCTCACCGATGGATATCTCGCCCCTCAACTGTTAGCGTCCAGCAGACAATCAAAGCGTTGATCACCGATAAAAAGTCGCCGGGAGAGGACATGGAATATTGCAGATCGACAGCAATGACGATGATGAAGGCGTCACTCGGGCTGACTTTAGTGGCGGTGATGGCCCTGCAGAGCGTGGCATTGGCCGGCGAAACCGCCCCCGCTCCCGCACCCGTGGCCGGGGATTCCGCGCTGACCTTCGTGCAGGAGCGGCATCTGGGCGAAAGCCTGGGCTGGCTGGGTTATCAGGTCGCGTCCCACACGGTGACCTTCGCCACGATCGTCGAGACCGTCGGCCGCACCAAGGCCCAGGAAATCGTGCAGGACGAACTGCAAAGCCTGCAGCCGCAGTATCAGCAGGAATGGGACCGAAACCTCGCGGCCGCCTACGCCGCATCCTTTAGCCCTGAAGAGCTGAAGGCACTGGACGCCGCAGACCCGGCGCCGGACGTCGCCAACAAATTCCGCAACAAGCAGCGCGATGTCGGCGCTGACATGAAGGACCGCTCCAGCGAGCTGCTCAAGGTTTACGTGTCCACCGCGCTGGACAACGCATTGAAAAAAGCCAAGCCTTGAGCGCGCTTTTTTATGAAGCGTTTTTTCGATCATCCCCGTCACGAAGGAAAGGAGAGACCATGGACCCGTTCATGCAAGCGGCCATTGATGAAGCGCAGAAGGGCCTGGACGAAGGCGGTGTTCCCATCGGCTCGGTCATCGTCCACGACGGCAAGATCATCGGCCGTGGCCACAATCGTCGCGTCCAGGAAGGCAGCGCCATCAAGCACGGCGAGATGGACGCCTTCGAAAACGCCGGTCGCCAGCCCGCCCGCGTTTATCGCGAAGCCACGCTTTACACGACCCTGTCGCCCTGCGCGATGTGCAGTGGCGCGATCCTGCTGTACGGCATCCGCAAAATCATCGTCGGCGAACACGAGACGTTCATGGGTGAGGAGGAATTGCTCAAGTCCCGTGGCGTGGACGTGAATGTGCTGCACGACAAGACGTGCGTCGGACTGATGAAGCAGTTCATCGCGGACAAGCCCGAGCTGTGGAATGAGGACATTGGGGAGTAGGTCAGCGTCAGGCCTTGACTCGCGCCGTCCCGAATAACTGCACCTGCTGCAACTGCCCGTCGCGCTCGATCAGGCGCAACGGTGCGGTGCCGCCGGGCATCACCACGTCCACCAGACCCGCTTGGACCCAGCCGCAGAACCACGCTGCCGACGCGACCGCGCTGGCGCTGGTGCCCGATGACGCCGTCGGGCCTTCGCCCCGTTCAAACACCCGCGCTGTGATGCGGTTTGGCCCCGAACGCGCGGCCCATTGCAGATTGACTCCGCCAGGGCAGGGGTCGCCGCTCCCTGATTCGCCGGCGACGAAGGCGATGCGGGTCAGGGCGGCGTTCAACTCGGTTTGGTGAAGGTTTGCGAAGCCGGGCAGATCATCCACATCCGCCACCAGCGTGACGCAATGGGGGTTGCCCACCCTGACGAACACGCTGGTCTGCCATGCGGGGTGCAACGCCGCTATACGCTCGACCCGGTTAATCTCCCGCTCATTGAGCATCGCCTTACCGACACCGGCTCCTGTCGCGCCCACCGCCTGTGGGCCGAAAGTGGGGGCGCCGATGTCCAGCCAGAACCCGTTCACGCCGTCGACGGTTGCAGAAACCGCCTGGGTTGCTACGGGGCTGGGCATGTCAGCATTGTCGTGATGAACGCGCAGGCTGAATGGCGCGCTGTCGGTGCCAAGGGCTGAGTCTTTGAGTGATTGAGCGAAGATGGTCAGGCCGTTGCCGCTGCGTTCAGCGAGGGTGCCGTCGGTGTTGACGATCAATAGGTCGAACGGCGCGGTGTCCTGAAACGGGCCGACCAGAAGACCGTCCGAGCGGTGAGATTTGCTCCCCGGTGGACGCTGGCCAGCGGGCCAGTCACAGATCGCCGCGACGGCTTGAGCGGTCCAGGTGTGGCGGCCAGTGGCGGCTTCTATCGGTGACTGGGGCAGAGGGACGCCGAGGGTGCGCAGGGCATCGGGAGCAACCACCGCGTAGATATTGCCGCGAGCGTCGTAGAAGCGAGCCATGGTCAGTCCGGATCAGGAATTCAGCGCGCATTAAATCACGCCGACCCGCGCGTTGCTGCCCACCCTTCACACCACCAACGTCAACCACGCCGATACCAGCAACAGCACCGCCATCGCCTGATTGAAGCGCTTCATGCTCTGCGCCGAGCGGCAGAATGTCGCGGCGCTGACGCCAAGCCAGGCCCAGGCGCTCATACACGGGATCGACACCAGGAAGAACGCCAGCGACAGCCATATCACCCGCAGCATGCGATCGGCGTCGGTGCCGGCGAACACGCTGACCACGGCCAGCGCCATCATCCAGGTTTTCGGGTTCACCCACTGCAGGCTCGCCGCGCCCCACAGGCCCAGGGTCGGGCCGCTGCGGCGTTGCGTCGGGTCGATCGCTTCGGCGGGCGCGCTGAATATCTGCCACGCCAGCCAGGTCATCCAGGCGATGCCGACCCATGACATCAGCGTCTGCACCTGTCGATGCCGCGCCAGCACGTCGCCCAGCCCGGTGCCGACCATCAGCACCAGCAACGCCGCACCGGCGCAGGCCCCGAGGACAATCGGCAGTGTGCGGAGCAGGCCGTGGCGCGAGCTGTTGGTCAGTACGAGGATGTTCGTCGGGCCGGGCGTGATGGACGCGACGAAAGCGAACAGCAGAAAGGGCAGGAGGGTTTGCATAAGGCCACTCGGCGGTCATTGATCGTGGAGCAATGATCCGCGCGCCGTGGGCGGTCAGTCTGGAACAATTGAGCAGCGTCGGCGGTAGTCAGCCGGGGTCATGCGATAGGCGCGCTGGAACCAGCGGCCCAGATGGCTTTGATCCGCGAAACCCAGGGCAGCCGCGACGCTGACAGGCGCCTCGCCCCGGGCCAGCAGATGGCGGGCGCGGGTCAGGCGCAGCTGGATCAGGTAGGCATGGGGCGCCAGGCCGAACGCGGCCTTGAACGCGCGGCTCAGGCGGAAACGATCGACGCCGGTCACTTGCGCCAGATCGTCCAGGCCAATGTCCTGCTGCAAATGGCTGTGCAGATAGTCACGCGCTCGCTGGGCCACCAGTGGCAGGCGGGGATCGGGGTCGATCAAGGTGCGCCAGCGCAAGTGGCTGGTCAGGTTGGCCAGCAGGTGGTCCAGTGCGGTCTGGCGCACGATGCGCAGTTCGTCGTGGTGTATCGCTTCGAAGGCGTCGGCCGTCGCGATGGCGAGGCGCGGGTCGTCCGCCAGCGTTGCCGCGAAGCTGAGCTGGGCGTTGTCCGGCGCTTCTTCAAACTGCGCGCGTAACTCCCGGTCCAGCCAGCGCGGGTCCAGGTACAACGTGCGGTAGGTAAAGCCGCCCGCTTCCGGGGCCGTGCCGTCGTGGATGTCGCCCGGCTCGAGCAGGAACACTTTTCCCGGCGTGCTGTTGTGCTGCTGTCGACGGCAATTGAATTGCTGCAGACCCTGTTCGGTGATGCCCACCAGAAAGCTGTCGTGCCAGTGGGGATCGTAGGCATGGCCCTCGAAATGCGCGCGCACTGTCTCGATGCCGGACGTGGCGTCCTGCTTGAGCTCGATCCAGTTGCGGTCGGACATCGCGGGGCCTCGGAAGGGGTAGCGGGTTTGGGTAGGCGGTCAAGCTTGAGTACGTTACCGCGCCGCTTACGGCAGGTCTGGAAGAATCGTGCAGCGGACGACGAAGTGTCGGCGCATGGGACGATCCGGCGGGTCGGCGACTATTCTTGTTACAAAGCGAAAGGTCCTACACGTTGCTCATCCACCGTGACAGCGCGAACCTACGCGCTCGATCGCCATCAAAGACCGGAATCGTTACCCATCCCACAGAAGGTAAATGATGAACAGTTTTCCGCGACGCCTCGCCGTCGTCTTGCTCGGCGGACTGTTGTCCGCCGGGCTGGCGCAGGCCGATGATCACACCGCGCACTCGCCGCCGCTTCTGGCGGCCGCCGCTTACCCGAGCCGCTCGATCAACGTTCCCGATAACGGCGCCGTGCGCCGTGCCAATCCCAACAGTCGTCAGGGCACCGAGTCCATCGCGCCACGTGTCGGTGGCCCGAATCTCGGACCGACGCAGCCACGTCCGCCCACCCTTGAAAACGGTGGCATCGGCAACGGTTATCCGACCCGGCAGCAACCCGCCCGGCCTTCCGGCGATACCGAACGCCGCACTAACTGAAATCACTGCCAGCCTCTCTTCCATTTCAGAAGGAACCGCCTATGTTGCGCGCCACCCCTTTTTACAAGCTCGCCCTCCGCAAGACATTGCTGGCGACCTTATGCGCCTCCGCATTATTGGGCCTCTCCGTGCAGGCCACTGCTGCGACCTATCAAAGCGAGGCTGGCACGCTGACCGTCGATGAGGTCGTCGGCGGGTTGCAGCATCCTTGGGCGGTGGCGTTTCTGCCGAACTCCCAAGGAATGTTGGTCACCGAGCGTACGGGCAATCTGCGTCGGGTGATGCCTGACGGCAAGCTGTCGGCGCCGATCTCCGGCGTGCCGAAGGTCTGGGTGCAAGGGCAGGGCGGTTTGCTGGATGTCGAGCTGTCTCCGGATTTCGCCAAGGACCGCATGGTGTACCTGACCTACTCCGAGGCCGCGAGCGACGGAAAAACCGGCGGCACGGCGGCGGGGCGCGCAAGGCTCTCTGAGGACATGACCAAGCTGGAAGGCTTCACGCGCATTTTCCAGCAGCAGCCGAAACTGTCGGTGGGCAACCACTTCGGCTCGCGCATCGTCTTTGATCGCGAGGGCTACATGTTCATCGCCCTGGGCGAAAACAACGAACGGGCCACGGCTCAGGACCTCGACAAACTGCAGGGCAAGGTCGTGCGCCTGTACCCCGACGGCACCGTGCCCAAGGACAACCCCTTTGTCGGCCAGAAAAACGTTCGGCCGGAAATCTGGAGCTACGGTCACCGCAATCAACAGGGCGCCGCGCTCAACCCCTGGACCGGCACGCTGTGGACCAACGAGCACGGTCCGCGTGGCGGGGACGAAATCAACATCATCGAACGCGCCGGCAATTATGGCTGGCCCATCTCGACCTTCGGCATCGACTACAGCGGCGAGCCTATTTCCGAGTCCAAGGGCAAGGTAGTGGAGGGCGTGAAAAACCCCTTCCACGTGTGGGAGAAGTCCCCAGGCATCAGCGGCATGGCGTTCTACGACTCAAGCACATTCAAGGCGTGGGACCACAACGTCTTCATTGGCGCGCTGGCATCGGAGGAGCTGATCCGCCTGGAGCTCAAGGAAGACAAGGTGGTGCACGAAGAGCGTTTGCTCGGCGAGCTCAAGTCCCGCATTCGCGACGTGCGACAAGGGCCGGATGGGTATGTGTATGTGCTGACGGATGAAGACAATGGGAAGTTGCTGAAGGTCGGGTTGAAGGTGGAGCAATAGCCCTACCTTGAAATTATCGCCCAAGCGCCTGATTAACTGCATCTAGTAGGACCCCCTTAAGCCTGGAAGGGGCTGGTACATCCGACGCAGTTGCTTCGCCACTGCCGCAGTCTTCCCGGCTGAAGCCGGTCCTACAAAAGCTCGTTCTTCAACATCGCGATGTCGGCCAGAAAGGGACTGTAGGACCGGCTTCAGCCGGGAAGCGGCCGGTAAATTCGACGCATCTCTCTCATCAGTGCCGCAGTCTTCCCGGCTGAAGCCGGTCCTACAAAAGCTCGTCTCATTCGAAATTGCTATGTCGGCCAGAAAGGGACTGTAGGACCGGCTTCAGCCGGGAAGCGGCCGGTAAATTCGACGCATCTCTCTCATCAGTGCCGCAGTCTTCCCGGCTGAAGCCGGTCATACAAAAGTCACCTGCACACCGAATTCCACACCAATCCCGGTTGTAAAAATTCCGCGCAGAACGTAAAAGAGGCGCCGCCGAACTGGCCTGTGTTTCTCGTTGCCCGACTGCCCATCACCAGGAATTCACTCGCCGATGATCACCTCGTCCCGTCCCGCTGCCGGCTTCACCCGTCGGCTGTTGCCGTTGAGTATCGCTTTCGCTTCGCCATGGCTGGCGGCCCAGGAAGCCGAGCCCGTGACCCTGGATGCACTGCGCGTGACGGGGGAGCAGGAGTCGATTTATCAGGCGAGTGGCGCGTCGGTTGGCGGTTTCAGTGAAGCGCCGCTGCGCGACACGCCGGCGTCGATTTCGGTGTTCACCGCCGAGCGGCTGAAGGACCAGCAGGCCAAGCTGCTCAGCGATGTCCTGCGCAACGACGCGTCGGTGGGCGACAGCTATGCACCGGTGGGCTATTACGAGAATTTCGTCGTGCGCGGCTTCTCGCTCAACGCGGCCAACAGCTACCGCATCAACGGGCGGAGCATCACCGGCGAGCAGAACGTGGCGCTGGAAAACAAGGAACAGGTCGAGCTGCTCAAGGGGCTCTCGGGCCTGCAGAGCGGCGTGTCGGAGCCGGCGGGCGTGATCAATTACCAGACTAAACGCCCGGAAGACGTGCGCTCGGTGACGGTCTCGACCAACGAGCACGGCGAGCGCTACATCGCCACGGACGTCGGCGGCTGGTTCGGCAGCGAGAAGCAATTCGGCCTGCGCGCCAACGTTGCCCACGAGGACATCCGCTCCTACGTCGAGCACGCCAATGGTCAGCGGGATTTCGCCTCCCTCGCATTTGACTGGAACATCAACGACCAATCCACCCTGCAGCTCGACGTCGAATACCAGACCAAAGAACAGCGCTCGGTGCCGGGCTATCAACTGCTGGGCGGCACCGCGCTGCCCCACGACGCTTCGCCGCGCAAACTGCTGGGCTATCAAAACGGCTCGAACCCGGTGGGCATCGACTCGCTGAACATGAACGGCCGCTACGAATACCGCCTCAGCGACGACTGGAAAGCCAGCCTCAGCGCTTCACGCAGCCGCGTGGTCATCGACGATTACAGCGCTTTCGCCTACGGCTGCTATTACCAGAGCGACTGCCCTGCCGAGCCGTTGACCGGGCACTTCACGCCCAGCGGCGGTTACGACATCTACGATTTCCGCAGTCCGGACGACACGCGACGCAACGATGAAGTCGAAGCGTCCATGACCGGCCTGTTCGACACCGGCTGGCTCAAGCATGAGCTGACCTTCGGCAGCACCGCGTTCCGGCGCACGGTCGACACCCGGCCGTATTTCAGCGAATACGTCGGCTCCGGCAACATCCACAAGACGCCGGACACCTTCGCACCGTCGGACCTGTCCGTGGGCCACACCGAACGGCGCCTGGACAGCCGCCAGTACGGGCTCTTCGCCACCGACCGCATCCGTTTCAACGAGCATTGGCAGACGGTCATCGGCGGGCGTGAGGTGAAGCTCGATGAAAAGGCCTACAACGAGGACGGCAGCGACAACCGCCATACCGAGCGCTCGATCTTTCTGCCCCAGGCCGCGCTGATTTACAAGCCGATCGACAACGTTTCGCTGTACACGAGCTACAGCAAAGGGCTGTCTCTGGGCGGCACGGCATCGGTGTTCGACAGCAATGTCGGGGAAATCCTCGCGCCGACGATCTCACGTCAACTGGAAGCCGGGGTCAAATACGACTGGCGCCGCATGAGCTTCACCGCTGCCGTATTCCAGACCCGCCAGGCGTATCAGTATTCGAAACCCAGCGACGACGGCAGCCTGACCTTCGTCCAGCAGGGCCAGCAGAAAAACACCGGCGTCGAGCTGAGCGCCAATGGTTACGTGACCTCGCAGTTGCAGATGTCGGCCAGCGTCGCGGCCATTCGCGCGCGGGTTGAAGACAGCGGCACCGCGGCTTACGAAGATCATCAGGCAATCAACGTGCCCAAATTCCGCGGGAGCCTGTCAGCCGATTACGCACTGCCGATTCAGGGGCTGGCGTTGCTTGGCGGCGTGCAATACAGCGCCAGCAAATACGCCAACCGCGAAGGCTCGGTGAAAGTCGATGACTACGCAGTGTTCAACGCGGGCAGTCGCTACAGCACGAAAATCGAGGGCTACGACACGGTCTTGCGCCTGACCGTGGATAACCTCTTCGACAAGCGCTACTGGCGCGACGCGGGCGAATACCTGGGGGACGATTACCTGTTCCTCGGCGCACCGCGTACGGCGCGGGTGTCGGCGACGGTGAATTTTTAAATCAGCTGCTGAAACGCGTCAGCCGTCAGCGATCCGCCCGCAGGCCGTCAGCTTTGTTATCCTGCGCGCCTTTGTCGCACCCGCGTGCGTTTCAACCTGTGATTTGGGGTCTTTCATGACAGCCATTCTTCGACCACGCCCACAACCCATCAGCCGGGGAGACTACAAAACCCTGGGTCTGGCGGCACTGGGCGGGGCGCTGGAAATCTACGATTTCATCATCTTCGTGTTTTTCGCCCTGACGCTCAGTCAGTTGTTCTTCCCGCCGGAAATGCCCGAGTGGCTGCGCCTGCTGCAAAGCTTCGGCATCTTTGTCACCGGCTACCTGGCGCGCCCGCTGGGCGGGATTCTGATGGCGCACTTCGCCGACAAACTGGGTCGCAAGCGGGTGTTCAGCCTCAGTATCCTGATGATGGCGCTGCCGTGTCTGCTGATCGGTGTGATGCCGACCTATGCCGACATCGGCTACTGGGCCCCGTTGATCCTGCTGGCGCTGCGCATCCTTCAGGGCGCAGCCGTGGGCGGCGAAGTGCCAAGCGCCTGGGTGTTCGTCGCCGAGCACGCACCGAAGGGCCATCGCGGTTATGCGTTGGGCGTTTTGCAGGCCGGGCTGACCTTCGGCTACCTCATCGGTGCACTGACGGCGACCTGGCTGGCGAAGGTCTTCAGCCACGCGGAAATTCTCGATTACGCCTGGCGCATCCCGTTTCTGCTGGGCGGGGTCTTCGGCGTTATCGGCGTGTGGCTGCGCCGCTGGCTCAGCGAAACCCCGGTGTTCATGGCGATGCACGCCCAGCGCGAGGGCATGACTGAGCTGCCGCTGCGCGCCGTCCTGCGTCAACATCGGCAATCTCTGCTGCCGGCTGCGTTACTGACCTGCGTGCTGACGTCCGCCGTCGTGACGCTGGTGGTCATCACGCCTACGGTGATGCAGCAGCGTTTCGGCATGGCCCCCAGCGACACGTTCGCCCTCAGCAGCGTGGGTATCGTCTTTCTCAATATCGGCTGCGTGTTGGCCGGCATGCTGGTCGACCGAATCGGCGCCTGGCGCGGGGTGGTGCTTTACAGCCTGTTGCTGCCCGTCGGCGTCGGCGTGCTCTACGCAAGTCTGGTCAGTCACTGGCTGCCATTGAGCCTCGCTTACGCGGTGGCCGGGCTGGCCTGCGGCATTGTCGGCGTCGTGCCTTCGGTCATGGTCGGACTGTTTCCGGCGAACATTCGCGTCTCCGGCATCTCATTGACCTACAACATCAGCTACGCCCTGTGGGCAAGCACCACGCCGCTGGCGCTGATCGCCTTGATGCCATGGAGCCCGTGGGTGTGCGTCGGCTACTGCGTGATCATGGGTGCGGTCGGTCTGGTGACGGCCATGTTCTTTGGCCTGCGCAAGGGCATGCAGGTCGATGATCCGCGGGTGGTACAGGCTGGAAACTGACAGGGCAGGGGGCGTCGCAATGGCGCCCCTTGTCGACATGAGGGTGCGGATTTCAAATCCGTGCCATTTCAAACGAGATTGATCCGCTGATTTGTAACAGATGATTGTAATTATCATTTGCAGCGTTTATTGTCCCCCGTCTATACAACTCACCCGCTGTTATATAACCACATGGCTCTGCATTGGGTCGTGCGTGGATCAATTGTCTGCTGGTTCAGTGGGGATGTTTCGCCAATATTTGTAGGAAACTTTACTTATCATTGTTCGGTTATTAACCGGGCTTGACTGTGCACATTCTCTAACCGTTAGAGATTTAAAAATCAATAAGAACACTATTACGGCCATGGCTGAGTTACCGCCAGGGTCGGCACGTCGCGGAGACTGTTGAGGGCCAATGATAGAAGAACAACGCAAACGTAGACCATTGAAAAAAACCACCCCCAGAGAGCAGGAAGTCCTTCAGCTGGTGCTTCAGGGGCACACCAACAAAGCGATCGCCCAGCGGCTGGGGATCAGTGATTACACGGCCCGCGACCATGTGTCGGCCTTGCTCAGGAAGAACGAAGTCAGCAATCGGGCGCAGCTCATCGCTCTGCACGTTTCGGCAGCGCGCAAGAAAAAACTGGCACCACCCCTACATCTGACGGATTGTTCCGTCGAGCGGTAAGTGCATAATTAACCCGATTTAATCACTGAACTTTTAAAGCTGTCTTCGGCCTTTACGTTGCCGCGATGACGCTGGCGCCGTAATAAGTGATCCTTTGAGTGATGACCCTGTTTTCGGCACTTCGATGTCTTCCCACGAAGTGTTCGCGATGATGCACCTACAATAACGATCAATAATAAGGATGAAATCGATGACCCTTCAAATCGCAACGTCTGAGCCCTTGAAGCAACCGTGCATCGATGCAGACTTTAATGTGGACGCGTCAAGCGCGTTTCAGCAATTGGTCGATGAGCAAAGCCAACTGTCCCGAGACCAGTTGAGCGAGCTGCACAAGCAATGGCTCGGGCCCCACGGGGTGTTTGCCACCTTCAGCGCGGAGGTCGAGCGACTGGGGCGTCAGGCGCCCGCGCTGGATGATCTTTCCAGCCTGGGCAGCGCGGAGCGGATGAACGAAGCCGAACGGGCGGTAGCGTTCGCGCTGGCGCAGAGCAATCGCCGGCGCGCGGCCAACAACCCCTTTGGCTCACGTTCGCGTCAGGACCTGTGTTGCGTGGTGTTCGACGAGACCGGCGCGTACACCCTGGCGGAGCGTTACGCCGCGTACGAAGCCATGCGCCAGAGCGACTCGGATTTCTTCATCAAACTGATCGCCACCACTCGCGGCGTCACCGAACGGCGCATCGTCTTCCACGGTTTGCTGGAACATTACGACCGCCTGCTGCCGATCGAAAAAAGCATCTACCCCGAGGCCTACCGCGACGTGCAGCAAACGCATCTGGATCGGGAAGAAGGGTTGTACGGGCCGCTTATGTTGGGCGACAGCCTTGTTGCGATATTTGAAACAGTCACACCTAAAGAACTGCTCAACCAGATTCACAACTCGGCAGAAATGCTTCCATGATTTCCGGGCACCTGGTCCCGGATTAACGCAAAAATAGGTAACTGAGTAAAACTCAGGCCGTCCTCACCTAGGCGAAGACGGCCTCAAGCAGAGTATGTGTGATGAGCATTTCAATTCCAGAAAATACCAATGTTCAGTCCACCTCTTTGATGACGATCACCCAACCCGAGATCAAGAGGGTTGTGGGCGCCTCGCTTCATGAAGTGCAGCAAACCCCCGAGTCGCCTGTCACTCTCAGCGGAAGGGGGCTGATGATGTCGCGGCTCTTCGAAGGGCATGCGGTTGAGCCCACCACAGTGGCATACGATCCTAACTTATCGACGTTATTCCCCACACTGTTCCTGTTACCCGAAGATCGGAATCTACTCTCTGCGGTTTATGAATTCGCAAATGTAAAAGGCGCCGACCTTGCCTACGTGGACGATCTGGCTTGGTCCATTGCTTATTACCGGAAATCGGACAATGGATGCGAAATCATCCCGCAGCGGCCTCTCAAACGGTTTGATACTGAAGGGCACGAGGTGTCTTATTCCTTCAATGAGGAAAGCGCCAAGACGGCCCATCGGATATTGAATGGAAGTGCTCTCAGTACGACAGTCGTAGACCGTGACTTTCTGCGTTTTGCACTGGATGTCGATTACAGCCCGATGAGTAGTCTGAACTTTGGTTTCCTGGAGCAGATCGTCAACAAGTTCTCGGAAAAAGGGGACGTTGTACCCGACTTCGGCCGGCAGTTTGATCACTTTTCTCTTGATCACAAGAACTGGATCAAGAACGTTTCAGCGCAAACATACGATCTTTCTACCGGCCTACCCTTCCTGAAAGGTACGACGCCTGATAGTCGCGCCGCGCTTGAATCAGCGGATGAAACGGCCCCTTTTAATAGGGAGCCTTTACGTTCCCTTCGAGAGATCATCGGCGCCTACCTGAAGGAAACGGATGTCCCTACGTTGTTCGAAACGTTGATGCGCACGAAGCGCTGAATTCACCCCAACGCCGCACCCTCGCGCGCGCGCACGTCGCTGGATGGCTGCGCCGGAGTGACACGATTGCGCCCGGCGCTTTTTGCGTCATATGTCGGCTTCGTGCAGCCACATGGCGGCGTCGGTCTGGTGCGCGCCGTAGGCCGCGACGCCGATGCTCAGGCTCAGCTTGAGATCGGGGAGGGCCGAGTGGGCGTGGTCATGAACCGTACGCCGCAGGCGTTCGAGTATTTCGGTGGCCTGGGCCAGGGTGGTGTCGGGGAAGATGACGCAGAACTCGTCGCCGCCGTAACGGCCTGCCATATCGGTCTGTCGCAGGCTGGCGGACAGCGCGTTGCTCAGTTGCTTGAGCACGTTGTCGCCGGTGATGTGGCCGTAGGTGTCGTTGATGGTCTTGAAGTGGTCGATGTCAATCAGCGCCACGCTGTGCTGGCGGTTGAGCTTCTGGCATTTCTCGAACTCCAGCGTCAGTCGATCCTTCCACGCGCCGTGGTTCATGAGCCCTGTAAGGCTGTCGGTGGCGCTGAGTTTTTCCAGCGCCTTCTTGCTCTTCGAGAGTTGCACCGCGACCTGATAACAGACCAGCCCGATGGCCATCGGGTAGATCACCAGCATGGGCAGGCAGGCGAATAGCTGCAGCTGAGAGACGTGGGGGAACAGCGCCGGCAGGAAAATCTTGTACGACACCAGGGCGCCCGCGATTTGCGCCAGCGAACCCAACATAAACAGCCGTAAACCACCGGCCGCGATGTTATTCATCGCCATCATCGACAGCACCGTCACGGTGGGCAGCGGGCTGATCCCCATGGCGCCCGCCCAGAAACCGCCGCCCAGCGAGTCGTAGATCAGGTTGCGGCGCTCGGCGACATAAGGCTGAGGTGAACGCTTGGCGAGCAGAAAAGCCATGTGCGGCCAGCCATAACCGTGGGCGATCATGGCGATCCACACCCAGGTCGGTGGGTGAGAAGGGTACAGCGCTGCAGCCACCGCGAAGAACCCAATGCCCAGGCCGATGCTGCGCGGCAAGTACATGCGTCTGGCGTAGGAGAGACCTTTTTGGACCGGAGTGTTCATAGCGCTCTACTGGGTAATAACGCAGCATCCCGACAGCCACATCGGTCACGACCAACGCTGCGAGTGTCCCCCGCCGACGGGGTACTGGGAAGAGCATTTAGCCACTATTGGACAAATAATTTACACCGTGCGCCGTCGGAGGGTGCGCGGGTGCAGGTGCCGTTGGGATAAGTGACGGACGCCGTCTGTCATGGCGTGTTTTCCGGCCATCTGTGTATAGACGGTTCTACGTAGGTTGGCTGAAATATGCCTGCCATTCGGCACGGCCCGGATGCATTCGATCACGCCGGCAGGAGCCTCTGATGCCCGAACTCTCAAACCTCATCGCTTTTTCCCTGATCGCCCTCGGCATGGTGCTGACACCAGGGCCGAACATGATTTACGTCATTTCGCGATCCATCTCACAAGGACGCAAGGCGGGACTGATCTCCCTCAGCGGCGTGGCGGTGGGCTTTATCTTCTACATGCTGTGCGCGGCGTTCGGCATCACCGGGTTGGTGATGGCAGTTCCTTATGCCTACGACACGCTGCGCATGGCCGGTGCCGTGTATTTGCTGTACCTCGCCTGGCAGGCCGTGAAACCGGGCGGTCGCTCGCCGTTTCAAGTGAAGGATTTGCCCCAGGACAGCAACCGGCAGTTGTTCCTGATGGGCCTGATGACCAACTTGTTCAATCCCAAGGTGGCGGTGCTTTACCTGTCGCTGCTGCCGCAATTCATCACCGTCGGCGACGGCACTGGCGTGCTCAGCCAGTCGCTGATCCTGGGCAGCGCGCAGATTGTGGTCAGCCTGAGCGTCAACGCCATGGTTGCCATGGCGGCGGGCTCCATCGCCATGTTTCTGACCCAGAAGCCCGGTTGGGCGGCGGTGCAGCGCTGGCTGATGGGCACGGTGTTGTTCGGGTTCGCGGTGCGGATGGCGGTTGAGGGCAAGCGGTGAGGGCGCCGTCAGGCTTTGAGAAATCACGGCTGGCCCTTGCCAGACGCTCCGCGATTCGGGAGATTACTGGCCCCACTCGTTAGCATCATCACAAGGGACGTCTGATGCCTGTTTCTCTCTCCGTTTTGCGTATCACCTGCCTCGCCGCGCTGGTCGCGCCATTCACGCTGCACGCCGAGAATGCGGTCCATGTGATGACAGGCACCCTGGGAAAATCGCCCATCGTCGTCGAGCTGGATCTCACCAGCCCGGAAGATGTGACGGGTCGCTATTTCTACGAGAAGTACCACAAGGACCTGCCGCTGTCCGGCACCTCAAAAGGGAATGATCTGACGCTGACCGAAGGCCTGAGCTACGACGATGAGGCCGGGTTGCCGAAGCTGGTCCTTCATAAAAATCCGGACGCGAGCTGGACCGGGGACTGGAGCAGCAAGGGCAAGTCCTACAAGGTGCAACTGGCCGAACGCGCTATCACCGCGCCAGATGCTTCCGCCGAATCGGGTTGGCAGGACATCTACAAGCAGTCGGCTTACGACTACCTGCGGCTCACGCACCTGCCGCTCAAGTCGGATAAAACAGCTACGTTTATGGGCCATTCGCTGCAGTGGTGGGTCGAGCCGGAATCGGGCGTCTCGATGTTTGCAATCACATCGGGTTATTCGCCCGAGCAGGCTGCACCTATCAATCAGCAGCTGCGCTCCCGCCTGTGGCAAGAGGTTGTCAGCTATCACCAGTGCATGCTCAATGCGAGTCGCAACGGCGGCGACTTTGCCCAGACGGTCACGCCGCGCTTGCTTGCGCCCGGCATTGTGAGCCTGAGCGTCTTCACCGATTACGATTGCGGCGGCGCGCACCCTGATTTTGGCGACTCGCCGCTCAACCTCGATGCCCGCACGGGTAACGCCTTAACGCTGGAAGATGTGGTTTGGGTCGGCAAGGGCGCGCCGTTTCACTACGAACGTGATGAAGAAGGTGGCACGAGTTTCGACACGTATTCCGACTACCGCAGCAAAGTCTTCGCCCCTTGGCTCGTTGACCAGTTGAAAGCGGCGCATCCTGCAGACATGGTGAAGCCTGCTACCGAAGACGACTGCGACTACACCGACCCGTCGGTCTGGGAATTTCCGTCGTGGTATTTCACTGCAAAAGGCATCGTTTTCGGTCCGTCTTTCGCACGTGTTGCGCGCGCGTGTGAAGGTCCGGAATGGTCGGTCCTGCCTTACAGCGTCATCAAGGCGCATCCGGGCGGGAGCGAACTGACGCTGCCCAAGTAACTCAGCCTCTGTTGTCGTTTACCCGCGTCTGATGACGGGGGGCTGGAATCGCTACTTTTTCGGCTGCAATCGCTGCCCAAAAAGCAGCACTCCTCATTTCCCGCCGGTCACGCCCTTCACCACCTCGGCGTGGGCCTTGGCATCCTTCGCCAGGGAGATGACGTTGACCATTGCCGTGCGTTTACCGTAGGCCGCCGTAATCGTCGTGCTCAACACGCGGCCGCCGTCTACGCTGCCTGAGATATCAAGCTGACGCATGCCGAGGCCTTTTCGTACGATCTTCTTCTCGCCCAGCTTCTTGAAATCCTTGTAGCTGGACTGCTGCTGTTGCAGCGTGTCGGCGATGATGCCGTCGAGGGTTGGCTTGTCGTTGGCGCCGACCTTCTGGTCATTGGGCAACGGCGCTTCGGTGATGATCACCACGCGCTTGGCCGGCTTGTTCATGTACAGCGAGCCGGTCACGCCCGCGGCCCTGGCCTTGGCATCGATCTCTTCCATCGGGCCTTTGACATAGTCCTTCGGCAGGGTGAAGGCGAATTTGCCGCCGAGCATCGCGACTTTTTGCCCAGAAGGTTTCGGCGCAGGTTTGGTTTTGGACGCCGCCTGCGCGCCGACCATGCTTAGGCATGAGGCTAAAGCGGTGCAGACCAGCAGGGTTCTTAAACTGAACAAACGCATTCCGACCACTCCTGGGGATGATTCCTACAAAGATCCGGCATTTT
This sequence comes from Pseudomonas sp. CFBP 8772, assembly GCF_014841665.1. Taxonomy (NCBI): domain Bacteria; kingdom Pseudomonadati; phylum Pseudomonadota; class Gammaproteobacteria; order Pseudomonadales; family Pseudomonadaceae; genus Pseudomonas; species Pseudomonas sp. CFBP 8772. The sequence continues at coordinate 239,928 of NZ_JACYUI010000008.1, read as the reverse complement.
GCCTGAGGGTGATGGCAGGTTGATAGTCATGTGGGCGATGGTGTCAGCGGGACTCGCTAATGCCAGTCCTACGGGATGATCGCAGTGTATCTGTAGGACCGGCTTCAGCCGGGAAGAGGCCGGTATGTACAACACAAGATTTGCAGCGAGACACCCGACGCTTTCCCGGCTAAAGCCGGTCCCCCAGGGTAAGCGGCGTGAGCCAATTTCCTGGCTGTACGCGGTGTCTAGTAGGACCGGCTTCAGCCGGGAAGAGGCCGGTATGTACAACACAAGATTTGCAGCGAGACACCTGACGCTTTCCCGGCTAAAGCCGGTCCTACTGGATGATCGCGGTCCTACCAGGCCATATGCAGGTCCGATGAATTGTGAGCGCCCCCCACGGTTGGCTTTCCGTGCCAAAGGTGTACATTGAATTCAAAATACAATAAGCACAGGAGACAGACATGACCCATGCCACTGATCGCACCTTGCAAGTCCCTTTCGCCGGTCCCACGTTGTTGGGCACTCCACTGCTGAACAAAGGCACAGCCTTCAGCCTCGACGAACGCGAAGCCCTGGCCCTGCAAGGCCTGCTCCCCGAACGCGTCGAAACCATCGAACAACAGGCGAGCCGCGCCTATCACCAGTACCAGGCCTGCGTGACCGACCTGGACAAACACATCTTCCTGCGCTCGATCCAGGACTCCAACGAAACACTGTTCTACCGCGTCGTCGACGACCACCTCGACGAGATGCTGCCGATCATCTACACCCCCACCGTCGGCAAGGTCTGCCAGGAATTTTCCCGCATCTACCGCAGTCATCGCGGCTTGTTCATCAGCATCGCCGACAAGGACCGCATCGACGAAATCCTCAACAACGTCACCAAAGACAACGTCAAAGTCATCGTCGTCAGTGATTGCGAGCGCATTCTCGGCCTTGGCGATCAGGGCGTCGGCGGCATGGGCATCCCCATCGGCAAGTTATCGCTGTACACGGCGTGCGGCGGCATCAGCCCGGCGTACACACTCCCGGTGGTGCTCGACGTCGGCACCAACAACCCGGCGCTGCTGGCGGATCCGCTGTACTTCGGCCGTGGCCAGGAGCGTGTTCGCGGCGCTGAATATGATGCGTTCGTCCAGGCATTCGTGGAGGGCGTGCAGCGCCGTTGGCCGGAAGCCATTCTGCAGTTCGAAGACTTCGCGCTGACCAACGCCATGCCGCTGCTGGCGCGCTTTCGCGATCAGCTCTGCTGCTTCAACGATGACATCCAAGGCACTGCCGCCGTCACCGTCGGCATCTTGCTGGCCGCCTGCAAGATGAAGGGCCAGCGCTTGTCCGATCAGACCGTCGCCTTTGTCGGCGCCGGATCCGCGGGTTGTGGGATCGCCGAGCAGATCATCGCCGCCATGCAGCTTGAAGGCTTGTCCGAAGCCCAGGCGCGCAGTCAGGTGTATCTGCTCAACAGCAAAGGGCTGCTGACCGATCGCCAGCCGGGCCTCTACGATTTCCAACAGCGCCTGGCCCACTCCAGCGATTCTCTCAACGACTGGGCGTTCAGCGCCCACTGGCCATCGCTGCTTGAGGTGGTCAGCAACGCCAAACCCACCGTGCTGATCGGCGTGTCGGGCAAGGCCGGACTGTTCACCCAGCAGATCGTCGAGACCATGCACAGCCATTGCCCGCAGCCGATCATCATGCCGCTGTCCAACCCGACCTCGCAGATCGAAGCGCACCCCAAGGACATCCTGCAATGGACCGACGGGCAGGCGCTGGTGGCCACAGGCAGTCCGTTTCTACCCATCGAGGTGCTGGGTAAAACCTTCCCCATCGCGCAGTGCAACAACTCCTACATCTTCCCCGGTATCGGCCTCGGCGCCATCGCCAGCAAGGCCACCCGCGTCACCGACGGCATGCTGATGGCGTCGGCCCAGGCGCTGGCTGAGTGCGCAGCGGCAGGGCAGATGTTGCCGCCGCTGCGGGATGTTCAGGCCGTCAGCAAACGCATCGCCTTTGCCGTTGGCATGGCGGCCCAGCGGGACAGCGTGGCGCCACCGCAATCGGAAGATGAACTGTCAGCGGCCATCGAGAAAGACTTCTGGCAGCCCGTTTACCGCTCGTACGTTCGCCGCCCTGACTAAGACCGTCGCATACAAAAAGAACCCGCCAGCTCGGCGGGTTTTTTTATGGCAGCGAGGTAAAGCGTCAGGCCAGCGTCAATGAAACCGGCGGCAACCCGTCGATCTGTCCCGACACCTCAGCCATGCCCTGGGCGAAGTGCATGCCAGTGTAAGAACCTGTGGTGATCACCAAGTCCTTGGACAACGGCAGTCCATTGAGGGTGTGATGGTTGACCAGCCACGGCAACAGCCGGCGCGGGTCGCCTGCCGGATTGCCGACTTTTGACGGCACGATGCTCTCGCCATTCACCGTGAAGGTCAGCGTCGGTGCAACAAAGGGAAACGACCCGTCGTAGGGTACGAAATCACTCACCACGAGGGCGCCGTGGTTAAGCAGATCGGCCAGTTGCGTCAGCGGCTCGATCTTGGGCCACGCCGCAAACCGGCTGGAAACCACCTCGACGGACGCTGCCATTTCGCCGATGCCGGCCATGACCTCCTCGTCGCTGTACGCCTCATCCCGTGGGCTGAAGTCGCGGTTGAAGCGGAAGGCGATTTCCAGCTCCAGACCCACCGGTGGATAGACGCTGCGGTCCAGTGTGCCGGTCGACGGGAACAGGCAGTCGCGGGGCAGGGGCGAGCCCTGAATCGGCCCGTCCGTGGACTTCGAACCGATCTTCCAGCCGCCCGCTTCAACCCCACGCAAGCGCAGGATTTTCTGCTGCGTGAGGTACGCCGCGTCGCGGTCGGACGGGTTCAGCTCGAAATCCAGCTCGCCCAACAGGTCATGCTTGTTCTGCGCATCGACGATCAGCTGCGCCAGGCGCGAAGGTTGGGTGTCAGTGTCCAAAAGCGTTCTCCATTGAAGTGTCTCGATTGCAGGGGCCGGGCTGAAGCTTTATGGGTCAAGCACCGCCCGAAGGCGGCTCCCGGTGTCGCTTTATTTACTGACCACCGGAGAAGGTTCCGCGCCCGGCGTCAGCGGCGCAGCCGGCTGTCCGTATTCAAACTTGTTCTGCGGCTTCATGCGGAACGACAGCACGACACCAATCGCCAGCAGAACAATGCTGACCAGAAACGGCAGCTGCCAGTTGCCAAACTTGTCGATCAACAGACCGGCGGCCACCGGGCTGACGATGGCGGCCATGGCCGATCCGGTGTTCATCATGCCGCTGGCGGTGCCGCAATGGTCCGGCGCGATGTCCATCGGAATCGCCCACATCGGGCCGATGGTCATCTCGGAGAAGAAAAACCCGATCGCCAGGCAGGCCAGGGAAATGTGCATGTCCTTGGTGAACATCAACGGCACCAGCGACAGCAGCGTCAGCCCCAGGCACACGGCAACCATGAGGCTGCGCGCCTTGTTCAGGTCCTTGGTCCGCGCATAAATGCGGTCACTGACGATGCCGCCCAGGGTGTCGCCGACCACGCCGCCGAAGAACACCGTCGACGCGAAAATCGCCGTGCCCTTCAAATCCAGACCCATGTTCATGAAGTACATCGGCACCCAACTGAGCAGCAGCCACAGCGTCCAGCCGTAGCAGAAGTAAACGATCGTGACCGGGGCCATGCGCTTGAACAGGCGACCCCATGGCAGCACGACGGTGGATTTCACTTTCGGCGGTGGCAGGGTGTCCAGTTCCTGTTTCGAGATGCGCGGGTGGTCTTTCGGGTGCTCGGTGAACACCGCCATCCACAGGATGACCCAGACAAAGCTGGTGGCCGCGCAGACATAAAATGATTCACGCCAGCCGTAGGTGGCCATCACCGCGATCATCGCTGCCGGCGCCAATGCGTTGCCGAGACGTGCGAAGGCGTGGGTGATGCCTTGGGCGAAGCCGCGCTTTTCCTTGGGGATCCAGCGGGACATTGCCGCCGTGGCTGCGGGGAACGTCGCGCCTTCACCGAGGCCGAGGAGAATCCGCGCGACGATCAGCGAGACGAAGCCGCCGGCCAGCCCGGTCAGCACCGTGGCGCTGGCCCAGATCAGCCCGCACACCACCAGCGTGCGCTTGGCGCCGAATCGGTCGCTGACCCAGCCGCCGATGATTTGAAAGATCAGGTAGGGGTACGCGAAGGCCGAAAAGACGATGCCGATCTCGGTTTTGCTCAGGTTGAATTCTTTACCGAAACCGACCGCGGCGGTGCTGACATTGACGCGGTCCAGGTACGTAATGAAATACATGGCGCACAGCATGAACAGCACCACCGTGGTGGGGCGCAGACGTAAAAACTTCATGTGCTATCTCCAGTTTCTTATTGTGTTCGCTGACAACGCGATGATTCGGGATAGTGAGATGTGTCAAAAAAGCTGCGGGCGTGCCGCAGCCAGGTGTAGCGTCAGTCGCGTCGCAGCGGCACCGATTGCCCTCCCAGGTAATCCATGGCGGCCAGCACGCCGCTGGACTGCAGTTTTACGCCGGCCATCTGCAGGCCCATTTCGCAGCCGGTCAGGGTGGCCATCAGCATCAGATCGTTACAGTCGCCCAAGTGACCGATGCGGAACATGCGGCCTTTCATCTTGCCCAGGCCGGTGCCGAGGGACATGTCGAAGCGCTCGTAAATGGTCTTGCGCAGCTGGTCGGCGTCGATGCCTTCAGGCGTCATCACGCCGGTGAGCACGGGGCTGTAAACGCTCGGGTCGGCGCACTGGATTTCCAGGCCCCAGGCGGTTACCGCGGTGCGGCACGCCTTCGCCAGACGGTTGTGACGGATGAACACGTTGTCCAAGCCTTCGCCGAGGATCATGTCCAGCGCTTCGGACAAGCCGTAGAGCAAGTTGGTGTTCGGCGTGTAGGGCCAGTAACCGGTCTTGTTCATCTCGATGATCTCGTCCCACGCCCAGAAACTGCGTGGCAAACCGGCGCGTTTGCTGGCCTCGATGGCTTTCGGCGACAGGGCGTTGAAGCTGATGCCCGGCGGAAGCATCAGGCCCTTCTGCGAGCCGGAGACAGTCACGTCCACGCCCCATTCGTCATGACGATAATCGGCGGAGGCCAGGCCAGAGATGGTGTCTACCAGCAGCAGGGCAGGGTGGCCCGCCGCATCAATGGCCTTGCGCACGGACGCGATGTCCGAGGTCACGCCGGTGCTGGTCTCGTTGTGCACGACGCACACGGCCTTGATGCGATGCCCGCCGTCAGCGCGCAGGTGGTCTTCGATCATTTGCGCATCGACGCCACCGCGCCAGCCTTCAATGCCCGGCCGACCGATGAACTGCGGTTTGAGGCCTAGACTCAGGGCCATCTTCTGCCACAGCGTCGCGAAATGGCCGGTCTCAAACATCAGCACTTCGTCACCCGAACTCAGCGTGTTGCACAACGCCGCTTCCCAGGCCCCGGTGCCCGACGCTGGATAAATCACTACCGGATGCACGGTTTTGAAGATCTGCTTAATGCCTTCCAGCACCTTGAGCCCCAGCTCGCCGAACTCCGGGCCGCGGTGATCGATGGTGGGGTAACTCATCGCCCGAAGGATGCGATCCGGCACTGGGCTGGGCCCTGGAATCTGAAGGAAGTGGCGACCGGCAGGGTGGAAATCGAGCTTCAGCATCGGTGACTCCTGGTTTTTTATAGTTTTGTATTTTGAATTCAAAATTAACCTAGCACAGGGCGATGCTGTGTCAAACGGCCTAATTACGCTAATCTTCCCAGCGAACTGGAGCATTTTCGAATAAGGACTCGATGCCAGAGCGGGTCCGATAAGGATTTTGTATGCAAAATTTTAACGAACTATCCGACCAACCGGCGCCCCGTCTCATTCCCAAGGTCGAACGCCAGCGCCTCCATGACATCGTCATTGATCACCTGCGCGGCTTTATCACCGAAGGCGTGCTCGCCCCGGGCACCAAACTCAACGAGCGCGAGCTGTGCGAAACCCTTGGCATCTCCCGCACGCCGTTGCGCGAAGCGTTAAAAGTGCTTGCCGTGGAAGGGCTGATCGAAATCAACCCCAACCGTGGCGCCAGCGTTGCCCGCATGTCGGAGCTGGAGATTCGCGAAACCTTCGAACTGATGAGCGGCATCGAAGCCTTCGCCGGAGAGCTGGCCTGCGAGCGCATCACCGCTCAGGAAATCGAAGACATTAAAGCGCTGCACTACGCCATGGTGGTCAGCAAAAACCAGAACGACCTGCCGGGTTACTACCAGCGCAACCGCGCCATCCACGACCTGATCAACCTGGCCGCGCGCAACTCGGCGCTGCGGCAGGTCTACCTGTCGCTGAACCGGCGCATCCACGCATTACGCTTTCTCTCCAATCATCAAGCCCCGAAATGGGACCGCGCGCTGCACGACCACGAAGAAATGATCGAGGCCCTACAAGCCCGGGACGGCAAGCGCCTGAGCAGCATCCTGCGGCACCACCTGCTTGAAAAACGCGACGCCCTGATGCTGCTGGTCAGGGACGAGTCCGAGCACCCGGATTCCATCCGTCGTTGATGCGTCATTAAGGGAGCTGCCGACCATGCCCCGTGATCTCGATGCATTGCTCGCCGCTTGTGCCGACCGGTTGCCGCAACTGGAAACCCAGCGCCTGATGCTCTATGCCGGCGCCAACCTCCCCAGCGCCCGCGCCATGGCCGCGTACAACCCTGCGCTCAGCGCCTACCCGGCGATGGGCCCCACCGGCCACAAAGAACAGCCCGACACCGAACTGGTCAGTGAGCTTGAAAGCTTCACCCGCCAGGCGGCCATGACCCTGTTCGGCGCGGCATGGGCCGAAGTGCGGTTAGCCAGTTGCACCCTGGCCAACTTGGCCATCTTCCACGCCTACTGCCGACCGGGGGACAAAGTGCTGGCACCCGCTGCCGGGCACGGCGGGCACCTGAGCCAGCGCCGGGGCGGCACCGCAGAATTGGCAGGTCTCATCGTTGAAGACCTGCCGTTCGACCGCCGCAACTGCCAGCTCGACGCAGCGCGTGCGGCGGAAATGATCACCTACACCCGCCCCAGGCTCGTCGTGCTCGGACGCAGCGTCATGATCAAGGCCGACGACATCGCCCCGGTGGTCAACGCCGCCCGTGCGGTCGGCGCCAAAACGCTATTCGACGCCTCCCACGTGCTGGGCCTGATCGCCGGCGGCACGTACCCCAACCCGTTTGACGCCGGCGTCGACCTGATCAGCAGCTCCACCTACAAAACCCTGCCCGGCCGGCCCCAAGGGCTGGTGCTCGGACGTGACCCGGACGATGCACCGGCGCTGCACAACCTGCTCGACACCCGCCTGCTCGCTAACTACGACGCCGGCCGGCTGCCGTCCCTGGCGGTCACCCTCACCGAAGCTCAGGCCGGTGGCCGCGAATATGCCGGCCGCATTGTCAGCAACAGCGCGGCGCTGCATCGCGCGCTGGTCGAGGCCGGCTTGCCTGTCATCGGGGCTAATGACGGCGAAGTGCACACCCATCAACTGCTGCTGCCGCTGTCACTGGATGCTGATCCGCGCGCTGTGATGCTTGCGTTGCAGGCGCAGGGGATTCTCATCGGGACGTGCGTTGATCCTTCCCGTGTGGGACATCAGGCGCTGCGGTTGGGGACGCAATTTATTACCCGGCAGGGGATGGAGGCGGGTGGCATGGTGGAGTTGGCGCGATTGCTGGGTGATGTTTTGCATGTCGGCGGTTGCGGTCGGCTGCATGCTCGGCCGGTCGCTGATGCCGCGCAGATGGAAGGGCGGATTCAGCAAATCCTGAGCAAAAAAAGCCGCTGGGGAGCGGCTGAAGTTTGGAGCTTGGAGGCACCACGTCGGGAGCAACGACGCAGCGAACGACAGAAACAAAATGCTAAAAGCTGATCAGGCGTTTGACGTTCTCCGGCTTGGGTGTGGGTTTCCATCGTTCCTGCGCTCGGCGGGTTCGATGGGGTGAAGCCACTTTAGGAACGATGGGCGACGGGGGCAAATGAAACCCGGGTAACTATTTGTTAGCGAAAATGTTATGTGCGGGGAGGGGATGAGGCGGGAACTTTCTGGGTTTGCCAGGCGGGGTTATTCGTTGTTCTTTTGCTGGTGCGGCGGTACTGCGGTGCGCTGGTTGTTGATCAGTTGGCTGTGGGCGTAGGCTTTGTGGGCAAGACGTCAGGCTTGGGCTGACGTCCTATTCAGCGGTTTTTACTTCACCGTCATCGGCGCGAAAATCGGCCGGATGCCACGGCATCTTGGATAAGCCACACAACCCCAGAAATTCCCGCCCGCGTTGGCGCCGGTTCTCGCGACACGTATCACCATGGTCTTGCGGCAGTGCGGGCACAGAGGCGCTGGGGGCAGGGCAGCAGGTTCAGGCTCGGCTTCGCGTGTGACGGGTTGCGTCACGGTTGGAGTTGGCGCTTGAGCTGGAGCTGGAGCTGGAGCGGGACTCGTCGGAACGACCGCCTCTGGCTCAACGATTGCTGGCTCCACACGCTCTGGCACCACCTCGACGGTTGGCTGTGGACCGGGCTTCTTCGCCTCGGCGATCCACTGCTTCAGCACTGTGCCGTCGACCAGTTGCACGTTGCGACCTGCCGCAAAATCCCTCGCTGGTCTGGTGAACGTCCCACTGGTAACAACGAAACCGCCGACAGCGCCCTCAGCCGCCATCGCGCCATACAACTCCCGCACTACCGGCACACCGACCTGCACCGAGCGCCATTGCTTGCACTGCACCACGTACGTCTCGCCGTCCTTCCGCGCGATCAGATCAATGCCGCCGTCCGGGCCGTTTTTACCTGTTTCTCGTACTGAGTAGCCGCGCCGACGTAAGGCTTCACCCACCAGTAATTCGAACTCGTGCCAGCTGATGCTCAGCAGTGGATTTCCTTTGGTGGTGGCGGCGGATTCGAGGAGATGGCGGCGTTTGCGGCGGCCGATGATCGAGGCGATGGCGCCGGCGCTGAGTATCAGGGGAACAAAGAATTGCCCGAACGTGGCCATGCCCCGGAAGGCCGACGCGGAAACCATCTTGTCAAAATGGCGCGGATCTAGGTTTGTAGGGAGCGGAGCAATGGCCACCGAATGCAGCCAGACCGCAGACGCCACGGCGAGAACAGCACTGATCCACCAAGGGAGCTTGCTGGCGAGAAAAATGAGGGCTTCTAGATTGGAGGTTTTCTTGGCCATATCCGTGGTCTTTTATTGAGTCCGTTGTGGTGGAAGTTTGGTGAGCGCTGCTGGACCTGTAGGAGTGAGCTTGCTCGCGATGCGGCGTGGCAGATGTCAGCGTATCGGCGGGGTGGCGCATATCGAGAGCGCCCTTTTTCTCGTGGTTTCTGCGAATAAGGATTCAGCTCTAGGTATTGTCCGATTCCGGTCCCGATAATTAAACCGGGCACGGCCAACCAGCCTAAATCTCTCGTACCAACCGCGACACCCTCTCGTACAACGACTCGGTGAATGCTTGGCTGTCGCTTGAATGATGGCAGCGGCGATGACAGTTTGGGCAAAGCGCGACGGCATTGCTAACGCGATCCGAACCTTGATCAGCCAGATGCTTCACATGATGAACTTCGAGGAATGGGACCCCGTTCATAAGAAACGGAGCTGACTCGCCACATCCTTCACAGACGCCTTGGGCTTGCTGACGTACCCAAGCTCTTACCGCCGGATCGCGAACAAACATCGCCCTAGACGAGGCTGATTGTTGCGGCCTCGCAATACCTTCCGGAGGATTCTTAATCGTGCGCTTTTCAAGCTGAGTAGCTCGTCGCTCAAGCGTCGCGTCATCAGCGGTAGGCTCTAAATCTTCAGGGTCGGGTTTGTTGTCCCACTCGTTAAGCCTTTCGCGAATGATCTTTTCGACATTAGCGCCCGCGTGACCTGCGGCCTTGTAGCCAACGATGCTAGGACGGCCCATCTGAATCAAAACCGCTGAGATGTTTTGCATTCTGTATTCGACGGCGCTGGCATTGCGTCCCGCCAGCGGTCCTGCTCGCAAGGCTCGGTTCTCATGAGCTTTGTTAATCTTCTGGCCATTCTGCTCGCGTTCCAGCATGTCGAGATACGCGTCTACTGATGCTCTTATCTCGACATCAGTCCATCTGAGACTGCCTTTCTTAATTTCCATGCGACCGCCAAAGGCTCTAGACCCTCGAACGATACTGAATAGCCATTATCTTCGTCTAGGAAATATCCTACAAAGGATAGTTACGTTTCTTGCACCTTCCGGAATTCGCTTACTCAGGCTAAAAAAAACTGCTCGCTCCAGCATGCCGTCGTGGCTGCTTTCGGCCATTGGCCTCTGTTTCATGCGAAAGCCTAATGTCAGGCTATGTGGTAATCATAATCGCCGCACAGGAACATAAGAAAAGCCTTTACCGAGGTTTGACAGATCCGGAAGCCCTGGCTCTTCACTCTTGACGGATAGTCGTAATGCCCCTTCTAATTCGGTCAATAACGAGCGCATTTTGGCTGCATCGAGTCGGCCAGGATAAACCGCATGGGCGATGGTATGAGGTTGTCTGCTTTTGTGTATAGGGTGGGCATGGGTAAGGCGAAATATAGTGCCGAAGCTCTTTATCTTTACTGCCATGCTTTACCGAATGATGATGGCAATCACATCGGTGGCATGCAGCGTTACCCCAGGGATGGTTTTCCTTCGATTATTCAAAGGTGCAAATGTCCCTAGGCGTCTTTCGCTCACTCGCTAACCTACGTTTGTCCAGCATTTATGCGCCTGGGCCAGTTCACGAAGAGAGAGCAGATGTCCATTATCAAGAAGGTTTATCAAAACCTGCTGCCCAAGGGAGCGTCCCTTCAGGACATCGTCGTACTGGCTCAGGCCTGGAAAAAATCGCACGGCTTTATTCGGCGACACAACTCGTACGCTGACGTTCTGGAACTTGACAGCTCCACTATCAACCTTGAGTGCCAACTCAAAGCATGGGGCAAGGCCGCAGGTGAGCCTGGTTTTCAGACTGAAGACCTCAAGTTGGTACCTGCTCCCAAAAATGGGAAGTGGGATTTTCATGAGCGTGTAGGTTTTCCACAGGCTGCGTTTCTGGATATCCCGATTAACGAAATAGACTCACTCTTTCACCAATGGTGTCCCAGCTCTGAGCAGGTTGGAGGGGCGCAGCCAGGGCTGCAAAAGCTGAGGCCTTTAGCGCACCTTTCCATTCGAGATCAATCATTGGCAACAGCCGTGATGATGTGTCTTGCGGAGGCCATTGAGACCGCACAGGGCGATCCGGAGGAGACGGATGTGCTGAAGGCAAGGGAACGTGGGCTGGTCAGCTATGGTAACCGGCTTCACTGCCGCTGGTCCGAGACTGGTGGTACGCAAGCTAGGGCTCATTTCTCATGGGGCAATAGCCAAACGTACCGCAAGTACTTTCAAGACTATCGCGCCTTTCTATCCCGTCCTCGCCAAATCTGCGCAGAGTTCTCCCCTCGACTATCCAAAGGGCGTGAATTGTTTGTCGTTTCACTAGATTTGAAGTCTTTTTATGATCGTGTGGATATCAAAGCACTCTTAGCCGAGCTAAAGCATCTGGAGGCCGAGTATCAGCAGCGCTTCCATCTTCAGGCTGAGGTTGGAGCAGACGACGATTTTTGGAATAAATCTGCCCGGATCATGGCCTGGCGTTGGCGGGCAGCGGACAAAATCCATGCGGGGTTATTCAACGAAGCTGAAGGTCAGGAGCTTGAACTAGGATTACCCCAGGGGCTCGTTGCATCGGGATTTCTAGCCAATGCCTACCTTGTCCGTTTCGACAGGTCAGTTGACCAGGCTGCGAAAGAAGCCCACGACCTTGGTAGTGAGATCAAGGTGCTCGATTATTGTCGGTACGTTGACGATATGCGGATCGTCGTTGAAGCCCCCAGTCGCTGTGCGGCACTCTTGGAGCAGGTCCAGAAGTTCGTTCTGGATCTGCTCGATGCCCACTGCAAGCTACTCGGGACTACTAAGCTAATTGGCCTATCCGAAGTAAAGTGCTCAGTCACCCCTTATCGATCCATGTCCGCACAGAATAACGTTTCAACGCTGATGGGGGTGCTGGGGGCGGAGCTTAGCGGAACGTTTGATCTTGACTCCTTAGCACAGGCTGCCGGGGGGCTTGAAGGCTTGCTTTGGATTACGGAGCAGCTTGAGGGGGCAGATAAGCCTCCAGCCTCGCAATTAAAGTTGGCAACAATTGCGGCACCTGCCACTGATGTTCGAGACGATACAGTCAAGCGTTTCGTGGCAACACGGCTTGCCGACCTGATGAGGCAGCGTCTCGCGATGACCGACATCAGCGCGCCGGATAATACTGGCGAGTCTCTTGGTGAGCGCGTAACAAGTGGAATGGCGCTAGCGCATGAGTTCGAGTCGACCGCTCGCAAACTCATCAAATGCTGGGCTGAGAACCCGGCGCTAGTTTTGTTGCTTCGGTGTGGATTGGACTTGTTTCCGCACCCTCGGTTGCTTGATCCGGTTTTGGAAGCCCTAGACGCCAAACTCTTTAACGTGACGATCAAATGGCTGAGACCGAAGCAAGATCGTGAAATTCGGGCGGCTGAGTATGTGGCCGCCGATCTCCTGCGAGCTGGTGTAAGTGAAACGGGCTTTCGGGATATGGAGGAGTACCCTAGCGCAGTCGATATCGAAGGGTATCGGCAAGAGTTAGGGGTTTTTGCTAGAAAAATAGTCATCGAGAGAACCGATTCACCATGGTATTTGTTGCAGCAGGCCTTTCTTTACCTGGCATCAATTGGTGACTGTGGCGTACCAATCAAGTCTATTTTAGAGCCATCGCTAGAGCCGACTTATCTCAAGCTTCGGAGTGCCATGGTGTTCGAGCCCGTGTCAGCTAGGGGGCTGCTGGAAATACTTCCATCAGCTTTAGTCACCCAGCAGATGCATCCCAACTCAAGTCGTTTCGGGGTATGGCTGTCAGAGGGTCTCCGGACTACTAGTGATGAGACCTTACTCCAAGCAATCGTAAGTACTGTTGCTCTTGAAAGGCCTGATCTCTTAATTGAGGCAATCGGTAAGCGCGGTGGCCGCCCGCCAAAATGGAGGGAATTTGTGCCACCTTCTCTTGTAGAGATCAGTCGAGTCAATTTCAGCAAATATAAAGCTGGGAGTTCTTTGGAAACTCGTCAGTTGCTACGAGTAATGCAAGATCCATTCAATATTTTTGGGCAGGAGAATGGACTTCTTATGCTGGCAAAGGCTCTTCTAAGTGTGCCTGGTATTGAGACGCAGCTCTCTGCCGGATTGAGTCCTTTAGACATTAGTTTGACGTGCTCCAATTGGTCACAAATTCAGTCGCTGCCTGATGAAATTGGATTTTTAAAAGTCAATCTCACAGGAGAGCAAGAGCAGGCCAATCCTCTGTATGCGCGGCCTGAGTGGGTCAGTGATGAGGGGGCCTGGCTATACGGACTAGGACGAGTCCTAAGGTCTGCTTTGACTGGTGAGTTTGATTTCACAAGTCGTCGATTTCTGGTGACAGAGGATGTCGGGCGTTATAGGGGAATTCGGAGTAGTTGGTACAAGCGGCGTTTTGGCATGCTTAATTCGAGTAGCGGTTTGACTGATGAGCCAGCCCCAATTTCTCCTTGGTTGTCGGGTTTCCTATCCACTTTGCTCCAGTGGCCAGGCATTGAGTTCAAGGCAAACGACGCGGCCCCGGTCAGCACAGTACGCACCCCAGGTGAATTGCTGGCACTCTTGGAAAAGCGTATTGCTATACAGCGTGCGTTGTATGGTGGGCGGAGTAACACACCCATCTATGTCGTTCCTACTAGTGACAATGCACTGCTTGTAGATCGCCCCCTCAGAGTGGCCATTGTTCAAACCCTTCGCCCGAAGATGGATGACTTCGATACTAAAGACCCTACGCATTGGACACCGGGGATGTTGGCGGAACATCGCCGCCATCTGGCTCAGGTCTGCCGGCTGGCACACGCGAAACTACGAGCTTGGGCTTCGGCCAAAGCCCTGCCTGAGGGGGAGGGCGATATTCCCGCCGTGGATGTCATCCTCTTTCCTGAGTTGGCAGTGCATCCTGAACATGTGTTCTTCCTGCGCCGGCTTTCTGACAAGCTCCAGGCCAATATTTTTGCAGGGTTGACCTTCATGCATTCTGATAAATGTGGAGGGCCGATCAATCAAGGGCTTTGGTTAATACGTACCGATGCGCCATGCCATGGCCGAAGTATTCAGTATGTGTGGCAGGGAAAGCTCCACCCGATGAAGCTCGAACGGGAGATGGGAATCACTGGGTATAGACCTCATGTGACTCTGGTGGAGCTGCCGATTGGTACGACTTCACCAACGCGCCTTGCCGCCGCCATTTGCTACGACGCTACTGATCTTGATTTAGTCGCGGACCTTAGGGATCGCTCAGATGTATTTCTGGTTGCTGCCCTGAATCAGGATGTGCAGACCTTTGACAACATGGTTGCAGCGTTGCATTTCCATATGTACCAACCTGTGGTGCTTGCCAATTCCGGAGAGTTTGGGGGCTCCACTGCCCAGGTACCACTACCTAAGCATGATCGTCTGGTTGCTCATATTCACGGTAACAACCAGGTTGCTGTGAGCGTATTTGAGCTTGACCCTGCGCCCTTCAAGTCGACGAAACCTGCTAGAACTCCAAAGCAGGTTAAGACGGCTCCGGCAGGATTTAAGGGGCGTCCTTAATTGGGTTGGATTACCAATCCAAAAAGGGGCCGTTGCGGCCCCCTCCCTTTGTTTTTCAGAAGTCAAACGACAACTGTCCGGGCGGGCTACGGAAGTGATCGGTTACGTCTTCCCAGCGACCGAAGCGGAAGCGGGGGTAGCGACGGACATAGACCGATTTTACGCGGTTTGCCGGCGAGCGGCGGTACTGTCGGGATGCCATGGTGGCAGGTCTCCTATAGCTATGTAATGGCTGGAGAACTGCTCTTGGCTGGCCGGCACCCACAAGCTTCCTTGCCAGAGGCCGACGTAGCTGTTAGATTTCTAGCGCTAACATGAAATCCGCAGAGCAGAGCAATGGTGCCAATCATTGCTTTTGTTTTTGTGTAGGGCCACTTGAAGCGTCAACTTCAGTGGCCTTTTTCATTTCTGTTTTCCCCTCTCGGGCTTAGTCATCGCCCCATTCGTCTTCAACGGCCAATCGTTTCTCGACTTTTTTGAGCATCGCCTTAACGATGAGAAGGTCTTCCTCTTCATTGATGACGATGAGTGAGTCCATCCCAGGTCCTTTTATCCGTACTGTGAATTTACTATCGAGTTCCGTCTCGCTATGCCGATGGTGATCAAGCATTGCCTGGTTGTGGGTTGCTTGAGCGGCGGGGCTGGTCAATGGGGTGCTTGTTAGAGCTGCTGGGTTTTCGGACGGCGTTGAGTGTTCGCTTTCGTCGCCATTTTTTCCATTTTCGATTACTTCATCGGCGGTGCTTGGATTGGCACCGGACAGTACATTCCCCTCTGCCAGCAGGCCACACTGTTTGGCTCCTTCGAAAAAGTAGCCTTCAACGCGAGAGGCGACTTGGTCTGGTACCCCAAACTCTCTGATCAGGAGCTTCTCGAAATGGGCTACTGGAAGCGTTTTGCTCTGGAATCGGTCGTAGATAGCTTTGAAGAGTGGTGGTGCCAGAAAGGCCTTTTTCCGGGCCTGATTACCTTCTTCCTCATCATACGCAAGCGCTATATCCCGGAAGAGTTGAGTAACCTTCAGCTGACCTGCTTTGTTGGTTACTAGTGAGTACTTAACTGCGGCACCGACTAAGCCTTTGAAGGCTCCGCTTGTATGCTGCTTATTCAGTTTGTCGCCAGCTAAGGCTGCGCTGCATTCTCCGCCGAGATCGTTCACGGCTTCGGCAAGCACCAAACAGTTTTTTAGAGACGCCCTTGGGTAATCAACTTGCTTTGGCATGGCCTGAGCCTCCTCTAGTGATGATTGGATGGTAATTGAGTGGGTTTTTTTGTGCAAGCACTAAGAGTAATAATCTTGTGCTTTTATTTCTTTTACGGCTTATTGGGGTGTTCGCTGCTTTTCTGGCGTCGAATATGTGTCATGGCGCGGCTTATGGAGCTGCTGATGGTTGAAGTGACTGAGGGCTAAAGGGCACTAGCTCTGGCCTTGGTTGTAGGTTGCGCAAAAGAAAAGGGCTGCCATTGGCAGCCCTTTGGGGTTTTCTATTTCACGCTTAAGTGATTTTGAGCGCTTCTGTTCAAAATAAAAAGGCTGCCATTTGGCAGCCTTTTTTGGTGCGCTCGTTTCACGCTTAGTGACAAGGTATCACGGATTAGCGATTTTGAGCGTCCGCCTAAATCAATCCCAGCTCAAAGCCCCACCCGTCTGATACTCAATAACCCGCGTCTCAAAGAAGTTCTTCTCTTTCTTCAAGTCCATGATCTCGCTCATCCATGGGAACGGGTTCGTGGTCCCTGGATACTCTTCCTTCAGACCAATTTGCGACAGACGACGGTTCGCGATGAACTTGAGGTAGTCCTCCATCATCGCTGCGTTCATGCCCAGTACGCCGCGGGGCATGGTGTCGCGGGCGTATTCGATTTCCAGTTGGGTCCCTTGCAGGATCATCTGGGTTGCTTCTTCCTTCATTTCGGCGTCCCACAGGTGTGGGTTTTCGATTTTGATCTGGTTGATCACGTCGATGCCGAAGTTCAGGTGCATGGACTCGTCACGCAGGATGTACTGGAACTGTTCTGCGACGCCGGTCATTTTGTTGCGGCGGCCCATGGAGAGGATCTGGGTGAAGCCGCAGTAGAAGAAAATGCCTTCCAGGACGCAGTAGTAGGCGATCAGGTTGCGCAGCAGTTCTTTGTCGGTCTCGACGGTGCCGGTTTCGAACTTCGGATCGGAGATCGAACGGGTGTACTTCAGGCCCCAGGCTGCCTTTTTGGCGACCGATGGGATCTCGTGGTACATGTTGAAGATCTCGCCTTCGTCCATGCCCAGCGATTCGATGCAGTACTGGTAGGCGTGGGTGTGGATCGCTTCCTCGAAGGCCTGGCGCAGGATGTACTGGCGGCATTCAGGGTTGGTGATGAGGCGATACACGGCCAGCACGAGGTTGTTGGCAACCAGGGAGTCGGCGGTGGAGAAGAAGCCCAGGTTGCGCAGGACGATGCGGCGCTCGTCGTCGGTCAGGCCTTCCGGGTCTTTCCAGAGGGCGATGTCCGTGGTCATGTTGACCTCTTGCGGCATCCAGTGGTTGGCGCAACCGTCCAGATACTTCTGCCAGGCCCAGTCGTACTTGAAAGGCACGAGTTGGTTGAGGTCGGCGCGGCAGTTGATCATGCGTTTTTCGTCGACCGCGACGCGGGCGGCGGAGCCTTCGAGTTCGGCAAGACCTTCAGCGACGTCCAGTTTGTCCAGCTCGGCTTTGGCGCGGGCAATGGCGTCGGAGTCGTTTGCGCTGACGGCGCGGGCTTCAAGCGCAGCAGCACCACCGGCGCTGTCGAGTTTGTCCATCGCAGCTTCCGAAGCGTGGCCGGCGTTGGCGCCTTTGGCGGGTTCAGCGGCGTCTTCTTTGTCGAATTCGTCCCAGCTCAGCATGGTGAGGAGGCTCCTGCTAGAGGACCGGTTTTACGCGGCCTGTGGATTTGAGTAATCGGTTTGCTGCTGTTGTGACACGGGTCACGCCATACAGCGGTCGAGAGAAGTCTCTCTGAAATCTATGTGTTCGAGGTTCCGGTGAAGGCTGTCAGGCGCGAGGGCCGTCATCCGGGAGAGGAGCAGAACGCTGACACGGCAGACGAGTGATGACCATAAAACTCTGGTCGACTTGGGCTGCGCAGGTGGTCATGGCGTTGTCCTTGATTGGGGGGCGCGAGTATACGGAAATTTGCTCCGCGCGTCTGTGCTGCGACCCGTATATCCGTCATTTTCAGCGGTCGTTCGACAGGGCGAACGCACGCTGGATTTTTCTTGACCTGACGGTGATTCACTGATTCTGAATCGCCTATCTAGTGGTCGTGGGCGTAAGAATACACACGATATGGTGTTTGTGAAACTGCGTATTTCGTCATCTGCCGGTGTTTGTGACGCAGGTCAACGGCTCATAAAAGCCCTTGACCCTGAAGACGCCCGAGATACGTGCCGTCCATGGATGCGCGAGCCCATACGCTACTCATTTCGATGACGGCCGACCTGACAAAAGGCGCTCGCGCTGGTGGTGTTTGAATCGAGGAGCGTCAATCAGCCGCAACCCCAATCGCCCCCCCAACACACCGCTCAAACACCCGCACCAACCCCTCATAGTCACACCCCACCGCATCCACATTCGCCCGTATCCATTCCTCCGCCTCCACCGGCCACCAGCTGATCTCAAACCCCGCATTCACGATGAGGTGTTCAAACAGAATCCGCTGCGCCCGCCCATTCCCCTCTCGAAACGGATGAACCACGTTCAAATCCCCAAACAGCTCCGCACTCGCCGCAATCAATTGCGCCCGATCCAGTTCCTGAAACCAGTTCGCGCCGGCCAATGCCTTGAACAGCTTGTTGGCCTCGGGCTCGATGCGGTGGGTCACGCAGAAGTGGGTCTGGTCTTTGGAGATGTCGACGGTGCGCAATTCGCCTGCCCAGTCATAGAGATCGGCGAACAGCTGGCGGTGGATGGCTTGCAGGTAGGGCAGGTCGTAGGGAGGAGGGGAGAAGTCGATGGCTTCGGCGGCGACTTCGGAAAGGTCACGCTCGGCTTGGGCCAGGGTTTCTGCGTCGGTGAGGTCGAGGCGGTTGCGCAGCACGGTGCTGCCGGGCGGACAGTAAGGGTCCTGTCCGACGCCGTATTTGTCGACCATCAGGCCTGTTTTTTGCGGTAGCTGTTGAGCAGCTCTTCCCGGGAGGGCAGGCGGCGTTCGGAGTCGGCGGGCGAGCTCTCGAAACCTTCCAGACGCAGGCTGGCGGCGTAGTTGGAGCGGCGCGTTTTGGCACAGTAGGCTTTTTTGGACTCTAGCGAGGCAGCTGGCATGGGCATTCTCCTGGCTGGGAATGAGGGGAGTGTAACGCAAGAAGGCCCCGCGCCCTAGGGGACGCGGAGCCTTCAATCAGGGCGTCACCCGAAGGTGACGCTTGACGCGCTGTTACTGGCAGGCTTCGCAGTCCGGCTCGTCGATCGCGCAGGCTTTCGGCACTGGCGCTGGACCGGCCGGAGCCGCTTCGGCTGGACGCGGGGCGGTGATCGCCGAGTCGTCCGGGCCGTGGCCACCGCTGGAAACGGCGTTCAGCTTGCCGGTGTTGATGGTCGACTTCTCGGTGCTGGTCGCGGCCAGGGCACGGAGGTAGTAAGTGGTTTTCAGACCACGGTACCAGGCCATGCGGTAGGTCACGTCCAGCTTCTTGCCCGAGGCGCCGGCGATGTACAGGTTAAGCGACTGGGCCTGGTCGATCCACTTCTGACGACGGCTGGCCGCGTCAACGATCCACTTGGTGTCCACTTCGAAGGCGGTCGCGTAGAGGTCTTTCAACTCCTGCGGGATGCGCTCGATCTGCTGCACCGAACCGTCGTAGTACTTCAGGTCGTTGATCATGACCGAGTCCCACAGGTCGCGGGCTTTCAGGTCGCGAACCAGGTACGGGTTGATCACGGTGAATTCGCCCGACAGGTTCGATTTCACGTACAGGTTCTGGTAAGTCGGTTCGATCGACTGCGACACGCCGGTGATGTTGGCGATGGTCGCGGTCGGTGCGATGGCCATGATGTTCGAGTTACGAATGCCTTTCTGAACGCGAGCACGCACAGGCGCCCAGTCCAGGAATTCGTTGAGGTCGACGTCGATGTACTTCTGGCCACGCTGCTCGATCAGGATCTGTTGCGAATCCAGCGGCAGGATGCCTTTGGACCACAGCGAACCCTGGAACGTCTCGTAGGCACCGCGCTCGTCCGCCAGATCGCAGGAAGCCTGGATAGCGTAGTAGCTGACGGCTTCCATAGAGCGGTCGGCGAATTCGACAGCGGCAGCGGAACCGTAAGGAATGTGCTGCAGGTACAGCGCGTCCTGGAAGCCCATGATGCCCAGACCGACCGGACGGTGACGGAAGTTGGAGTTCTTCGCTTGCGGCACCGAGTAGTAGTTGATGTCGATCACGTTATCGAGCATGCGCACGGCAACGTCGATGGTGCGCTTGAGCTTGTCGGTGTCCAGCTTGCCGTCGACGATGTGGTTCGGCAGGTTGATCGAGCCCAGGTTGCAGACCGCGATCTCGTCCTTGTTGGTGTTCAGGGTGATCTCTGTGCACAGGTTCGAGCTGTGAACCACGCCGACGTGCTGCTGCGGCGAACGCAGGTTGCACGGGTCCTTGAAGGTCAGCCATGGGTGGCCGGTTTCGAACAGCATGGACAGCATCTTGCGCCACAGGTCTTTGGCCTGGATGGTCTTGAACAGCTTGACCTTGCCCGGGTACTCGGTCAGCGCTTCGTAGTACTCGTAGCGCTCTTCGAAAGCTTTACCGGTCAGGTCGTGCAGATCAGGCACTTCGGACGGCGAGAACAGGGTCCACTTGCCGTCGTCGAAGACACGCTTCATGAACAGGTCAGGGATCCAGTTGGCGGTGTTCATGTCGTGGGTACGGCGGCGATCATCACCGGTGTTCTTGCGCAGCTCGATGAACTCTTCGATGTCCATGTGCCAGGTTTCCAGGTACGCACAGACAGCGCCTTTGCGCTTGCCGCCCTGGTTGACTGCTACAGCGGTGTCGTTCACGACTTTCAGGAACGGCACGACGCCCTGGGATTTGCCGTTGGTGCCCTTGATGTAAGAGCCCAGCGCGCGAACTGGCGTCCAGTCGTTGCCCAGACCGCCTGCGAATTTGGACAGCATGGCGTTGTCGTGGATCGCGTGGTAAATGCCCGACAGGTCATCCGGAACGGTGGTCAGGTAGCAGCTCGACAGCTGTGGACGCAGGGTGCCGGCGTTGAACAGTGTCGGGGTCGAGGCCATGTAGTCGAAGGACGACAACAGGTTGTAGAACTCGATGGCGCGGTCTTCGCGGGCTTTCTCTTCGATCGCCAGGCCCATGGCCACACGCATGAAGAAGATCTGCGGCAGTTCGAAACGGATGCCGTCCTTGTGAATGAAGTAACGGTCGTACAGGGTTTGCAGGCCCAGGTAGGTGAACTGCTGGTCGCGCTCGTGGTTGATCGCCTTGCCCAGTTTTTCCAGGTCAAATTCGGCCAGCACAGGGTTCAACAGTTCGAACTGGATGCCTTTCTCGATGTAAGCCGGCAGTGCCTTGGCATACATGTCGACCATTTCGTGGTGGGTGGCGCTTTCGGCGACACCCAGGAAACCCAGGCCTTCGGCACGCAGGGTGTCCATCAGCAGGCGGGCGGTGACGAACGAGTAGTTCGGCTCACGCTCAACCAGGGTACGCGCGGTCATGACCAGTGCGGTGTTGACGTCGGTCAGGGCAACACCGTCGTACAGGTTCTTCAGGGTTTCGCTCTGGATCAGGTCGGCATCGACCTCGGCCAGGCCTTCACACGCTTCGGTGACGATGGTGTTCAGGCGGCCCATGTCCAGCGGCGCGAGGCTGCCGTCTTTGGCGGTAATGCGAATCGACGGGTGCGCTTGCACGGGGGTTTCGCCAGCGCTGCGACCGGCACGCTCCTTGGAGCGCTCGTTGCGGTAGATCACGTAGTCGCGGGCAACTTTCTGCTCGCCGGCGCGCATCAGCGCCAGTTCGACCTGATCCTGGATTTCTTCGATGTGGATGGTGCCGCCCGACGGCATGCGGCGCTTGAAGGTCGCGGAGACCTGTTCAGTCAGGCGCGCAACGGTGTCGTGGATACGCGACGAAGCGGCAGCGGTGCCGCCTTCAACTGCGAGAAAGGCCTTGGTGATGGCGACGGTGATCTTGTCATCGGTGTACGCAACGACGGTGCCGTTACGCTTGATCACACGCAGCTGACCCGGCGCAGTGGCGGACAGGTCCTGCTGGGTCGCACCTGTCTGCGGCGCGGTGGCCTGCGGATTCTCGCGAGTTGTGTCGGTTTGCATGGGTGTCTCCACGTTCTTTAAGTTTGTTTGGACGCGGAGTACGCGCCCACCGTTTCGTCTTGCGGCAGTGAACTGACAAATGTCAGGCCATGACTTCAAGACGAATGGGAAGGCGGATTTACCCTCCCTGGCGTTGAAGTCGAAAAGGGTGCCGGACTTAAGCCCGTCACCCCAAAAACTGTTGCAGAATGCGCGTGTGATGTTGCAACACGTGTGCCGCTGCGCGCAGATCCCAAGGCTGGGTGGTCTGCCATTCGCGCTGGCGGGGTAGAGCGGTAGATTCGGGGGTAATTCAGCCCTTCGTACACAGGTAACGCGCGAGAAAAAAACCTTGAAATCGCGCCCTGACTTGTGTTTGAGATTTAGGCGAAAACCCCACATGTAGGGTCTGCGCCGTCGAAGGGCTACAAGATATGCGTTTCGGACACTTACTGCAACGCATGACCTGTGGATAAGGCTGTGTGTAATTTGTGTGTGAAACGGCGAAATCCCGTGTAGGCCGCATGGCGTCTGGGATGAGCGCTTTGTCGGCGGCCGAAATCATTTTTTCGGGAATTTTGCGGGCGTGAACGCGATCGCAAAAGCCCGTTGCGCAAGCACTATTAATAAGAAAAAACAAGGAGCCTCACCGTGCAGCCACAACCCTGGCAGGTGCTGATCGTCGAGGATGACCAGCGGCTGGCCGAACTCACCCGCGACTACCTCGAAAACAATGGCCTGCGCGTGAGCCTCGAAGGAGACGGCGCGCGGGCGGCCCGGCGAATCATCGACGAGCAGCCGGACCTGGTGATCCTCGACCTCATGCTGCCCGGCGAGGACGGCCTGACCATCTGTCGCAAGGTGCGCAGCCGCTACGACGGCCCGATCCTGATGCTCACTGCGCGCACCGACGACAGCGACCAGATCCAGGGCCTGGACATGGGCGCAGACGATTACGTCGGCAAACCGGTGCACCCCCGCGTACTGCTCGCGCGCATCCATGCCTTATTAAGGCGCAGCGAAACCGTCGAAAGCCCTGTACAGGCACAGCAACGTTTAGAGTTCGGCGCGCTGGTGGTGGATAACACCCTGCGCGAAGCCTGGCTCAACCACCAGAGCGTCGAGCTGACCAGCGCCGAATTCGACCTGCTGTGGCTGTTGGTCAGCAACGCCGGGCGCATCCTCTCTCGCGAAGAAATCTTCACCGCCCTGCGCGGCGTCGGCTACGACGGCCAGGACCGCTCCATCGATGTGCGCATCTCGAAAATCCGCCCGCGCATCGGTGACGACCCCGACCACCCGCGCCTGATCAAGACCGTGCGCAACAAGGGTTACCTGTTCGTGCCCCACGCCGCCGCGCAACTGCCATCCCCCAAGCGCGACGGCTGACCGATGAATTCCATCTTCCTGCGCATCTATGGCGGCATGCTCGGCGTTCTGGTGCTGGTGGCATTGCTCGGCGCGCTGACCCTGCATCTGGTCAACGCCGTGCGCGCCGATCAGTACCGCGAGCAATTGGCCCACGGCACCTTCACGCTGATGGCCGACAATCTGCGTGGCATGAATGACATTGAACGCACCCGCGCCCTCGCCGTGTGGGAGCGCCTGCTGGGCATTCCGCTGACACTGCAAACCGCCGAGCACGCGCACCTGGACGGCGGCGCACGCAGTCGGCTGAGTCGCGGGCAGGTGGTGGTCGAACAGACCGGACCCCATGCCGCGCAGGTGTTTCGGGAGGTCGAGCCTGCGGCGTCAGGCAATCCGTCCAGCGGCTTGCTGCTGACCGGCGAGGTGCGGCAGATCAGCGAGCAACTGGCCCGCGCGACCATCTTTCTGTTGCTCGACGAACTGGTGCGTCTGCCCGTCGATGAGCAGCCGGCGCGGCTGGAAGCGTTGCGCGAGAGCAAGGGGTTCGGCTTCGACATGCAGCTGATCCGTCTGGAGAACCTGGATGTGGACGATGACCAGCGTCGGCGCATCGACGAGGGTGACACGGTGATGGCGCTGGGCAAGGGCGGCGATTCGATCCGCGTGCTGTCTGGCGTTGGCGAAACCCCGTGGGTGCTGGAGATCGGCCCGCTGTTCCAGATGAACCCCTATCCGCCGGAGCTGCTTATCCTGATCGCGTTTCTCGGTCTGTGCCTGATCGGTCTGGTGGTTTATTTGCTGGTGCGTCGGCTCGAGCATCGTCTGCGCGGACTGGAAGCGGCGGCCACGCAGATCGCCCAGGGCAGCCTGGAAACCCGCGTGCCTGTAGCAAGTGCGGGGGCGGGCGCGGATTCGGTCGGGCGGCTGGCGTCGGCATTCAACGGCATGGCCGAGCACCTGCAGCGTTCGCTGATGATCCAGCGCGAGCTGGTGCGCGCGGTGTCCCATGAGCTGCGTACGCCGGTGGCGCGGTTGCGTTTCGGGCTGGAAATGATCAACGACGCCACGACCCCGGAAGCGCGGCATAAATACATGGTCGGCATGGACAGCGATATTCAGGACCTCGACAAGCTGGTCGACGAGATGCTCACCTACGCGCGCCTGGAGCAGGGCGCGCCGACCCTGAATTTCCAGCGCATCGACCTCGACGCCCTGATCGATCAGGTGATTGCCGAACTGGCGCCGCTGCGGCCGAATATCAGTGTCAGGCGTGGGGAGTGTGTTGATGCGCTGCACCGTGTCGGATCGGGCGAAGAGCACTGGGTGGAGGCCGAGCCGCGATACTTGCACCGTGCGCTGCAGAATCTGGTGAGCAACGCCATGCGCCACGCCGAATCGGAGGTGCGCATCGGCTATCAGTTGAGTGAAGAGCGCTGTCGCATCGACGTGGACGATAACGGACCCGGCGTGCCGGAAAGTGCCTGGGAGCGGATTTTCACGCCGTTTATGCGTCTGGACGACAGCCGCACCCGGGCGTCGGGCGGGCATGGGCTGGGATTGTCGATCGTGCGCCGCATCATCCACTGGCATGGCGGCCGGGCGTTGATCGGGCGCAGCCATACCTTGGGCGGCGCGTGTTTCAGCCTGGCCTGGCCGCGTAAGCAGGGAGATGCATGATGTTCGACGGTGCGCTGGCCGGGTTTGCCCGCACGGTGGTGGTCGATGAAAGGCGGCCTGTGTTGCCGCTGACCGAGCTGTTGCAGGATGAGGTTCTGGATCGCTTGCTGCTGAAGGTGTACGGGCCGGCATTGCTGAGGGAGCAGCTGCGGGTGCTGGTCTCGCAGTGGATGAAGTACTACGCCATGCAGCTGATTCCACCGGTGGTGGTGGCGAGTCTGGCCTATGGCCTGGGGTGGCCGCTGGGGCTGGATCGCCTGAGTTTTGCCCTGCATGAACGTGGCTATCTGGATGGGGTGAGGTTTGAGGGGGCCGTTACGCCGGTGGCGGTTTCGGACGATCCGTTCGAGCGGTTTGCGCCGCTGCTGGAGAATCTGCAGCACGTGATCGGTCGCTTGAGTGCCTACGGCGATGTGCCGACGGCGGTGCTGTGGGGCAACGCCGGGGATTATCTTGAAACCTGCTTGCGGCAGTTGTCTGCGGCGAGCGAGGTTTCAGTTGCGGCAGGGTATGGGCTGTTGCGGGAACGGCTGAGGCCGGATGGGCGGCGCAATCCGCTGTTCAATGCCGTTAGCTATATAGAAAAGGACGGGCAGATGGTTCGGCAGCGGCGCACGTGCTGTTTGAGTCATCGGGTGGAATGGGTGGGGCGGTGTGAGCATTGTCCGCTGGGCGCGGCCGTCAGCCTCGAATCGCCACCAGACTCAACAGCTGCCCATCCTGCACGCTGAACTGCGCGTCCAGCGCCTTGCCGTTGTGCCATTCCGCCGACAGATCGATGTTCAGCCGCAGGCGCGCAGTGCCTTCGTCTGACCAGTCGAGCAACTCGGCGGCCTCGAAATAGAAGCGCTTGAGCACGATGGGGTAGAGCGCCTTGAACAGACTTTCCTTCAGGGAAAAGGTCAGGGTGACGAGCTTGGCTGCTTCATGCTCGGGGCCGGCGTTCAGGCGTTGCATTTCCGCCGGGGTCAGAATCTCACTGGCCAGACGCACGGCGCGCTCGTGGCTCATCAACTGTTCCACGTCCAGGCCCAGTCCGCGCCAGTCTGATTTTCGCGCCACGATCGCGGCGGCCCACCCGGTGCTGTGGGTGATCGAGCCAGTGACGTCCGCTGGCCAGACCGGCGCGCGATCCTCGCCAATCAGCGGAACGTGGGAGCGGCCGTCCAACCGGCGCATCGCCTCCCGCGCGCACAAGCGGCCAGCAAGAAACTCCGTCTGCCGCTTGGCCACCGACCGCTGAATGGAGGCGGGCGGCTCGATGAGACAGCGCTGAAAATCGCCGTCGATGAGCTTTTGCGGATCGAAGCGACTGCTCACCAGCACCACATCCGCCAGCCCATGGGGCAAGGGCCAGTGAGCGGTGAGGGCGGGGCAACAGTCAGGCAGTGTCGGAGATCGAGTCATGCCCGGCATTCTGCCGGAACCGCGGCGTCGTGCGCAAAAAACGGTTTGCTTTGAATCCCCAATCTAGAGTCATGCACAGAACCTGTGGGAGTCAGCTTGCTGACGAATGCGGTGGGTCAGGCGAAGTGGATGGCACAGGCAGAAAGCATTCGCGAGCAAGCTCGCTCCCACAGGAGATGTGTGTGGGTCCGAGACTTCAGCGTCATGCACAAAACCTGTGGGAGTCACCTTGCTGACGAATGGGTGGCTCAGACAAAGTTGAGGGCCGAGGCAGACCGCCTTCGCGAGCTAGCTCGCTCTGCTGGCCTCTTCCCGGCTGAAGCCGGTCCCACAAAGAGCAGCGCGTGCATTCAGTGAAATGCGTGGTGATCAAACCGGCCTCTTCCTGGCTAAAGCCAGCCCTACAGTGGCCGCGGTAGATCTGTAGGACCGGCTTCAGCCGGGAAGCTTTTGATCTTCATGCGCAGAAAGCTCAGACACCGCCAATCGCGACTTGGGTGCAGGCTGAACGCAGGTCTCGCGCAGTGGGCCGAGCCGCATGGATGCGGCGAGAGCGCCGTCAGGACATGGATGTCCGTTCGGCGCGGGCCCACGGAGCGAGACCGGAGTGAAGGAACCCTGAGGAACGAAGGGCCAAACCAGGAGCAGGCACCCTTGGTTACTTGGGGTGCTTTTCCAAGTAACTCGCCGAAGGCGAAACCTGAGGCCGTTAGGCCGACACAAGAGATCTTCGCTGCCCGGGAATTCAGCGCCAGGCACAGAACCTGTGGGAGTCAGCTTGCTGACGAATGCGGTGGGTCAGTACGTGTTCAGGAGGGGTTCAGCGCTGGCTGGGTATGCTCCAAACCGTACCCAACAAGGCGCCTGGCGCCGGAGGACCTGCTCATGCTGACGTTCAACAAGCTCTTTCTGGCGCTGGCGTTCCTTGGCAGCAGCGCGGCGGCGCAAGCGGCTGATGGCAACGCGGACCTGTCCCGCACCGATTTCGGCAAGAACACCGAACGCGCCGACCGCCTCAACGGCCTGCGCCGCAGTCTGGCCACCACCAGCCAGGTCGGCAATTGGAGCCAGGCTTTCAGCCAGCAGCCTGTGGACGATCCCTACGCCGCCGGCTACGGAAATCTCACCGCCCGCGTCAATGGGGTGAGCGTTCAAACGGGCAATCTTCCGGCCTTTTACAGCGTGCAGATGTCTTCACCGGGCACGTCTAGACTGTTCGAGACCGGCGCACCAGCCCGCACAGCGCAGCAACCGCCCTCGTTGAGCCTGAGCGAGAGCCCGCACACCTATTTACCTGTCCACCACGTTTTATAAGCCGGTTTATAAGCCGCCAGCCTGTTTTTAGCGGTGTCTGGATTGCACAATCACTGCCGGGCTCGTCACACTGCACGCGCTCGGCAGCGTCGTTGAGACTCTTGAAAAAAGAGGGTTGCCTTTGCCTGGGAGAGCGTCATGAAATTGCTGGTTGTCGAAGATGAAGCCCTGCTGCGTCACCACCTGCAGACCCGTCTGACCGAAAGCGGTCACGTCGTCGAAGCGGTGGGCAACGCCGAGGAAGCGTTGTATCAGGCGGGCCAGTTCAACCACGATCTGGCGGTCATCGACCTGGGCCTGCCGGGGGTGGGCGGTCTCGACCTGATCCGCCAGCTGCGCGTGCAGAACAAGGCATTCCCGATCCTCATCCTGACCGCGCGCGGCAACTGGCAGGACAAGGTCGAAGGCCTGGCTGCCGGCGCCGACGACTACGTGGTCAAGCCCTTCCAGTTCGAAGAGCTCGAAGCGCGCCTCAACGCCTTGCTGCGACGCTCCAGCGGTTTCACCCACGCGACCATCGTTGCCGGGCCGCTGACCCTGGACCTCAACCGCAAGCAGGCGTCCCTGGACGAACAGCCCCTGGCGCTGACCGCCTACGAATACCGGATTCTCGAATACCTCATGCGCCATCACCAGCAAGTGGTGCCCAAGGAGCGCCTGATGGAGCAGCTGTACCCCGATGACGACGAGCGCGATCCGAACGTGATCGAAGTGCTGGTCGGCCGGCTGCGGCGCAAACTCGAAGGGCCCGCCGGCTTCAAACCGATCGACACCGTGCGCGGCCTGGGCTACCTGTTCACCGAGCGCTGTACATGATTCGTTCGCTGCGCCTGCGTCTGATGCTAGGCGCCGCGACCTTGGCCGTCATCTTCATGCTGCTGATGCTGCCGGCGCTGCAGAGCGCCTTCAGCCTGGCGCTGGAAAGCTCCATCGAAAAACGCCTGGCGTCCGACGTCACCACGTTGATCTCCGCCGCTCGGGTCGAAGACGATCACCTGTTGATGCCGTCGTTATTGCCCGGTGAACAATTTGCCCTGCCCGACAGCCGCTTGCTCGGCTACATCTATAACCGCGCCGGCAAACTGGTGTGGCGCTCCCGGGCCACCGAAGACGAAGCCATCGACTACCAGCCACGCTACGACGGCCGCGGCAACGAATTCGCCAAGATCCGCCAACCCAACGGCGAAGAGTTTTTCGTCTACGACGTCGAAATCAAACTGCTCGGCGGGCGCAACGCCGCTTTCAGCATCGTCGCCCTGCAACCGGTGCGCGAATACCAGGAAACCATCTCCGGCCTGCGCCAGAAACTCTACCTGGGCTTCGGCGGCGCGCTGCTGGTTCTGTTGATTCTGCTGTGGGGCGGGCTGACCTGGGGCCTGCGCGCCCTGCGGGGCATGAGTCAGGAACTCGATCAGGTCGAGGCCGGCTCGCGGGAAAGCCTCAGCGAAGAACACCCCAGCGAACTGCTGCGCCTGACCGACTCGCTCAACCGCCTGTTGCGCAGCGAACGGGAGCAACGCATTCGATACCGCGACTCCCTCGACGATCTCGCCCACAGCCTGAAAACCCCGCTGGCCGTGCTGCAGGGCGTCAGCGAGCAGATTGCCAAACGGCCGGAAGACCTGGAGCAGGCGCGGATTCTGCAATCGCAGATCGAACGCATGAGCCAGCAGATCAGCTATCAATTGCAGCGCGCCAGTCTGCGCAAAAGCGGGCTGGTGCGTTATCACGTGGCCCTCAGGCCGGTGGTGCAAAGTCTGTGCAACACGCTGGAAAAGGTCTACCGCGACAAGCGCGTCAACGTGGTCCTCGACCTGCCGGACAACGGCCAGGTGCAAATGGAAGAGGGCGCCTTGCTGGAGATGCTCGGCAACCTGCTGGAAAACGCCTACCGCCTGTGCCTGGGCGAAGTGCGCGTGAGCTGGCGGTCATCGATGATGGGCGACGAGTTGTGCATCGAAGACGACGGGCCGGGCGTTCCGGAGAGCCAGCGCGCACGGATTCTCGAACGCGGTGAGCGGCTGGACACGCAAAACCCGGGGCAGGGGATTGGTCTGGCGGTCGTCAAGGACATCATCGAAAGCTATGGCGCGCAGCTGACCCTGGGCGATTCGGAACTGGGCGGCGCGGCCTTCCGCATTCAGTTCGCCATCTAACCTCAAGGCGTTCCCACGCCCGTCGAGGCGGATACCCGCCAGTGTGGCGAGGTATTTGCCGCCAAACGGCGGAAAACCGCCATCCCTTTCCGGTTTACGGGTCTACCGTTAAACAGACGGTTCACGGAAACCGGGCCTCTCCTGCGATTTATCAACACTGGCACGGTGCCTGCAAAGCACTGGGCAGAGGTCTGCCGCGCGCAGCTCGACAAAAACAAATCCCTCCGAGCAGGAGGGTTCGCACTTTAGGCGTCACTGCAACCGGAATGCTGCAGCTCGATGCTCTTGAGGAAACTGCAATGACGACTCGTCAGCCCATCTATAAATCCCTTTACGCCCAGGTGATCGTCGCGATCATCGTCGGTATCGCCCTCGGCCACTGGTACCCCGAAACTGCCGTAACGCTCAAACCGCTGGGTGACGGTTTCATTAAACTGATCAAAATGGTCATTGCACCGATCATCTTCTGCACCGTCGTCAGCGGCATCGCTGGCATGCAGAGCATGAAATCCGTGGGCAAGACCGGCGGCTACGCGCTGCTCTACTTCGAAATCGTCTCGACCATCTCGCTGATCATCGGCCTGATCGTGGTCAACGTCGTCCAGCCGGGCGCCGGCATGAACATCGACGTGTCCACCCTCGACGCTTCCAAAGTCGCGGCCTACGTGACCGCCGGTAAAGACCAGAGCATCGTCGGCTTCATCCTCAACGTGATCCCGAACACTATCGTCGGCGCGTTCGCCAACGGCGACATTCTGCAAGTGCTGATGTTCTCGGTGATCTTCGGTTTTGCCCTGCATCGCCTGGGCGCTTACGGCAAGCCGATCCTGGACTTCATCGATCGCTTCGCCCACGTCATGTTCAACATCATCAACATGATCATGAAGCTCGCCCCGATCGGCGCGCTGGGTGCCATGGCCTTCACCATCGGTGCTTACGGGGTCAGCTCGCTGGTGCAACTGGGTCAGCTGATGCTGTGCTTCTACATCACTTGCCTGCTGTTCGTGCTGCTGGTGCTGGGCTCCATCGCTAAAGCTCACGGCTTCAGCATCCTCAAGCTGATCAAGTACATCCGCGAAGAGCTGCTGATCGTGCTGGGTACGTCGTCGTCCGAGTCGGCACTGCCACGCATGCTGATCAAGATGGAGCGTCTGGGCGCGAAGAAATCCGTCGTCGGTCTGGTGATCCCGACCGGTTACTCGTTCAACCTCGACGGTACTTCGATCTACCTGACCATGGCCGCAGTGTTCATCGCTCAGGCCACCAACACCCATATGGACATCACCCATCAGGTCACCCTGTTGCTGGTGCTGCTGCTGTCGTCCAAAGGTGCGGCAGGCGTGACCGGTTCAGGCTTCATCGTGCTGGCCGCGACGCTGTCCGCCGTGGGCCATCTGCCGGTGGCCGGTCTGGCGCTGATCCTCGGCATCGACCGCTTCATGTCCGAAGCCCGCGCCCTGACCAACCTGTGCGGTAACGCCGTGGCAACCCTGGTGGTCGCCAAGTGGGTCGGCGAGCTGGACGTTCCGCAGATGCAGGCCGAGCTGGCGTCTGGCGGTCGTGCCATCGATAACACCGCGCCGACCGACGACCTGGGTGTGGCTGAAACCGCGCCTACCCCTGTTGTGCGTTCGTAAGATGCGTTAGCGGTAAAGGTTGTTCAAAAAGCCTGTCTTCGGACAGGTTTTTTTATGAGTATTTTTTTGGGCGCTGGCTGCGGGCTACTCCGCGGACACAAAACCTGTGGGAGTCAGCTTGCTGACGAATGCGGTGGGTCAGACAAAGGGGGAGCCGACTGACCCAAAGCCTTCGCGAGCAAGCTCGCACACAATAGGTCTGCGGCAATCACTCCACCCGCGTCTCGCCGCTGAACACCAGAATCTCTCGGCAGCGCTTGCACAGATACCGGCGGCCTTTGCGCACTAGCTTGTGGCGCTGGGCGGTGAAGGGGAAATCGCTTTCCGGGCACGGGCAGCGGTAGATGTAGCGGGTCACGCTGCGGCGCTGGATTTCGTAGGTGTGGCAACGGTTCGGCGGCAGCTCGTAGACGCCGCGCATGATCAGCTGCCATTCCTCGCCATGGGGCTGGATGGTGTCGCCGAACAATTGGTGAGCGATCAGATGCGCGACCTCGTGGGGGACGGTCTGGCGCAGAAAGTCTTCGCTGTTTTCGAGGTACAGCTGCGGATTGAAGCGCAGCATGTTCTCGTGCAGGTGGGCTACGCCGGCCTTCTGGCCGCGCAACTTGACGCTCACCACCGGACGTTTGAAAGGGCGTTTGAAAAAGGCTTCGGCTTGCTGGTAGCAGGATTCGACGCGGGTGTTGAGAGGTTCGAGCATGCTTCATCGGTCTCCAGAGAAAGCGAGTATGCCGCAAAGCTCATGTACCGCCAAAACCCCAGGCGCCGAATGGTCACGCTCTAATTCGTGTACTCCGGCCCCAGCCCCACGCCCCACAGCACTACGGTAAAGGCCATGATCGCCACCAACACCACCAGCCCGACCGCCAGCACCGAGCTTGAGAACATGAAGCCTTCGTCGGGGTGGACGCCCATGAACACCGGCAAACCGACGTACAGCAGGTAGACCGTGTAGCAAACCGCCGCCAGCCCGACCATCATCCCCACCCACATGTGCGGATAGAGAGCTGCCAGCCCGCCGAGGAACAGCGGCGTCGCCGTATAGGTCGCAAAGGCCACGCAGCGCGCAAGGCTGGGCGTCGCGTCATAGGTGCGCGCCATCCAGTGGATGAAGCCGCCCATGATGCCGACCCCGGCGAGCATGGCGATGTACGACATCAGCGCCATCCACACTGCGCTGTCGCTGGTCAGCATGACCGGCGCGCGGTCGCCGATTTGCCAGCCCACCTGCGTCGTGCCGATGTACGCCGACACCGCCGGGATCGCTGCCAGTATCAGCGTGTGGGTGAGGTACATATGGCCGATGCTTTCTTCACCTTCGCCACGTATCTGTTGCCATTCCTGATCGGGGTGGGTGAACAGCCCCAAGACGTGATGGATCATGTCCGTTACTCCCGTGAAGTGTGTCAGCGCTTGCGACGCAGCGCCTGACCGCCAGATGCCGTCAGGACAAGGTCTCAGTCGAGCAAGGGAAATGGCTGGGACCTCTCAGGTCAGTATAGAAAGCTGATCACTCCAAAACCGGATGCGTTAGAGCGATTGAGGTGTTCAAACACGCTGCTAATAGCGGTTAGCGATCAGAGTCTCTCCGAAATCGACCGCGATCGAACCCGAAACGGCCATTACCCGAGGCGGTCTTTTTGCGTAAAATGCCGACCCTTTCCCCACCTCACTTCACACCACAGCGAGCGGATACCAGCGCCATGGGCACCCTTTCAGTCAATCAGAACAAACTGCAGAAGCGTCTGCGTCGGCTCGCGGGCGAAGCAGTGGCCGACTACAACATGATTGAAGAGGGCGACAAGGTGATGGTCTGCCTGTCCGGCGGCAAGGACAGTTACACGCTGCTGGATGTGCTGATGCATTTGAAGAAAGTCGCGCCGATCCACTTCGACATCGTCGCGGTGAACATGGATCAGAAGCAGCCAGGCTTCCCCGAGCACGTCCTGCCGGCGTACCTGGCGCAATTGGGCGTCGAGTACCACATCGTCGAGAAAGACACCTACTCGGTGGTCAAGGAATTGATCCCCGAGGGCCGGACCACCTGCTCGCTGTGTTCGCGCCTGCGTCGCGGCACGCTGTATACGTTCGCGGATGAAATCGGCGCGACCAAAATGGCCCTCGGTCACCACCGTGACGACATCGTGGAGACGTTTTTCCTGAACATGTTTTTCCAGGGCAGCATCAAGGCCATGCCGCCCAAGCTGCGCGCCGACGATGGCCGCAACGTGGTGATTCGTCCGCTGGCCTACTGCGCCGAGAAGGACATTCAGGCCTATTCTGACATCAAGCAATTCCCGATCATCCCGTGCAACCTGTGCGGCTCCCAGGAAAACCTGCAGCGTCAGGTGGTCAAGGACATGCTGCAGGAATGGGACCGCAAAACCCCGGGCCGCTCCGACATGATTTTCCGCAGCCTGCAGAACGTCCAGCCGTCGCAACTGGCGGACCGCAACCTGTTCGATTTCACCAACCTGCGCATCGACGACACCGCCGCCTCGCGGTTTGTAAATGTGGTGAATGTGTAAGGGCGAATGCGAAGGCTCATCCGCCGCAGAACCGTAGGAGCGTGGCTTGTCCCGCGATCGGCGACGCAGTCGTCGTGAAACCTGCAAACGCGGGGCACCTGACTCCCCGCAGTTGTCAGTTTGCTGCCGCTTCGCGCCAGATCGCGGGACAAGCCACGCTCCTACCGAAGATGGTGCGGGGCTCACGTATTCGTTCACCCCATCAAAGCGCGGGTTACAACCCCACATCCGGCAACACCGGCTTGTTCGCCAACGCGGTCTTCATCAATTTCTCGACATATTCCCGATCACTGTCCGGCAGCGCCAGACGCGGTGGCCGGGTGAGGGCGCTGCCGCGTTCCATGATCGCTTCGCACAGCTTGATGCACTGCACCAAGTCCGGACGCGCGTCCAGGTGCAGCAGCGGCATGAACCACTCATACAGCGCCATCGCCTCGGCGAAACGCCCGGCCTTGGCCAGACGGAACAGCGTCTCGCCCTCTTTCGGAAAGGCGTTGGACATCCCCGACACCCAGCCCACCGCGCCCACGGCGACGCTCTCCACCAACACATCATCGAGCCCGGCAAACAGCACGAAGCGATCACCGACTTCGTTGCGCACGTCGATAAAGCGGTTGGTGTTCCCCGACGAATCCTTGAAACACACGATGGTGTCGCAGTCCGCCAGGGAGATGAGGATGTCCGGCGTGACGTCGTTCTTGTAGATCGGCGGGTTGTTGTAAACCATCATCGGCAGGTCGGTGGCGGCGGCCACGGTGCGGAAGTGCGTGGCGGTTTCGAAAGGCTTGGCCGAGTACACCAGCGCCGGCATCAGCATGATCCCGTCGGCGCCGGCTTTCTGCACTTCTTTGGCGACGGCACTGGCATTGGCGCTGGTGAACTCGGCGATGCCGGAAATCACTGGCACGCGCCCGGCCGAGGCGTCTTTGGCGGCTTCCACCAGGCTGATTTTTTCAGCGACGCTCAGGGAGGTGTTCTCGCCCACAGTCCCGCAGATCACCAGCCCCGACACGCCATCGCGGACCAGGTTGGAAATGACCTTATGGGTCGCCTCCAGATTGAGGGAGAAATCGTCATTGAATTGCGTGGTAACGGCAGGGAAGACCCCGCTCCAGGATACGGACTGGCTCATGATTGACTCCTGATTGGGTAAAGGTATTTCGTATACGTTCTGGTTTGGGCGTATGACGCCCTTCTTTTTCTGCGTTAGCGGTGCTTCAGGCTGTCCCCGACCCCTTGTAGGAGTGAGCTTGCTCGCGAATGCGGAGTGTCAGTCACCACATCCATCGCAGACATACCGCATTCGCGAGCAAGCTCACTCCTACAGGATTTGCATTCATTCAGAAAAAATCGGTTTTGCATTCATTCAGAAAAATCGGTTTCGATTTATTGAAAGCAGCCGCAGCATCTACAGCTTCAACCCCACCGGCCACGTATCACTCAGCTTGTAGCCCTCCGGCCACGGGTCGCTCGGGTCGAGCATGTGCTGGTGCGTCCCGGTGATCCACGCCCGCCCGGACAGGCTCGGGATGATCGCCTTGCGCCCGGCCACTTCAGTCTCGCTCTGGATCTTGCAGCGGAACTCCGAGCCAATGATCGAACGTCCGATAAACCGGTCCCCCACCTTCAACTGACCCTTCGCATGCAACACCGCCAGCCGCGCGGAACACCCGGTGCCGCACGGCGAGCGGTCAATCTTGCCCGGGCGAATCACCACCGCGTTCGCCGCATGGGCCACGCCGCCGTCAAAGTTGACCGGCGCGGCGATCTGGCAGAAGGAAATGTGATTCCAGTCCCTGTTCAACGGATGGCTGAAACCCAGTTGCTCGTTGGCCGCTTTGGTGATTTTCAGGCCGGTGTCCACCAGGTCCTTGGCTTCATCGGCGGTCAACGCAAAGCCCAGCTTCACCGAATCGACGATGGCAAAACTGTCGCCGCCATAGGCGGTATCGACCTGAACCGAACCCAGCCCCGGCACCTCGATCCACACGTCCAGCTGATCGGCGAAAGAAGGGTGGTTGTGCACCTCGACGCTCGTCACCTTGCCGTCGCGGCACTGGGCAATCGCCTCGATCAGGCCGCCCGGCGCCTCCAGTATCAGCCGGGTTTCCGGCTCGGTCATCGGCAGAATCCCGCTGTCCAGCAGCACCGTCGCCACGCACAGGGAATTGGAACCGGACATCGGC
Organism: Pseudomonas sp. CFBP 8772; assembly: GCF_014841665.1. Lineage (NCBI taxonomy): Bacteria > Pseudomonadati > Pseudomonadota > Gammaproteobacteria > Pseudomonadales > Pseudomonadaceae > Pseudomonas > Pseudomonas sp. CFBP 8772. The sequence goes on along the minus strand of NZ_JACYUI010000008.1, from coordinate 203,653 downwards.
GGCACGTCGGCCGGCTCCATGATGATCCAGCCCATCTGCGCCTTCGGGTGCTTGGGCGGCACCAGCAGATTGACGTGGCGGAACACCCCGCCGCGGGGCTCATTGAGCATGAAATTGCGCAGCGCGTTGTCCTTCTCGATCCAGCGCGACTGCTCCCAGATCGTCTCTCCGGGAGGCGGCGCAACCCCGCCAACAATCACATCGCCCACCTCACCCTCGGCGTGACAACTGACCACATGAATCACTTTCGATGAGCGCATGACCTAAAATCCTCCTGAGCAGGCTCTAGTTGATTGATCGCAAAAAATCCGCCGTCTCCGGCCGTTGCGGGTTGCCGATCACCTGATCCGGCGTGCCGATCTCGTGCACCAGCCCGTTGCGGAAAAACGCCACGCGGTCGGACACGTCCCGGGCGAAACGGATTTCGTGGGTCACCAGAATCATCGTCATGCCGTCCTCGGCCAGCATGCGCATGGTGTCCAGTACCTCGCCCACCAGCTGCGGATCGAGGGCCGATGTCGCTTCGTCGAACAGCATGTAATCCGGCGACATCGCCAGCGCCCGGGCAATCGCCATGCGCTGTTGCTGACCGCCCGACAATTTGCCGGGAAACACCTTGAGCTTGTCGCCCAGCCCGACGTGGGTCAGTTGCTTGACCGCCAGCGCTTCGGCTTCGGCCTTGCTTTTGCCCAGCACCGTGCGCGGGGCGAGCATCACGTTTTCCAGCACCGTCAGATGGGGGAACGCGTTCCACTGCTGGAAGACAATGCCGATCTTCTGCCGCAGCTTGTTGATGTCCGTGCCCCTGGCGTGAACCTCGGTGCCGTCGACGCGAATGCTGCCGCTCTTGATCGATTCCAGGCCGTTGATGCACATCAGCAAGGTCGACTTGCCCGAGCCCGAACCGCCGATGATCGACACCACTTCGCCCTTGTTCACCTGCAGGCTCACGCCCTTGATGACCTCAAGCTCGCCGAATGACTTGTGCACGTTGTCGATCTCAATCATTTTCCTGCCACCTCGTTTCCAGCCGGGCGCCCAGGCGAGCGACCACCAGACTCATGACGTAATAAATCAGGCCGGCGATGCACAGCACCAACAGCGGCTCCTGAATGCGCGTGACGATGGTTTGCGAGGCGCGCAGCAGTTCGACGATGCCGATCCACATCACCAGCGCGGTGTCTTTCATCACCCCCAGCAGCAGGTTGATCCAGCCGGGAAACGCCACGCGGGTGGCCATCGGCATGACGATCTGGCGCAAGTCCTGCCAGTACGTCAGGCCCAGGGAACGACTGGCGCGGCGCAGGCTGAGCGGCACCGATAACACGCCGCTGCGCACGATCTCCGTGCAGTAAGCGGTGACGTACAGGCCCAGCACCACGCAGGCGACGGCGAAGGCGCTCCAGTTCAGGCCGACGATGCTTTTCAGCGCGTTGAACAGCACGAACTGGATCAGCAACGGCACGCTGCGAAACACGTCCAGCACCCAGGCCAGCGGGATCGTGCTGCGCGGCAGCAGGGCGCGGGCCATGCCGCAGACCACCCCGGCCAGCGTGCCGATGAACATCGACACCACGGTCAGCAAAATCGTGACCCAGGCGCCCTGAAGCATGAATTGCAGGTCGTTCCAGCTGAACGTGCTCTCGAACATGCCCATCTCCTCAGTACCGGAACAGCCGCCAGGACAGCAGCCGGGCAACGGCCACGATCAGCTTGGCAATCAGGTAATAGAGCACCGCCGCAATGGCGAAGAATTCGAAGGTGCGGAACGTCTTGACGTTGTAATCCTGGGTCACGCCGGTGAGGTCGTTATTGAGGCCGACGATCACCCCCATCGAGGTCATCAGCACGGCCCAGACCATCTGGTTGGTCAGCGGATAGAAAACGATGCGCAGCAACTGCGGAATGACGATCAGCCGATAGGCCTGGGGCGCGCTCATGCCCAGCGAACGGGCGGCGCGCAATTGCGTGTCGGGCACGGCCTTCAGACCGCCGCGAAAGTTCTCCGCCAGATAGCCCGCGTTATTGATGGTGATGCCCGCCAGCAACGCCGCCCACGAGCTGATGTGCAGGCCGAACGAGCCCAGGCCGAAATACAGGATGTACACCTGGAACAGCGACGGCGTGTTGCGCGCGATGGAAATCCAGGTGGCGGCGAACCCCCGGAACAGGCGGTTTTCGCCTTGGCGCATGAACACCAGAAACAGCGCGATGGTGACGCCGAGGATCATCGACAGCGCGGCGGTTTCGAAGGTGACCCACGCGCCGTTGAGCATGTCAGGCAGCGCCTTGAACGCCGCGCGCCAGTGGAAGTTGTAATCAAACATCTGCGCTGACCTCCGCCTGGTGCGCCGCCATCAACCACGCTGGCAGGCGCCCGCTGGCGACACCGGTGATCGCGCTGTCGACGCACTCGGCCAGGCTGGCGAAATGCACGCGACGCCCCACCAGTCCGGGGGCGTAGTGCGCGTATTTGCCGGAGTTGGTCATCAGGTTGCGTGCGGTCGGCGGGATGACCGGCTCGCCGAGCATGCACCAGCAGGTGTCGGTGACGAACTGCACGCCGAAGCCTTCCAGCGTGTCGACGTAGCCGGCCCGTTGCGCGCGCTCCAGGGTAGCGCGGCCACAGGTCACGACGATCGCCACGTTTTCGTGTTTGCGCTGGTTGCCACACAGGTGCGCCAGCATTGCGCATTCGCTGAGGGAAAAATGCGGATTGCCCAGCGTCACGGCGTCCACTTCCGGCGTTTGCGCGCTGTTCAGCTCGCGCCAGCTGTGCAGCAGATCCGCCGGGCTGACGCTCAAGGTTTGTTCCGGCGCTTGCCCGCCCAGCGCCAGTTCCGCAGTGGTGGCTTCGGGCGTCACGCCGGCGATATGGAACATCGGCGCAGCGGAGGTGGTGGCGAACGCCGCGCCGAACGCCTTGAGGTCATCCAGCGTGGGCGCCTTGTGCTCAAGGCCGCAGATCACCGGGATCGTGGCGCCGCACAGCAGCCCGACGTGATAACCGAGCAGCGGGTAGAAACTGTCGTCGAGGCCGTCCAGTGTGGGGACGTCGATGCGCAGGGTCGCCAGCCGTTGCTGGGTCAGGTGGCAGCCGATCTTTGGCGCGCGGCCGGTGAGGGCGATGCAGATGTCGAGGTAGTCCGGGTACTTCAGGGTGCGCGCGCCGATCACGCTGTTGGCGTACACCACCGCGTTGGATTCGGCCCAGACGATCTGCTCGCCCAGCTCCGGCGCGCTGTCCAGCAGGTATGGCGCGCAGGTAAAACTCACCCGCGCGCCCATCTCCAGATAGGCATCGCCCAGCTGACTGGCCGGTTCGCCAAGGGCCGGGTCGACGCCCAGTTCGCGCCAGCGTCGCTTGTCCACGGAGATTGAATTGAGGGTGGTGGGCACGCGGACCTTGGCGCCCCAGGCCACCAGTTGTCGGGCGAACCGCAGGCTGGCCGGCCCCGTGTAGATGCAGCCGTCGATATGCGCCTGGGTGATGTCCAGCAGTTCCGTCGCGCCCTGCAGCTCGGCCATGCGCAGGATGATGCCCATCGCCACCTGCGCGGCTTTGCCGTAAGCGCCGTCGAGAAAACCCTGGTCGGTTTCGGTGAGTGAAATCTGGGTGATCGGGCGCTGACGTATCAGACTTTTTTGATCGCGAGGGAGTGGTGGCGGCAGGCAGGCAAAGCCGTTCACGCGGTCATCTTCCACCCGCACGAAAGCAACGTCCCGCAGGGCCGCAAAGCCCGCTTCGCCGAGACTGATCACCGGGATCGAATGGCCGAACATCTGTTCGGCGATCAGCACGCCGAGGGTGAGGATGTCTTCCACGCGTTCGAAGACCAGTGCGGCCGGCGCGTGGCCGTTTAGGATCAGTTCCAGCAACACGCTGCTGCCGGTGCACGAACCGCGCCCGCTGGGAATGGCCAGCACCCGGCCGTTGATGAACTGACCGCTGAGGGGGTGATGGCGGTCGATCACTTCACCGGTAAACGGCTCGACCCCGCCCCAGAAACTCAGGCCCACATCGGCGTACAGCAATTCACCTTGCGCGCTGCCGGCGACGAGACAGCGCCCGTTCAACGAGACTTCAGACATCGTGGGCTCCTGAGTGAGTGAATCGCTTTTAGCGGGTGACGCTGATGGGTTCCTGGTTCAGGTTCCGCGAATGATTCAGACGGGACGCGTAGCCCTGTAGGAGCGTGGCTTGTCCCGCGATCGGCGACGCAGTCGTCGTAAAACCTACAACCGCGGCGTCACTGAATCAGCATGTTCGACGGTCTTGCTGCCGCTTCGCGCCAGATCGCGGGACAAGCCACGCTCCTACACGGTCCGCGCCCTCTGATCGTTCCCCTCAGTAATAGACGCCCGGCACGGTCAGGTCTACCGGCTTGCCACTCACCCACTTTTCATACAGCTCGGCATAGCGCCCGGACCGCACTTGCTGGTTCACGAACAGGTTCAGGTAATGAATCAGCCCATACTCGTTACGCTTCGCCGCAAGGGAAACGTAGTCGATGGTGTAGGGCGCATTGCCGGCGATCTTCAGGCCTTTGTACTTGCCGGATTTGAGCGTGGCGGCGGCGACGGTGTTGGTCACCACGGACGCTTTGATGTGGCCCTGGGCAACGGCGAGGATGGTGTCGTTCTGGGTCTGGTAGGCGCGGAAACTGCCGCTGCCCCATTTCTTCTGATCCTTCTCCAGGGCGATCGCTTCGAACGTGCCGCTGGTGTTGCCGACATCTTTGCCCTTGAGGTCGTCATAGCTGTTGATGCCGGCGTCGTCGCGGGTCAGTACCACCATCTGGAAGGCGAAATAGGGGATGGTCATCGCCACCGTTTTCGCCCGCTCCAGGGTGTCCGAGGTCGACGCCACGATCACGTCGGCGCGGCCTGAAACCAGCGCAGGAATGCGGTCCGGAAAGGGTGTTTCCACCACCTCGGCTGTGACGCCCAGTACCTTCGCCAGGTCGTTGCAGTAATCGACGTCAAATCCGACCGGGTTGTTCTTGTCGTCACGGGACCCCATCGGCGGGAAGTCCAGGGTCACGGCGCAGCGCAGCTTGCCGGAGTCGATGATGTCATCGAGCTTGTCGGCCAACGCGGTGTTGATAAAGGATGAGCTCATGACGGCGAGGAGGGCGACGGCGACAGCTTGGTTTTTCATAGAAGCCTCGGTGCGTGCAAAGGGAGAAACGGCCGGATAAGTAATTTCGTATACGATATTTGATATGCACGCAGCGTGCCTGTTTTGCCAGTATGCCGTGCAGGGCTCTGGATCAGCGGGCCGGGGTTTGGATAGGTATTCCAGGAGCGCGGGACGGTGTTACATAAAGGAGCAAGAATCCGCAGCGTGCTTCATTAATGCACGTTGCAGCGCGGTAGTCGCCACATTCCGCCGCACCGCAATCAGCCGGTGGCACTGCAATTCACGTAGGACCGGCTTCAGCCGGGAAAGCGCCAGTCGCCACACTGCAAAAACTACAGCGCGCACACAGGCCCCTTCCCGGCTAAAGCCAGTCCTACAGAAGCACCGCGATCAACTAGTGGGACCGGCTTCAGCCGGGAAAGCGTCAGTCGCCACACTGCAAAAACTACAGCGCACACACAGGCCTCTTCCCGGCCAAAGCCAGTCCTGCACAAATACCGCGATCATCCAGGGGGGAGCAGCGAATTCAGATGCGCCTTTGCGAACCCCGATACTCACTCGGCGACGCTCCGGTCAGCGCCTTGAACTGGCGGCTAAACGCGCTGTGATCGGTGTACCCGCAGCGCAGGGCGATTTCGGTGATCGACAGGTCTTCCTGCAACAACCGCGACGCTTCACCCAGCCGCGCCTTGTGAATCATCTGCCGTGGCGTCAGCTGGAAGATGCGTTTGCAGTGCCGCTCCAGTTGGGCGATGGAGAGCCCGGCAATGGCGGTGAGCTGTTCAAGGGTAATGGGCCGCGCGAAGTGTTCGCGGATGTAGGCGTCGACCTCGACCAGTTTCTGATACGCCGGATGGGTCGTCTGCAGGATTTGCAGGTCCCGGGAGATTCCCGCTAGCCCGATGATCGCGCCGTGTTGATCGCGCAGGGCGATCTTGTGAGTCAGGCACCAGATCGGCTGATTGCCGTAATAAAGGTGCAGCTCCAGCTGACCGCTGAGTTGCCTGCCATCGGCCAGCACGCGGCGGTCTTGGGCGGTGTACAACGGACCGAAGCGCGCGGGGAACACGTCTTCGGCGGTCAGCCCGACGATCTGGCTTTTTTCCTTGAAACCGCAGCGCTGCACGAGCGTCTGGTTGACCAGGGCATAACGCGCGTGGGCGTCTTTGACGAAGAACACCACACCGGGAATCGCATCGAACAGCGGCGCGACCAACGTCAGGCTGGCCAGCAGTTGGTCGAGGTCGTGCAAGGGCGTGGTGAGGAGGACGTCGATCATGTTCACGGGCGGGACGGCCGGGTGGGGAATGGGATCGATGATGCGGGATGTTGGATGCGGCGGCTAGTCGGGGGGCGACTGATCTGCGGGGACTGATCTGCGGGGACTGATCTGCGGGGACAGATTTATTTACGGTGAAGCGCTGTAAATAAATCAGTCCCCTTTAAATAAGTCCCCTTTAAATATCGCTCCTTTAAATATCATCCAGACAGGCGAGGGTGGAGATCCGCGCCGGGCTGAAGGGCGGGCGCAACAAGGGGGGGTCCCAGCCGAACAAGGTCTGCGCCGCCGTGGCACAGATGCGCCCCTGACACGCGCCCATCCCGCAGCGGGTGGCGAGTTTGGCGCCGGTCCAGCTGCCATGTGCAGCCAGGTCCGCGTAACGCACGTCCTCACAGCGACAGACCAGCGTGTCCGGCGCCGCCAGCTGTTTCAGCGCCGGGTTCAGGCTGAAGGCCTTGTTCAACCGATCCGCAAAACCTTGCCAGCGCTGCCGCTCAGCCCACAACCCTCGGGCCTTATTTCGGTCACCCACCGCCACCAGCCCGGCGATGCGCCCCTCCACCAACGCCAGTTCGCTGCCGCCGAAACCGGTGCATTCACCCGCTGCGTAGTGATCGGGCAAACCCGTCGCCTGCCACTCATCCACCACGATGGCCTGATCCCGCAGCGTGCAGCCCAGTGCGCGGGCGATCTCGGTGTTGGGCACCAGACTGAAACCGCAGGCCAGACGCTCGCAGGCCAGCTCTTCGACCTTGTCACCCACCTGAACGCGCACGCCTTCCAGCCGATCCGTACCCAGCGCTGCCAGCACATGGGCCGACGTTCGATAGGCGGCGCTCGCCAAGGTGATCGCCTGAATCGCCTTGTTCGGCCAGCGCCACAGCCCGGCAGCAAATCCGGCGACGGCGCTCAAGGGCGCCTGCTCGGCAACGCGCACGACCTCGGCGCCCTGCTTCTGCGCGGTCGCCGACGAGGCCAGCAACAGCGGGCCGGTTCCCGCAATCACGATGCGTTCGTCAGCGACCGCCAGCCCGCCTTTGATCAGCGCCTGCAAACCGCCCGCGCCGGTGACGCCCGGCAGGGTCCAGCCGGGGAAGGGCAGCAGTCGCTCCCGCGCGCCGGTGCACAGAATCAGCCTGTCGTAACTCAACACCCAGCCCCGCTCGGCGTCCTCCAGCAGCAAGCGCTTCGCCCCGGCCAGCGCGACCACCTTGCAGCCGCTGTGCAGGCGAACGTTGCTGAACCCCTGCAACTGCGTGCGCATATCCTGAGCCTGTTTCGGCACTTGAGCGTTGGGGCCGTCGCGCCAGATCTGCCCGCCTGGCAGCGGGTTGTCGTCGAGCAAAGCGATGCTCGGCCCGTGAGGCGCCGCCGCCAGGGCCGCCGCCATGCCCGCCGGACCTGCGCCGATGATCAGCAGATCGACATGCTCGGTCATGCTCATGCTCATGGCCGAGTCTCGACCCGCATGCCGTCGCGGCAGATCGTCTGACACGCCAGCCGGCGCAGGCCGTCGATGCTCACCCGGCATTCCTGACAGATGCCCATGCCGCACAAGGGTGCGCGCCGCTGGCCGCTGACCGAGGTGCGGCTGCAACGATCGCCGCTCGACATCAGCGCGGCGGCCACCGTGGTGCCTTGGGCGAAGCGAAAGGGCTGACCATCGATGCTCAATTCAGGCATGGGCGCGGGCTCCGATAAAGCGTTGCGGCAGGTAGGGTTCAACGTCGAGGGGCGGTCGAGTGCGCAGCATTTGCGCAGCGAGCAGGCGGGCTGTGCCGGTGGCCGTGGTAACGCCGAGGCCTTCGTGCCCGACCGCCAGCCACAGGCCGGGCTGATGCGGGTGCTCGCCAATCAGCGGCTGACCGTCGGGGCTGGCGGAGCGAAAACCTGTCCAGCTGCGAAGGCCGTTCATCTCGCCCAGGCCTGGGAGAAAATCCATCGCCCGACGCAGCATCCGCCCGAGCATGGCCGCGTCCACCTCCGGGTTATGGTTGTCGAACTGCCGCGATGACCCGATGAACAGCTGGCCGGTCGGGCGCTGCTGCACATTGAACGCCACCGACGGGCCGTTGCCCTTGTGGGCGCTGGTGACGTAGCCCAACTCAACCAGCGTATGGGTGATCTGCGCGGGGTAACGGTCGGTGATCAGCAGGTGGCCTTTCTTGGCTTGCAGCGGTAAATCGGGACAGAGTTCGCGGGCATAGATGCCGCCGGCCAGCACAACGGCCGGGGCTTGCAGCCATTCTCCCGTTGCGAGGCGGACCCGGTTGCCCTGAACTTCCACGACTTCGGCCTGGCGCTGAACCACTCGCGAAGACTGACGCTGCAACAACCAGCGCGCGGCGTTGGGCGCGTAAAGAATGCCGTCGCCGCTGACCTTCAGTGCCCCGAGCAGGCCGGATCGCAATGACGGTTCGGCCTTTGCCAGTTCGGCGCCGGACAGCAACTCGCACGCCAGACCGTATTCGCTCAGGGCCGCATGCTTGCGCTCGGCTTCTTCCATTTCTTCTTCATTGCAGGCCAGCCACAGGGTGCCGTTGGTGCGCATCGCGCAGTCGTCCGGCATCTGCGGCGCGAGCTCGCGCCAGGCCTTGACCGAATATTCCCCCAGCGCCAGCTCGGCCGCGCTGTGGTCCAGCACCACCAGATGGCCCATACCCGCAGCGGTCGCGGCGGGGCGCTGACAATCCAGCACCAGCACATGCAAACCCTGAGACGCCAGCTCGTCCGCACACGCCGCGCCGACGATGCCGCCGCCAATGACGATCACATCGGCGGCCTGGCCTTGCAGGGTGGCGGCGTCGGTCACGAGCGAATGCCCCAAGCGAACGGGTCTTCGTTGTCCAGCAACAAAGTGGCTTCGGCGCTGATGTACGCACGGCCGCGAATGGTCGGCACGATGCGGTCGCCCGCCTGCCGCTCGCCGTGCTCCCAGACGAAACTGCCTTCAAATTGACTGCCGATCACGCTGGCCTGCTGCCACAGCGTACCGGGCTGAAGTTTGCCGTCCGCTGCCAGGCACGCCAGTTTGGCGCTGGTGCCGGTGCCGCAGGGCGAGCGGTCGTAGGCTTTGCCGGGGCAGAGCACGAAGTTGCGGCTGTCGGCGTGATTGTCGTCGGCGAACAGCTCGATGTGGTCGATGACGCCGCCGTCTTCACCGCGAATGCCTTGGTTTTCCAGCGCCTGCCGGACCTTCCAGGTGTAGTCGGTGAGGGCGTCGAGGTTGTCGGCGGCGACGCTCAGGCCGTGGTCGGCGATCAGAAAGAACCAGTTGCCGCCCCAGGCGATGTCGCCGGTCACGCTCCCCAGTTCAGGCACCTCCACGACGAAGTCCTTGCGGTAGCGGTAGGAGGGCACGTTGTCGACGCTCACGGAGCGGTCTTCGTGCAGCGTGGCCTGAACCGTGCCGACCGGGGTTTCGATGCGGTGCACGCCGGCGCCGATCTTGCCCAGATGCGCCAGCGACACTACCAGCCCGATGGTGCCGTGGCCGCACATACCCAGGTAGCCGCTGTTGTTGAAAAAGATCACCCCGGCGCAGGCCCCGGGATCCGCCGGCTCGCACAACAGCGCACCGACCAGTACATCGCTGCCGCGGGGTTCGAGCACGGTGGCGGCGCGCCAGTCATCGAACTGCTCAGCCAGACGCTGACGCCGCTCGGCCATGCTGCCCCGCCCGAGATCGGGAAACCCGTCGAGCACCAGCCGCGTCGGCTCGCCGCCGGTGTGAGAATCGAGGATCTGGATGCGTTTCATGTATTCCCCCTGTCGGACTGAGTCTGGAACTGGCTATTGCGTACACCCGATGGAACTGGCGATCACGGTCACTTGTAGGACCGGCTTCAGCCGGGAAGGCGTCGGTCGCCACACCCGAGATTTATGGTGCTAACGCTGGCCTCTTCCCGGCTAAAGCCGGTCCTACATAAAGTCCTGTGTACACGCCGATCTAACTGGCTAAGACGGTCCCTTGTAGGACCGGCTTCAGCCGGGAAGGCGTCAGTCGTCACACCCGAGATTCATGGTGTTCACGCTGGCCTCTTCCCGGCTAAAGCCGGTCCCACTAAAAGCGCTGCGTACACCCCGACGTAACTGGCTACGACGATCCCTTGTAGGACCGGCTTCAGCCGGGAAAGCGTCGGTCGTCACACCCGAGATTCATGGTGTTCACGCTGGCCTCTTCCCGGCTAAAGCCGGTCCCACTAAAAGCGCTGCGTACACCCCGACGTAACGGGCGACGACGATCCCTGTAGGACCGGCTTCAGCCGGGAAGGCGTCGGTCGTCACGCCGCAAGCTTTGTGGTGTTAACACTGGCCTCTTCCCGGCTAAAGCCGGTCCCACTAAAAGCGCTGCGTTCGCCCAATGGAACTGGCTTCGACGATCCCCTGTAGGACCGGCTTCAGCCGGGAAGGCGCCAGTCGCCACGCTGCAAGATTTGCGGTGCTAACGCTGGCCTCTTCCCGGCTAAAGCCGGTCCTACAAAAAGCGCTGTACAACCGGTTTACAGATCGCGGCGCGGAGCAGCTTCACTATTGAGGCAAGGGTGCCGCGAACGACGTCCAGGGTCTTGACCGATTTCACCCTCGCCAATGACGAAATCGGCATAGCCGCGATTCGTTCAGATCTCGCTGAGCACGGCATGAGGCAGGTGGGCGTAGAGGGTTCGGCAGACGCCAATGATGTGGTGCTCGATCAGTTCGGCGGCCTTGTCCACGTCACGATCGGCACAGGCCTTGAGAATCTCGCGGTGTTCCAGGTCGGCGCGCTCTTTGCCTTCTTCAAAGCTCATCTGCACCCGCAGGTAGCGTTCAACCTTGTCGTGGATCGAGCGAATCATGTTCAGCAGAAACGGCCGCTGCGCCGCTTCATACAGACAGGTGTGAAACGCCCAGTTCAGCTCGGCCCAACGCCCGATGTCGTCGTCGCGCATGAATTCGTCACAAATGGCCCGGGCCCGGTCCAGCTGGGCAGCGGTCATTCGCGGCACGGCGAGGCGGATGGCTTGCACCTCCAGCAGCACCCGCACTTCGAAGATCTGCGCCAGCTCCGGCTCGGAAATCCGCGTGACCACGGCACCCTTGTTACGCTGGAATTGCACAAGCCCTTCGGCTTCCAGACGCTTGAGCGCTTCACGCACGGGGATCTTGCTGACGTTGAACACGCGGGCGATGTCGTCCTGACGGATCGGCTCGTCCTCGGCGAACTGGCCGGAGATGATCGACTCGCGCAGGTACTTGGCAATGACCTCGGACGCGGAGGGCGCGACACCGAGGTTGGGGGCGTCTGGAAGAAGAAAAGGCACGCAGATGACTCGAAAAGGGCGGATGCCGAATATTGTATACGACGTCCGATTTGTTACGCGCTGTGTCTGCTCACTCCACCGGCAAAACGATCAATGGTTTGCCGTGTACGACAGCATCATCGACAGCTGGCACATCGGCCGGCCGCTGTCCGCATGCCACTGGTTGAACGCCGCTTGCACCGCCGCCTGATCACGCTGGCTGCTGGGCACGCGGTCGACGATCTTCTGCGCATTCAGCGCAGCGACCACGTCATGGCTGGGAATGAAGGTGTCTTTGCCGACCATGCGCAAAAAGCGCGGCGATGAGAGCCCGCCCATCTGATTGCCGTGTTTGAACAGGTAACGCCACAGCCCGACGATATCGGTCACCGGCCATTCGGCGATGAAATTGCCGAAGCTGCCATGTTCGTGGGCGATGTCGAGGATCAACTGCGCATTGCGCGGCACGCTCTTGAGCTTGCCCAGGTGACGGATGATCCGCGCGTCCTGCATCAGGCGTTCAAGGTGATCACCGCCCATCAGCGTGACCTTTTCCGGATCGAAGCCGAAGAAGGCCTGCTCGAAGGCCGGCCATTTGGCGTCCACCAGGCTGTGCTTGAGGCCGGCACGAAACACCCGCAGCGCCATGGTCGACAGATACCGGTCGTCGCTGAGGGCTTTGAGTTTTTTCGGCGTGGCGGGGGTCGGCAGATGCGCCTCGAGGGCGGCGACGGAACCAAAGCGGTTGAGGCAGTATTCATGGAGCCATTTGTAGTCTTGCATGCCCTCTCCAAAACAAAATTCATGTGCGCGATTGCTGGCGTAGCGCATTCCGAGTGCTGACGCAGAACCCCGGCAGGGGCTCTGTGCTTTGACCCGGTTTGAGCAAGGGGTTCCAGCAATCGCGCGCGAGCAACGCCTTGAGCTATCAGCCCTTGGGCGGATCGAGCAACAGCGCGGTTCTCGCCAGCCGCTGACCCAACGATCGGCACAGCGCGGTTTCGTGCTCATCCAGCGCGCGTTTGCCGTCGGCGCCGGCGTGATGACTGGCGCCATAAGGCGTGCCGCCGCCACGGGTTTCGATCAGCGCCGCTTCGCTGTAGGGCAGGCCGCTGATGAGCATGCCGTGGTGCAGCAGGGGCAGCAGCATCGACAGCAACGTGGTTTCCTGGCCGCCGTGCAGGCTGGCGGTGGAGGTGAACACGCTGGCCGGTTTGCCCACCAGTGCGCCGGTCAGCCACAGGTTGCTGGTGCCGTCGAGAAAGTACTTCAGCGGCGCGGCCATATTCCCGAAGCGGGTCGGGCTGCCCAAGGCCAGGCCCGCGCAGTTTTTCAGATCATCCAGTGTGGCGTACAACGCGCCGGCCTCCGGAATGCTCGGCGCCACGGCTTCGCAGTCGGTAGACACCGCCGGCACCGTGCGCAGGCGCGCTTCCATGCCGGTCATCTCGACGCCACGAGCGATCTGCCGCGCCATCTCCGCGGTCGCGCCGTTACGGCTGTAAAACAGAACCAGAATGTACGGCGCGCTCATGGCAGGATCTCCAGAATGTTTTCCGGCGGACGACCAAGTACAGCCTTGTCGCCGACGACGAGAATGGGGCGTTCGATCAACTTGGGATGGGCCGCCATGGCGGCGATCAGTTGCTCGTCGCTCAGGCCGGTGTCGGCCAGGTTCAGGGTTTTGTACTCGTCTTCACCGGTGCGCAGCAGTCCGCGAGCACCGATGCCGAGCTTGCCCAGCAGCTCGCGCAGTTGCGCGGCATCGGGCGGGGTCTCGAGGTAATGAATGATGGTCGGCGTCAGGCCGCGGGCTTCAAGCAATTCCAGCGTGCCACGGGATTTGGTGCAACGCGGGTTGTGATAAAGCGTGAGATCGGTCATTTGCGGGTCGCATCTTGCCTGAGGTGGCGGCTATTCTACCTGCGTCACGGTAACGACCGGTAACACGCGGCGAGCGATGCGCGGCCGGCGTCGCGTCTCTCTAGAAAGAAAGAGCATCCAGAAGGAAACAGCATCATGGCAAGGCGATTGGCGGCGGCGGCAGCACTGATTGGAAGTCTGTTGCTCAGCGGGTGCGGCGTGGATCTGGGCACGGACCAGAATGGCGAGAAAGTCGCCAGCAGCCGCGTCGACAAACACTGGCTGGTGGTCAATTACTGGGCTGAATGGTGCGGTCCGTGCCGAACTGAAATCCCCGAACTGAACAAGTTGTCCGAGCAGGTCAAAGGGCAGAACGTCAGCGTGTTCGGCGTCAATTTCGACAACCTTCAGGGCGAAGACCTGAAGAGCGCCAGCAAAGCGCTGGGCATCACCTTCACCGTGCTGGCCCAGGACCCGGCCGATCACTACGACCTGCCGAAAAGCGAAGCCCTGCCGGTGACCTACATCATCGACGACAAGGGCAAAGTGCGTGAGCAGTTGATGGGCGAACAGACCGCGGCGGGGGTGATGCAGAAGCTGGCGGAGTTGAAGGGGAAGGGCTGAGGCAGATCAGGTCAGCTTAGGTTCACAACGGGATTGCTCGCTGATTAACGCTCATCGGCCAGAAGCGCCCAGCGCTCGTGATCGCACCAGACTCCGGCGATCTGAAGGTATTTCGGGGAGAACCCCTCTTTCCGAAATCCGAGACGTTTGACCAGCGCGATTGAACGCAGATTTTCAGGCTGAATATTGGCCTCCATACGGTGAAGACCCAGCTCTTCAAAGGCATACCTCGTCGTCAGTTCCACCGCCTGGGACATTTTTCCCGTCCCGGCAAACGAGACCATGCCCCAGTAGCTGAGGTACGCGTTCTGAAATCCCTTATAGAAAATCTGGCTCAGGTTGGTCACACCAACAATGTGACCCGATTCGGTATCGCGAGCCAGCAGCCCAACGCTAGCGCCTGTGGTCTGAGCGGAGTACCACTCCTCGAAGCCTGAAGCGGTTATGAACGGCTGTACCCAGCGGCCGTGATAGTCCCGGCTTTCACGATTCGCGTGGAGAAGCTCGTCGATATCGGCGCGCGTTACCCGGGCGAGCTTGACGTCTGACATTTCCATAATCTCTTCTCTTTGCCTGCTTTCCCGATGGCTTATTCGGATTGCTGACGCCTATGTTGCCGGGAGCCTATGTCCTGTGAACCTGTGATTTCATAATGAGGACGAAACCACACTAAGTCCAATAGGCTAGAGTGGGGTTGTGCGCCGGCGGCCTATAGCGGCCTGGCACCAGCGTCCGCTACCGGCCAAAAGCGGTCTGTCACCCATCCTATCCGCGCCGCCTTCATGTGGTGCAGCTCGAAACTCCGCTTATCAGAATTACGACCCGATCAGCCTGATCATCTTTTGCTCGCTGACCTCATATAGCTGACGAATAACGGTGTAAATGAAGGCCTTCTACAACGCTGCTATTCTGCCGCCCCTATCGCTGCGTGGCAGCTGTGGGAATCCGACTCCCTCGCGTGTGAGCAAATTGAAGAACCCTCTGCTATACCAATAAATCAGATACCCGATTCAAGCCGTATTGGGTCCATGCACACCCCTTCACGGCACCAGAGGGATCTCTCATGACACTTTCTAGACGTGACGTTCTTGTCGCTAGCACGTTAGCCGCCATCCTCCCCCGATTCAGCTTCGCCACTGACCCCGACTGGGTTTCACTAGCACAAGCGGATACTCAGGAACCTATCATTCCGTCAAGCTTGGGCAAGTTTAAGGACCAGCCATCTATAAACAATGACCAACTTTCTAGTTACACCCCTTTCGGCACTGATCCAGCAACAGCCCAAGAAGTGAAACTAGCTATGTTAGTACTGAACGACATACCTAAGAACTGCACTCCGATAGAGATTGCACTGTATTTTCACAATGTTGGCCAAGGTAATTTTGGAGAGGAACGCAGACCATACGCCACCGCTTGGCCTGTTCGTTGGAACCCAGTAATCGTCGAATTTTTCAAAGCAACGCAATCGAAGCCTAGAGGCGACACAACGGCGTGGTGTGCCGCATTCATAAACTATTGCCTAATGACTTCCCAAACAGGGAAGACACCTCCAGCTGGCGCCAGTCATCGCACCCAAAGTGCGCGTGCATTGTCGTTCAAAAACTGGGGGGAACCTACTAATTCTCCCAGGCCCGGTGACATTGTTGTTTTTCAAAATGTGAAATCTCCAAATCATGGGCATGTCGGCTTCTTTCTGGCTGACCAAGGAAGCAAAGTTCTTGTCTTAGGGGGGAATCAATTCGAAGGGACTCCAGTACGGCACACTATTAGCCGCAAGTCGCTGTTAAAAGATGGGCCAATACTTAAGTTGTTATCCTACCGGACAGAAGAACAGCTCCATGCTTAGGCATTTTCTGTCGGTAGCCATAGCGCTCTCGATTTTACCTGCTTTTGGAGAGATCTCCAGTGAAGCGTGGTCATCTGTTGTTAGGATTCGCGTATCCGGCACACTGAAGGTGGCAAATGCAAAAGGCACTATTGATCATGACGAGTGGGGTACTGGATTTATGGTTTCACCTGACGGCCTAATATTATCAGTGGGGCATAATTTTCCAGACAAAGATATTTTTGATGAAGATGGCTTCCAAATTGAAGGTTACTTGCCGGAAAAATTTGGTGATGAGCTACGGGCGGTAGACCCACCATTTAATCTTAAAGTCATCTATGCAAAACAATACCCCTACGATGTAGCTCTTTTGAAAACCCTAGATGAGGGTACGTTAAAACCTTTTTTACGTCTTTGCGATGGCTACGATAAAAAAAGCAAACCTAAACCGGAATTTGAAATCCAAGGTTATCAAGGTGGTGATCGGCCCTTGACGTCTTCCTATGGGAGAGTGGCAAATGGAGCTGGGCCAACGTCTAATCTGATAATTGATGCCGCCATAAACAAGGGCAACAGCGGAGGGCCACTTTTCAACGAACTAGGAATGGTTTTCGGAATAGCAATAGGCGAGCGAGAAATAGATGGCGAACGAATGAAATCTTCAACGCTAGCAGTCCCTATGGCTAGAGCTATTGAAATATTGGGGGAAAATGCGATAAGTTTGTTAGGGGTTAGCTACGACCCTGATTGTAATAAATTACTAAACCCTGAATTCAGAACAGTACTGAAAAACCCGGTAGAAGTGCAGACACATACATTCGCTTCAGCTGGAGGTATCTTAGGGTCCCTCCCGATGGCAATACAAATCAGAATGATGCATGCTAGAGTCCGACCACCAGAAGGTTATCGTGTAGTTTCGGTAGAAGGTGTCACATTTGACTATGCCGGAATTACGGGAACTGCTTTTATTAACAATGACGGAGGCAGTGTTGATGTTATGCCTTCAGGGTTTAGTGAATCTATAGATCGCGATGTTACAGCCTCAGTCCCAGTTATTCTTGAGAAAGTTACGCCTAACAAACAAGCGCCATCGATTCAGCTTCGCATATTCCCCTACTCAAAAACGCTGGATAAACACGGCATTCATGTGACAAGTACGAATTTTCACGACACTATAAAGGCTCCGGATGGTTTCGTTTTTCAGTCCGTCGTGAAAATTGACTATCAAAGTTTAAATAACTCGCCATCCAATGGAGCATCAGCATCGGTTAACTCGGACGGAACGGCGCTCGATATTAATTACAGCCTGCAAAGTGGACCTTTTTACGATCAATGGAGAGGATGGATAGACGCTTACATTACCGCGAAAATTGCCCCTAAAAATATAGATAGATAAGATAAACCTTCAAAAATATACGACCACTTTGTATTTTAATTCGAAGATAGGAATCGCGAAGGCTCGCAAAGGTCTCGTCCCACCCCGGTAAGGTCCTCTCGAGGTGAGATCCACAGTCGGGTGTCGGAACACCCCTTGTTGGCGTTGGCGCGGTCTAGTTTGCTACTCCATGCTGGCATGGACATGGGCATGGGCCGGGTAGTGCATCAGTAAAGTTGGGCCGATAGGTTAACCAGTACGATGGCTACAATGAACTGGGGATGCATTCTTCGGTTTTTTGGTGTGAACGCGACTGAACGCTAGGCATGAACGCATCGGAATTAAATTCCTGCAGAACATAATTAGGGCGCTCGACGTCTGCTTTGGGTCGATAGCTGCCTATGTGAGGGGCTGCTGTCGACCCAAAGCAGCCCCTAGCCTGTTCGAACCGCCGACTCCAAAGACGAGCTCACCGCCTCAAACACCCCAAGCAATCAGCAGCGCACGCTTACCCCACCAGAACTTCCCAAAGACCGAAGCGGTCACATCGCTAGTCCCGACGAGTGATGCGTATGAGCCTCTTAGAGCAGGAAATGCAGGACCGTGTACACCCCGTAGCCGAGGACCTTACGCTGCAGCGTAAAGTCTGGCGGTTCCAGAGGGTGGGCTGGTATGTGCTGACGGCGGTTGTCATCCTGACGTTGCTCGGTTTGTTTTCCAGAGGCCCGCTCAGTTCGCTCGAAACGGTGAGTGAGCAGGGTGACCTGACGGTGCAGTACGAGCGTTTCCACCGCGCCGGCGGGACCAATCCGATGATCGTTCAGGCCACGGGGCAGCCGGGCAAAGAAATCACGCTGTCGATCAGCAAGCCTATGCTGGATGGCTTCAGCATCGAGTCTATCCAGCCGCTGCCGGTCCGCTCCGTGGGCAGCCCCCAAGGTTTGAGTCTTACGTTCCCTACCGACAAGAGTGGTCACGTCACGCTCTTCATTTCATGGCGCAGCGACGGCATCGGTCTGTTTAAAAGCCAGATCAGTGTCGTGGGCGGCGGCCACATTCCCCTCACTCAGTTCATCTACCCATAGGTGCTCAATGGATGCCGTACTACGCGCGGGTGCGATTTACCTTGCACTGATGGTGCTCTTCAAGATTTCTGGCCGACGATCATTGGGCGAGCTGACGTCGTTTGATTTTGTGCTGCTGATGGTCATTGGTGAAGCCACCCAGCAAGCGCTGCTGGGCGATGACTTCTCCGTGACCAATGCGATTCTGGTGATTGTGACGTTGATGGTGATCGACATCGGGCTTTCCCTCGTCAAGCGGCGCTCCAAACGCTTGGCCGAGCTGATCGATGGGGGGCCGACGATCATCGTCGAAAACGGCGCGTTCCTGCGCCATCGCATGCACGAAGCCCGTGTCCAGGAGGACGACATCCTGGAGGCCGCCAGAATAGAGCAGGGCTTCGAGCGGGTGGAGCAGATCAAGTACGCGATCCTCGAGCGAAACGGCAAGATCTCGATCATTCCTGCGTGATCATCTGCCCCGACACGGCCTGATGGGAGTAGCTTCCAGCGCCGCAAGCGGCTTGGTCAGCAGGGGCACCCCAAGGCTGGATATCAGATCTGGCCGTTGCTCCCTCCGCGCAGCTCGTTTGAAACACACCTCGCAAGGGTGGCCCCTATTACTGAACAATTTCAGCGAGTTGACGGCCATTTATTCAGCCAGGCCGATTAAGTTTTGGTCGCTGAAGACGATATGAATGGCAAGGTGCCATGGAGGAGGCCCGTCACGCATTTCGAGTGTGTACAACATGTCCAATTTTTTCCTTCTTCGCCGTGATCGTCGCGCGCTGAAGCAATTGCTGGCCTCGATCATGAGCGGCAACAATCCTGAGGTCGCCCAGTGCAAAGAAGGTCCAGCGGTCCTGGATGCCTGGCGCCTGATCCAGTCCTCTCATGATCAATATCAATCCCGCATCGGCCTGCTCGAGAAGGAGCTTGAGGATGCCCGCGAGTTGCTTCGCGAATCAGCAGCCTCCGCGTCAGCGCACGAGATCCGATTCGATCTCGTCAATCGCGCGTCCAGTGAAGGTCTTTGGGACATGGAGGTCGTGGCCGGCGACCCCGTCAATCCCGGAAACCGCTTTTGGTGGTCGCAGCAATTCCGCAGCCTTCTGGGCTTCAAAGACGAAAGGGATTTTCCGAATGTGCTCGCCAGTTGGGCGGATCGGCTCCATCCGCAGGACAAGCAGGCAACGCTCGACGCCTTCGCTCGTCATTTCAACGACAAGTCCGGAATGACCCCGTACAAAGTCAATAACCGGCTCGCCATGAAAGACGGTTCGTATCGTTGGTTCCACGCACAGGGTGAGACACTCCGCGACGAGCGAGGCACGCCCATCCGTGTCGCCGGCTCGCTCCGGGATATCCATGACCAACTGGAGCGGGACCAGGAGCATGACGTCATCATCACCAGATTCGAGCTGGCTCGGGAGATGCTCTCGGATGGGCTGTGGGATATGGAGGTCATTGCCGGCGACCCTGTAAATCCCAAAAACCCGTTCTGGTGGTCACCCCAGTTCCGTCGGTTGCTGGGCTTCGAAACGGTCGAGGAGTTTCCAGATGTCTTGGACAGCTGGGCATCCAGGTTGCACCCGGATGACAAGGACAGAAGCCTCAGCGCTTTCGGGGCTCATCTGAATGACCGATCAGGCAAGACACCCTTTGATATCGAGTACCGGCTGAGGATGAAAAGCGGCGAATATCGGTGGTTCCGTGCGCGAGGCCAGACCAGGCGTGACCCCGCCGGCCTGCCTGTGCGCGTAGTCGGTGCCCTTGTGGACGTCAACTTGCAGCACGAGCAGGAAGTTCTGAGGGAAACAGAGGTCAAGCATCAGCAGACGCTTGAGCACAATATCGAGCAATTGTCCCAGATCGTGGGGACTATCCAGAGCATCGCCAGCCAGACCAACCTTTTAGCCCTGAATGCGGCTATTGAGGCTGCACGTGCGGGGGAGGCGGGTCGGGGTTTCGCAGTGGTTGCCGACGAGGTTCGCAAGTTGGCAACGCGCACCACTGAAGCCACTGAGCAGGCAGCCGGCATGATTGCCCGCTAGCCCTTGCTTCCTTCAACCCCCCTGGTTCCTTGAACCAGGTCTAGGTCTGAAAAGCAGTGGTTCGGAAGAAGACTTTCCAACGCAGACGCCCTGGGACCGGCAGGATCACTGCCGGTTTATGGCCAGGGCTAATGCGCGCCGACAAATTGTACCTATGTCCAGGGAATGCCAAGGTTTGGGGATGAACAGTGGGGCATATCCAGACTCCAGGATTTGTTGCCCTCGTCCCCCTGAGGACAAGATCACGGGGATGCGGGGCCAATGAGCCTGCACCCGATTGGCCAGGCCGATACCGCTCAGCCCCCCCGGCATATGAATATCAGACAGGATGAGATCCGCCCCTCCTGAGGTCTCGCACAACCATTCCCAGGCGTCGTCGCCGGTCTCTGCTGTTACGACCTCGAAGCCTTCCGTCTCTAAAATTTCATGGATCAAACTGCGGATGAGCCAGTCATCTTCCACGACTAATACGGTTGATAACACTGTCATGAGCCCATGCTGGTTTGTCGTGCAGTTGGACTGGGCCACTGTCTGCGGGTTCCCGCTTTCGATACAGCCGTAGTCTAGGTGTGTTTGCCCGGTTATACCGCTCTAATTCGGTGGTGTGTTGTTGTATCCAAGGCCTGAATCGCCCCTGATCATCTGGACAGCTATGAACAAGACCGACAGAGCGTGCCGAACTAGCCGGTACAATCCCCCGTCACTGACAACCCGGAGCCTGGGCCTTTAATGTCGTTGTTCAATCGTTTGACTGCATTTTCAACCCAGAGCGGCAGGGCGGTCGGCCTGGTCTGGGCGACTTCCCGCCCCTTGTTCAGCGGCTTGATCGTGGCGACGCTGATCGCCGGCATCTTACCCGCGCTTGCCGCCTGGATCGGCCAGCGGATCGTCGATGCGGTGGTTCAGGCGATGCAGATCCATGGCAGTGGCAGCCAGGCGCCGGTATGGCCTGTCCTGCGTTACGTGCTGGCCGAGGCGGGCGTATTGGCGTTGCTGGCCGCGGCGCAACGGGCGCTTTCAATGCAACAAGCGCTCCTGCGGGTGCAGTTGGGGCAGAAGGTCAACCTGATGATCCTGGAAAAGGCCCAGACCCTTTCGCTGCTGCAGTTCGAAGACTCAGCCTTTTACGACAAGCTGGTGCGCGTGCGCCGCGATGCGTCGGCCCGGCCACTGGGCTTCGTTACAAAAGGCCTGGGGCTGACGCAAAACCTTATCTCGCTGGTCAGCTTCGCGGTGCTGCTGGTGCATTTTTCCCCTTGGGCGCTGCTGATCCTGGTGTTCGGTGCGCTGCCGGTGTTCTTCGCCGAGACGCATTTTTCCGGTAATGCCTTCCGCCTGTTTCAGCGTCGCGCCCCGGAAACCCGCCATCAAAATTACCTGGAAGCCCTGCTGTCCCATGAGTCGCACACTAAGGAGGTGAAGCTGTTCGGCATGGCGCCGTTGTTGCTGCAACGCTACCGCGACAACTTCACGCGCCTGTACGCCGAAGACCGCCGGCTCACCGTGCGACGCGACGTCTGGGGCTTTGTCCTCGGGCTATTGGGCACTGCCGCGTTCTACGTGGCCTACGCCTGGGTGGTACTGGACACCGTGCGCGGCCAGACCACACTGGGCCAGATGACGATGTACCTGGTGCTGTTCAAGCAAGGCCAGGTCGCCATCACTGCCAGCCTCAGCGCGATTGCCGGTTTGTACGAGGATGGCCTGTACCTGTCCGACCTCTACGAATACCTCGGGGTGCCGGTGGCACCTGTACGCGGCACGCTCAAGGCCGGTGCACGCCCGGGCGACGGCCTGCGCTGCGAGGGCCTGGGGTTCCGCTACCCGGGTGCAGCGCACGCCACGCTCAGCGACATCAGCCTGCACCTGACGCCTGGCATGAGCCTGGCCCTGGTGGGCGAAAACGGCTCGGGCAAAACCACCTTGATCAAGCTGCTGACCCGGCTCTATACCCCTGACGAGGGCCGGATCCTGCTGGACGGCAGCGATTTGCAGGACTGGGACGAACAGGCTTTGCACCAGCGCATCGGGGTGATCTTTCAGGACTACATCCGCTACCAGATGACAGTCGGCGAAAACCTTGGGGTGGGTGACGTCGACGCTTTCGATGACCAGCACCGTTGGCGCGAAGCGGCCACTCAAGGGATCGCCGCCGAATTCATCGAGCGCTTGAGCAACGGCTATCACACGCAGCTGGGGCGCTGGTTCGTGGGTGGGCAGGAACTGTCCGGCGGGCAATGGCAAAAGCTGGCGCTGTCGCGGGCCTACATGCGCCGCGGGGCCGATCTGCTGATTCTGGACGAACCGACGGCCGCCCTCGACGCAGCGGCCGAGGCTGCCGTATTCGAGCACTTCCGCGAGTACGCCAAGGGGCGCATGACTCTGCTGATCTCTCACCGATTCTCCAGCGTGCGCAACGCCGACCACATCATAGTGCTGGATCAGGGTCGGATTCTGGAACAAGGCACCCACGTGCAACTGATGGCGGGCGGCGGGCGCTATGCGAGCCTGTTCGACATCCAGGCGCGTGGGTATCGGTGACGGCCCAGGCTGGCCACTGACGAGGCAACGCTCGGTTAATCATCCAGGTAGTCATGGTTGAGCAAACCGGCGGCCGGCAGGCCAATTTGCATTCAAATTGACTAGGCATCCCTTGCCTGCAGCATGGACCCTGCAATGACGCTCGAAAAAGTCCTTGAGCATTTTGATCTCTGGCTTACCGGCCATGGCAAACCCTATTTGCATGTGAACACGTGACGTTACGGATACGTAGGCTGTTGACGGGGACGATGCCGACAACCTGATCGCAATGGCACGGCAGGCCGGGATCAAGGCCGCGCTTAAGGCATTTTTAATGCCCGCACAGAGGTCAGCAGGTGCTAGTGGTGATTTAATTGATTCGCGCTGCCTCGCTTCTTGGCGGGCGGATCCGAGCCTCGGCTTTCGGCCGAGAAGCGGCCGGTGAGTACGGTCCGTATAAAATGGCTGCCGTCCTAGGCATGTTCACTTGCAAGACCGTCCCGCCAACGTTAAGGTCAGGCTCATGAATATCCCGGATTTCGAATCGACTACAACCTTCACGACCGCCACGCGCGGGTCGTGGGAGGTTATGTGAGTTAAACCAGCACGTAATCACTAAAGACCCGCCAGTAATGGACCGGGTCTTTTTTTTGCGCCGGTTTTGCTGGCACCAACGTAAGGAAACGCACATGTACGCACTTCTGATTCTCGACATGCAGGTAGGGCTTGTTCACGGCCCGGACAAACCTTGGAGAGGTCCAGCGCTTATCGATACATTGAATGGGCTCATGAGGAGTGCGCGGAAAACAGGGGCCCCTATTTTTCTTGCCCGCCATACAGGTCCGGCAGGGTCTCCGATTGAGCCGGGTAGTCCGCTCACCGAGCTTGTCCAGGAGTTACAGCTAATGGGTAACGAGGTGATTTTCGAGAAAAAACGCCCCAATGCCTTCGCTCAGACTGAACTGGCAACTCTGCTACGTGAGCGCGAGTGTGACGGCGTCGTTGTTACGGGCATGAAAACGCAATACTGCGTAGACAGTACTTGCCGCGCTGCCCGCGATTGCGGATTTGATGCTGTGCTCATCGCAAACGGACACACTTGCTGTGACACTCCAGAACTCAAAGCAGAGGCCATCGTTGCCCACCATAATGCAACGTTAGCGGGGCCATTCTGCCGAGTTGTCCAGGCTGAGGAATGGCGCTTCTAGTTGACTCTCGCGATCGACCCGGCCTGGGTCGATCAGGCCTTGGCGCCTTCCTTGGCACAGGCCGTAAGCGGCCGACCCAAAGGCTGACCGCAATCCTTTATCTTGGCCTTCACCCTCGCTGCTCTCTAAACCACAGAGGCCTGGACCTCGACTCGTAGCCGCCACCCGGCCGCACACGCAGGCCCATTTTCGCAAGCGGGTAGGGGCCTGCAACAAACCCTTACCCCACGCCACGAAAAGTCTTCGACCACCGCTCCTTGCACAAAACCGTCCCTGCACTATGGTTCTGCCTTAGGTAGTACGCGACCGAACCCCGACGGGTTGCTTTAGGCGCTTTCGAGCGATGGCAACTTATCGGGGGTTTACATGCAGGATGTGAAACGATTTCACGCGCTGGACAGCCTGCGCGGTATCTGCGCAATAGCGGTCGTCCTTTACCACACCCATCTTGTCGGCAGCATCACGGAGTGGACCTTCTTCGCCAATGCCGACTTGTTCGTCGAGTTCTTCTTTGTTCTCAGCGGTTTCGTCATGGCGCACGCCTACGGCAGCAAGCGTCAACTGGACTTCAGTCGCTTCCTGATTTCGCGCACCTTCCGCCTGTTGCCCCTGCACGTGTTCATGCTCGCGGTCTTCATTGGCCTGGAATTTCTCAAGTATGCCGCCTACAAGCGTGGCTTTTCCTTCAATCAAACGCCTTTTACCGGCATCTACGCGCCGTCGCAGATCCTGCCCAATCTTCTGCTGGTGCAAAGCTGGACGCACCTGACGGAAAACCTGTCATTCAACACCGCGTCCTGGAGCATCAGCATCGAGTACTGGACCTACATGTTGTTCGCCGCGACTGTGTTGATGGCTTCCACGCGGCGATACCTGCTGTGGGCCGTCATCGCCCTTTGCGGATTTGCGCTGCTCTACCGCCAGATCGATGTCCTGACCGTCTACGCGCAAAAAGGCGTGGGCTGTTTCTTTGCCGGGGCATTGGCCTACGCCTTTTTCACCCGCTCAAGACGCTGGATTGCCCCTGGCTTTGGGTTGCTCAGCGTGCTGGAAGCCCTGTCAGCGCTCGCCATCTGGTGGGTGCTGACCTCTGAGTTACCGCAGAAGGTATTGGCAGCCAGCGCAGTGTTCTGCGTGACCATCGTGGTGTTTGCCTTTGATGGCGGGGCGTTGTCCCGCGTGCTCAAGTATGAATTCTTCGCCCGTCTGGGGCGGTTGTCCTACTCCATCTACCTGACCCATCTGGCCATACTGTTCTTTGTTATTTCGGCCTTTATGGTGGTGCAGAAAAAAACCGGCTTTGACGCTGCGCCGATGCTGGGTGAAATTCGCTACCTGGACACCGGGCATGCCTGGCTGAATAACCTGATGGTGTTGCTGATTCTGGCGGTGGTCGTGACGATTTCCAGCGCGACTTATCGCTATGTCGAGCTCAGAGGGCAGGGGGTGGGCAAGCAGTTATTGCGGCGCAGGATGGCGATGCCCGTGGGCTAAGGCAGTCAGTCCTGTTCCAGCCAAAACCGCAACCCATCCAGTGCCGAGCGGACCTACCAGGACCGTCAGCACGTCAACATTTTTTAATTTATCAAGGACATAGTCAGAACCAATTCAGGAATGGCGGGCTCGGACCGTAGGCTTCTACTCTCAGAACAACCAAAAACAGAGAGAGACCGAGATGTACTTACCCCGATCCCCCATCGCCGCCAGCCTGATTGGCGCGAGTCTGATGGTCAGTTCTGCAGCGTACGCAGACACCTTGACCCGCGACAACGGCGCCGCCGTTGGCGACAACCAGAACTCCCAAACCGCCGGCCCCAACGGCCCGGTCCTCCTGCAAGATGTGCAATTGCTGCAAAAACTCCAGCGCTTTGATCGTGAACGCATTCCGGAGCGGGTCGTGCATGCTCGCGGTACGGGCGTGCATGGCGAATTCGTTGCCTCCGACGACGCCTCCGACCTGAGCAAAGCCAAGGTCTTCAGCAAGGGCGAGCACACCCCGGTGTTCGTACGGTTTTCAGCCGTTGTCCACGGCAACCACTCCCCTGAAACCCTGCGTGACCCCCGCGGCTTCGCCACCAAGTTCTACACCGCCGACGGCAATTGGGACCTGGTCGGTAACAACTTCCCGACGTTTTTCATCCGTGACGCGATCAAGTTCCCGGACATGGTCCACGCTTTCAAGCCTGACCCGCGCACCAACCTGGATGACGACTCCCGACGTTTCGACTTCTTCTCCCACGTCCCGGAAGCCACCCGCACGTTGACCTTGCTGTACTCCAACGAAGGCACACCGGCCAGCTATCGCACCATGGACGGCAACGGCGTACACGCCTACAAACTGGTGAACGCCAAGGGTGAAGTCAACTATGTGAAGTTTCACTGGAAAAGCCTGCAGGGCCTGAAAAACCTCGATCCCAAGCAGGTCGCTGAAGTGCAGTCCAAGGACTACAGCCACCTGACCAACGATCTGGTAGCCGCCATCAACAAGGGCGATTTTCCGAAGTGGGACCTGTACGTCCAGGTGGTCAAGCCTGAGGACCTGGCGAAGTTCGACTTCGACCCGCTGGACGCCACCAAAATCTGGCCCAATATTCCCGAGCGCAAAATCGGCCAGATGGTCCTGAACAAGAATGTGGATAACTACTTCCAGGAAACCGAGCAGGTCGCCATGGCGCCCGCCAACGTTGTGCCGGGTATCGAGCCTTCGGAAGACCGCCTGCTGCAAGGCCGGGTATTTTCCTACGCTGACACCCAGCTCTATCGCGTGGGCACTAACGTGCTGAGCCTCCCGATCAACGCGCCACGGGTCAAGGTCAACAACGGCAACCAAGACGGCGCGCTGAATACCGGTCATACCACTACCGGCGTGAACTACGAGCCAAGCCGACTCAATCCGCGTCCAGCGGCTGAAGAGGCGCGCTACAGCCAACTGCCACTGACCGGCAGCACACAACAGGCCAAGACCCAGAAGGAGCAAAACTTCAAACAGGCGGGCGATTTGTATCGTTCCTACAGCGAGAAGGACCGCAAGGACCTGATTCAGAGTTTTGGTGAATCCCTGGCGACCACCGATACCGAAAGCAAGAACATCATGCTGTCGTACCTCTACAAGGCCGATCCGGAATACGGCACCGGCGTGACCAAGGTTGCCAATGGCGACCTGGCCAAGGTCAAGCAGCTGGCCGCTGCACTGAAGGACTGACCGACCCCCTCGGCCCGTTGGCACAGCGGGCCGAGGCTGTTGAGGACATCACCTCTTGGAGGACAACACATGCGCAGAACCTTTTACGCGTTGTTGCTGTATCTGACCGCGAGCCTGGTCCACGCCGGGCCGTCAGATACCGGCAGCACCGCCGACACCCAGACGCAACTGAAAGAGCTGTTTTTTCAAGCCGCCCGAGAGGGCCGACAAGACATGCTCAATGAATTCATCAATGCCAAATTCGACCTGAATGTTCAGGACGAAAAGGGCTACACCGCCCTGATTCTCGCCGCTTACCACGGCCAACAATCCACCGTGACCCAACTGCTGAACGCGGGCGCTGATCCCTGCGCAAAAGATCTGAGGGGCAACACGGCGTTGATGGGGGCGATCTTCAAAGGTGAACTCAGCATTGCTCGGCAACTGGTCGCCGCTAATTGCGCGCCCGATCAACGCAATAACGCGGGGCAAACGGCGGCCATGTACGCGGCGCTGTTCCATCGCAAGGATGTGCTTGACGCACTGGCCGCCAAAGGCGCGGATCTCAATGCCACAGACGCCATGGGCAACCGGGTGCAAAACCTTGAGCGCGGCGAGTTCCAGCCATTGCCGGCGACCCGATGATTGCTCCCAGGCTCTAAAGGTGAGTGGGTTCAGCCTGACGTCAGTAATTGCTGGGTCAGCGTCTTGAGGTGTTTCATTGCGAAAGGCTTGAGCAGCAATTCAGTCTGGCCGCTTTTCAAGGCGATCGCAGGGATGCTGTTTTCGGCGAAACCGGAGATGAACAAGACCTTGAGCGTGGGTCGCGCATCCAGCGCGGCTACGGCTAATTCATCGCCACTCATGCCGCCCGCCAGACCGATATCGGTGATGAGCAAGCTGACCTCAGGCAGTCGCTCTAGCTGCTGTAGCGCCTGCGCAGCGGTTGCCGCCGTGGCGACCTGATAGCCCATGTCCAACAGTGTCTCACTGATCAGATCGCGGATGGCGTCCTCATCGTCGACCACCAATATGGACCCGCTCAGCGTGTGAGCCTTGTCCTCGGCCGCCGTTGGCAAGACGACCCCTGGAGCCGGTGCCGTACCTTGATGCAAGGGCAGAAACAGGTTCACCGTCGTGCCTTTACCTACCTGCGACTCGATCTGGACGTCCCCGGATGATTGTCGGGCAAAGCCGTGGACCATCGAAAGCCCCAGGCCAGTGCCGGAACCCAGTGGCTTGGTTGTGAAGAACGGATCGAATGCACGATCGAGCACGCTGCGCGGCATACCTGTGCCGGTATCGCTGACACTGAAACGTGCATATCCACCTGCGCTCAGCGTCCCGGTGGCTTGCGCCGGCTCGATGCGCACAGCGGTGACCTCAATCTGTAGCCGGCCACCTTGCGGCATGGCGTCGCGCGCATTGATGCACAGGTTCAGTAGCGCGTTTTCCAACTGGTGCGCGTCGCAAAAGCACAGCACCGCGTCCTTGGCCGCCAGTACCTCCAGCTCTATACGAGGGGTCAGCGTTCTGCTGATCAGGTCCTCCATTTCCTGAACCAATAAGGCCGGATCGATGACCGTACTTGCCAGTGTCTGGCGCCTTGCATAGGCCAACAGACGATGGGTGAGGGAGGCGGCGCGATCGGAGGCATTGCGGGCCAGACCCACGTATCGTTGAAGTTCGGCGTGCCTGCCTTGGGCAAGGCGTTGTTCGAGCATGTCCAGGCTGCTGGTGATCACTGTCAGCAGGTTGTTGAAGTCATGGGCCAGACCGCCGGTCAGCTGACCGACCGCTTCCATTTTCTGACTTTGCTGTAATTGCGACCTGACCTCTTCGAACGCTTCCTCGCGTTCTTTTTGAAGAGAGATGTCTCGGGCCACCGCGAAATAATGCCCCTCGCGACGTGCAATTCGCCAGTTCAGGTGCAACGGCGTCCCATTGCTGCGCGGGCCCTGGCTATCGAGCTCAGCGACCGGCAGCTCGCTGAGTCTGCGCAAGGCATCGGACAACTGCGAAGGAGAGATAAAGCTGAAAAATGCCCCGTCTTTGAGTGCATGTTCGGCGTGTCCCGTCTCGGTTTGCCAGGAGGGATTCATCGCAACGACTTCGCCACGTTCGGACAGCATGCAGATCAGGTCGGGGGAGACATTCCAGATGCCATCCCGCTCAAGGGTGCGCCGCTCAACCTCAAGCTCCAGACGATCATTGAGATCGGAAAGCGCGTTCAAGCTCTTCTGGAACAATGCGCAGATGACTGACATGCCGAAGGTCACCAATGCGAAGCTCGCGCTGCTGGCCCAGGTCGAAAACCCGTCGTTGAAACCGATTTCGCCGATGAAAAAATATTGCGCAGTGAGAACCGCAAGCACGCAACCAAAAGCGGATGGCCCGACCCCGAAGCAAAAGCCGATGAACATCAATCCGGGAATGAAAAACAGGTAGGGCAGGGCGGTGAAGGGAAGCAGCGAACGAAGCGCGCAGCACAGCATCACTATCAGAAGTGCGCCCGCATAACGAGCCGGTTTGCTCCGCCGAGTGCGGGCAAAGCGTCGAACCAGCTCAAGGCGCGATGACAAAATACTGATCAAGTGGGCTCCAAGGGTCCAATCCGTACTCTCGGGCACGCCTGGCAAGTCGTGCATCAATGGGAGGGAACACGGTGTAAGGGCTATCGGCCAAAGCGCGGGCTGCATGAGCGGCCTGCGGCATCCGGCTATATGCGCAGGATGGCGATGCCCGTGGACTACTGCATTCAGTCCTCTTCCAGCCAAAACCGCAACGGTTTGCCCTGCGCCGGCCACAACCGCAATTGCTCGATGGGCGACACATCCCACCTCTGCACCTTGCCCATCGCTTCAAGGAATCGGTGTTCCTGCTCCATCAGCGCCGGCGCGCACAGTTTGCGGGTGCTGCCGACCGGGCCGAAGGTGATGGCATCGCCCTGCAACTGGTATGACGCGAACCAGTGATTGCAGCCGGCATTGCCGTAGGCGCGGCCGTCGTTGCCGAGGGTCATGGTCAGGTGACTGTTGTCGATCAACGGCCGTTCACCGATCCATTCCAGCACGTAACCATGGTCCTGCTTGAGGGCAGGGGATTCGGTGGCGCATCCCGCCAGCAGGGTGCCCGCCAGCAGTGTCAGCAGAAGCGGTTTCATGCGGCTTTCTTCGCGCAGGCAGGGCAGAGGTGGTTTTCGCCGACGACCTTCCAGCCCAGCTCCTCGATGCGCGCGGTGGCGGCAGGCTTGAGGGCTTTTTTGCCGTCCTTGCCGTCAACCATGAACTCGATGTCGCGCTCTTTGCCGCAGTCGTTGCAGTTGACTTTCCAGTGATGGATCGCCAGCTCGGTGAACGCCGGGCCGTTGGCGACGGCCACCCACTGACCGGTCGGGTTGATCAGGTGGCGGACTTTTTCTACGTTCAGGCGCATGAACAGCTCTTTGCTGCCTTTGACGGTGACCAGCAGCACGTCGTCGGGCTTGATCGAGCCGCCGTTGCCGGTCACTTGATAACGACCGACGGCGAGGCTGCGGCATTCGATGAGGGTGTGTTGCGGGGTGAGCATGCTGTAACGGAAATCGTGTTCGGCCATGGGGGTCTCCAAATAGGCGCGCATGCTAACACTTTAGAGGATGAGTTCTCGCGGCCGACCACCCTGTGACCGGCAGCACGCATGCTTACTGCACCAGATTCTGCGGGCTGCCCGCCGCCCAGCCGGTGATGTTATCCAGCGTCGTCTGGGCGATGGCGCCGAGGGCTTCTTTGGTCAAAAACGCTTGATGGGCGGTGATGACCACATTGGGGAATGTCAGCAGGCGCGCCAGCACATCGTCCTGCAGTGGCAGGTCCGAGCGGTCCTCGAAAAACAGCTGCGCTTCCTCTTCATAGACGTCCAGTCCGAGGTAGCCCAACTGACCGCTTTTGAGCGCGTCGATCAGCGCCGGCGTGTTCACCAGCGCGCCGCGCCCGGTATTGATCAGCATCGCGCCGTGCTGCATGCGCGACAGCGAATCCGGGTTGATCAGGTGCCGGGTGTGATCGTTGAGCGGGCAATGCAGGCTGATGATCTGCGCTTCGGCGAGCAGTTCGTCGAGGGGCAGATAACGGGCGCCCAGTGCTTCGACCCGCGGGTTGGGGTACGGATCGTAGGCCAGCAATTGGCAGCCGAAGCCCGCCATGATCCGCGCGAACGTCGCCCCGATCTGGCCGGTGCCGACCACGCCGACGGTCTTGCCCACCAGATCGAAACCGGTCAGGCCGTGCAGGCTGAAATCACCGTCGCGGGTGCGGTTGTAGGCGCGGTGCAGATGGCGGTTCAGCGAGAGGATCAATGCCACCGCATGTTCTGCGACGGCATGGGGCGAGTAGGCCGGAACCCGCACGACGCTGAGGCCCAAGCGCTTGGCGACGGCGAGATCAACGTGATTGAAACCGGCCGAGCGCAGGGCTATTAATCGGGTGCCGCCTGCGGCCAGTTGCTCCAGCACCGGTGCGCTCAGGTCATCGTTGATGAACGCGCAGACCACCTCGTACTGATCGGCCAGCGCCACGGTGTCCAGCGTCAACCGCGCGGGCTGGAAATGCAGCTCGATTTCCGCGGCGATCTGCGCGCCAAGAAAACTCTCGCGGTCGTAGGTCTGGCTGCTGTAAACAAGCGTGCGCATGGTTGCTCCTTAAATGGCCTGACGTATGGCTGTCGCAGCAAACAAAGGTCCTGTGGGAGTGAGCTTGCTCGCGAAGGCGTCCTGTCAACGCCCTTCATTTGACCTGACCCACCCCCCGCAGCCTATCCATCACAGAGCAAAAATCAGTGACCTGGATCAAGCCGTCACGCGCGCCTCGGTTTCCAGTCGGCTGATGGCCTTCTCCAGTTCATCCAGGGCCTTGTCGCTGTCCGCCGATTCCTGCTTCAGCAGGGTCTCGCTGCGCTGGCACGCCGCGCGCAATTGCGGGACGCCGCAGTAACGGGTGGCGCCGTGGAGGCGGTGGACGCGTTCGATCAGCGCGACGTTGTCCCTGGCCTCGCGTGCAGTGAGGATGGCCTCGCGGTCAGTGGCGAGGGAGGCCAGCAGCATCGCCAGCATGTCCGCCGCCAGATCGGCTTTGCCCGCCGCCAGCCGCAGCCCTTCTTCGTGATCAAGGACCTGCAGATTGATGCCGCCCTGAGCGATTTCGATCGGCCGCTCCGGCGCTTGATTGCGCAGCGCCAGCCCGGTCCACTTCAGCACCACCTGCGCCAGTTGGCGCTCGCTGATCGGCTTGGTCAGGTAATCGTCCATGCCGCTCTGCAACAGCGCGCGTTTCTCGTTGGCCATGGCGTGGGCGGTCAGGGCGACAATAGGCAGCGACGTGGCCTGACGCTCGCTCTCCCAGCTGCGAATTTCTTCGGTGGCCTGACGCCCGTCCATGCCCGGCATCTGCACGTCCATCAGCACCAGATCGAAGGGTTCATCCTGCACCGCTTGCACCGCCGCATAACCACTGTCGACAGCCTTGACCTTGGCACCCATGTCTTCGAGCAAGGTCTGCACCAGCAACAGATTGGCCGGGTTGTCGTCGACGCAGAGAATGCGCGGCGGCCGGCTCGACAGCGGCTCCGGCACCTCGTTGCGCAACTGCTTGGGCTGGATCAGCTCCGACAGCGCGCGGCGCAGTTTGCGCGTACACGCAGGTTTGGCCTGCAACTGGTTGTAGGCGTCGGGCACGGAAAACTGATACAGCGCCTGTTCGGTGGTCGGGCACAGCACCAGCACTTTGCAGTTGAGGTTTTCCAGGTCCCAGATCTGCTGGCGCAGGCGCTCGGGCGGCAGTTCGTGGGCGGTGACGCCGAGCACGGCCATGTCGATGGCGTGGGGCGTCTGGTGCACCACCGTCACGCCGTTGATGAGGTTTTCCAGATTGTTGAAGACCATCGGCTGCAGACCGCAGTCTTCCAGCTGATGCTCAAGCGCCTGACGCGACAGGTCGTGATGCTCCAGCACCGCCACTCGACGGCCCAGCAGCGGCGGGGCGGGCAGGTCTTCGAGGTCGTCGCGGGTTTTCGGCAGCGTCAGGCTGATCCAGAACTCCGAACCTTCCCCCGGCGTGCTCTCGACGCCGATCTCGCCGCCCATTTGCTCGACCAGCCGCTTGGAAATCACAAGCCCCAGGCCGGTCCCGCCGGAATGCCGCGACAGGGAATTGTCCGCCTGGCTGAACGCCTGGAACAACGCCCGCACATCCTGGCTGGACAGGCCGATGCCGGTGTCCTGCACGCTGATGCGCAACTGCACGGTGGTGTCGTGTTCCTCCTCCAGCATCGCCCGCGCAACGATGGTGCCCTCGCGGGTGAACTTGATCGCGTTGCTGACCAGGTTGGTCAGAATCTGCCGCAAGCGCAGCGGATCGCCCACCAGCGACAGTGGCGTGTCGCGATAGACCAGGCTCACCAGCTCCAGCTGTTTGGCGTGGGCGGCGGGGGCGAGGATGGTCAGGGTGTCCTGCAGCAGGTCGCGCAGGTTGAACGGGATCGCGTCGAGGACCAGCTTGCCGGCCTCGATCTTCGAGAAATCCAGAATCTCGTTGATGATGCTCAACAGGTTGTCGGCGGATTTTTCGATGGTGCCCAGGTAATCGTACTGACGCGGTGTCAGTTCGCTTTTCTGCAACAGGTGGGTGAAGCCGAGGATGCCGTTGAGTGGCGTGCGGATTTCATGGCTCATATTCGCCAGAAACTCGGATTTGATCCGGCTGGCCTCCAGGGCTTCCTTGCGCGCCAGGTCCAGCTCGATGTTCTGGATCTCGATGGTTTCCAGGTTCTGGCGCACGTCTTCGGTGGCCTGCTCGATGCTGTGCTGCAATTCTTCCTGGGCGTTCTGCAACGTCGCCGCCATGCGGTTGATGCCCGACCCCAGTTCGTCCAGCTCGTAACTGCCCATGGGCGGCAATCGCGCTTCCAGATTACCGTCCTTGAGCTGGGCGACGACGTGTTTGATCTGGGTGATCGGGCCGTTGATGGTGCGGCTCATGCGCAGCGACAGAATGGCGGTCAGACCGAGACCGATGACAATCAGGATGAGGCTGGCGAACAGGCTGCGATAACCGCGCAGCAGGGTGCCGTTGTGGGACAGCTCCAGCTCGACCCAGCCGAGCAGGCGGTCGGCTTCGGCGGGAACCACATCGCCGGTGAGGTGGCGACTGCGCCCGAACACCGGCATCAGGTAGCGGGTCGCGTCGTTTTCCGAGCGCTGCAGCATGTGCGTGCTGTTACCGATGGGGGCCTGATTGATCATGCTGGGACCGGCGTGGGCCAGCATTCCCCGCTCGGCATTGAGGAACGACACCGCGCGCACGTCGGCCTGCTCCAGCACCTGGCCGGCGATGCGTTCGAGCATGGCCTGGTCACCGCTGGCCAGCGCGGCGGCAGACAGCGGCGCCAGCTCGTTGGCAATCATCTCGCCACGCTTGAGCAACTGGGTCTGCAACTCGGTGAGCTGCATCCAGGTGAAATACCCGCCCAGCAGCGCCGCCATCAGGCACGCCGGCAGCAGAGTCAGCAGCATGACGCGGCCTTTGATGCCCACTTTTCTCAGCACACTTCTTCTCCAACAACCCGGCATGAATTCAGGCAACCGCCGCGCCAATGCAGCGTGTGGCGCTCGATCACTGCGCAGTGTAGTCATTTGCGCCTCGTGCACACAGTGCGCCGACGCGTGCCGACCTGATGGAACTGGACACTCCCCTCGTAGGACTGGCTTTAGCCGGAAAGGTATTGGAGGTCACACCGCGAAATTTGACGGTGCCCAAACCGGCCTCTTCCCGGCTAAACCCGGTCCTACCGAAGCACGTTGCTCCCATTGGAGAACGCATCGCCGGCAGGCCGGCATTGCCCCATGGCGCGCAATCTTGAATAATCCGCTGCTTGAGAATCAATCGCAGACGCCAATGACTCCCGCCAGCACTCACCGCCCCCACATACTCGCCATCGAGGACGATGTCGTGCTCGGTGCGTTCGTTCATGATCAGCTTGATCGTTGCGGGTTTCAGGTGACCTGGTGCCAGAACGGCGTCGAAGGGCTGGCCTGCGCGCAACGCGAACCGTTCGACGTGGTGGTGATGGACATCCTGCTGCCGGGCATGAACGGCCTCGACATCCTCACCCATCTGCGTCGCCGCCACAGCATGCCGATCATCCTCATGTCTGCCCTCGGCGCCGAGGCCGACCGCATCACCGGCTTCCAGAACGGCGCCGACGATTACCTGCCCAAACCCTTCAGCGTCGATGAACTGCGGGTGCGCATCGAGGCGATCCTGCGCCGGGTCGACCTGGAACGTCGCTTCCACGCCCTGACGGCGATCGAGCCCGAGCCCAGCGTCGAAAAAGTCGATGAAGACAGTTTGACCTTCGACGAAGCGCGCTGTGACGTCTTCTTCGCCGACGCCCCGGCGCAATTGACCGGCAGCGAATACCGTCTGCTGGAAACCCTGTGGCGCAATCCCGAAGACGTCCTCAGCAAAGCCTTCCTCTATCAGCACGTCTTGCAGCGCGGCTACTCGCGGCATGACCGCAGCCTGGACATGCACATCAGCCAGATTCGTCGCAAGCTCAACGCCGTCGGCTATCAGGCGCGGCAGCTGCGCACGGTCTGGGGCAAAGGCTACGTCCTCACGGCGGCGGTGGCGGATGCTTGAGGTGGTGAATGCCTGAGTCACGCAAACGGCTGCCCGGCCGGCATTCGCTGTTCTGGAAACTGGCGGTCCTGCTGGTCGGCTTCTGCCTGCTGATGATCTGGCTCAGCTGGTATTGGGGCCGCTACATCGAGACCCGCAACGCCTATCTCAACGCCGAGGCCCATCAGGTGCTGAACGACTATGCGGCGCAGGCCGAACGGGCGTGGAGCCGGGGTGGCCGGCGCGGCGTCGACGAATGGCTGAAGCAGGTCCGTCAGCAGGAACCCGGCTGGGTCGGGGTCATCGGCAGCGATTTGCAATCACT
Organism: Pseudomonas sp. CFBP 8772; assembly: GCF_014841665.1. Classification (NCBI taxonomy): domain Bacteria; kingdom Pseudomonadati; phylum Pseudomonadota; class Gammaproteobacteria; order Pseudomonadales; family Pseudomonadaceae; genus Pseudomonas; species Pseudomonas sp. CFBP 8772. The sequence goes on along the minus strand of NZ_JACYUI010000008.1, from coordinate 167,256 downwards.
CGGCAGCGCGCGGCTGACCCGCGAGCAGTTCCAGCGCCTGACCTTCATGCGCGGCATCGACTGGCCGATGAGCACGCGGCAGAAAACCGTGCCCTGGCTGAAGATCCCGTTTCCCGGCAACCCGGACGCGGGCAGTCTGGTGATCGAACTGCCGGAGCGCTTCAAGCCGGGCCGTTATGCGCTGATCGGGCAGATCCTCACCAACGGGCTGATTCCCGCGCTGTTCACCCTGCTGTTGTGCGTCGGGCTGTATCGCCTGCTGATTCGCCCCCTCAATCAACTGCGTGAACAGGCCAACGCATGGCGCGCCGATCGGCTGACCAGCCGACTGTCGCCGCAAATGACCGAGCGCCGTGATGAACTGGGTGAGCTGAACCGCGCCTTCGACCACATGGCCGCGCGCCTGCATTCGACGGTGCAGGTTCAGCAGCAGTTACTGCGCGATCTTTCCCACGAACTGCGCACGCCCCTGAGTCGCCTGCGGGTGGCGTGCGACAGCGAGCAAAGCCTGCCCGAACTGCGCGAGCGCCTGAGCCGGGAGGTGGATGGCATGCGCCGGCTGGTGGACGACACCCTGCAACTCGCCTGGCTCGACACGGATCGCGAAAAACTCCCCGGTGAGGACATTCAGGTGGCGGCGCTGTGGGAGATGCTGGTGGATGACGCCTGTTTCGAAACCTGCTGGCCGTCCCGTCAATTGCGCTGTGATCTGGACAGCGAGTGCTGGGTCAGTGGCCATCTCAACACCCTGGCCCAGGCGCTGGAAAACATTCTGCGCAATGCCATCCGCCACTCACCGCCCGAGGGCATCGTGCGCCTGGACGGTCGGCGTGAGGGCGATGACTGGCTTTTGTGGCTCGAAGATCAAGGCGGCGGGATCGACGAGGGCGATCTCGAGCGGATCTTCGCGCCGTTCACCCGTCTGGACGGCGCCCGCCCCGGCGACGGTGGTTTCGGCCTGGGTCTGAGCATCGCGCGCAACTCGCTGCGCCTGCAGGGCGGGGACTTGTGGGCGGAGAACACCGGGCAGGGCTTGAGGATGATCATGCGGTTGCCGGCGCGAAACAATCCGCCTTATTCCATTCAGCGATAACCCCCTCACTTTGCGTGATATGGGCTGGCGGCGATTGCCGGTATGATAGGCGACCCCCGCACGTCTGGATCGCGAACACGCCATGACCCTGCAGTATCAAACCATCGCCGATTGCGTCGGCAACACCCCGCTGGTGCGTCTGCAACGCATGGCCGGGAACACCAGCAACACGTTGCTGCTCAAGCTCGAAGGCAATAACCCGGCCGGTTCCGTGAAGGACCGCCCGGCGCTGTCGATGATTACCCGCGCCGAACTGCGCGGGCAGATCCACCCCGGCGACACCCTGATCGAAGCCACCTCCGGCAACACCGGCATCGCCCTGGCCATGGCCGCGGCGATCAAGGGCTACCGCATGATTCTCATCATGCCCGACAATTCCAGCGCCGAGCGCAAGGCCGCCATGACCGCTTATGGCGCCGAGCTGATTCTGGTCAGCAAGGAAGAGGGCATGGAAGGCGCCCGTGACATGGCCGAGCGCATGCAGGCCGAAGGCCACGGCAAAGTGCTCGACCAGTTCGCCAACGGCGACAATCCCCAGGCGCACTACGTCGGCACCGGCCCGGAAATCTGGCGGCAGACCGGCGGCACCGTCACCCATTTCATCAGCTCCATGGGCACCACCGGCACCATCATGGGCACTTCGCGCTTCCTCAAGGAACAGAACCCGGACATCCAGATCGTCGGCCTCCAGCCTATGGATGGCGCGTCGATTCCGGGCATTCGCCGCTGGCCTCAGCAATACCTGCCGAGTATTTATCAGGCCGACCGCGTTGACCGGATTCTGGACATGGGCCAAGCCGAAGCCGAGGATGTCATGCGTCGTCTGGCACGGGAAGAAGGTATTTTCTGCGGCGTGTCGTCGGGCGGCTCCGTCGCCGGGATGCTGCGGCTGTCGCAGGAAGTCGAAAACGCGGTGATGGTCGCGATCATTTGTGACCGCGGCGACCGTTACCTGTCGACCGGCGTCTACGATGCGCCCAACTGATGGCCAAGCGTGATGCAGGCCTGCGTTTCCAGCCCAGCGGCGGCACCCGGACCGCGCAGGTCCCCACCGGTAAAAAACAACGCCTGACCATCGAGCGGCTGGCCAACGACGGTCGCGGCATAGCTTTCGTCGATGGCCGCACCTGGTTTGTCATGGGCAGTCTGGCCGGCGAAGAGGTCGAGGCCCGCGTGCTCAATGCCCACGGCAAAGTGGTCGAAGCCCGCACCGAGCGCGTGTTCCAGGCCAGTCCTGTGCGCCGGCCAGCCGCGTGCCCGCATTTTGGCCGTTGCGGCGGCTGCAGCACCCAGCACATGCCCCACGCCGAACAGCTCGCCCTGAAACAGAGCATGCTTGCCGAGCAATTGAGCCGCATCGCCGGGGTCGAGCCGCAGGAATGGGCCGCGCCCCTGATCGGCGATGAATACGCCTACCGCCGCCGCGCCCGCGTCGCCGTGCGCTGGGACGTCCGCGCCAAACGCCTGGACGTCGGATTCCGCGCCGCCGCGAGTCAGGACATCATCGCCATCGAACAATGCCCGGTGCTGGTACAGGCCTTGCAACCGATCATGACAGCGTTGGCGCCCATGCTCCGCCGTCTGAGCAAACCTCAGGCGCTGGGACATGTCGAGCTGTTCAGCGGTTCGGCCAATGCCGTGCTGCTGCGGCACACTGCGCCGTTGCCTGAGAGCGATCTCACAATCCTCAAGGCATTTTGCGACACCCATGACGCGCAACTGTGGTTGCACGGCGAAGGCGAACCGCAACCGGTCGACCCTTCCGCGCAACTGGGCTACCGCCTGGAACCGTGGAATCTGTCCCTGGCCTATCGCCCTGGCGACTTCGTGCAGGTCAATGCTCAGGTCAACACCGCGATGATCGAACAGGCGCTGGCCTGGCTCGCGCCGGACAAGGACGAACGAGTGCTGGACTTGTTCTGCGGGCTTGGTAACTTCGCCCTACCGCTGGCGCAAATAACGCGCGACGTGGTGGCTGTGGAGGGCGTCGAGGCCATGGTTCAGCGGGCGACGGCCAATGCCGCCGGCAACGGTTTAAGCAACGTGACGTTTTATCAGGCCGATCTGTCGCAGCCACTGGACAAGGCGGCCTGGGTGGCGGAAGGTTTCGCCGCAGTGCTGCTCGATCCGCCGCGTGACGGGGCGGTCGAAGCAGTGGGCAAGCTCAAGTCGCTGGGCGCTCAACGCGTCCTTTATGTGTCGTGCAACCCGGCCACGCTGGCGCGCGACACGGTTGAATTGATCAAGCAGGGCTACCGTTTAAAACGTGCCGGAATCCTCGATATGTTCCCGCAGACAGCGCATGTCGAGGCGATGGCGTTATTTGAAGCGAGCAAGTGAGGCGGCGGCTCAGGAAATGCCGATGCCTTACACGGAGTCTCGTTTAATCCGACTGGCCCGCGCGTACACGACCTTGCATGGCCCGCAAGGCGCACGCGCTCAAGAAGGCCGGCGACTGATGGCGCATTTCATCGCGCCGTAGGGAAGGTAAGCAACATGGTACAGGTGAGACCCCACCAGCCGATCAACACAGACGGCAGTATCAACCTCGACGCGTGGCTGGATCACGTGGTCAGCGTCGACCTCGCAGTGGACCGACAGGCCCTTAAAGAGGCCTGTGAATTTGCCCGGCACGCCGAGCAACAGGACAACGCCGCCAAGAACCTCTGGGCGGAGGGCACGTCGAGTTTTCAGACGGGCCTGGAAATCGCTGAAATCCTGGCCGACCTCAAGCTCGACCAGGACTCACTCGTCGCCGCCGTGATTTACCGCGGCGTGCGCGAAGGCAAGATCTCGCTGCCCGACGTCAACCAGCGCTTCGGCCCCACCGTCACCAAGCTCATCGACGGCGTGCTGCGCATGGCGGCCATCAGCGCCAGTCTCAGCCCGCGGCAATCGCTGGTGCTCGGCACCCAGGCCCAGGTCGAAAACCTGCGCAAGATGCTGGTGGCCATGGTCGACGACGTGCGCGTCGCGCTGATCAAGCTGGCCGAACGCACCTGCGCCATCCGTGCGGTGAAGAACACCGACGATGAAAAGCGCAACCGCGTCGCCCGGGAAGTCTTCGACATCTACGCGCCCCTGGCCCACCGGCTGGGCATCGGTCACATCAAATGGGAGCTGGAGGACCTGTCCTTCCGCTACCTGGAGCCCGAGCAGTACAAGCAGATCGCCAAACTGCTGCACGAACGCCGCCTTGATCGCGAGCGCTTCATCACCGACGTCATGTCGCAGCTTGAGAACGAGCTGCTGGCCACCGGCGTCAAAGCCGACATCAGCGGCCGGGCCAAGCACATCTACTCGATCTGGCGAAAAATGCAGCGCAAAGGTCTGGAGTTCAGCCAGATCTACGACGTGCGCGCCGTTCGCGTGCTGGTGCCGGAGATGCGCGATTGCTACACCGCCCTCGGCATCGTCCACACCCTGTGGCGGCACATTCCCAAGGAATTCGACGACTACATCGCCAACCCCAAGGAAAACGGCTATCGCTCCCTGCACACGGCGGTGATCGGTCCGGAAGGCAAGGTGCTGGAAGTGCAGATCCGCACCCACGCCATGCACGAAGAAGCCGAGCTGGGGGTCTGCGCGCACTGGAAGTACAAGGGCACCGACGTCAAATCCGGTTCCAATCACTACGAAGAGAAAATCTCCTGGCTGCGTCAGGTCCTCGAGTGGCATGAGGAGCTGGGTGATATCGGCGGGCTGGCGGAACAGCTGCGCGTCGACATCGAGCCCGACCGCGTCTACGTGTTCACCCCGGACGGTCACGCGATCGACCTGCCCAAGGGCGCGACGCCACTGGACTTCGCCTACCGCGTGCACACCGAAATCGGCCACAACTGCCGTGGCGCCAAGATCAACGGCCGCATCGTCCCGCTGAACTACAGCCTGCAGACCGGCGAGCAGGTCGAGATCATCACCAGCAAGCACGGCACGCCGAGCCGCGACTGGCTGAACTCGAACCTGGGTTACATCACCACCTCCCGGGCGCGGGCGAAGATTGTGCACTGGTTCAAGCTGCAGGCGCGCGACCAGAACGTTGCCGCCGGCAAGGTGCTGCTGGAGCGCGAACTGGCGCGTCTGGCGCTGCCTCAGGTGGACTTCGACAAGCTGGCCGAGAAGGCCAACATGAAGATCGCCGACGACATGTTCGCAGCCCTCGGTGCCGGCGACCTGCGCATTGCTCAGTTGGTCAATCTGGCTCAGCAACTGGTCGAGCCGGAACGCGGCAACGAGCAGCTGGAGCTGATTCCACGCAAGGCCACGGGCTACAAACCGGGCAAGCGCGGGGACATTCAGATCCAGGGCGTCGGCAACCTGATGACCCAGATGGCCGGCTGCTGCCAGCCGCTGCCGGGCGATGCGATCGTCGGTTACATCACCCAGGGCCGCGGCGTGAGCATTCACCGTCAGGACTGCGCCTCGGTGCTGCAACTGGGCGGGCGCGAACCCGAGCGGATCATTCAGGTCAGCTGGGGCCCGGTGCCGGTGCTCACCTACCCGGTGGACATCATCATCCGTGCCTACGACCGGTCGGGCCTGCTGCGCGACGTTTCGCAGATCCTGCTCAACGAGCGCATCAACGTCCTGGCGGTCAACACCCGCTCGAACAAGGAAGACAACACCGCGCTGATGTCGCTGACCATCGAGATCCCGGGCCTGGACGCGCTGGGCCGGCTGCTGGGGCGCATCTCGCAACTGCCGAACATCATCGAAACGCGGCGAAACAGAACGCCGTGAGGCGTAGCTGCAAGCTACAAGCCACAAGCTGCAAGCTGTACGCGCACGGCTTGAAGCTTGTGGCTTGCCGCTTGAAGCTGTGACCAAAGGGATCCCTCATGTATAGCCTCCAAGACCTGCTCACGCTCATGGCCCGTCTGCGCGATCCGCAATTCGGTTGCCCGTGGGACGTGAAGCAGAATTACGCGAGCATCGTGCCGCACACCCTCGAAGAAGCCTACGAAGTGGCCGACGCCATTGAGCGCGGCGATTTCGATGACCTGCGCGGTGAGCTGGGCGATCTGCTGTTTCAAGTGGTGTACTACTGCCAACTGGCGCGGGAAGAAGGGCGCTTCGAGTTCGATGGCGTGGTGGACGGTATCACCCGCAAACTGATTCGCCGTCATCCCCACGTGTTCCCGACCGGCGATCTGTACGCGCCGCTGGAAACCCCGCGTCTCAGCGAAGAGCAGGTCAAGCACCGCTGGGAACAGATCAAAGCCGAGGAACGTGCCGAGAAGGCCAGCGCACCCGAGCAGCTGTCCCTGCTGGACGATGTGCCGGGCGTATTACCGGCGCTGTCGCGGGCGGCGAAGCTGCAGAAGCGCGCGTCCCAGGTCGGGTTCGACTGGCCGGACGCCTTGCCGGTGGTCGATAACGTCCGTGAGGAGCTCGACGAAGTCCTCAAAGCCATGGCTGACAGCGACAGCGCGGGGATCACCGAAGAAGTCGGCGATCTGCTGTTTGCCGCCGTCAATCTGGCCCGCCACCTCAAGGTTGATCCGGAAAATGCCCTGCGCGCCGCCAATGCCAAATTCGAGCGGCGCTTCAGATTTATCGAACAGGCCTTGCGCGACACCCGGCGCCCCATCGAAGATTGCAGCCTCGAAGAGATGGATGCGCTCTGGGGCGAAGCCAAGCGTCAGGAAAAGATCACGCCCAACTGCGGTTGAGTTGACTATTTAGAGAGAGAAGACAGATGGCGGGTATTTCCCTTCGTGACCAGTTGCTGAAAGCCGGACTGGTCAATGAAAAACAGGCGAAGCAGGCCAGCAAGAGCAAGCAGAAGGAGCAACGTCTGGTGCACAAGGGCCAGGCGGTGGCGGACGACACCAGCCAGCGCGCTGCCCAGGAAGCGATGGCCGAGAAAGCCAAACGTGACCAGGAATTGAATCGTCAGCAGCAGGAAAAAATCGAGCAGAAAGCCCGTGCGGCACAGGTCAAGCAACTGATCGAAGCCACGCGCCTGCCGAAGCTGACCACCGAGGACTACTACAACTTCGTCGATGACAAGAAGGTCAAGCGCCTGTCCGTCAACGCCCTGATGCGCAGCAAACTGAGCAACGGCTCGCTGGCCATCGTGCACCACGGCGGCAGCTACGAGGTGATCCCCCGCGAAGCCGCCCTCAAGGTGCAGGAGCGCGATCCGCGCCGTATCGTCATGCTCAGCGCGCCGACCGAAGAGCCGGATGGCGACGATCCGTACGCTGCGTATAAGATCCCGGATGACCTGATGTGGTAAGCGCCCGTCGCTCACTCAGCTAAAACAACAAAACCCGCCACGTGGCGGGTTTTGTTTTGCTGCGATTCCGAAATTACGAATGACTGGCCTCAAGCTTTGCTTCTTGCTCGGCAAGCTCTGCTGCGTAACGCTGTGCGTCCGATTCGTAATGAAACATCCCTACCAGCTGGTCTTGTTGGCGTACATCCCAGATCTGGATGCCATCGGCGATGCTTTCGTGGGAGATGTGGGCGTCGTCGCGTTCAGTAACAGTTACGGTCATAGTGCAAACTCCTGACTTTTGGAAATCTGCGGCAGGACGTCGCAGGCCTTCTTTATAGTTTTCGGCGGCCGACCAAGTAAACGCGCGCATCCGGCAACAGTTATTTACCAAATCCGTAACAGTGCGCTAAATGCTTGTATTTGAAGGGTGTGCGGCATTTTGTCACACCCGGTTGAAGGCCATGAAGAATGTTTCATGTAGGCCTGAATCACTGATCGACGCCAAAAAAACCCCGCCATGAAGGCGGGGTTTTTCGTATTACGCTCGATGCAGGGCGTGAATCAGCTGGCTGAATTAACTGCCCTTGACCGACTTACCGTTCACCGTGCCGTCCTGCAGCATGATGTTGTATTCCTTGCCGTCGGTTTCAACCTGTTGCAGGCGAACCAGCAGGTAGTCGTAGTCCTTGGCGAACCACATCACGGTGATGCGCTTGTTCTGCGTCGGGTCACGCACGCGTTCGACCTTGATGGCGTCGACCGAACCGACTTTGGTCTCGACCTTTTCAGTGCCGAGCACGCGGAAGTCATAGGTGTCGACTTCGTCACCATCGACGACCTGGTACGACATGCTCTTTTTGCCCGCCGCTACGTCATGCTGCAGCGCGAGCTGGTAAGTGGACTTGTCGAGGACACCGGCATTCAGCGGGATTTTCACCGCGTCGCCACGGTCCGAACCGGTGATGAATTTGGTGGGCCAGTCGAATACCAGATCGACCGTTTTGCTCTTGCCCAGGCCGCCACGTTCGAAGTGGTAGGTCTGCGGCAGCAGTTGATCCTTGTCGACTTTGATCGTGCTGACTTCGGTCAGGCTGGCGATCATCATCGATGCCTTGAAATTCAGGGTCCAGGTGCCGTTGGCGTTCTTCTCGAGGCTGCGGGTGGCGCTGCCACCGCTCATGGGCAGCTGTTTCCAGTCAGCGGTGTAGCTGGCGGAGAAAGGTTGAAGGTCTGCCGCGTTGACTGCGGGAAGTGCGAACAGAGCGAAAGCGAAGAGCAAAGCGCGACGCATAATATCTCCTAATGTCGGATCAAGTGGCCGCTGGGCCCTAAGGGCTGGCCGTCCAGTGAGGCGCCGTGTTCGTCGAGGGTCAGTCGTCCTTCGGCGAACCAGCGAATGGCCAGGGGATAAATCAAGTGTTCCTGGGCGTGTACCCTCTGTGCCAGCGTGGCGGGCGTGTCGTGCAACTCTACAGAAACAACTGCCTGTACGACCAGAGGCCCCCCATCGAGTTCCTCGGTGACAAAGTGCACGCTGCAGCCATGGTCGCCATCGCCGGCCTCCAGCACGCGTTGATGGGTGTGCAGGCCTTTATACCGCGGAAGCAGGGAAGGGTGAATGTTCAGCAGGCGGCCATGGTAGTGGCGGACGAACCCGGGCGTGAGGATGCGCATGAATCCGGCGAGCACCACCAGCGACGGCTGAAACGAATCGATGGCCTCGATCAGCGCCGCATCGAAGGCCTCGCGACCTTCGTAGCCGGTGTGATCGAGCACGCGGGTGTCGATTCCCGTACGGGCGGCCCGCTCAAGCCCGAAGGCATCGGCGCGGTTGGAAATCACCGCACGGATGCGCGCAGGGCTCGCGCTGTCCTGAAAGCCGTCGATCATTGCCTGCAGGTTACCGCCAGTGCCGGAAAGCAGCACCACCACATCACAGGGTTGGGGCATGTCAGGCATTAATGAGCCTTGACGTTCTTCAGCTCGACTTGTGCAGCGCCTTCGGCAGCGGTGCCGATCTGGCCGATGACCCACGGCTGCTCGCCGGCTTCACGCAGGGCATTCAGCGAGACTTCGACGTGTTCCTGGGCCACGCAGATGACCATGCCGACGCCGCAGTTCAGCACGCGGTGCATTTCATGCTCATCGACGTTGCCTTTTTCCTGCAGCCAGTCAAAGACCGCCGGACGGGTCCAGCTGGCCACGTCGACGATGGCCTGAGCGCCTTCTGGCAGCACGCGCGGGATGTTGTCCAGCAGGCCGCCACCGGTGATGTGGGCCATGGCTTTCACCGCGCCGGTGTCTTTGATCAGCTTGAGCAGCTGCTTGACGTAAATGCGGGTTGGCGCCATCAGCAGGTCGGTGAGCGGCTTGCCGTCGAGCTGGATGGTGTCGATATCGGCACCCGACACGTCGATGATCTTGCGGATCAGCGAGTAGCCGTTGGAGTGCGGACCGGAAGACGGCAGGGCGATCAGTGCGTCGCCGGCGGCCACCTTCGAGCCGTCGATGATGTCAGCTTTCTCCACGACACCGACGCAGAAGCCGGCCAGGTCGTAGTCTTCGCCTTCGTACATGCCGGGCATTTCAGCGGTCTCGCCGCCGACCAGCGAGCAACCAGCCAGTTCGCAGCCCGCGCCTATGCCGGTCACCACTTGAGCCGCGGTGTCGACGTTGAGTTTGCCGGTGGCGTAGTAGTCGAGGAAGAACAGCGGTTCAGCGCCGCAGACCACCAGATCGTTGACGCACATGGCGACCAGGTCGATGCCGATGGTGTCGTGTTTGTTCAGATTCAGTGCCAGGCGCAGCTTGGTGCCGACACCGTCGGTGCCGCTCACCAGAACAGGCTGCTTGTAGCCGGCCGGGATTTCGCACAGAGCGCCGAAGCCCCCGAGCCCGCCCATCACTTCCGGGCGCTTGGTGCGCTTGGCGACGCTCTTGATGCGTTCGACCAGCGCTTCACCGGCGTCGATGTCAACACCGGCGTCTTTGTAGCTCAGGGAGGGTTGCTTGCTCATGATCCAGGCCTTTAAGGGGGGGATTCGGGGTAACGACCGAGTGGCAACGACGCGGGGGCCGTGTCATCGCCGGTCTGCGAAGGCGCGCGATTTTATCAGGGTTGGGCGCAAGCGGCCATCCTTGGGCCGACGGGCAGGACAACGGTGAAGAAAAAATAACCCGGTTTATCCCGCCGCACCCGTTCGTCGACAGAGGGATCCGGTGTAACGTTGGCGCCTGAGTGAGCGATTCGGACGCGTCTGCGGTCAGAGTCGGGTCATTCGTCTTTATGCAGCTATTTATAGCGTTGCCTTTTTACCCAGCGGGAATCTTTCATGCGTCCACCTTCATTCATGCGCCTAAAAAACTGCCTGTTCGCAGGGTGCCTCTCATTGATGAGTCTGCCGGCGCTCGCCGAGACGGTGAACACTCTTTATCAGGTGCGCGAGCCCGTCAGCGGCCAGACCCCTGACGAGAAAACCCGCGCCACCCAGGCCGCGCTGGAAACCCTGGTCATCCGCTTGACCGGCGACCCCAAGGCCGTGCAGAACGGCGGCCTTGCCGACGTGCGCAAGGACCCTCAACAAATCATCAGCCAGTATGGTTATGACGCCGGCCCGCCGGAAACCCTCCAGGTCGACTTCGACCCGTCGAGCACCGAGCGCGTGCTGCGGCAGGCCGGGCTGTCGTTGTGGGGCTCCAACCGTCCGGTGATCATGGCCTGGTGGCTGAACGACGCGACTGACGGCGCCAACCTGGTCGGCGACGGCCAATCCTCCGCCGAGCCTTTGCGCCGCGCGGCTCAGCACCGCGGTCTGCCGCTGCGTCTGCCACTGGCGGACCTGGGCGAGCAGGGTATCGGCAACGCCAAGACCCTCGACGGCAACAACGTCGGCCCGCTCAAGGAGGCTTCCGAGCGCTACGGTTCGGATGCGATTCTGGCGGTTCACGCGCAGGAAAACGGTGGCCAGTGGCAGGGCAAATGGCACCTGTGGCTGGGCGACAAGATGGAGCAGGGCAGTGCCAGCGGCGCCAGCTCGGCGGAACTGGCCGACGCGGTGCTGTTGGCGGTGAGTCAGCGTCTGGCGCCACGCTTTGTGGTCAAACCGGGCGCTTCGACGGGCATGGTGCTGGACGTACAGGGCATGAATCTTGAGCGTTACGCGCAGCTGTTGCACCTGCTCGAACCCTTCGGTGGCCGTCTGAAATCAGCCGAGGGTGACCGTATCGCCTTCGATGTCAGCGGCAGCCCCGATCAGTTGCGTTCCCAGTTGGCGCTGGCGAAACTGCAGGAAGTGCCGGCGGGTGAAATCGCCAGTGCGCCGGACAGTTCTGCGGCCAATCCCGCGCCGGTTGCCGCGGACGGCACGCCAGCGGCACCGCAGCCGCCCGCTGTTTCCGACAGCGCATTGCACTTCCGTTGGTGAACAGGTTCATAACGACGTTGCACGAAGCACATCATCCTGGGGAAAGAGGCAGTAATGACTGATACGCGTCGTTGGTTCTGGCTGGGCGGGGTTGTCCTGGTCTGTTTGTTCGTCTGGCTGCTGCATTCGATTCTGACCCCGTTCCTGGTGGCGCTGCTGCTGGCGTACATGGGCGATCCGCTGGCAGACCGGCTGGAAAAACTGAAGCTGTCGCGCACCATGAGTGTGGTGACGGTGTTTCTGTTGTTCACCCTGATCTTCATGGGCCTGCTGTTGGTGCTGGTGCCGATGCTGGCCAAGCAGCTTTATCGCCTGTACGAACTGGCGCCGCAGATTCTCGACTGGCTGCAGCACACCGCGATGCCGTGGGCGCAGGCCAAACTGGGGCTGGCAGAAGGGTTCTGGAAGTTCGACAAGGTCAAGGCGGCGATCTCGGAGCACATGGGTCAGACCGGCGACATCGTCGGCATCGTCCTGTCCCAGGCCACCACCTCGACCCTGGCGCTCATCGGCTGGCTGACCAATCTGGTGCTGATCCCGGTGGTCTGTTTCTACCTGCTGCGTGACTGGGACGTGATGATGGCGAAGGTGCGCAGCCTGCTGCCGCGTCATCGCGAGAAGAAAATCGTGGCACTGGCGGATGAATGCCATGAAGTCCTGGGTGCGTTCATCCGTGGCCAGTTGCTGGTGATGGTCGCGCTGGGCGTGATTTACGCCGCCGGCCTGATGCTGGTCGGGCTGGAGCTGGGGCTGTTGATTGGTGTCATTGCCGGTCTGGCGGCCATCGTGCCCTACATGGGCTTCGTCATCGGCATCGGCTCGGCGATTCTGGCCGGGTTCTTCCAGTTCGGCGGCGACCTGTACCCGATGCTGGGCATCGTCGCGGTGTTCATGGTCGGTCAGGCGCTGGAAGGCATGGTGCTGACGCCGCTGCTGGTGGGTGACCGCATCGGCCTGCACCCGGTGGCGGTGATCTTCGCGATTCTGGCGGGCGGCGAGCTGTTCGGATTCACCGGTATCCTGCTGGCGTTGCCCGTGGCGGCGGTGATCATGGTCCTGGTACGCCATGTTCATGACCTGTACAAGGATTCGGACATCTACGGCGGTCTGGACGACCTGGATCTCTGATTCCCGCGAATCAGGATTCGTGAAGGCGCGCGGTGTTCACCGCGCGTCTCTTTCCTCCACGGGATTTTCCCGTAATCCCCTGTCATACCAGTGACCGGCGCAAGCCTTTGATTTTGCTGGCGGTCTGCCGCATTGTGCGGCCAGCCCTGCGGGTATAGACTTTGCACACTTTTCACAGAGGCCCCTTGGCGGTTCGTCACGAACCGTTCAGCCAGCATGAAACCAGTTCAGCTGCCCCTGAGTGTGCGTCTGCGTGATGACGCCACCTTCATCAATTACTATCCAGGCGCCAATGCCGCTGCACTCGGCTATGTCGAGCGGCTGTGCGAAGCCGAGGCCGGTTGGACAGAAAGCCTCATCTATCTGTGGGGCAAGAACGGGGTAGGGCGCACGCATCTGTTGCAGGCTGCCTGCCTGCGCTTCGAACAGATGGGCGAGCCGGCGGTTTACCTGCCGATGGCCGAACTTCTCGATCAAGGCGTCGGCCTGTTCGATCATCTGGAGCAGTACGAGCTGGTGTGTCTGGACGATTTGCAGGCGGTGGTTGGCAAGCCTGAGTGGGAAGAAGCGTTGTTCCACCTGTTCAACCGCCTGCGCGACAGCGGCCGACGCTTGCTCATCGCCGCTTCATGCTCGCCCCGGGAGCTGCCGGTCAAACTGGCGGACCTGAAATCCCGGCTGACCATGGCGCTGGTGTTCCAGATGCGCCTCTTGTCCGACGAAGAAAAACTCCGCGCTCTGCAACTGCGCGCGTCCCGTCGGGGCCTGCACCTCACCGATGAGGTGGGGCATTTCATCCTCACCCGCGGTAAGCGCAGCATGAGCGCGCTGTTCGACTTGCTTGAGCAACTCGATCAGGCATCGCTGCAGGCCCAGCGCAAGCTGACCATTCCCTTCCTGAAAGAAACCCTCGGTTGGTAAACGAGTCCGTGGTCGATCCGGCCCTGGTCCTGCAAACCGCAGCAGCCTTGCGCCACGCCACGCGGATTTTGATCATTACCGGTGCCGGCCTGTCGGCGGATTCAGGGTTGCCGACCTATCGCGGCGTCGGTGGCTTGTACAACGGCGAGACCGACGACGGCCTGCCCATCGAAATGGCCTTGTCCGGCCCGATGTTGCGGCGTGATCCGGCGCTGTGCTGGAAGTACATCGCACAATTGAGCAGCGCTTGCCTGGGCGGACGTCCCAATGCGGCGCACTACGCCATCGCTGAATTGCAGCGGCGCAAGCCCCAGTGCTGGTTATTGACGCAAAACGTCGACGGCTATCATAGGGCGGCGGGCAGTCCGCCAGAACGGCTGATCGAGATCCACGGACAGCTGGCGCCGCTGTACTGTCAATCTTGTGGCGCCGTAGATCCGCAGTTAAGCGAGCACCTCAGTCGACCACTGCCACCGCTGTGCCCCCGCTGTAGTGGCGTTTTGAGGCCGTCGGTGGTGTTGTTTCAGGAAATGTTGCCGGATTTGGCATTGAATGTGCTTCAGGAGGAGATGGCAAAAGGTTTTGACGCTGTGCTCAGCATCGGAACCACCGCCAGCTTCCCGTACATTCATGAGCCCATGCTGCGCGCTCGGGTGACGGGCGGCTTTACTGCCGAGATAAACCCTTCGCCGACCGATCATTCCGCGCACATGGATGCGTTTCTGAGGTGTAGAGCCTTAGAAGTGATAGACGACATCGTAAGTCACATTTGTTTCGATTGAATTTGCAAATGGGTACGATTGAAGGCATAGTCTCGGCTTCTTTACACTTCAGCCACGGTCGTGCACATGCTAAACCGCTTCGCACCCCTCGTGCCTCTCGCACTCGTCACGCTGTTGTTCGGCTGCGCGGCCCAGATGCCGACGTCGCAACAACAGTCGCAAAGCCCCCAATTCCGGGACTCTGCCACCGCTCAATCCGCCAGCAAGCGTGCTGATTACGCATCCTCCGTACTGGATGACGAAGTCGCGACCGAAGATGAACTCGCTCAATTTGCCGATAACAAGCCTTACCGCCTGCCGGTTCTGGCTGACAGCATCCTCGAACGCGGCAAATCCTTGATAGGCACTCGCTATCGCTTCGGCGGTACGTCGACCACCTCCGGTTTCGATTGCAGCGGTTTCATCGGTTATCTGTTCCGTGAAGAGGCGGGCATGAGCCTGCCGCGTTCTTCCCGCGAAATGATCAATATCGATGCCCCCCTCATCAAGCGCAATGACCTCAAGCCGGGCGATCTGCTGTTCTTCAGCACCGCCGGCCGCGGCCGTGTCAGCCATGCGGGCATCTACTTGGGCGATGATCAGTTCATCCACTCCAGCAGCCGTCGCAGTGGCGGAGTCCGTGTCGACAGCCTCGACGATGCCTACTGGGCCAAGACGTTCATCGAAGCCAAACGCGCGCTGGCAATGGCACCTGTAACGGCATCGTCAACGGTACCTGCAACTACCACCGCGATGACCTCGACTACAATCAAGCGCCAGCACCGTTAATTCCGGGCGCGAAAAGGGCCTGACCCTCTTGCGCGCAATCCCGGCTCTCGGCAAAGTAAGCTGCACCCCGCACAGGTTGTCGTGTTTATGTCGTTAACGGTTCGCCTGATCGTCGCCTCCCTGGCTGTGCTGCTGGCCGCATGTTCCAGCACGCCACCGCCCGCTCCACGCAAGGTCGTCTACCGGCCTGTGGTGTCCGCTCCTCCCCAGTTTTCTTCACCGCTTGCCGACGACGTCCTGTTGCGCGCGATCGGCCTTGTCGGCACGCCCTATCGCTGGGGCGGCAACACGCCTGATTCGGGTTTCGATTGCAGTGGCCTGATCGGCTACGTCTACCACGACGCCGCGGGCATCACCCTGCCTCGGTCGACGCGGGAAATGATCACCCTGCGCGGGCCTGACATCGATCGCAGCCAGTTGCAGACCGGTGATCTGGTGTTCTTCGCCACCAGCGGCGGCTCCCACGTCAGTCACGCCGGCATCTACGTCGGGGAAGGGCGGTTCGTCCACGCGCCAGCCACTGGCGGCACGGTCAAACTCGACAGTCTCGACAAGCCGTATTGGCAAAAGGCCTGGCTGAATGCCAAGCGCGTCATCCAGCCATCGAACCTGGCCAGGCAATAGCGACTTCCTGAGCACTGTGCTCATCCGCTGTTGCTGGGTGAGCACGTATGCCTTTCAGGGTGAAATCCCGTTTAGCCGGAGGCGGTCTGCCTACGGTTCGATTGACGCTCCCGAGTCAACCCTCTAACCTTCGCGCCATGTTTCAGGTGCCCGGGACCCGTCAGGTCCGCAGGGTGAAACAGGGAAGCCGGTGCGATTGCTCGTGTGATCAATTCCGGCGCTGCCTCCGCAACGGTAGATGAGTCAAAGCCACGCACAATGCCACTGTGTTCGCTGAACATGGGAAGGCGCCTGGCCTGCCACGGTTGTGGCAACTCGTGAGTCCGGAGACCGGCCTGATCCATCGAACAGCATCACGGAGGGCGATGCTCTGCTGCAGGCCGGGTTTTGCCCAGTGCCTGCTGACAGTCTTTGCCTGTGCCCTCCGTTTGCCACACTTGCCCTCAAGCGGAGAGCTGAGATGAGCGAATCCCCCGAACGTGACGAACGCCACCTGGCGCGCATGCTGCGCAAAAAGGCGGTGATGGACGAGCGCATTTCCAGCGCGCCCAATGAATGCGGGTTGCTGCTGGTCCTGACCGGTAACGGCAAAGGCAAGAGCAGCTCGGCGTTCGGCATGCTTGCCCGCGCCATGGGCCACGGCATGCAGTGCGGCGTCGTGCAGTTCATTAAAGGCCGGCACAGCACCGGCGAAGAGCTGTTCTTCCGCCGCTTCCCTGAACAAGTGCGTTACCACGTGATGGGCGAGGGCTTCACCTGGGAAACCCAGGACCGCCAGCGTGACATTGCCGCCGCCGAATCCGCCTGGGCCGTGACCCGTGAAATGCTCAAGGACGCCTCCATCGGCATGGTCGTGCTCGATGAGCTGAACATCGCCCTCAAGCACGGCTATCTGGACCTGGAGCAGGTGCTGAGCGACCTGCAGGCACGTCCGCCGATGCAGCACGTGATCGTCACCGGTCGCGGGGCGAAGCAGGAATTGATCGACCTGTCCGACACCGTGTCCGAAATCGGCGTGGTCAAGCATGCCTTTCAGTCCGGCATCAAGGCGCAGAAAGGCATCGAGCTGTGAGTGAGCGCCCACCGCGGCACTGCCCGGCAGTATTGATCGCCGCCCCTGCGTCCGGTCAGGGTAAAACCACCGTCACCGCCGCACTGGCCCGCTTGCATCGCAATCAGGGCCGCAAGGTGCGGGTGTTCAAATGCGGGCCGGACTTTCTCGACCCGATGATCCTCGAGCGCGCCAGCGGCCATCCGGTGTATCAGCTGGACATGTGGATGATCGGCGAGGACGAAAGTCGGCGCCTGTTGTGGGAAGCCGCCGCGGAGGCCGACCTGATCCTCATCGAAGGCGTCATGGGCTTGTTCGACGGCACGCCGTCCAGCGCGGACCTGGCCCGGCGTTTTGGCGTGCCGGTGCTCGGGGTAATCGACGGCACGGCCATGGCCCAGACCTTCGGCGCACTGGCGCTGGGACTGGCGCGGTATCAGCCGGATCTGCCGTTTGCCGGCGTGCTGGCCAATCGCGTCGGCACCGTGCGCCACGCGCAGTTGCTGGAAGGCAGCCTGACCGAAGGCCTGCGCTGGTACGGCGCGCTGTCCCGTGAAACCGGCATTGAGCTGCCCAGCCGGCACCTCGGCCTGGTTCAGGCCAGTGAACTGAATGACCTCGACATGCGCCTCGACACTGCTGCCAACGCGCTGGCCAGTACCTGCGACGCTACGTTGCCGCCGGCCGTGACCTTCACCGCGCCCGACTTCGTTCCCGCCGAGCCGTTGCTGACCGGCGTGAAAATCGCCATCGCCCACGACGAGGCGTTCGCGTTTTTCTATGGTGCCAGCCTTGACCTGCTACGGGAGATGGGCGCCGAACTGTCGTTCTTCTCGCCGCTCCGCGACCGGGAATTACCCGACGCCGACAGCCTGTATCTACCCGGGGGCTACCCGGAATTGCATCACACGGCGCTGGCCGAAAACCACAGCATGCTCGCCGCGATTCGTGCGCACCACGCCGCCGGCAAACCCCTGCTCGCCGAATGCGGCGGCATGTTGTACCTGCTCGATGCCTTGACCGATGTCGACGGCCAGCGCGCCGAAGGGGTGGGCTTGCTCAAGGGTGAAGCCGTGATGCAGAAGCGTCTGGCAGCCCTGGCCCTGCAATCGGTCGAGCTGCCGGAAGGCACGCTGCGTGGCCACACCTATCACCACTCCCTGACCAGCACCGAGCTGACGCCGATCGCCCGCGGCCTCAGCCCCAATGGCGGGCGCGGTGCCGAAGCGGTGTACCGGGAAGGGCGCATGACTGCGTCGTACGTGCACTTCTACTTCCCCTCGAATCCCCAGGCGATGGCGGCGCTGTTTTTGCCATGAGCCCGCTCCTATGACTGACCACACCTTCACCGACCCCGAACGCGCTGCCGTTTACCGCGCCATTGCCGAACGGCGCGACATGCGCCACTTCTGCGGTGGCACGGTCGCGCCGGAGTTGCTGGCCCGTCTGCTCGAAGCCGCACACCACGCACCGAGCGTTGGCCTGATGCAGCCGTGGCGCTTTCTGCGCATCACCGACCCGGCCTTGCGCGCGCAGATTCAGGCGCAGGTGGAGGAGGAGCGCGTTCGCACCGCTGAAGCTTTGGGCGAGCGGTCTGACGATTTCATGAAGCTGAAAGTCGAGGGCATCAGCGATTGCGCCGAAGTGTTGGTCGCCGCGTTGATGGATGACCGCGACAAACATATCTTCGGCCGCCGCACCCTGCCGGAGATGGACATGGCTTCGCTGTCGTGCGCCATTCAAAACCTCTGGCTGGCGGCGCGTGCCGAAGGCCTCGGCATGGGTTGGGTGTCGCTGTTCGACCCCCAGGCCCTGGCCGATCTGCTGCAGATGCCAGCCGGTTCGAAACCCCTGGCGATTCTGTGCCTGGGCCCTGTAAAGGAATTCTACCCGGCGCCGATGCTGGTGATGGAAGGCTGGGCGCAGCCGCGCGCGTTGCAAGAGCTGGTCTACGAGAACACATGGGGAGTGATTGCATGAGTGTGGCGTTATTGAGCGTCGCCGGAGTCGCGCTGGACGCGCTGCTCGGCGAGCCAAAACGGAACCACCCACTGGTGGCGTTCGGCCGTTTCGCCGAGCGTATCGAACAGCGCCTGAACGCCGCCGGCCGGGGCTGGCGCAGCCATGGCGTGAGCGCATGGTTCATCGCCGTCATTCCGCTGACCCTGATCGCCACGTTACTCAGCTGGCTGCCGTTCGTTGGCTGGCTGGTGGACGTACTGGCGCTTTACTGCGCGTTGGGCCTGCGCAGTCTGGGCGAGCACGTCGAGCCGGTTGCCCAGGCGTTGCGCAGCGACAATCTGGACGAGGCGCGCCGCCGGGTCGGTTACCTGGTCAGTCGCCAGACCTCCGAGCTGGACAGCACTGAAGTGGCCCGTGCGGCCACGGAATCGGTACTCGAGAACGGCAGCGACGCAGTGTTTGCGGCGATTTTCTGGTTCGTCGTGCTGGGCGCTCCGGGCGTCGTGCTCTACCGCCTGAGCAACACCCTCGACGCCATGTGGGGCTATCGCAACGAGCGCTTCGAACGCTTCGGCTGGGCGGCGGCGAAAATCGACGACCTGCTTAACTACATTCCCGCGCGCTTGGTGGCGTTGACCTACGCGCTGCTGGGCAACACCCGACTGGCCCTGCGTTGCTGGCGCACCCAGGCCCCGAAGTGGGACAGCCCGAACGCAGGCCCGGTGATGGCGGCCGGTGCCGGTGCGTTGGGCGTCGAACTGGGTGGTCCGGCGATTTATCACGGCGAACTGCATGAGCGCGCGACCCTGGGTGAAGGCGTCCCAGCGGACGCCGACTCTATTGATCGCGGTTGGCAACTGGTGCAGCGCGGCGTGTGGCTGTGGTTGCTGATCTTGTGTCTGGGGACAGAATTTTATGCTTGAACATGGCGGCCGATTGCGTGGCGCAGTCCTGAAATACGGCATTGATGAGGCGGACTGGCTCGACCTGTCCAGCGGGATTTCGCCGTGGTCGTGGCCGATCCCTGCGATCCCCGAAGCAGCATGGGCGCGTTTGCCGGAAACCGATGACGGCCTGGAAATCGCTGCCCGTCGCTACTACGGCGCCACGGACGTGCTGCCGGTGGCCGGTTCCCAAGCGGCGATCCAGGCGCTGCCGCGTCTGCGTCAGGCGGGCAAGGTGGGCGTGCTGTCGCCGTGCTACGCCGAGCACGCCGAGGCCTGGCGCAACACCGGTTTTCTGGTGCGCGAAGTGCTGGAGCACGAAGTGGAGCGGTTCATCGACACCCTCGATGTGCTCGTCGTGGTCAACCCGAATAACCCCACCGGCCTGAGCCTGCCGCCCGAACGCCTGCTGGAATGGCACGCGCGTCTGTCTCAGCGCGGCGCTTGGCTGGTGGCGGACGAAGCGTTTATGGACAATACGCCGGAGTTGAGCCTGGCGGCGTACACCCAGCGCGCGGGCCTGATCGTGCTGCGCTCGTTCGGCAAGTTTTTCGGCCTGGCCGGTGTGCGCCTGGGTTTTGTGCTGGCGGAGCCGCGTTTTCTCAAAGTCATGGCGCGGCAGATCGGGCCCTGGTCGGTCAGCGGGCCGACGCGGATCATCGGTCAGGCCTGTCTCAACGATGTCGCCGGGCATCAACGCCAGCGTCAGCGCACCGAGCAGGCCAGCCAGCGTCTGGTGGACGTGCTCAATCGCCACGGTTTCGCGCCCAAGGGCGGTTGCGCGCTGTTCCAGTGGTTGATCACGCCGCTGGCGGAAGCGCTTTACGAATTCTGCGCACAGCGGGGCATCCTCCTGCGCATCTTCACCCACAACAGCAGCCTGCGTTTCGGCCTGCCGCGCGAAGAAGCGGATTGGCAGCGTCTGGAGCAGGCGCTGAGCGAATTCTCCCGGGAGCGCCCATGACCCTCGGCAAAACCCTGATGGTTCAGGGCACCACCTCCGACGCCGGCAAAAGCACGCTGGTGACGGCGCTGTGCCGCTGGCTGACCCGTCAGGGCGTGCGCACCGTGCCGTTCAAGCCGCAGAACATGGCGCTGAACAGCGCAGTGACCGCCGACGGCGGCGAGATCGGCCGCGCCCAGGCCGTGCAAGCCCAGGCCTGCGGCCTCGAACCCCACACCGACATGAACCCGGTGCTGCTCAAACCCAACAGCGACACCGGCGCGCAAGTGATCATCCACGGTCGCGCCGTGACCACCATGAACGCCGTCGCCTACCACGACTACAAAGCCATCGCCATGCAGGCCGTACTCGCCTCCCATCGTCGCCTCAGCGAAGGCTGGCCGGTGGTGATGGTCGAAGGTGCCGGGTCGCCGGCAGAGATCAACCTGCGTGCCGGCGACATCGCCAACATGGGCTTTGCCGAAGCGGTGGATTGCCCGGTGCTGTTGGTGGCGGACATCAATCGCGGCGGGGTGTTTGCCCATCTGGTCGGCACCTTGGAATTGCTGTCGCCCAGCGAACAGGCGCGGGTCAAAGGCTTCATCATCAATCGCTTTCGTGGCGACATCGCGCTGCTTCAGCCCGGCCTCGACTGGCTCGAACAGCGCACCGGCAAACCGGTGGTCGGCGTGCTGCCCTACGTGATGGACCTGCACCTGGAAGCCGAAGACGGCCTCGACCAGCGTCAGGCCGACAAGGCCGAGCAGGTGCTCAACGTCATCGTGCCGGTGTTGCCCCGCATCAGTAACCACACCGACTTCGACCCGCTGCGCCTGCACCCCCAGGTCAATCTGCAATTCGTCGGGCCGGGGCAGGCGATTCCTGATGCTGACCTGATCATCCTGCCCGGCTCGAAAAGCGTGCGTAGCGATCTCGCGTATCTGCGCGCCAATGGCTGGGACACCGCCATCAACCGCCACCTGCGTTACGGCGGCAACGTGCTGGGCATCTGCGGCGGCCTGCAAATGCTTGGCGAGCAGTTGCATGACCCGCTGGGGCTTGAAGGCGCTGCCGGGTCAAGCCCGGGCCTGGGGCTGTTGGCCCTGAGCACGGTGCTGGAAGAAGAGAAGCAACTGCGCAACGTCAGCGGTCGCCTGACCCTCGAAGACGCCGACGTCATCGGCTACGAGATTCATGCGGGCGTGACCACCGGCGCGGCGCTGGAACGT
Organism: Pseudomonas sp. CFBP 8772; assembly: GCF_014841665.1. Classification (NCBI taxonomy): domain Bacteria; kingdom Pseudomonadati; phylum Pseudomonadota; class Gammaproteobacteria; order Pseudomonadales; family Pseudomonadaceae; genus Pseudomonas; species Pseudomonas sp. CFBP 8772. The sequence continues at coordinate 145,164 of NZ_JACYUI010000008.1, read as the reverse complement.
CCACTGGTCCAGCTCGCCGACGGCCGCTGCGATGGAGCGTGCAGCCCTGATGGCCAAGTGCTCGGCACCTACCTGCACGGTCTGTTCGAGAACCCGGCGTCGAGCAGCGCCTTGCTGCGATGGGCCGGGCTGCAGAATGTGCAGTCGGTCGATTACCACGCTTTGCGCGAGCGCGACATCGAACGCCTCGCCGATCTGGTCGAAACTCACCTGGACGGCACACTGCTGCGTGAACTCTGCGGCCTGGAGCAACCCTGATGCTGCAATTGATCCTCGGCGGTGCGCGTTCCGGCAAAAGTCGGCTGGCTGAAAAACTCGCCAGCGACAGCGGCCTCGACGTCATCTATATCGCTACCAGTCAGCCCCTCGACGGCGAAATGAACCAGCGCGTCGCCTTGCACCGCGAGCGTCGGCCAGCTGAATGGGGGCTGATCGAGGAACCCGTCGAGCTGGCCCGCGTGCTCCGGGAAAACGCCGGGGAGGGCCGCTGCCTCTTGGTGGATTGCCTGACCCTGTGGCTGACCAATCTGCTGATGCTCGACGATCCGCAGCGCCTGGCTCAAGAGCGTGAAGCCTTGCTCGATGGCCTGGCGGAATGGCCGGGCGAGATCATTTTTGTCAGCAACGAAACCGGGCTCGGCGTGGTGCCCCTCGGTGAGCTGACCCGTCGTTATGTCGATGAAGCCGGCTGGCTGCATCAGGCGTTGGCCGAACGCTGCCATCGCGTGGTGTTTACCGTTGCCGGACTGCCCATGACCCTGAAAGGACCTGCACTATGAGTAACGCCTGGTGGCTCGCGCCTGCCCGAGACGTCGATCACGCCAGCCGCGACGACGCGATGGCCCGGCAGCAGCAACTGACCAAACCGACCGGCTCACTGGGCCGTCTGGAACACGTCGCGGTGCAACTGGCCGGCCTGCAGGGTCGTCCGAAGCCGAAGGTCGATGAGGTCTGGATCGCGATTTTTGCTGGTGACCACGGCGTAGTCGCGGAAGGGGTTTCGGCGTACCCGCAGGCAGTGACCGGGCAGATGCTGCACAACTTCATCATGGGCGGCGCGGCCATCAGCGTGCTGGCCCGGCAACTGTCCGCGCAGCTGGACGTGGTCGATCTGGGCACGGTTGCACCGCTGGACCTGCCGGGTGTGCGCCACCTCGGTCTTGGCCCGGGCACCGCAAATTTTGCCCATGGCCCGGCGATGACGGAGGCGCAACTGCACGCCGCCCTCGAAGGCGGTCGCGACAGCGTGTTGCGCGCCAAGGCCGCAGGTACTCAGCTGTTCATCGGCGGCGAAATGGGCATCGGCAACACCACCGTCGCCAGTGCGCTGGCCTGCGCGCTGCTCGATTGTCCGGCCACCTTGCTGGTCGGCCCCGGCACCGGTCTGGATGCCGAGGGCGTGAGCCACAAGGCCCAGGTGATCGAGGGGGCCCTGCGGCTGCACGCCGACGCCGTCGGTGACGCCCTGGCCAGTCTGCGCGCCCTCGGGGGGTTTGAAGTGGCGGCGCTGGTCGGCGCCTACCTGGCCTGTGCGCAGGAGGGCATCGTCGCGTTGGTCGATGGCTTTATCTGTTCCGTGGCGGCGCTGGTGGCGGTGCGCATCAATCCGTCGTGCCGGGAGTGGCTGTTTTTCGGCCATCGGGGCGCCGAGCCGGGCCATCGTCTGGTGCTGGACGCGCTGCAGGCCGAGCCGTTGCTGGACCTGGGATTGCGTCTGGGCGAAGGCAGTGGCGCGGCGCTCGCGGTGCCGTTGTTGCGTCTGGCCTGTGAGCTGCATAACGGCATGGCGACCTTCGCTGAAGCCGCTGTGGCAGACCGCCCGGCATGACCTTGCATCTTGACCTGTTGCGCCACGGCGAAACCGAATTCGGCGGCGGCCTGCGCGGCAGTATTGACGATGCGCTGACCGACACCGGCTGGCAGCAGATGCGCGCGGCGGTGATTGATCGTGGCCCCTGGGACCGCATCGTCAGCTCACCGCTGCAACGCTGCGCCCGCTTCGCCGACGAGCTGGCCGAGCGACTGGGCTTGCCCGTGGAGTTGGAAGCCGGTCTTCAGGAACTGCATTTCGGTGACTGGGAAGGGCAGAGCCCCGCGCAGTTGATGGAAACCGATGCTGCCGGGTTGGGTCGCTTCTGGGAGGATCCGTACGGGTTTACGCCACCCAACGGCGAGCCGGTTGAGGCGTTTGCCACTCGCGTGTTGGCTGCCGTTGAGCGGGTGCAGCGGGCGTATGACGGACAGCGCATTCTGCTGATCAGCCATGGCGGGGTGATGCGTCTGCTGCTGGCCCGCGCCCGCGGTCTGCCCCGTGAGCAATTGCTGCAGGTCACGGTGGCACACGGCTGTATGTTCGGCCTCGATGTCCAGGCCGACGGTGAGTTGACGGAGGTTTAAATGCTGCCGTTCTGGATCGCCTTGCAGTTCCTCAGCAGTCTGCCGATTCGCCTGCCGGGCATGCCGACGCCCCAGGAATCGGGACGTTCGCTGCTGTTCTACCCGCTGGTGGGGTTGCTGTTCGGCGTGCTGTTGATGGCGCTGAATCACCTGCTCGACGGCGCGCCGACCCTGTTGCATGCCGCCCTGCTGCTGGCGGCGTGGGTCATGCTCAGCGGAGGGCTGCACCTGGACGGCCTGGCCGACAGCGCGGACGCCTGGCTCGGTGGGTTCGGCGACCGTGAACGCACGCTGCTCATTATGAAAGACCCGCGCAGCGGCCCGATTGCGGTGGTGACGCTGGTGGTGGTGTTACTGTTGAAATTCAGCGCTGTGCTGGCGTTGATTGAAGCGCACACGGGCATTGGCCTGCTGCTGGCGCCGGTGATCGGCCGCGCGGCGATGCTGGCACTGTTTCTGAACACGCCGTATGTGCGCGCGGGCGGGCTGGGCCAGGCGCTGGCCGATCATCTGCCGCGCAAGGCCGGGGTGCAGGTGCTGGCAGCGGTGGCGGTGGTCTGCGTGCTCATCGGTGGCGGCGCGGCGGCGTGGGTGCTGGTCGTTTCCACGGGCGGTTTCTTCTGGCTGCGCCGGGTGATGATGCAACGTCTGGGCGGCAGCACCGGCGACACCGCCGGCGCGATGCTTGAACTGCTCGAAACCCTGGTGCTGGTGACGTTGGCGCTGATGTGGGATTGATGCAGTGTCCTGCCGCCGGCGTGCGGCGTGCGGCGTGCGGAGTAGGAGTAGGAGTAGGAGTAGGAGTAGGAGTAGGAGCGTGGCTTGTCCCGCGATCTGCCGGGAACCGGCAGCAAAATCCTGCGCGGCGGTGTGCCAGACAGTCCGTAAGCAGACTTGCTGCCGCTGCGCGCCAGATCGCGGGACAAGCCACGCTCCTACAAACCCGCTACGCTAGCTAATCGAAGATTTATCCATGGTGTTCCGGACCAACCGGAGAGGTGTCATGCATAGCGTTGCGCTGGTGGTGTACCCGCAATTTCAGTCCCTCAGTCTGTCGGTCGGTTCCGTGCTGACCTGCGCGAACCTGATGCAGGGCGAGGCGGCGTATTCCTTTCATCTGGTGTCCGAAAGCGGCGGGGCGGTCATGTCGTCCGAAGGCTTCTCGGTCAACACCACGCCATTGCAGCCCGACGGTTACGACACCATCATTGTCAGCGGCTACATGGACCTGCAATTGCCCACCCCCAGCCTGCTTGAGTTCGTGCGCACCGCGTCGGCTCAATCGCGTCGCGTGGCGTCGCTGTGCACGGGCGGGTTTGTGCTGGCCGAAGCGGGCCTGCTCGATGGCAAGCGCGCGACCATGCACTGGATTCACGCCCCGGAGTTTCGCAAGCGCTACCCGAACGTTCGTGTCGAGGACGACAAACTGTTCACCGTGGACGGCCAGATCTGGACCGGCGCGGGCATGAGCGCCGGGCTTGATCTCGCACTGGCGATGGTCGAGAACGACCTCGGCGCCGACATCGCCCGGCAGGTCGCGCGCAAGCTGGTGATTTATCAGCGGCGCGGCAGCGAGCATTCCCAGTTGTCGACGTTACTGGAGCTGGACCCCAAGTCCGATCGTGTGCAACTGGCGCTGGCCTATGCCCGCGAGAACCTCAAAAGCGATCTTTCAATAGACGCGCTGGCGGCCATTGCCCGCTTGAGCCCCCGCCAGTTCAGTCGGGTGTTCCGCGAGGAAACCGGCCAGACCCCGGCCAAAGCCATCGAATGCCTGCGGGTGGAAGTCGCGCGGGCAATGATGGAAACCAGCCGGCATCCCATTGAGGTGGTGGCCCGGGAAACCGGCTTCGGCGATCGGGAAAGGATGCGCCAGGCGTTTCTGCGCAACTTCGGCGAACCGCCCCAGGCGATCCAGCGGGCGTTCATGGCGACCGAAAAGCCAGCTAATAGCCACGTTTCTGTGGCGCGCTAGGCATACATCGCGCGGCGGAGTAGCGTAGCGACAGCTCCACCTTTCCTGCCCGCTCTTGAATGGACGTCACCATGGCCCTTCGCTGGATTCACGCGCCTTTGCTTCTGCTTGCCCTCAGTGGCGCCGCCGCGGCCGCCGATTGCCCGCCACTGCTGCAGGGCGAGCTGCCCAAGCTGCGGGCGAAACAGGAGATCGACCTCTGCAAACAGTTCGCCGGAAAGCCGATGCTGGTGGTCAACACCGCAAGCTTCTGTGGCTTCGCGCCGCAGTTCAAAGGCCTTGAAGCCCTCAATCAGCGCTTCAAAAGCGAGGGGCTGGAAGTCCTCGGCGTGCCTTCTGATGACTTTCTGCAGGAATCCAAAGACGCTAACGAAACCGCCAAGGTCTGCTACGTGAACTACGGCGTGACCTTCACCATGACCGAGCCGCAGCCGGTGCGTGGCGCCGACGCCATCAACCTGTTCAAGGTGCTTGCCAGGCAGAGCAGCGCGCCAAGCTGGAACTTCTATAAATACGTGGTCGACCGCAAAGGCAACGTGGTTGCCAGCTTCTCCAGCAAGACCGCACCGGACGATCCCGAGCTGATTTCAGCCATCGAGAAGGCTATCGCCTCCAAACCGTAAAAACGCGCTGACGCAAAGCAGACGGGCCACAACGAAAAACCCCGCATCCATCGCTGGCTGCGGGGTTTTCTGTAGGGCGGACAGGTGATCGGCCTGTCCCGCCCACTGCATCAGAAGCGGTATGTCATGCCCACGCCGAAACCGTTGGCGCTGTTGTCGTACTTGGCGTTGTAGCTTTGGCCCAGCGCGTTCGCGTCGGCGACCTTGACCTTCTCTTCCTGCAAGTAGGAGTAGGCCACATCGATGGTGATGTCGTCGGTCGGGCTGTAACCGGCGCCCAGACTGAAGATCGTGCGATCGCCTGTCGGGATGCGCGGCGAGCGGTTTTCGTTGTTGGTCGGCGACTGGTCGAACGACAGACCGGTACGCAGCACCCACTGCTTGTTCAACTGATACGACGTACCCACGGCGTAGGCCCAGGTGTCGTGCCAGTTCTGCTCTTCCTTGATGGTGCCGACCAGAGACTGAGTAGCGTCGCGACGAGACACCGGCGTAATGCCGGAGTTTTGAACGGTGATGTCTTCCAGACGGCTCCAGCGCGTCCACGTTGCACCGGCGTACAGCTTCCAGGCGTCGTTCATTTTCTGAGTGACGGAGAAGTCGACGGTTTCCGGTGTATCGATGTTCAGCTTGGCGTCATAGCGACCGCCCGGCAGGATGGCCGAAGGCACGCCTGCACCCGGGGTCACTTCGGTGTGGCCTTCAAGCTTGTAGGTCACTTTGGAGTGGTAGGTCAGGCCAACGCTGGTGGTATCGGTGGCTTGCACCAGGATACCGGCGTTGAAACCGTAACCGACGTCATCGCCCTTGACCTGCACGCGGCCGTCGCCGGTGCGGGCACCCAGCAGCGGGCTGACATTGAGTGCCGATTCCAGCGCGCCGGAAATACGGTTGATGGTCGGACCGAAACCGATCGATACCTTGTCGTTGAAGGCGTAGCTGACGGTCGGCTGGAAGGTCACGACCTTGACGATGCTCTTGCTGCCGAAGTTGCGGCCCTGGAAGTTGTCTTCATAGTCGGTGACTAGGCCGAATGGCGCGTAGACACCGAAGCCGAACGCCCAGTGCTCGTCGACCGGGTTCACGTAGAAACCCATCGGTACGGCGATGAAAGGCACCATGTCGCCTTTGTTCGAGCCGGTGCTGCGGCCGCTGGTGTCGGTAATGTCGGTGGAGGCATCGATTGCGGCGACCCCCACGGTCGCCTGAGCGCGCTTGAGGCGCGACATGCCGGCCGGGTTGCCGTACACGATGCTGGCGTCATCGACAGAAGAGGTACGGCCCGCAAAACCGGTCCCCATGCCGCTGATGCTTTGCTCATTCAGGGCAAAGCCGGATGCAAAAATCTGGGTGGAGGCAAGAGTGATGGCGAGACTGAGGCTGGATTTGATCATTGTTTTTTTCATTGTTAGAACTCCTTGTTGATCACCGCGCGGAAATTACCAATATTTCCGCCCCCGCGCCATAGCCCGAATCAGCCTATTTAGAGCGGTTCTTGTAGGACAATCCTGAAAGTTCGCCGCTTCTTTGTCGAATACCGCTCGGTCACGAAATGGCTGGCGAGGACTGAAACAGGGGGCTGACCCATGTTTGCCAGGCCGCGGTGAAATCCTGAAGCTGACCGCCGGGTTGAAATACCTCGCGCCACATCCGCGCCATGGCCAGCGAATCATCGGCATCCGGCAGCGACATATGGCTCGCTTCGACCATCAACCAGGCAATGGCGGTCGAGTAGCGCAGGTTGACGGTCAGTTCCAGATCGGGGCCGGTGAGAAACGCGTGCTGGCTGGCCAGGCCTCGAACTAGGCTGGCAAGGTCCGGATCGCGGGCGAGGTAGTGATCCCACAGCTGGCGGTGCTGGGTGTCGGCGATGCTGTAAAGCCCGTGGCCGCGTGGGTTGTCCAGCTCGGCGCCTAACGCGGACTGGCTGGCGGCGACGCCCAGTAGCAGGGATTCGGCCGCTCGATTGTGTCGGCCGAGGTAGACGAGTGTCGGGCGGATGACATAGCGACACAGTTCACTGGCGGCGATTCCCATAACACCCTCGGGGAGTTGATGAGTCGGCAGGCCCTGGCGCTTGGCAGCAGGGATGGAGTGGGCCCACCGGCAGCGACCGGAGCCGCTGACTTGAAGTGTAGTGTGATATTTGCGGTGTAAAGGTCTGTTTTACGGTCAGTTCCCGTGCTGCGTCACCACGTTGACCGGCATTCATTACTGCAGCTGTCGCTTTTTATGTAAGTAAAACAGACGCAAAAAAGCCCCACCGTTATCGGGTGAGGCCTTGTCGATGCAGCGATATTAACCGACGGACGGTATCAGGCAACGGTGTCAGGCAGCCATATCAGGCAACCAAGGCCTGACGCGTACGGTCGATCACAGCCTGCAGCGGAGCGTCGCTGGAGTATTGATCCGGGTACAAACGCTCGCTGTGGCGGGCGATACCGTGCTCGTTGACGATGGTGAAGCTGAAGCAGCCTTTGCGTGCTGCCATGATCAGGCAGTTCATTGGAGCAAAAGCGTTGGTCAGTGTACGAATAGCGTTTTGAGTCTGGATATGGGTAGTCATGTTATGGGTGTTTCCTGAATCGACACGCAATAAGAGGCGTGCAAAATTAAAACGTTCCAGTAAACGCGGACCGATGCTCGAATGCGAGTCAAGGGCAGGGCGCAGAACCTGTCTGGAACAAAAGCAGCCAGTTGAGCGCGTTTAAAGTGTGGCGCGGGGCTGACTGGTAGGTACTTAGGAGGGCAGGCAACACAACAAGAGCTAAGGTTCGATGCTCGAGGTGAAGATCCTGATCAATTTGCAGGCTGGTTGGGTAGAGCATGAATGTTTTACACACCCCTCCGTTTTGACGGCAGGTCGTGTGAGTTCATGTCTGGAAACCATCGAGGTGATCGATCCCTTTTTTCAATCCGTTCGCTCAGTTGGCGAACCGGGATTGGGGGATTTGTTCGATCAGAATTGACTTTCAGCTTGGTACTAACGGCGGCGATGCTAATGGAGTCGCTGGGGCAAAGCAAGCACTGATTTGCAATAAGGCAGATGTATGCCGGAAAGCGGGCGAAAGAGCGTACAGCATATCGGGCATAAAAAGGTGGCCCAGTGCCTTATTCCCGAGAATTTCCACTGGCGATGGGGGCTGTCGAAACGGGCTTATGAACAGACGAAATGAACTTGTGCACATTGCGAAAGGTATCTGTCATGTCACTGTCACGTCGGCCGCTAAGCGCTTGATTTAATGCAACGAATTATTAAGTCAATGAAAACCATCGTTTTTTTACGCTGGTGAAAAAATCGTCAGTTTGAACGCAGGCCCCATTCTACGTGCGTTTGCGAGAGCTTAAGGGGTGTTGTCCACTGAGTTATCCACAGGTTCTGTGGATTGTCCCAAGCGCCGGCTCTATCGCGGCGCTCTTGAAGCACCCGCTGGCGGTTTTCTTTTTCCGAGGCACTGATTTACCCGGATCGGACGTCGAGCCTGCTTCTGCGCATAATGCGGTCTGCATGAATGTCGGAGTCTGGATTTTATGGTGTTTGAGTTAACCAGCCTGTTGCTGGGTTTGGCGGTGGCAGCAGTGCCTTTGTTGGGGCTGGCGTGGCAGTTGCAGCGGCGTCTGGCGCAACGGGAAGCGGACACCGCGTTGCTCGACGAGCGCTTGAGTAATGCGCAGATGGCGCAGGATGGCTTGAATGCCCAGCTCGACGCCAGTCGCGACGAGATCAGCGACCTTGCCCAGGCCAATGCGGTCAAGCAGGCGGACCTGGCGGCCCTGCGCCGGGAAGTGGAACTGCTGCGCCAACAGCATGAGGGTGCGCGGGAGGCCCAGGAAGACTGGGGGCGCGAACGGGCCGTCAGAGAAGCCGAACTGCGTCGACTCGACGCCCAGTGCGCCTCGCTGGGCGCCGAGCTGCGTGAACAGCAGGAAAGTCACCAGCAGCGCCTCACCGACCTGCAAGGCTCCCGCGATGAGCTGCGTGCGCAGTTTGCGGAGCTGGCCGGCAAGATTTTCGATGAACGCGAGCAGCGCTTTGCCGAAACCAGTCAGCAGCAGTTGGGGCAGTTGCTCAACCCGCTCAAGGAACGCATCCAGTCGTTCGAAAAGCGCGTCGAAGAGAGTTATCAGAACGAAGCCCGCGAACGTTTCTCCCTGAGCAAGGAGCTGGAGCGCTTGCAGCAGCTCAACCTGCGCCTGAGCGACGAAGCCAACAACCTGACCCGTGCGTTGAAGGGGCAGAAGACCCAGGGCAACTGGGGTGAATTGATTCTGGAGCGGGTGCTCGAACATGCCGGACTTGAAAAGGGCCGGGAGTATCAGACCCAGGTCAGCCTGAAAGGCCCCGACGGCGAGCGCTTCCAGCCCGACGTTCTGATCATGCTGCCCGGCGACAAGCAGGTCGTGGTGGACGCGAAGGTCAGCCTGACGGCCTATCAACAGTACGTGTCAGCCGACGATGAGGTGATTTCCCAGGCGGCGCTGAAACAGCACGTGCTGTCCCTGCGCAATCACGTCAAAGGCCTGTCCGGCAAAGACTACAAACGCCTTGAGGGGCTGCACAGTCTCGATTTTGTTTTGCTGTTCGTGCCGATCGAGGCGGCGTTTTCTGCAGCGTTGCAGGCCGAGCCGAACATGTTTCAGGAGGCGTTCGACCGCAATATCGTGATTGTCAGCCCGACCACGCTGCTGGCAACGCTGCGGGTCATCGACAGCCTGTGGAAGCAGGAGCGGCAGAGCCAGAATGCGCGGGAGATCGCCGAACGGGCAGGGTGGCTCTATGACAAGTTCGTGCTGTTCATCCAGGACCTGGACGAAGTCGGCAACCGCCTTCAGCAGCTGGACAAGGCCTACGGCGCCGCGCGCAACAAGCTCGTCGAGGGGCGCGGCAATCTGGTCAGCCGCAGCGAACAGCTCAAGCTGCTGGGCGCGCGGGCCAGCAAGAGTCTGCCGGCGGATCTGCTGGAGCGGGCAATGACCGACCCGGATGGACTGGCCCAGCTGCCGGAGTGATTGCGAGCGTTAATCGAAGGGGAGGCGATGAGGCCAGGGCTTATAAGTTGAACCAAAGCCCGCGCTAATCGTATACACCTTCTCGTTCATCCATCAGCCCATTTCCTGCCCGTTAAAAATGCACCGACTTTGGTCACGGTGCACTGTGGGCAGGCGCGGCGTCTGAAATCTCCTCTTTGAAAATCTGACATCTTGGCCTCATCGGCTGCCGGAAACCCGCTGTCTTGGCGTCTTGCACGCGGGCCTCTTCGGCAATGGCACGCATTCTGCCTCCTGTTTCGTATACAACCCACACGCGCTCCCGTACGCAGTGTGTGCACGTGTGATGCCGGGAGCCGCTTCGTCCTTATGAGGGAGAAATGCGATGACCGAGCCATTGCCGAAGGGCTACAGCCCCCGCCTGTACAACGAGGACCTGGGCCCCGTGCCGCAGAAATGGACCTGGTACAACATTTTCGCGTTCTGGATGAGTGACGTGCACAGCGTGGGCGGCTACGTCTTCGCGGCCAGCCTTTTTGCCCTCGGGCTGGCGAGCTGGCAGGTGCTGATCGCGCTGCTGGCGGGTATCTGCATTATTCAGGTGATCGCCAACCTGCTGGCCAGGCCGAGTCAGCAGGCCGCCGTGCCATATCCGGTGATCTGCCGTCTGGCCTTCGGCGTGTTCGGTGCGAATATTCCAGCGGTGATCCGCGGTCTGATCGCGGTGGCGTGGTACGGGGTGCAAACGTACCTGGCGTCCAGCGCGCTGATCATCGTGGTGCTGCGCTTCTTCCCACAGATGTCGGTCTACGCAGAGCCGCACTTTGCAGGTTTGTCTTACCTCGGCTGGTTCGGCTTCCTGGCACTCTGGGTGGTACAGGCGGCTGTGTTCTGGACCGGGATGGACTCGATCCGCCGCTTCATCGACTGGGCCGGCCCTGTGGTCTACGCCGTGATGTTCATCCTGGCGGGCTGGATTGTCTGGAAGGCGGGCTGGACCAACATCAGTTTTACCCTCTCCGAAAAATCGCTGACCGGCTGGGAAGCGTTTTCCCAAGTGATCATGGCCACGGCGCTGGTGGTGTCCTACTTCTCGGGTCCTACGCTTAACTTTGGCGACTTCAGTCGCTACTGCCGGAGCATGTCTGAAGTACGGCGCGGCAATTTCTGGGGGCTGCCGATCAATTTTCTGGCCTTCTCACTGGTCACCGTTGTCATCGTTTCGGGAACGTTGCCGGTGTTCGGCGAGATGTTGCATGACCCGATCGCCACGGTGGCGCGCATCGACAATGACATCGCTGTGCTCCTTGGCGCATTTGCTTTCGTGACTGCGACGATCGGCATCAACATCGTCGCCAACTTCGTGTCGCCAGCGTTCGACTTCGCCAACGTCGCCCCCAGCAAGATCAGCTGGCGCGCAGGCGGGATGATCGCGGCGGTGGCGTCCATCTTCATCACACCATGGAATCTGTTCAACAACCCCGCCGTTATCCATTACACGCTGGACGTGCTGGCAGCGTTCATCGGGCCGTTGTTCGGCATCTTGCTGGTGGATTATTACGTGATCAAAAAGCAACAGATCGACGTCGACGCGCTGTTCAACGATGGGCCGACCGGACGCTACTGGTACACCGGCGGGGTGAATTACACGGCGGTGAAGGCGCTGTTGCTGGCAACCCTGGCAGGCATTGCCATCACCTTCATCCCGGCATTGCAGCCGATGGCGAACTTTGCATGGTTTACAGGATGTTTCCTGGGGGGTGGGGTCTTCTATCTGCTGGCCAGACGTCGCCAGGCCCATGAATGCGCGGTGATGACGCCCGTGGTGGCAGGTTGACGGCCCTGCCGTTTGTCGCGTGATGGCTTCGAATGACCGATTTGCAGTGTCACATCGTCATGCAAGGCGAAAAATTCCTGCCGCGACACTCGGTAGCAGGCGTAAAGTGCGCCTTAGCACTATGATCTGCTCCAGGCAGTTCGGACATTGGCTGCCGAGTATTTCCCTGAAGGGGGCGTTATATGAACAGCAAATTGCAAGAATGGCTTCACGATGTAGGCGTCGCGCTCGGGTTGATTGAAAAGCCAAAGCTGCAACCCATTCCCGTGCGCAGCAACGATGATGAGCGTCGTCGTCCACGCCGTTGAGTGCCCGGTAACACGTGTAAAAAAAGCGGCGCTATCGCCCGATAGCCCGCTCTGTTTTCCCCGACCGTTCGGTTACCTCTCCCGTATGATTCAGCTGCTTTCCCAAATCGATCCCGATTGCCCCTCAGTGGTGGGTCCTGCGTTTCTTCTCGACGAGAATCAGGTCAACCAGGCCCTGCAGCGTCAGTTGTCCGTAGGGTGAATGCGCGGACATACCTGCTATATCGGCCTTGATCTGATTCGGGAGGACAACGCCAAAGTCGCTTTGCAGAATTGAAAAAAATTCGTTGAAGTCGGCTTCATCCAGCTCAAGCGCGCTCAGCGTCACGTCCTCTTCTTCCTGAATCAGGGTTTTGTCGACCAGAATCTTTCCGATTGTGTCGATGACATGTTGTCTGACTTCGCTTCGCTTCATGGCAGGCCTCTGCTTTGATTCAAGTGGTAATCACCCCAACATCAAAAAACAGAGGGTTGTGGCAGAAATGCCCAGTGAGCAACCACCCTGAAAACCTGCGCTGCGATGCGCAACGTCGGCGGTCTCGGACTAAGGCTAGCCCAAGTTGGCGGGACACGAATGGCAGGTGTGTGCGGATTTTTTGTAACGGCGAGCAATGAAAGAACGGCGCGCCCGATGCAGCGCACACATGTGGGACCGGCTTCACCCAGGAAGGCGTCAGGCGCTACACCGCAAAATTGAGGGTGCTCATACAGGCCTCTTCCCGGCTAAAGCCGGTCCCACAAAGTCAGCGCGTGCAAATCGTAGGACCGGCTTCAGCCGGGAAGGCGTCAGGCGCCACACCGCAAAATTGAGGAGTGCTCATAGGGGTCTCTTCCCGGCTGAAGCCGGTCCCACTAAAAAAGCAGCCGCCTGGTCCCATTAAGCAACCCCTCCAGTCCCGCTGTCAGCGGTGCGCGACGCCGGGCAGCACGCAGAGCATTTCGTAGAGCAGATTGGCGCCCAGCAACGAGGTGTTGCCGGTGGTGTCGTAGGGCGGCGAGACCTCGACGAGGTCGCAGCCGATCAGGTCCAGCCCCTGGCACCCACGGATGATTTCGATGGCCTGAATGGTAGTCAGCCCGCCGATCTCTGGCGTACCCGTGCCCGGCGCCCAGGCCGGGTCAATGCCGTCGATGTCGAAACTCAGGTACACCGGACCGCCGCCCACCTTCTCGCGCACTTCGGCCATCAGCGGCGCCAGCGACTTGTGCCAGCACTCCTCGGCCTGGACCACGCGGAACCCCTGCTTGCGGCTCCAGTTGAAATCTTCGGCGGTATAGCCCTGGGCACGCAGACCAATCTGAACCACCCGATCGCAATCCAGAAGACCTTCCTCCACCGCTCGGCGGAAGGTGGTGCCGTGGGCGATCTTCTCGCCGAACATGTGATCGTTGACGTCCGCGTGGGCGTCGATGTGCACAAGCCCCACCTTGCCGTGTTTCTTCTTCATGGCGCGCAGGATCGGCAGCGTGATGGTGTGATCGCCGCCGAGGGTCAGCGGGATGATGCCGTGCTCGAGAAAACCGTCGTAGGCCTCTTCGATGATGCGCACGGCGTCCAGCAGATTGAACGTGTTGATCGCCACGTCGCCGATGTCCGCCACTGACAGGGAGTCAAAAGGGGCGGCGCCGGTGGCCATGTTGTAAGGGCGAATCATCACCGATTCGGCGCGAATTTCCCGTGGGCCGAAGCGGGTGCCGGCACGCAGGGACGTACCGATGTCCAGCGGCACGCCGACGAACGCCGCGTCCAGCCCGGCCGCGGTTTGCAGGTGCGGCAAGCGCATCATGGTGGCGATGCCGGCGAAGCGCGGCATTTCGTTGCCGCCCAGTGGTTGATGGAAAATCTTGTCCACGGGAATGCCTCATCGGTGGTAAGCAAAAGGGGCGGAAGCAAGCTTCCGGCATGGAGCCGATTCTGTTGACCGGACCCGCCGCGAACAATCCGTCAGGCGAAATACTTAGTTCAGATATTCCTGAAGTATCGGGTAAGCTGCGCGGAAAACCATCCTGGAAACCCCATGCCCAGCGCGCTTCCCGACCTCAAATTGCTGCGCATCTTCGCCTGTGTCGTGCGCCATCAGGGCTTTGCCAGCGCTCAGCAAGAACTCAATCTGTCGACCTCGGCGATCAGCACCTACATGAGCCAGCTTGAAGCCGCGCTCGGCATCGTGCTCTGTCATCGCGGGCGTGGCGGGTTCAGCCTGACCAGCAAGGGCGAGCTGTTTCATCAGGAAACCCTGCGCCTGCTCGGCGAACTGGAAGGCTTCGAGCTCTACGCCGCTGCGCTCAAGGGCGAGCTGCGCGGCACGCTCAATCTCGGCGTGCTGGACTCGACGGTCAGTGACCGCGCATTGCCCTTTGCGGAAGTCATCGGCGCCTACAGTGCGGAGCATCCGGCCGTGCATTTGCACCTTGCGGTGATGAGCCCCTACGAATTGCAGTTGGGCGTGCTGGACAACCGGCTGGACCTGGCGATCGGATCGTTTTCCACGCGCATGAATGGCCTGCTCTATCAGCCGCTGTACCGCGAGCAGCATTGGCTGTATTGCAGCAATCGCCACACGCTGTATGCCGAGCGGCGCATTCCCGAGCCCGTCATCACTCAACAGCGCATGGTCGGACGCGGCTACTGGAGCCAGGCCGAACTCGCCCGTCACGGCTTCAAGCACAGCGCCGCGACCGTCGAGAGTATGGAGGCGCAGCTGATTCTGGTGCTGTCCGGCGCCTACATCGGTTACTTGCCCGAGCACTACGCGCAATCGTGGGTGGATTCCGGGCACCTGCGGGTCTTGCTGCCGGCAACCTTTGGCTATCAGGCGCCGTTTTCGATGATCCTGCGCCGCGGGCGCAGCCGTGAGCCGCTGATTCAGACCTTTCGTGATCTGCTTAAAGCGCAGCTCAATCCACTGTAGGAAACCGACGATGTCCCGTGCCCGCTGCGAACGCTGCCTGCGTCCGACCAATCATTGCCTGTGTGCGCTGATTCCCGCGTTGGGCAGCCGGACGCGAGTGTTGATTTTGCAGCATCCCAGTGAGGTCAATCACGCGCTCAACACGGCGCGCCTGGCAGCCCTGGGCCTTGAGAATGCGGAGTTGCACGTGGGGGAGGTGTTCGAGGATCTGACGCAATGGCTGAGCCGGCCCGGTTATCGAGCGTGTCTGCTATTCCCGGGGGAGGAGGCCGTGGCGCTGACAGCCAGCCGTGCCGACGGAGTGCCCCTGCTGCTCGTCGTGCCTGATGGCACCTGGCGCAAGGCGCGCAAGTTGCTGCACCTCAACCCCTTGCTGGCGGCGTTGCCCAGGGTCGTGCTGACGGACGCGCCACCTTCACGCTATCGATTGCGCAAGGCGCCGGGGCCCGACGCGTTGTCGACGCTGGAGGCCATCGTCCATGCGCTGCACACGCTGGAGCCGGAGACATCATTCGAGGGCTTGTTGCGTCCGTTCGATGCACTGATCGACGGACAGATTGCAGCAATGGGCGAAGAGACGTTTCGCCGCAATCATTCCTAAAGGCGGGATCGGTCAGCCGTTGAGCGAGGAGGGCATGCGTGGCTGATACGCGCTGGCCGCCTGCATGCGACGGACATAGACCTCGGTTTCCCGTGCAGCGTCTTCCTTGCTCATGAACGGACCTTCGAGGGTGTTTTCCCGGGTGCTGAAGAAGTAGAGGCCATTGACACGGGAAACGCGGTCGCTGCGAAAACGAACAGTGGGGGCTGGATCTTGTTCACGCTTGCTTAACATAGCCTTCTCCGGGCATTGGGTTGGTACGCGAATGATCTGAATGGGCGACAGGCGCCGCCACAATGTGAGTCAGATCATTTGAATAGTAGCGTTCTTAACGGTTCCATCAACTTGCACCTCCGCTTCCCCGTTTTTGGAAGTGCAGGCACTTGATTTAGCGCTTCCCCAGCGCCTCGGCCTGATGAATCCACTGCTGACGCTGCTCCTCGGTAGAGGTGCGCACCGGCGAGAACTCCGTCAGGCGTGTGGTCTTGATCCCACAGAATTCAAGGATGGTTCTGACCATCTGCCGATGGGCAGGGGCCTTGAAGACCCAGCGGAAATACCGCGACGGCGTGTCCATGGTCACCAGCAATTCCGCCGTCCGGCCCTTCAGCAGCTCGTTCGAAGGGTGGTGCCTGCCATGGGCCTTGAAGGCAAAACCGGGCATGAACACCCGGTCGAAGAATCCACCGAGCAGGCTCGGCAAACCGCCCCACCAGACCGGATACACAAACACCAGATGCTGTGCCCAATGCACCTCGCGCTGGGCTTCAAGCAGATCGTGTTCCAGGGTCTGGGCGGACTCATAGCCACCGCGCAGCACCGGGTCGAAATCCATTTCGTCGAGCTTCAGCACCCGCACCACATGACCTTTGCTGCGCGCGCCCTGGGCATACGCCTCGCCCAGCGCGTGGCCGAGGCTGATGCTTTTCGGCGTGCCGATGATCATCAGGATGCGTTTGCCATAGCCTTCCAGTGGCGTGGCGCCGCTGATGGATTCAGCCATTGCTGCCAGCCTCGAGCATTTTTTCCGGACGCACCCAGGCGTCGAACTCGGCGTCGGTGAGGAAGCCCAGCTGCAGCGCCGCTTCGCGCAGGGTCAAGCCTTCGCTGTAGGCTTTCTTGGCGATCTGCGCCGAATTGTCGTAGCCGATGTGCGGGTTCAGCGCGGTCACCAGCATCAGGCCGCGTTCCAGATGCTCGGCCATCTTGGCGGCATCCGGTTCCATGCCGGCAATGCAGTGCTCGTTGAAGTTGCGGCAGCCATCGCCCAGCAAGCGGATCGATTGCAACAGGTTGTGGATGATCACCGGCTTGAACACGTTCAGCTGCAGGTGGCCCTGACTGGCGGCGAAGGTGATCGTGGTGTCGTTGCCCATCACCTGACACGCCAGCATCGACAGCGCTTCGCACTGGGTCGGGTTGACCTTGCCCGGCATGATCGAGCTGCCCGGTTCGTTGGCCTGCAGCTTCACTTCAGCCAGGCCCGCACGTGGGCCGGAACCCAGCAGGCGCAGGTCGTTGGCGATCTTCATCAGGGTCACGGCCAGGGTTTTCAGCGCGCCGGACAGGGCGGTCAGGGGCTCATGGCCGGCCAGCGCGGCAAACTTGTTCGGTGCGGTGACGAAGGGCAGGCCGGACAGCGCGGACAATTCGGCGGCAACGGCCTCGGCGAATCCGTGGGGCGAGTTCAAGCCGGTGCCGACAGCGGTGCCGCCCTGGGCCAGCTCGCACACCGCAGGCAACGCGGCGCGGATGCTTTTTTCAGCGTAATCGAGCTGGGCGACGTAGGCCGAGAGCTCCTGGCCGAAGGTGATCGGCGTGGCGTCCATCATGTGCGTGCGGCCGGTTTTCACCAGTTTCATGTGCCGCGAGGACTGCTCGGACAGACCACTGGACAGTTCGGCGATCGCCGGCAGCAGTTGCTCTTTCACCGCTTGCACCGCCGCGATGTGCATCGCGGTGGGGAAGCAGTCGTTGGAGCTTTGCGAGCGATTGACGTGATCGTTGGGGTGAACCGGCGATTTGCCGCCGCGAACGCCACCCGCCAGTTCGTTGGCACGGCCGGCGATGACTTCGTTCACGTTCATGTTGCTCTGGGTGCCGCTGCCGGTCTGCCAGACCACCAGGGGAAACTGATCGTCGAGCTGGCCTTGCAGCACCTCGTCAGCGGACTGCTCGATCAGGTTGGCAATATCGGCCGGCAGGTCGCCGTTGCGATTATTGACCCGCGCAGCGGCTTTTTTGATCAGCGCCAGCGCGTGCAATACCGGCAGCGGCATGCGCTCCTGGCCAATGGCGAAGTTGATGAGGGATCGTTGCGTCTGTGCCCCCCAGTAAGCGTCTTCGGGGACGTCGATCGGACCTATGCTGTCGGTTTCGGTACGGCTCACTGGACTCTCTCCTTAAGATCGATTGGCGCAGTTTAGTAACCGGGGGAGTCGGTGGGTTCCCCGTGGCTGCTGTGCGGTCGAACAGGTGCGCACAGTGTGCGACAAAACGCCCGGGCCGGTCGCCTTAAACCTTCGTGCGGGCGAGGGCGTCACGCCTGCGGGATAACCGCTCGTAGGGTCGGGGGTTGAGGGAAATGCGCAAAGGGGCGCAGAATGGCCGGCCTTGGGGTTCTGCCTCGCCTGCTAGATAAGGAAACTCGATGACCCGTCTTCGTGCCATTTGTGCTGCGGTTGCTCTGGTATGTGCCAGCGGCCAGGTTCTTGCCGATACCGCCAGCCATGAAGCCAGTGCTGTAGCGTTCCTCAAACTGGCTCACGCCGATCAACTGGGTGCGCCGGTTTACATGCAAGTCCAGCAGATGTTCGCTCAGCGCTTCGCTGAAACCAAAGCACCTGCGTCCAAGCAAGCCACTCTCGAAACCTATCAGGGCAAGGCCAACGCCGCGCTGGATCAGGTGATCAGCTGGCCAAAACTGCAGCCTGACATGGTCAAGCTGTACACCTCGAACTTCACCGAAAGCGAGCTGAAAGACCTGGTTGCCTTCTATCAGTCGCCACTGGGCCAGAAAGTCCAGGCGAAGATGCCGCAGATCAGCCAGCAGTCGTTCCAGCTGACCCAGAGCAAACTGGAAAGCGCGGTGCCTGTGGTCAACAAGCTGCTCGCCGACATGACCAAGGAACTGACCCCGGCCGGCGCCAAGCCAGCTGCACCGGCCGCTCCTGCCAAGAAGCCATAAGCGAAGCCTGACATGAGCATGCAACAGCGAATCGAATCCGCGTTGACGGTCTTTCAGCCCGAGTACCTTCATGTGCTCAATGAAAGCCACATGCACAGTCGCGGCACGGACACTCACTACAAGGCGGTGGTGGTCAGCGAGCAGTTCGCCGGCCTCAACGCGGTCAAGCGTCACCAGGAGGTCTACGGCCTGCTCGGTGGCCTGATGGGTGAGTTCCACGCTCTGGCGCTGCACACCTACACACCGGAGGAATGGGCGAAGCTCGGCTCGGCGCCGTCTTCACCGACCTGTGCAGGTGGGCATGACTGACGCCTGCCCCCCGAAGCAGGCCTTGCTGCAGGCTTCGGGGGCAAGCGGCTATCAAGCCGGTAAGGGGCCATAAGCGCGATAGGCCTCGATCAACGTATCGAACAGCGTGATGTCTGACCGGCTTCTTGCGATGAGCTGGGCCCCCGCGACGGCGGAAAAAATGGCGCGCGCGCGGACGTCGCTGTCGGTTGCCTCGCAGCAGTTGGCGGCGACAAGCTGTCGGCGCAGCCAGTCTGTATTCACCTGAGCAAAAGCCTGAATCTCCTCGGCCATGGCCGTGGGCAGATTATCGGTTTCCGCTCCCACGAAGCTGGCCAGACACAGCCGGTTGCCGGCCTCCAGCGAGCGACGAAAGATCTCTGGAAAACGACGCAGTGCTTCAGCGGGATCCGGCGTCTCCTCAGAAAGCGTCTCCAGCGCCGCCGCACCGTCTTGCCAGTACCGCCTGGCAACGGCAATGCCCAGGTCAGCCTTGCTCGGGAAGTGGTAGTAGATGCTGGCTGGCTTGATGCCAACCGCTTGGGCCAGGTCGCGAAAATTCAGTCCGTTGTAACCCTGTGACTGGGCAATGTTTCGGGCGGCCAGAAGTATGGCTTCGCGGGCGTTGATGCTCATTGTCGTGCCTTTCCTGGGTCGGACGAGTTGCAGTGGAACCGGCGATCTTAAAGCAAAAGTCCCTGCAACCGTCCTCACAGATCATGACTTGCCCTACGGACGTATCACGCGGAAGGCGAATCCAGCTCCGGTATGCCACTGCTGCGATCAGCGTAGGCGGCCTGGAAGGCCGGGCGTTTCTGCCAGCGCTGCCAGTAGCTGTACAGGTGCTCGAAACGCTCGTCCAGCGGGGTTGCGTTCACCGGGAATTTGGAGAAGGCAATCGCGGTCGCCAGCGTGATGTCGGCAAACGTGGGTTCGGCACCGCCGAGCAGCCACTCGCGACCGTCAGCCAGATGACGATTCACCAGGGCGGCGTGCATCAGTGCCTCTTTGCGGCAGTGCTCACCCCATGCCTCATTCTTCGTCAGCTCCAGCTTGAAGCCGAGCCCGGTGTGCAAGACGTGAAAAGCCGTGACGATCCGATACAGGATATGCACCCAGATGCGGTTATCCCACATGTTGTCCAGGCCTTGTTCCAGCGCGCTTTCGCCCATGATCTTGCGGCCTGGGTAGGACTGGTCGAGAAAACGGGCGATGGCCGGTGTTTCGGAAATATAGCTGCCATCCGCCAACTGGAGCGTAGGGGTTTCTCCCCATGGGTTCATGTTGAGGTGACGCCAGCCGCGTTGCTCGCCACCGGGCGCCATGTCATAGATGGTTTCATCGAACTGATCGGCGATGCCCTTTTCGTGCATGAACAGGCGCAGTCGCTGGGGGTTGGGAAACGCCGAAGGAGAGGTGAATAGCTGCAATTTGGTTGTCATGGCGCCGTCCTGTGGTGGAAGAATGTTCACCTAACGTTTGTTAGGTAGGCAAACCTTAGGCGCGAAAACCGTAGACGTCAATAGGCTACCTAACATTCGTTAGGTTTGTTTCTGCCTCATGCTAACCACCCTTCACGTCAGATCTGCAGCCAGCTTCGAGGCCTGTGCCAGCGCCGCGTTGAAATTCGTTTCTGCGGTCGTCGAATCCGCGAGGGTTGCCTCCGAGACCACCCCGTCGATGGCCGGTATACCCACCATTCGTGCCCAGGTTTTGAGGCGTCTGTGAGGCAGATGCCGATGTTCTTGATAGATGAGCAGGGTGATTGAGACGATTGATCAACCCGCCTGCCTGCCCACGTTCGATTCTTGATAGAATCCGCGCCGCGTTGCCCGGTCGGCACGCGTTCATCTGAATCATTCACCCGGTAGGCCCTTTGCGAGGGTCACCACCTGGAGACGCTACATGACCCAAACCGCCCCCATCGTCGTTGCGGCGCTGTACAAATTCGTCACCCTTTCCGATTACGTCGCACTGCGCGAGCCCCTGCTGCAGGCGATGGTCGACAACGGCATCAAAGGCACCTTGCTGATCGCTGAAGAAGGCATCAACGGCACGGTCTCCGGCAGCCGCGAGGGCATCGACGGCCTGATGGCCTGGCTGAAGAACGATCCGCGCATGGTCGACATCGACCACAAGGAATCATACTGCGACGACCAGCCGTTCTACCGCACCAAGGTCAAACTCAAGAAAGAGATCGTGACGTTGGGCGTCCCGGGCGTTGACCCGAACAAGGCGGTGGGCACCTATGTCGATCCCAAGGACTGGAACGCGCTGATCGCCGACCCTGAAGTGCTGCTCATCGACACGCGCAACGATTACGAAGTGTCCATCGGCACCTTCGAAGGCGCGATTGACCCCAAAACCACGTCCTTCCGCGAATTTCCGGAGTACGTCAAGGCCCACTTCGATCCGGCGAAGCACAAGAAGGTCGCGATGTTCTGCACCGGCGGCATTCGCTGTGAAAAGGCGTCCAGCTACATGCTCGGTGAAGGCTTTGAAGAGGTCTATCACCTCAAGGGCGGCATCCTCAAATACCTGGAAGAAGTGCCCGAGGAAGAAACCCGCTGGCAGGGCGACTGCTTCGTGTTCGACAATCGCGTCACGGTCCGCCACGACCTGACCGAAGGCGACTACGATCAATGCCATGCCTGCCGCACGCCGATCAGCGCAGAAGACCGGGCCAGCGAGCATTATTCGCCGGGCGTCAGTTGCCCGCACTGCTGGGATTCGCTGAGCGAGAAAACCCGCCGCAGCGCCATCGACCGGCAAAAGCAGATCGAGCTGGCGAAGGCGCGCAATCAGCCGCACCCTATCGGTCGCAATTACCGTGCGCTCGACGGCCAGGCGACTGAAACCCCAAGCAACGAGGCCTGAACCATGTCCACCCGCCTGCTGTACGTGATGGACCCGATGTGTTCCTGGTGCTGGGGGTTTTCTCCGGTGGCCGAAGCATTGGTCGAGCAGGCGGGAGCGGCGGGGGTGCCGTTGCATCTGGTGGTGGGCGGATTGCGCACCGGCAGTGGCGCGGCGCTGGAACCGACGACCAAACGTTACATTCTTGAACACTGGCAAGCGGTGCACGAGGCCACGGGCCAGACGTTCCGTTTCGAGGATGCCTTGCCCGACGGTTTCGTCTACGACACTGCGCCCGCCTGCCGGGCCATCGTTGCGGCGCGCAGCCTGGCACCGGACGTCGCCTGGCGGCTGGTCAAAGAAATCCAGCAGGCCTTTTACCTTCACGGTCGCGACGTGACCCACGGCTCGGTGCTGGCCGAACTCGCCGAAAAAGCCGGTTTGCCGCGCATCGAGTTCGCCGAAGCCTTCGACAGCGTCGAACAGCACACGGCCACCGCGTCGGATTTTTCCTGGGTTCAGGACTTGGGCATCGCGGGTTTCCCGACGATGCTCGCCGAGCGCAACGGCCAACTGGCGCTGCTGACCAACGGCTATCAACCCCTGGAGGTCCTCGGGCCTTTGCTGGGTCGCTGGCTGGAGCGCAACGCCAGTGCCTGACGTCCCTGATCTGGAACATCGCCATCCCGCTGCACCGGCTAATGAACCTCCTGTCGCTGACCGCTTGAACTGGGCGCAGATCAGGCGCCTCGCGCTGCAGCACAAGAAGGCGCTGTGGGTGGCCAATGGCGTCGCGGTCCTGGCGGTGCTCTGCTCGGTGCCGATCCCGCTGCTGCTGCCCTTGCTGGTCGATGAAGTGCTGCTGGGCAAAGGTAATTCGGCACTCGTCTTCATGAATCAGTTTTTGCCGGACAGTCTGCAAAAGCCCGTCGGCTATATCGGTCTGATGCTGGTGGCGACACTGTGTCTGCGTTTGGGGGCGCTGGTGTTCAACGTGATCCAGTCGCGCTTGTTCGCCGGGCTCGCCAAGGACATCGTCTATCGCATCCGCACGCGCCTGATCGAGCGGCTCAAGCGGATCTCGCTGAGCGAATACGAAAGCCTGGGCACTGGCACGGTCACCGCGCATCTGGTGACGGATCTGGACACCGTGGACAAATTCGTCGGCGAGACGCTGAGCAAGTTTCTCGTGGCGATGCTGACCCTCACTGGGACCGCTGCGATCTTGATGTGGATGCACTGGCAACTGGCGCTGCTGATCCTGCTGTTCAACCCGCTGGTGGTGTTCGCCACGGTGAAGCTTGGCAAGCGCGTCAAGCACCTCAAGAAACTGGAAAACGACAGCACCTCACGCTTCACCCAGGCGCTGACCGAAACCCTCGAGGGTATTCAGGAGATCCGTGCCAGTAACCGTCAGGGCTATTTCCTCGGATTGCTCGGCCTGCGTGCCCGGGAAGTGCGCGATTACGCGGTGTCGTCCCAGTGGAAGAGCGACGCGTCGGGCCGGGCCAGCGGGCTGCTGTTTCAATTCGGCATCGACATTTTCCGCGCTGCCGCGATGCTCACGGTGCTGTTCTCCGACCTGTCCATCGGCCACATGCTCGCGGTGTTCAGCTACCTGTGGTTCATGATCGGTCCGGTCGAACAACTGCTGAATCTGCAGTACGCCTATTACGCGGCGGGCGGTGCTCTGACGCGCATCAACGAACTGCTGGCCCGCGCGGACGAGCCTCAGTATCCGGGGCAGAGCAATCCGTTCGCGGGTCGGCAGACGGTGAGCATCGACGTCCGCGGGCTGAGCTTCGGCTACAACGACGAGTTGGTCCTCGATCAGCTAGACCTGTCGATCAATCCCGGCGAAAAAGTCGCGATCGTCGGCGCCAGCGGCGGTGGCAAAAGCACCCTGGTGCAGTTGCTGCTCGGGCTCTACACCGCGAAATCCGGTCTCATCCGGTTTGGTGGCTCAAGCTTGCAGGAGATCGGCCTGGACACCGTGCGCGAGAACGTCGCCGTGGTCTTGCAGCATCCGGCGCTGTTCAACGACACCGTCCGCGCCAACCTGTTGATGGGCCGGGAGCAGGACGACAGGGCCTGTTGGCAGGCGCTGGAAATCGCCCAGATGGATGCGACGATCCGCGCGCTGCCGCTGGGGCTGGACAGCGTGGTCGGGCGCTCGGGTGTTCGGTTGTCCGGCGGCCAGCGCCAAAGGCTGGCCATTGCGCGCATGGTGCTGGCCGATCCCAAGGTGGTGATTCTCGACGAGGCCACCTCTGCGCTGGACGCCGCCACCGAGTACAACCTGCACCAGGCGCTCAACCGGTTTCTCAGTGGCCGCACGACGCTGATCATTGCCCACCGACTGTCGGCGGTGAAACAGGCGGACCGTGTACTGGTGTTCGATGGCGGGCGGATCGCCGAAGACGGTGATCACCAGCAACTGATTGCAGACGGCGGGCTGTACGCCAGGCTCTACGGACACCTGCAACAGGTGTGACACAGCGCGACGGGTTTTAGAGCCGCCACACTGAAATGGCGTATCGCCACTGGACCACGTCAATCCTCGGGCTATGCTCTCCCATGGCAATCACTGAAAATGTGAAAAGCGTCATATTTACGTCTCCGCACTCAAATGGCTGGTTACGTCTTGTAAAAGATGTGAGAGATTGTCTGCTGCATCGTGGAAATTAGCGAAGTCCCTCAGGCTCCAGGAAGGTTGCCTGGTGAAGGGGGAATGAGTATCTGGCAGTGCTGATCAAAGGGACACCATGAAGCAAAAGCGGATTCTCGAGAAGCCTCGTCTTCTGGGCATCGTCTGGCCATTTATCGCCGTCGTGCTGTTACAGGCACTGCTCGGCTGCGTCAGCTTGTACATGATGTCGGCGGTCCGCAGCTACATTGGCGGCGAGAGCCTGTGGTCGAAGGGCCAGAAGGACGCCATTTATTACCTGAATCTCTACGCCAACAGTCGAGATGACATCAATTACCTGAAATATCAGAAAGCGATTGCCATTCCCCAGGGCGGGCATGACTTGCGCCTGGCGATGGATCAGCCGGTGCCCGACATCGCGCGCGCTACTGCGGGGATTCTGCAGGGTGGTAACCATCCCGACGATGCCCAGAGCATCATCTGGCTCTACCTGAATTTTCAGCACTTCAGCTATCTCGAGAAGGCCATCGACCTGTGGAAGGTCGGTGACAACTATCTGGTGCAGTTGGATGAAGTCGCCCGCGAAATGCACGCGCGGATTCAGGAAGGCAATGTCACCAACAGTGAAGTCATGGGCTGGCGCCAGCGCATCAGTGCTATCAACGAAGGCGTCACGCCGGCGGCCATGGCCTTCAGCGACGCGCTGGGCGAGGGCTCGCGGGTCATCCTGCGGATTCTGCTGGTGGTCAACCTCGCCACCGCGCTGTGCCTGATCATCCTCGCCCTGCTGCGCACCCATAAACTGCTGGAGCAGCGCCACGGCTTTGCGATTGCGCTGCAGATGGAAAAAGAACGCGCGCAGATTACCCTGGAGTCCATCGGTGATGGCGTCATCACCACCGATGTCGACGGCTCCATCGTCTACATGAACCCCGCCGCCGAGCTCATGACCCACTGGAAGAACGAGCAGGCAGCCGGTCTGCCGCTGGCGGCGCTGTTCAGCCTGCTCGACGAGAATGACCAGAAAGACACCTCGACCCTGATCGAGCGCATGCTCAGCGGCAATCTGGGCGGCGGCAGTGAAAGCTCACGACTGATTCAACGCCTGGACGGCAGCACCGTTTCGGTCGCGCTAGTCGGCTCGCCGATTCGCACCGAAGGCAAAGTCAGCGGCGCGGTGCTGGTGTTGCATGACATGACCCAGGAGCGGCAGTACATCGCCAATTTGTCCTGGCAGGCGACCCACGATGCGCTGACCGGTCTGACCAACCGCCGCGAGTTCGAATACCGCCTGGAACTGGCCCTCAACGGCCTGACCGAACAGCCGGCGCGGCACGCGTTGATGTTTCTGGACCTCGATCAGTTCAAGCTGGTCAACGACACCAGCGGTCACGCTGCGGGGGATGAACTGCTGCGGCACATTTGCACGCTGCTGCAACAGGGCGTGCGCGAAGGCGACACGCTGGCACGTCTGGGCGGCGACGAGTTCGGCATCCTCCTTGAACACTGCGCGCCGGAGGCCGCCGAGCGAGTGGCCGAGAGCCTGCGCCAAACTGTGGAAAGCCTGCATTTTGTCTGGAAAGGCCGGCCGTTTGTCACCACCGTCAGCATTGGTCTGGTGCACATCGACGACGTCCCGACCACCCTTGAGACGTCGCTGCGCGCCGCCGACATGGCCTGCTACATGGCCAAGGAAAAAGGCCGCAACCGGGTTCAGGTCTACCACGACGACGACTCCGATCTGTCCACCCGCTTCGGCGAGATGGCGTGGATCCAGCGCCTGCACATGGCCCTCGAAGAGAACCGCTTCTGCCTGTATTCCCAGGAAATTGCAGCGCTGGGTCGCAATGCCGAGCAACGCCACGGCCATATCGAGATTCTGCTGCGGCTGCGCGACGAGTCCGGGCGCATGATCCTGCCCGACAGTTTCATCCCCGCCGCCGAGCGCTACGGCATGATGACCACCCTGGACCGCTGGGTCGTGCAGCACGTCTTCATGATCATCGCCGAGTGCCTCAAGTCCGGACACCGCGAAGGGCCAATGGCCGTGTGTGCGATCAACCTGTCCGGGAGCAGCATTGGCGACGACGCCTTCCTCGAGTATTTGCGACAGCAGTTCCAGATCTACGCAATCCCCCCTGAACTTATCTGTTTTGAAATCACCGAAACCAGTGCGATCGCCAATCTGGGCAGCGCCATTCGGTTCATCAATGAACTCAAAGGTCTGGGATGCCGTTTCTCTCTGGATGACTTCTGTGCAGGCATGTCGTCATTCGCTTACTTGAAGCACTTGCCTGTGGATTTTCTGAAGATTGACGGGAGCTTCGTAAAGGACATGCTCGACGATCCGGTCAACCGGGCGATGGTAGAAGTGATCAACCATATCGGGCACGTAATGGGCAAACAGACGATCGCCGAGTTCGTCGAGAGCCCTCAGATAGAGCAGGCGTTATTGGAAATCGGTGTGGACTACGCTCAGGGGTACGTTATCGAGCGACCGCAATTATTCACCTGTGAATGTCTGCACGCACGGCCCGCGAGGCAGACCCCACTGTTGTTCAGCGCTCCCGGGACTTTTCGCTGAACACACCATTAAGCAACTCATATAAGGAGCTACACAGTGATCGATATGTTCATTAGAACCGGTCCGCTGATGGATGCCAGCAGTTACCCCGCTTGGGCACAGCAATTGATTGAAGATTGCAGTGACGCCAAGGCCAAGGTGGTAGGGCATGAACTTTATCAACGCATGCGTGACGGGCGGCTCAGTTCTAAGACCATGCGCCAGTACCTGATTGGTGGCTGGCCGGTCGTCGAACAGTTCGCGGTCTATATGGCGCATAACCTGACCAAGACCCGATTCGCCCGACACCCGGGTGAAGACATGGCGCGACGATGGTTGATGCGCAACATTCGGGTCGAACTCAACCACGCCGACTACTGGGTCAACTGGAGCGCCGCCCACGGGGTGAGCCTGGAAGACTTGCAGGCGCAGCGGGTGCCGTCGGAACTTCACGCCCTGAATCACTGGTGCTGGCACAGCTGTTCGTCGGATTCGCTGGTGGTGGCCATCGCGGCGACCAACTACGCCATCGAAGGCGCCACCGGTGAATGGTCGGCCGTTGTCTGTTCCCAGGACACCTACGCGGACATGTTCCCGCCGGACACACGAAAGCGGGCGATGAAGTGGCTGAAGATGCACGCGCAGTACGACGATTCCCACCCCTGGGAAGCGCTGGAAATCATCTGCACCCTGGCCGGCAACAACCCCAGCGAGCAATTGCAAAGCGACCTGCGAATGGCGGTCTGCAAGAGCTACGAGTACATGTTCCTGTTCCTGGAACGGTGCATGACGCTGGAACGATCTCAGGAAGGCAGCGGCTCGGTCCGTGAACACCGGATCCCCGCCCGCGCCTGATCCCTCAGCCCGCCATGTCCAGGCGGTGGCGGCCCTTGCGCCTGGCGGCGTACAGGGCCGTGTCTTCACGTTGCACCATGCTGTCGGGCGATTCGCCCGGCGGCAGCGTCGAGCAACCGAGGCTGACCGTCACGTCTACGCCCGTCCCTTCAGCGGATAAAAGCGTTGCAGCGCGGCGCTGCGCAGTCACTCGCCTTGGTGAGCCAACCGCGTCAGCATCACTCGGTTCAGCGGGTCTGGGCATCCAGTGCCTGTCCGTTGATGCCGATGCTGTCCGGGCCCATCAGGTACAGGTACACCGGCATGATCTCTTCCGGCGTCGGGTTGTTGGTCGGATCTTCCGCCGGGTATGCCTGGGCGCGCATGTCGGTGCGGGTTGCGCCCGGATTGATGCTGTTGGCGCGCAGCGAACCAAGCCCATCGATCTCGTCGGCCAGCGTCTGCATCAGCCCTTCGGTGGCGAACTTGGACACGCCATAGGCGCCCCAGTATGCGCGGCCTTTGCGCCCGACGCTGCTGGAGGTGAACGCGATGGACGCGTCGCCCGAAAGCTTGAGCAACGGCAGCAAGGCGGTGGTCAGCATGAACGTGGCGTTGACGTTAACGTGCATCACCTGCATGAACTGCTCACCGGTGAGCTGTTCGACCGGCGTGCGCGGGCCGATGATCGAGGCGTTGTGCAAGATGCCGTCCAGGCGGCCGAACTCTGCTTCGATCATCGCGGCGAGCTCGTCGTACTGACGGGGGAGGGCAGTCTCGAGATCGAACGGGACGACCACCGGTTGCGGATGCCCGGCAGCCTCGATCTCGTCATACAGCGCGCTCAGATTCGCTTCGGTCCGGCCCAGCAGCAAGACCGTCGCGCCGTGGGCTGCATAGGTTTTCGCGACAGCGGCGCCGATGCCACGGCCGGCCCCGGTCACCAGAATCACCCGGCCTTTGAGCAGGTCGGGGCGGGCGGAGTAATTGAACATGGCGGCTCCTTTCTAATGTCTAAATGGGCGCAGTGAAGGATTTGGTTGCGGACTGTCGCCTCAGCAACTGCACAACGCATCGTCCAGCACTCGGCGCAGCTCTGTCGGGTGATTCACCACCACGTCCGCGCCCCAGTGATCGGGGTTGTCCTGGGGATGGATGTAGCCATAGCGCACGGCGGCGGTCTTGGTGCCTGCGTCGCGACCGGATTCGATGTCACGCAGGTCATCGCCCACGAACAGCACACTGGCCGGGTCCAGACCGAGCATCTTGCAGGCCAGCAGCAGCGGCTCCGGATCGGGTTTGCTCTTGGTCACATGGTCCGGGCAGATCAGCACCGCGGAACGCTCCGACAAACCCAGTTGCTCCATGATCGGCTGTGCGAAGCGAACCGGTTTGTTGGTCACCACGCCCCAGATCAGTCTGGCTTTCTCGATGTCGGCCAGCAATTCGGCCATGCCGTCGAACAGTTTGCTGTGCACCGCGCAATCGGTCTGATAGCGCGCCAGGAATTCCAGGCGCAGCGCCTCGAATTCCGCCGCCTCGGGGGGCATCGCGAACGCCGCCGAGACCATCGCCCTGGCACCGCCGGATATCTCGTCGCGGATCAGCTTGTCGTTCACCGGCGGTAAGCCGCGTTCGGCCAGCATTGCCTGGCAGATCGCGATGAAGTCCGGCGCGGTGTCGAGCAGCGTGCCGTCCATGTCGAAGAGAACTGCCCTCAAGCGCATGGCTCAGACTCCCCGCAGTGTCTGGATCATGTAATTGACGTCGACGTCCGAGGCCAGCTTGTAGTGCTTGGTCAACGGGTTGTAGGTCAGACCGGTGATGTCTTTGACCTGCAGCCCGGCATCGCGGCTCCACGCGCCCAGCTCGGAAGGGCGGATGAATTTCTTGAAGTCATGGGTGCCGCGCGGCAGCAGGTTCATGATGTATTCGGCGCCGATAATGGCGAACAGGTAGGCCTTCGGGTTGCGATTGATGGTGGAGAAAAACACCTGACCGCCCGGCTTGACCATCTTGTAGCAAGCACGGATCACCGACGACGGGTCCGGCACGTGCTCCAGCATTTCCAGGCAGGTCACGACATCGAACTGCTCGGGCATTTCTTCGGCCAGCGCTTCGGCGGTGATCTGCCGGTATTCCACGCTCACGCCGGATTCCAGCTGGTGCAGTCGCGCCACGGCCAGCGGTGCTTCGCCCATGTCGATGCCGGTCACGGTCGCGCCACGCAAGGCCATGGCCTCACTCAGAATGCCGCCGCCACAGCCGACGTCGAGGACCTTCTTGCCCGCCAGATTCACCCGTTCGTCAATCCAGTTCACGCGCAGCGGATTGATGTCGTGAAGGGGCTTGAACTCGCTGTTGCGGTCCCACCAGCGATGGGCGAGGGCCTCGAATTTGGCGATTTCGGCGTTGTCGACGTTGCTCATGTGTGATCCTCTGAAACTTGAATTCGGTGTCCGGGCACGGTATCTGACCGTGGCGGCGCTCAATGGGTCAGGCTTTGTCAGCCGCGATGCGGTTGCCCCAGGCTTTGGCGGTCCGGGTCAGCGCTTCTTCGTCCATGCGGGTCAGGCGTTTGTCCTGCAGCAATGGCTTGCCAGCGACCCAGACGTGCGTCACGCAATCGCGACCCGTTGCATAAATAAGTTGTGACACCGGATCGTAGACCGGCTGTTGCGCAAGGCCTGACAGGTCGAACGCGACCATGTCGGCGGCCTTGCCGATTTGCAGCGAGCCGGTGTGATCGTCGATGCCCAGGGCGCGGGCGCCGTTCAGCGTGGCCATGCGCAGTGCACGGTGGCCGTCCAGCGCGGTGGCCGAGCCGGCAACGGCTTTTGCCAGCAGCGCGGCGGTGCGGGTTTCGCCGAGCAGGTCCAGGTCGTTGTTACTGGCCGCGCCGTCGGTGCCGATGGCGACGTTGACCCCGGCCTGCCACAGGCGCTCGACCGGGCAGAAGCCGCTGGCCAGTTTCAGATTCGATTCTGGGCAGTGGATGACGCTGGAGTTGCTCTCGACCAGCATCGCGAGGTCGTCATCGCTGATCTGGGTCATGTGCACCGCCTGAAAGCGCGGGCCCAGCAGGCCCAGGCGATGCAGCCGCGCAAGGGGGCGTTCCTGACGTTGCTGAACGGCGTCGTGCACTTCAAAGGCGGTTTCGTGGACGTGCATCTGGATCATCGCGTCCAGTTCATCGGCGATGACCCGGATCTTCTCCAGGTTCTCGTCGCTGACGGTGTAGGGCGCGTGGGGCCCCATGGCGATCTTGATGCGGTCGTGGTGGGCCAGATCGTTGAACAGCTCGATGCCGATGTGCAGGGATTCGTCGCTGTTGCGCGCGCCGGGTATCGGGAAGTCCAGCACCGGCACGGTGATCTGTGCGCGAATGCCACTGTTGTGCACTCGCTCGCACGCGACCTTCGGGAAGAAATACATGTCGGAGAAGCAGGTGATGCCGCCCTTCAACTGTTCAGCGATGGCGAGGTCGGTGCCGTCGCGGACGAAATCCTCGTCGACCCACTTCGCCTCGGCCGGCCAGATATGATCCTGCAGCCAAGTCATCAACGGCAGGTCGTCCGCCAGCCCGCGGAACAGGGTCATCGCCGCATGGCCGTGGGCGTTGATCAGCCCGGGACTGAGCAGCATGCCCGGCAACTCGCGCACCTCGATGGCCGGCTGGCGCAGGGCCTCGGCGCGCGGACCGATATAAACGATCAGGCCGTCGCGAATGCCGATCCCGTGCTGCTGCAACACAACGCCGGCGGGTTCGACCGGTACCAGCCAGTCCGGCAGCAACAACAGGTCGAGCGGGGCAGCGGAATGGGGCATGGGGCGGGCATCCAATGGCTTATTACGGGGACGGCGAAGTATACCCGAGCGTCTTCGCAGGCGGCTCGCTATAATCGGCGGCTTTTTAAGGTGCTGGCGATTTGCTTCTTTGCACCGTCGCTGTGGCGGCAAGCTTTTCAAAATTCATCAAGTGGGGTGTGCAATGCGCGATCGATTACTGGCTGCGGAGAAGGTAAAGGCAATCGATTGGCGGGACGGCACGTTGTATCTCCTGGATCAGCGGGTCTTGCCCTTCGAAGAAACCTGGCATCCCTACACCAGTGCTGAAGGCGTAGCCGAAGCCATTCGCACGATGGTCGTGCGCGGCGCGCCGGCGATTGGCATCAGTGCGGCCTACGGCATCGTCCTGGCGGTGGTTGATCGGCTCGCCGAAGGCGGTGACTGGCAGATGGCTCTGGAGGAGGACTTCGACCTGCTGGCCAATTCCCGGCCCACGGCGGTCAACCTGTTCTGGGCGCTGAACCGCATGCGCGAGCGCCTGTATCGCCTCAAGGATCACGAAGATCCCCTGAAGGCCATGGAAGCCGAAGCCGTGGCCATTCACTTGAGCGACCGCGAAGCCAACCTGACCATGGCGCAACTGGGGGCAGAGCTGATCCGCAAGCATCAGGGCAATCTGCAGACCGTGCTGACCCACTGCAACACCGGCGCGCTGGCCACAGGCGGCTTCGGGACGGCGCTCGGCGTGATTCGCGCGGCACACCTGGAAGGCATGATCGAGCGTGTCTATGCCGACGAAACCCGGCCCTGGCTGCAGGGCTCCCGTCTGACCGCGTGGGAATTGGTCAACGAAGGCATCCCGGTCACCCTCAACGCCGACTCCGCCGCCGCGCACCTGATGAAAACCAAAGGCATCACCTGGGTCATCGTCGGCGCTGACCGCATCACCGCCAACGGCGACGTCGCCAACAAGATCGGCACCTACCAGCTGGCGGTCGCGGCCATGCACCACGGCGTGCGCTTCATGGTCGTGGCGCCGAGCTCGACCATCGACATGAACCTGGCCAGTGGCGACGACATCCCCATCGAAGAACGCGACGGCCGCGAATTGCTTGAGGTTGGCGGCAAACGCGTGGGGGCCGACGTCGATGCGTTCAACCCGGTGTTCGACGTGACACCTGCTGATCTCATCGACGCCATCGTCACCGAGAAGGGCATTGTCGAACGCCCGGATACGGCAAAAATGGCCCTGCTGATGTGCCGCAAACGCCTGCATTGATCACCCCGCTGCCGATAATGCCATTCGTCGTCAAACGCGCTATCGGGCTCTGTGAGCGCTTCTCAGGCGTCTGCTGGCGAAACGGCTTGTTCGCGGCGCCTGCAAACACTTCGTGCCTGACGGCGATTGTGGTACCATCCGGCGGTTTCCAAAGGGGCGCATGGCGACCCTTATGACTGCGCACATTCATGGCATAACTCGCTGATTTGTCGTAAGTCGTTGCCTGACAATCGTCGGCAGCGGCAAGCCTCGTTCATCCCGGATGGCTGAACGCGGTTTCACCAGAAAAAGGAATCAGGCTTCTCATGGGCGAACTGGCCAAAGAAATCCTCCCGGTCAATATCGAAGACGAGCTGAAGCAGTCCTACCTCGACTACGCGATGAGCGTCATCGTCGGACGTGCTCTCCCCGATGCGCGCGACGGCTTGAAGCCCGTGCACCGTCGGGTACTGTTCGCGATGAGCGAACTGGGTAACGACTGGAACAAGCCGTACAAGAAATCCGCCCGTGTGGTCGGTGACGTTATCGGTAAGTACCACCCGCATGGCGACACCGCGGTCTACGACACCATCGTTCGTATGGCCCAACCCTTTTCCCTGCGCTACCTGCTGGTAGACGGTCAGGGCAACTTCGGTTCGGTGGACGGCGACAACGCCGCCGCCATGCGATACACCGAAGTGCGCATGACCAAGCTGGCCCACGAGCTGCTGGCTGACCTGCACAAGGAAACCGTGGACTGGGTGCCGAACTACGACGGCACCGAACAGATTCCTGCGGTCATGCCGACCCGTATTCCCAACCTGCTCGTCAACGGCTCCAGCGGTATCGCCGTGGGCATGGCGACCAATATTCCGCCGCACAACCTCGGTGAAGTCATCGACGGCTGCCTGGCGCTGATCGACAACGGCGACCTCACCGTCGACGAGTTGATGCAGTACATCCCCGGCCCCGACTTCCCGACTGCCGCGATCATCAACGGTCGTGCCGGCATCGTAGAAGCTTACAAGACGGGCCGTGGCCGCATTTACATGCGCGCCCGCTCCATTGTCGAAGACATCGGCAAGGTCGGTGGTCGCCAGCAGATCGTCATCACCGAGCTGCCGTACCAGCTGAACAAGGCGCGTCTGATCGAGAAGATCGCCGAGCTGGTTAAAGAGAAGAAGCTTGAAGGCATCACCGAACTGCGCGACGAGTCCGACAAGGACGGCATGCGCGTGGTCATCGAGCTGCGTCGCGGCGAAGTGCCTGAGGTCATCCTCAACAATCTCTACGCCCAGACCCAACTGCAAAGCGTCTTCGGTATCAACATCGTTGCGCTGATCGACGGCCGCCCACGCATCCTGAACCTCAAGGACCTGCTGGAAGCCTTCATTCGTCACCGTCGCGAAGTCGTTACCCGCCGTACTGTGTTCGAACTGCGCAAGGCCCGCGAGCGTGGTCACATTCTTGAAGGTCAGGCCGTTGCCCTGTCGAACATCGACCCGGTCATCGCCCTCATCAAAGCCTCGCCGACCCCGGCCGAAGCCAAAGAAGGGCTGATCAGCACGCCGTGGGAATCCAGCGCCGTGGTCGAGATGGTCGAGCGCGCGGGCGCCGAATCGTCCCGCCCGGAAAACCTCGATCCTCAGTACGGCATGCGAGACGGCAAGTATTTCCTGTCGCCGGAACAGGCCCAGGCCATCCTCGAGCTGCGTCTGCACCGCCTGACCGGTCTGGAACACGAAAAGCTGCTGACCGAGTACCAGGAAATCCTGACTCAGATCGGCGAGCTGCTGCGCATCCTCAACAGCGCCACGCGCCTGATGGAAGTCATCCGCGAAGAGCTCGAGCTGATCCGCGCCGAGTACGGCGATGTGCGTCGCACCGAGATCCTCGATGCGCGCCTGGACCTGACCCTCGGCGACATGATCCCGGAAGAAGAGCGCGTCGTGACCATCTCCCATGGTGGCTACGCCAAGACTCAACCGCTGGCTGTCTATCAGGCCCAGCGTCGCGGCGGCAAAGGCAAGTCGGCCACCGGCGTCAAGGATGAGGACTACATCGCTCACCTGCTGGTCGCCAACAGCCACACCACGCTGCTGATGTTCTCCAGCAAAGGCAAGGTGTACTGGCTCAAGACCTACGAGATCCCGGAAGCGTCCCGCGCTGCCCGTGGTCGTCCGCTGGTCAACCTGTTGCCGCTGAGCGAAGGCGAATACATCACCACCATGCTGCCGGTCGATCTCGAAGCCATGCGCAAGCGTGCTGACGAAGAAGAAGCCGAAGGTGTGGATGCCGAGGCCGAAGACCTCGAAAACAGCAACGAGACCGAAGAAGAGCGCAAGGCGCGCATCAAGGCTGCTGACAAGAAGAAGGCGCCGTTCATCTTCATGTCGACCGCCAACGGCACCGTCAAGAAGACCCCGCTGGTGGCGTTCAGTCGTCAACGCAGCGTCGGCCTGATTGCGCTGGAGCTGGACGAAGGCGACATCTTGATCTCGGCCGCGGTTACCGATGGCGAGCAGGAAATCATGCTGTTCTCCGACGGCGGCAAGGTCACCCGCTTCAAGGAATCCGAAGTGCGCGCCATGGGCCGTACGGCTCGCGGTGTGCGCGGCATGCGTCTGCCGGAAGGTCAGAAGCTGATTTCCATGCTGATCCCGGAGCAGGGCAGCCAGATCCTCACCGCTTCCGAGCGTGGCTACGGCAAGCGTACCGCGATCACCGAATTCCCTGAGTACAAGCGTGGCGGTCAGGGCGTGATCGCCATGGTCAGCAACGAGCGTAACGGCCGTCTGGTCGGCGCCGTTCAGGTGCAGGAAGGCGAGGAGATCATGCTGATTTCCGACCAGGGCACGCTGGTGCGTACCCGTGTTGGCGAAGTTTCGAGTCTGGGCCGCAATACTCAGGGCGTGACCCTGATCAAGCTGGCCAAGGACGAGAAACTGGTCGGTCTGGAGCGCGTCCAGGAGCCATCGGAAGTCGAGGGCGAAGAGCTGGACGGCGAAGCGTTCGAAGGCGAAGAGGTTGATGCTGACGTGATTGGCGCCGTCGACACCGACGAGTCCGCTGACGATGCGCAAGCGGATCCCGCGGCTGACGAAGAAGAGCCGCAGGAGTAACGCCGAGAGGGGGGGCTGGCGACAGCCCCCCCTTTTTGACCGATGCCCTACGCGCCGGTCAACAGTTCCGGTAACGGGTGATCGTAATGAAACGAGCACCTTCCGCACTTCCCCGCACTTCACCCGTTCCAAATTAATTCAGTGACACGACGAGAGTGGATATGAGCAAGCGAGCCTTTAACTTCTGCGCAGGTCCTGCCGCGCTCCCTGAAGCTGTTCTGCTGCGTGCCCAGGCCGAACTCCTGGACTGGCATGGCAAAGGCCTGTCCGTCATGGAAATGAGCCATCGCAGCGACGAGTTCGTCTCCATCGCCACCAAGGCGGAGCAGGATTTTCGCGATCTGCTGTCCATCCCCTCCCATTACAAAGTGCTGTTTCTTCAAGGTGGCGGCAGCCAGCAATTCGCTCAGGTTCCATTGAACCTGCTGCCTGAAAACGGCACGGCCGACTACATCGACACCGGCATCTGGTCGCAGAAAGCCATTGAAGAAGCGTCGCGCTACGGCAACATCAATGTCGCTGCCAGCGCCAAACCCGCCGATTATTTCGCCATTCCCGGCCAGAGCGAGTGGAAGCTGTCGAAAGACGCGGCCTACGTTCACTACGTGCCCAACGAGACCATTGGCGGTCTGCAATTCAACTGGATTCCGGAAACCGGCGACGTGCCGCTGGTCGCCGACATGTCTTCGGACATCCTCTCGCGCCGCCTCGACGTTTCGCGTTTCGGCATGATCTTCGCGGGCGCCCAGAAGAACATCGGCCCGAGCGGCATCGTCGTGGCGATCATCCGCGAGGACCTGCTGGGTCGCGCGCGTTCCCTGTGCCCGACGATGCTCAACTACAAGGTCGCGGCCGACAACGGCTCGATGTACAACACGCCGCCGACGCTGGCCTGGTACCTGTCCGGTCTGGTCTTCGAATGGCTGAAAGAGCAGGGCGGTGTCGAAGCCATGGCCACGCGCAATGAACTCAAGCAGCGCACGCTGTACGACTTCATCGATGCCAGCGGCCTGTACAGCAACCCGATCAACCCGTCCGACCGCTCGTGGATGAACGTGCCGTTCCGTCTGGCCGATGATCGCCTGGACAAGCCGTTCCTCGCGGGTGCCGAAGCGCGCAACCTGCTCAACCTCAAAGGCCACCGTTCGGTCGGCGGCATGCGCGCGTCCATCTACAATGCCATCGACCTCAGTGCGGTCAACGCCCTGACCGCGTACATGGCAGAGTTCGAGAAGGAACACGGCTAATGTCTGAACAAGCACTCAAGGCCCTGCGGGTCCGCATCGACAGCCTGGACGAAAAGGTTCTGGAGCTGATCAGCGAACGCGCCCGCTGCGCCCAGGAAGTCGCCCGGGTCAAGATGGCCGACCTGCCAGCGGGCGAGGTGCCGGTGTTCTACCGGCCTGAGCGTGAAGCGGCGGTCCTTAAACGTGTCATGGAGCGTAACCGTGGCCCGTTGAGCAACGAAGAGATGGCGCGGCTGTTCCGCGAAATCATGTCCTCGTGCCTGGCGCTGGAGCAGCCGCTCAAGGTCGCTTATCTGGGTCCTGAAGGCACGTTCACCCAGGCTGCCGCGCTGAAGCATTTCGGCCACGCCGTCATCAGCAAGCCGATGGCTGCGATCGATGAAGTGTTCCGTGAAGTGGCCGCCGGTGCGGTGAATTTCGGCGTCGTCCCGGTGGAGAACTCCACCGAAGGTGCAGTCAACCACACGCTGGACAGCTTCCTTGAGCACGACATGGTGATCTGTGGCGAAGTCGAGCTGCGCATTCACCATCATCTGCTGGTGGGCGAAAGCACCAAGACTGACAGCATCAGCCGCATCTATTCCCACGCCCAGTCCCTGGCGCAATGCCGCAAGTGGCTGGACGCGCACTACCCGAACGTCGAGCGCATCGCCGTTGCCAGCAACGCCGATGCGGCCAAGCGGGTCAAGGGCGAGTGGAACTCGGCGGCGATCGCCGGTGACATGGCGGCGGGCCTTTACGGCCTGACGCGGATTGCCGAGAAGATCGAAGACCGTCCGGACAACGCCACGCGTTTCCTTATGATCGGCAATCAGGAAGTGCCGCCGACCGGTGACGACAAAACGTCGATCATTGTGTCGATGAGCAACAAGCCGGGCGCGCTGCATGAACTGCTGGTGCCGTTTCACCAAAACGGCATCGACCTGACGCGCATCGAGACGCGTCCCTCGCGAAGCGGGAAATGGACCTACGTGTTCTTCATCGATTTCGTCGGCCACCACCGCGACCCGCTGATCAAGGCCGTTCTCGAGCAGATCAGCCAGGAAGCCGTGGCGCTCAAGGTGTTGGGTTCCTATCCGAAGGCAGTGCTTTGATCCTGCGTCCGGACTTGTAGCCCTACGGGTTTCACTGAAGAGGTAAAGCGGTAAATGAGCGGCGACTTCCTCACGCTGGCACAGCCCGGCGTGCAAAAACTATCGCCTTACGTTCCCGGCAAACCGGTGGACGAACTGGCGCGTGAACTGGATATCGATCCGGCGCGCATCATCAAGCTGGCGAGCAATGAAAACCCGATGGGCGCCAGCCCCAAGGCGTTGCAGGCGATCAACGACGCGCTGGCGGAATTGACCCGCTACCCGGACGGCAACGGTTTCGAGCTCAAGCAGCGGCTGTCGCAAGCCTGTGGCGTGCAGCCCGAGCAAGTGACGCTGGGCAACGGCTCCAACGACATTCTGGAAATCGTCGCCCGTGCCTATCTGGCGCCGGGGCTGAATGCGGTGTTCAGTGAACACGCGTTCGCCATCTATCCGATTGTCACCCAGGCCGTGGGCGCGACTGCTCACGTCGCCAGGGCAAAGGCGTGGGGTCACGACCTGCCGGCCATGCTCGCCGCCATCGACAGCAACACCCGAGTCGTCTTCATCGCCAACCCCAACAACCCCACCGGGACCTGGTTCGGGCCAAGCGCGCTGGCGGATTTCCTCGCGCAGGTGCCTGACAACGTGTTGGTCGTGCTGGACGAGGCCTACATCGAATACGCCGAAAGCGCCGAGCTGCCTGACGGGCTTAACTTCCTGAGCGCCTATCCAAACCTGCTGGTGTCGCGGACGTTTTCCAAGGCCTATGGCCTGGCGTCGTTGCGCGTCGGCTATGGGTTGTCCTCGCCGGTCGTGGCCGACGTGCTGAACCGCGTGCGTCAGCCGTTCAACGTCAACAGCCTCGCGCTGGCCGCCGCTTGCGCTGCTCTGGGCGACGTGGACTACGTTGCGCGAAGCCGTCAGCTCAATGAAGCCGGCATGCAGCAGTTGGAAGAGGGGCTTGGTCAGATGGGCCTGAGCTGGATTCCCTCCAAAGCCAACTTCATCGCCGTAGACCTGGGCCGCGAGGCCGCTTCGGTTTACGAAGGATTGCTGCGTGAAGGTGTGATCGTTCGCCCGATTGGTGGTTATGGCATGCCCAATCACCTGCGGGTGAGCATCGGTTTGCCGAGCGAGAACAGTCGTTTCATCGAGGCGTTGAGCAAGGTTCTGGCACGTGGTTGATGTC
Organism: Pseudomonas sp. CFBP 8772; assembly: GCF_014841665.1. Taxonomy (NCBI): domain Bacteria; kingdom Pseudomonadati; phylum Pseudomonadota; class Gammaproteobacteria; order Pseudomonadales; family Pseudomonadaceae; genus Pseudomonas; species Pseudomonas sp. CFBP 8772. The sequence goes on along the minus strand of NZ_JACYUI010000008.1, from coordinate 105,466 downwards.
ACGTCGCTGCAACCCGCTGCGCCTATGATCGGCCGCCTGGTGGTGGTCGGGCTCGGCCTGATCGGAGGGTCGTTCGCCAAGGGCTTGAAGGAGAGTGGCCTGTGTCGCGAAGTCGTGGGCGTCGATCTCGATCCGCAATCGCGCACACTGGCCGTGGAGCTGGGCGTGGTCGATCGCTGTGAAGACACTCTCGCTGCCGCCTGCGTAGGGGCTGACGTCATTCAATTGGCCGTGCCGATTCTGGCCATGGAAAAACTCCTCGGCGTACTGGCTGGATTGGACCTGGGCAATGCCGTGCTGACCGACGTCGGTAGCGCCAAAGGCAATGTGGTCCGCGCCGCGCGTGAAGCGTTCGGTGTGATGCCGCCGCGCTTCGTGCCCGGCCACCCGATTGCCGGCTCCGAGCAGAGCGGAGTGGAAGCCTCCAACGCCGAGCTGTTCAAGCGGCACAAAGTCATCCTCACGCCACTGGCCGAAACCGACCCATTGGCGCTGGCGCTGGTTGACCGTCTCTGGTCGGCACTGGGCGCCGACGTCGAGCACATGCAGGTCGAGCGCCACGATGAAGTGCTGGCGGCGACCAGTCATTTGCCGCACCTTCTGGCGTTCGGCCTGGTGGATTCGCTGGCCAAACGTAACGAAAACCTCGACATCTTCCGCTATGCGGCGGGGGGCTTCCGCGACTTCACGCGCATCGCCGGCAGTGATCCGGTGATGTGGCATGACATCTTCCTGGCGAATCGCGAGGCGGTGCTGCGCACCCTCGACACCTTCCGCAGCGACCTTGATGCGCTGCGCGATGCCGTGGATGCAGGCGATGGCCACCAGTTGCTCGGTGTGTTCACCCGGGCCCGGGTCGCCCGCGAGCATTTCGGCAAGATCCTTGCCCGTCGTGCCTACGTCGAACAAGCCACGTGCGCCGACCTGAAGTTTATCGGGAAGCCTGGCGGCGTTGTCCGGGGGCGGGTTCGCGTGCCGGGTGACAAGTCGATTTCCCATCGGGCGATCATGCTCGGGTCCCTGGCCCAGGGCACCAGCGTCGTCGAAGGCTTTCTCGAAAGTGAGGACGCGCTGGCAACGTTGCAGGCATTCCGCGACTTGGGCGTGGTCATCGAGGGCCCACACCACGGTCGCCTGACCATTCATGGCGTCGGCCTCAACGGGCTGCGACCTGCGCCGGGACCGCTTTATCTGGGTAACTCGGGCACGTCGATGCGCCTGCTCTGTGGCCTGTTGGCCGGGCAGCGATTCGACAGCGTGCTGACCGGCGATGCCTCGCTGTCACGGCATTCGATGACCCGTGTCGTCGAACCGTTGCGCCAGATGGGCGCCGTGATCGACACCGCAGAAGACGGCCGGCCGCCGCTGACCCTTCGCGGCGGGCAGGGTCTTCAGGCCATCCGCTACGACATGCCATTGCCCAGCGCTCAGGTGAAATCCGCGCTGTTGCTCGCCGGTCTCTACGCAAATGGCACAACGATGGTGCATGAGCCAGCCCCGACCCGGGACCACACCGAGCGCATGCTGCAAGGGTTGGGTCATTCGGTTTCCGCTCATGACGCGACAGTCGCGTTGCAGTCAGGGGTTGAGCTCAAGGCCGCCCGCATCGAAGTGCCCGCCGATATTTCTTCGGCGGCGTTCTTTCTGGTGGCAGCCTCCATCGCTGAGGGCTCGGATTTGATCCTCGAGGGGGTGGGTGTGAACCCGACGCGCTCGGGCGTCATCGATATCCTGCGCCTGATGGGCGCGGACATCACGCTGGACAACCCGCGCGATGCGGGCGGTGAGCCGGTGGCTGATCTGCACGTGCGCCATGCCCGTCTCAGGGGTATCGATATCCCGCTGGCCCTGATACCGCTGGCCACTGACGAGCTCCCGGCGCTCTTGATTGCCGCCGCTTGCGCCGAAGGGCGAACGGTCCTCAAGGGCGCTCAGGCATTGCGCGTCAAGGAATCAGACCGCCTTGGCGCCATGGCCAACGGTCTGGCGACGCTCGGCATAAACGTTGAAACGACCGCAGATGGCATCATTATTGATGGTGGAAACCTCGGCGGTGGTGAAATCAACGCGCAGGGCGATCACCGCATCGCCATGGCATTCAGTATCGCGTCGCTGCGTGCGGCCAGCCCGATTCATATCCGGGACTGCGCCAATGTGGCGACTTCATTTCCCAGTTTCCTGACGCTGTGTGCTCAGGTGGGTATTCGTGTAACGCAAGAGGGGCAATCGTGAAAGTTCAAGCTCCGGTCATTACGATCGACGGACCCAGCGGTTCCGGGAAGGGCACGGTGGCCGGCAAGCTGGCCAAACGTCTGGGCTGGTCCCTGCTGGATTCCGGCGCGCTGTATCGGCTGCTGGCCTTCGCGGCCGTCAACCATGGCGTCGATCTGACCAATGAAGAAGCACTGAAACTGCTGGCTGCGCACCTGGACGTGCAGTTCATGGCAGCGACCGATGACCACGGTCAGCGCATTATCCTCGAAGGGGAGGACGTGACGTCGGCCATCCGCAATGAGCATGTCGGCAGTGGCGCGTCGCAGGTGGCGTCGTTGCCCGCTGTTCGTGAAGCACTGCTGCAGCGCCAGCGGGCGTTTCAGGAGTTTCCGGGCCTGATTGCCGACGGCCGCGACATGGGCACGGTGGTCTTTCCCGGCGCGCCGTTGAAGATTTTTCTGACGGCCAGCGTCGACGAGCGTGCCCGACGGCGATATTTGCAGTTGAAGGCCAAGGGTGACGATGTTAGTCTGCCGAGTCTGCTAGATGAGATCCGTGTCCGCGACGAGCGTGACACCCAGCGAGCGGTAGCCCCGCTCAAGCCGGCGCATGACGCCATTCAGCTGGATTCCACCGAATTGTCCATCGAGCAGGTGCTTGAACGCATCCTGAGTGAAGTCGCACTCCGCGATCTCGCCGGATGACCAGAAAGCCATGTGGGAGACCAGTCATAGTCCCGCAGGCTTTCTTTCATATGAACGAAACCCACGTTGTCTGGAGCGTGGCAGATGGGCGTATTCTTCGCCCTTATCAACAGGAATTAAAATGAGCGAAAGCTTTGCTGAACTTTTCGAAGAAAGCCTAAAGACTCTTAACCTTCAGGCCGGTTCGATCATCACCGCGATCATCGTCGATATCGATTACCAGGCTGGTTGGGTCACCGTTCACGCTGGTCTGAAGTCCGAAGGCCTCATCCCGCTGGAGCAGTTCCACAACGATGCTGGCGAGCTGACCATCAAGATCGGCGATGAAGTCCACGTTGCGCTGGACGCGGTCGAAGACGGCTTTGGCGAAACCAAGCTGTCCCGCGAAAAAGCCAAGCGTGCCGAGTGCTGGATCGTTCTGGAAGCGGCTTTCGCAGCTGAGGAAGTGGTCAAGGGCGTTATCAACGGTAAGGTTAAAGGCGGCTTCACAGTCGACGTTAACGGCATCCGTGCGTTCCTGCCAGGTTCTCTGGTTGACGTCCGTCCAGTGCGCGACACCACGCACCTGGAAGGCAAAGAGCTGGAATTCAAGGTCATCAAGCTGGACCAGAAGCGCAACAACGTTGTCGTTTCCCGTCGCAGTGTCCTGGAAGCCGAAAACAGCGCCGAGCGCGAAGCTCTGCTGGAATCGCTGCAGGAAGGCCAACAGGTCAAGGGTATCGTCAAGAACCTCACCGATTACGGCGCATTCGTCGATCTGGGTGGCGTCGATGGCCTGCTGCACATCACCGACATGGCCTGGAAGCGCATCAAGCATCCATCGGAAATCGTCAACGTTGGCGATGAGATCGATGTAAAGGTCCTGAAGTACGATCGCGAGCGCAATCGTGTTTCCCTGGGTCTGAAGCAACTGGGTGAAGATCCATGGGTTGCTATCAAGGCTCGTTACCCGGAAGGCACTCGCGTTACCGCGCGTGTTACCAACCTGACCGACTACGGCTGCTTCGCAGAGCTGGAAGAAGGCGTGGAAGGCCTGGTACACGTTTCCGAAATGGACTGGACCAACAAGAACATCCACCCGTCTAAAGTCGTTCAGGTTGGCGACGAAGTGGAAGTCATGGTTCTGGACATCGACGAAGAGCGTCGTCGTATCTCCCTCGGCATCAAGCAGTGCAAATCTAACCCGTGGGAAGATTTCTCTGGCCAGTTCAACAAGGGCGACAAGATCTCCGGCACCATCAAGTCGATCACCGATTTCGGTATCTTCATTGGTCTGGACGGCGGCATCGACGGTCTGGTTCACCTGTCCGACATCTCCTGGAACGAAGTGGGCGAAGAAGCCGTACGTCGTTTCAAGAAGGGCGACGAGCTTGACACCGTGATCCTGTCGGTTGATCCAGAGCGTGAGCGCATCTCGCTGGGCATCAAGCAGCTGGAAAGCGATCCGTTCTCCGAGTACGTCACTGTCAATGACAAAGGCGCTATCGTCCGCGGTATCGTTAAAGAAGTTGACGCCAAAGGCGCCATCATCACTCTGGCCGACGACATCGAAGCGACCCTCAAAGCCTCCGAAATCAGCCGTGACCGCGTTGAAGATGCGCGTAACGTTCTGAAAGAAGGCGAAGAGATCGAAGCCAAGATCATCAGCGTTGACCGCAAGAGCCGCGTGATCAGCTTGTCCATCAAGTCGAAAGACGTTGAAGACGAGAAAGAAGCGATTCAGAGCCTGCGTAGCAAGCCTGAAACCGCTGAAAGCACTGGTCCTACCACTCTGGGTGACCTGCTGCGTGCTCAAATGGAAAAACAGAACTGAGTTCTGTCTGACCATTGAAAAAGGGCGACTTCGGTCGCCCTTTTTTGTGGGCGGGTGTTTTTGCGGCATGTTCGGCCAGTGCCTGTTGACGATCTTCAAGCTCGGTTGATTTAAGTCTGGACATACTCTGTTCAAATGCTTCAGGTCATGCTAAAACCTTCAAAGCGCTTCACCTAGCTGCTTGAAAAAGAAGGGAAAAACATGACGAAGTCGGAGTTGATCGAACGAATTGTCACCCATCAAGGACTGCTCTCATCCAAAGATGTGGAGCTGGCCATCAAGACCATGCTTGAGCAGATGTCGCAGTGCCTCGCGACAGGCGACCGTATTGAAATACGCGGCTTCGGCAGCTTTTCCCTGCATTATCGCGCGCCTCGCGTAGGCCGCAATCCAAAGACAGGCCAGTCTGTCAGCCTCGATGGCAAGTTCGTCCCTCACTTCAAGCCAGGCAAAGAGCTCCGCGACCGGGTGAACGAAGAAGAGGAGCACGAGCTCCAATAGCTCTTTGAGGAGTTCTCATGCGAAATGTGAAGCGTCTGATCTTTTTAGTTATCGCCCTGTTGATCGCAGCGGCGATTCTCGTATTTGTGCTGGAAAACCAGCAAACCGTCGCACTGGTATTCTTTGGCTGGAACGCGCCCGAGCTGCCTGTTGCCGTGCCGGTGATCTTTGCACTGCTGGTGGGCATGTTGATTGGCCCGCTGTTGGTTTCAGTCGCGCGTCTGCGCAGGAAGCCCAAAGCGTCACGCCTGCCCTGATAGAATCCCCGCGCGCCAGACACCTCAACGCTTGCGTTGAAGATAATTACAAGCGCGCCTATAACTAATTCCCTTTTCCAATGCCTAACCCACGCCTCAAGCTTTCAGGCGCGAGGGTTGCGTGCAGTTCTTCATTCGAGCTGCTTCTACTGAACAGAGGAACCTTCGGGTTTTTTCGTCGCATAGGTTTTTACACATGAATTCCGACTATCCCGCTCTTCAGACTCGCTGCTTCAAGGCCTACGACATCCGTGGTCAGGTGCCTAATGACCTTGACGATGACATCGCGTACCGCATCGGGCGGTCCATGGTTGTCGAACTGGGTGCCAAAAATATCGTCGTGGGCCGAGACATGCGTCTTGAAAGCCCGGCCTTGGCTCAAGCTTTGATCAAAGGCATCCAGGAAGCCGGCGCGGATGTCATCGACATCGGCCTGTGCGGCACCGAAGAAGTCTATTTCGCCACCAGCCACTACGAAGCAGACGGCGGCGTGATGGTCACGGCCAGTCATAACCCGAAGGGTTATAACGGCATGAAGCTGGTGCAAAAGTCGTCTCGTCCTATCAGCGGTGACACCGGCCTTGATGCCATTCGCCAGCGTGTCGATGCGGGCGATTTCGGTCAGGTTGCCGCCCAGCACGGCAGCGTTCAGTCCAAGCCGGACAAAACGGCCTACATTCAGCACCTGCTGACCTACGTCAAAGACGCCGATCTTCGTCCACTGAAGATCCTCGCTGATCCGGGCAATGGCGCGGTCGGTCCTGCACTGGAGGCGATCCGCTCCCAGCTGCCGTTCGAGTGGGTCATCATCAACGCCGAGCCGGATGGCAACTTCCCTAATGGCGTACCGAACCCGCTGCTGCCGGAAAACCGCAGCATCACCCGCGACGCGCTGCTCAAGCACGGTTGCGACCTGGGTCTGGCCTGGGACGGCGATTTCGACCGTTGCTTCTTCTTTGACGAGCAGGGCCGTTTCGTCGAGGGCTACTACCTGGTGGGCCTGCTGGCAGAAATGCTACTCAAGCAACACCCGGGCTCGAAAATCATTCACGACCCGCGCCTGACCTGGAACACCATTGATCAGGTCGAGCAGGCGGGCGGCACGCCGGTGCTGTGCAAAACCGGCCACGCCTTTATCAAGGAGCGCATGCGTCTTGAAGACGCCGTGTATGGCGGCGAAATGAGTGCGCACCACTACTTCCGCGATTTCGCCTATTGCGACAGCGGCATGATCCCGTGGCTGCTGGTCGCTGCACTGATGTCGGTGTCCGGCAAGAAGTTCTCGCAGCTGGTCGATGAGCGCATGGCGGCCTACCCGTGCAGCGGCGAGATCAACTACAAGGTCGACGACGTCAAATCCATCATCGCCAAGATCCTGGAGCACTACACGCCGTCCTGCTCGAACATCGACAGAACCGACGGCATCAGCCTTGAGTTCGCTGAGTGGCGTTTCAACCTGCGCGGTTCGAACACCGAGCCGTTGCTGCGTCTGAACGTCGAAAGCCGTCGTGATCCAGCCCTGGTCGAAGCCAAGGTGAAAGAGATCGAAGCGCTGATCAACGGCAAGTGATGCACTTGGCACGCGGTCCTGCTGACTGAATGGCAGGGCCGCGAGCCAATCGTCTACAATGGCGCCGCTGCCCCGCAGCGGCCGTCATGATTGACGACGGGTTCTTATGTGCATGGATCGGATATGACCAGAAAAATCCTGGTAACAGGCAGTTCGGGATTTTTGGGAACAGCGCTGGTTGACCACCTTGCACACCTGCCTGACACGCACATTGTTGCGGTCAGCCGACGGGCGATGCCCCATTCTTCTGCAAACGTCACGACGGCCACTGTTGCCGGGCTGACTGCCGACACCCCATGGCAAGCAGTGCTGCACGACGTCGATACGGTCGTTCATGCTGCAGCGCGGGTGCATGTCATGCACGACACCGCGGCTGACCCCCTTTCGCTGTACAGGGAGGTCAACACCCTCGGCACGCTGAACCTCGCTGCGCAGGCCGCCGCAGCCGGTGTCCGGCGCTTCATCTTTATCAGCACGATCAAGGTCAACGGCGAGTCCACTGCGCGGGGCCAATGCTTTCGTCCGGACGACGCGTCCAATCCGAGCGATCCCTACGCCATCTCCAAGCACGAAGCAGAACAGGGCCTTCTGGCGCTGGCAAAGACCTCTGCAATGGAGGTGGTGATCATCCGTCCGGTGCTGGTGTATGGGCCCGGCGTCAAGGCGAACTTCCTGCAACTGATGCGCACCCTGCGCAAAGGTGTGCCGTTGCCGCTCGGTTCGGTGAACAATGCGCGCAGCCTGGTCTCGCTGGACAATTTGATCGACCTGATCCGCGTCTGCATCGATCATCCTGCCGCCGCGAACCAGGTCTTTCTGGTCAGCGACGGCCGGGACCTGTCGACCACCGAACTGGCCGCCCGCCTCAAATCGCACATTGGGGCATCGGGTTGGCTTATTCCCGTCCCCGAATCCCTTATCATGCTCGGCGCCTCACTGTTGGGTCGCACATCGGCGGCCGAGCGGGTGCTGGGTTCGCTGCGGGTGGACATCAGCAAAAATCGCGAACGGTTGCAGTGGCAGCCCCCGGTGTCGGTAGAGGACGGCCTGAAAAAGACCGTCGAGCATTTTCTGGTTACGGATCGAGCATGAATTATTGGTGGGTCGCGGTTGCTGTTGGGGTGTTGTCGTTTGCGCTGACGCATGTATTGCGACGATATGCATTGCACAAGAGCCTGCTCGATATTCCCAACGGTAGAAGCTCTCATACGATCCCGACGCCACGGGGCGGCGGTGTGGCGATTGTCATCAGTTACCTGGTGGCACTGGTCTGGATGCTTTGTGCAGGGCTGATAGGGCGCGATCCGTTCCTGGCCATGTTCGGCGCGGGCGCAGTGATCGCGGCGCTGGGGTTTCTCGACGATCACGGCCACATCGCGGCGCGATGGCGCTTGTTGGGGCATTTCTTCGCCGCGGCGTGGGCGTTGTTCTGGCTGGGAGGTCTTCCGCCGATCAGCGTGTTCGGCATGACCCTCGCCCCGGGCTTGATCGTCAACGTGCTGGCGGCGTTTTACCTGGTCTGGCTGCTTAATCTGTACAACTTCATGGACGGCATCGACGGCATTGCCAGCGTTGAGGCGATCTGCGTCTGCGTCGGTGCGGCGATCATCTACGCCCTCAGCGGTGTCGCCACGCTGGTGTGGCTGCCGGTCCTGCTGGCGTGCGCAGTGGCGGGCTTTCTGGCCTGGAATTTCCCCCCGGCAAAGATCTTCATGGGCGACGCCGGCAGCGGGTTTCTCGGCATCATGCTCGGTTGTCTGTCGCTGCAGGGCGCGTGGATTTCCTCGCAGTTCTTGTGGGTATGGCTTATCCTCCTCGGGGTGTTCATCGTAGACGCTACCGTAACCCTCATCCGTCGGCTCATTCGGGGCGACAAGGTCTATGAGGCGCACAGAAGTCACGCTTATCAATTCGCCTCGCGCCGTTTTGGCAAGCACCTTCCCGTGACGTCCGCAGTTGGTGTAATCAATCTGTGCTGGCTGTTGCCGGTCGCTGTAGGTGTCACCCGTTTCGGGCTGGACGGGGCACTCGGCGTGATCATTGCTTACGCTCCATTGCTCGCCCTGGCAGTCATCTTCAAGGCAGGGGCGCTTGAAAAAAGCTGAGCGTGGACATTGGCGCTGATGCTGTTGATCCGATTCCCTTGCGGGACAGGAATCAATGGCCGGTGCAAGGGTCGACTGAAAGGAGTTTGAACGCGTGCTTGAGGGGACAATGGAGAAAATTCGCACTTCGCTGTTGGCGCTGCCTCGCCGGCACAAGCGGATCATGCAGGTCGCCGCAGACGTCTGTCTGATCTGGTTCGCGTTGTGGATGGCGTTCGTCGTTCGCCTGGGCATCGACGAGCTCATCAATCCCCTGGAAATCCATACCTGGCTGTTCGCAAGCGCCCCCGTGGTGGCCATCCCGCTGTTCATTCGGTTCGGCATGTACCGCGCGGTCATGCGTTATTTCGGCAACGACGCGCTGATCGCGATCATCAAAGCCGTCAGCCTTTCGGCCCTGATTCTCGGGGTCGTGGTCTACCTCTACAGCAACCACCAGCACGTTGTGCCACGATCGGTGATGTTCAATTACTGGTGGCTGAGCCTGGTGATGATCGGTGGCCTGCGGCTGGCCATGCGTCAGTACTTCCTCGGCGACTGGTTCTCTGCCGCTCGCCATGTGCCGTTCGCGACCCGTGACGATGGCCTGCCCAAAGTGGCCATTTACGGCGCCGGCGCGGCAGGTAATCAACTGGTTGCCGCCTTGCGCATGGGCCGGTCGATGCGCCCCGTGGCGTTTATCGATGACGACGACTCGATCTCCAACCGGGTCATTTCCGGGCTGCAGGTCTACAAGCCCAAGCACATTCAGCAGATGATCGATGTGACCGGCGCCCAGGAAATCCTGCTGGCGATTCCGTCGTCAGCCCGTGCGCGCCGCCGGGAAATTCTCGGCTTCCTCGAAGGCTTCCCGCTGCATGTTCGCAGCGTGCCGAATTTCTCTGATCTGGCCGCCGGGCGGGTGAAGGTCGACGATCTGCAGGAAGTCGACATCGCCGACCTGCTCGGCCGCGACGCCGTACCTGCCCAGGAAGAACTGCTCGAACACTGCATCAAGAACCAGTGCGTGCTGGTGACCGGGGCAGGGGGCTCGATCGGCTCGGAGCTGTGCCGGCAGATCCTGCTGCTGAAGCCGACCACGCTGCTGCTGCTCGATCACAGCGAATTCAACCTGTACACCATCCTCACCGAACTGGAGCGGCGGGTGGCCCGCGAGTCGCTCAAGGTCAAGTTGCTGCCGATCCTGGGCTCGATTCGCAATCACGCCAAGCTGCTGGACGTGATGAAGACCTGGCAGGTCAACACGGTCTACCACGCAGCGGCCTACAAGCATGTGCCGATGGTCGAGCACAACATCGCCGAGGGTGTGCTCAACAACGTGGTCGGTACGCTGAATGCGGCCCAAGCCGCGCTGCAGGCCGGCGTGGCGAACTTCGTGTTGATCTCCACCGACAAGGCCGTGCGCCCGACCAATGTGATGGGCAGCACCAAGCGCCTGGCCGAGCTGACGTTGCAGGCACTGAGCCGGGAAACCGCGCCGGTGATGTTCGGCGACCGCTCCAATGTGCATCAGGTCAACAAGACCCGATTCATCATGGTGCGATTCGGCAATGTGCTGGGGTCGTCCGGTTCGGTGATCCCGCTGTTCCATCAGCAGATCAAATCCGGTGGGCCGCTGACGGTCACGCACCCGAAAATCACCCGCTACTTCATGACCATTCCGGAAGCGGCGCAGTTGGTGATCCAGGCCGGTTCCATGGGGCAGGGCGGCGACGTGTTCGTGCTCGACATGGGCGAGCCGGTGCGCATCATCGAGTTGGCCGAGAAGATGGTGCATCTGTCGGGCCTGAGCATCCGCTCGGAACACAACCCCCAGGGCGACATTGCCATCGAGTTCACCGGACTGCGGCCTGGCGAGAAGCTCTATGAGGAGCTGCTGATCGGCAACAATGTGGCAGCGACTCGCCACCCGATGATCATGAGCGCCCAGGAAGACTTCCTCACGTGGGACGTCTTCAAGCAAAGCCTTTCGCAGCTGCTCAAGGCGTTGGACGACGATGATTACACCCGCGTGCGGCAGATCCTCGGGGACACCGTCAGTGGCTATGCGCCCGAGGGCGATATCGTTGACTGGATTCATCAGCAGCGTCGTCGGGAACCCTGAGTACACGCACACCGGAAACCTTTTCTTACGCAGCCAAATGATCGCTGAAACGGGCGCCAGGCCGCTGTGCACGGAGCCTGCGAGACAGGACATATCCGGTCACCGATCCCTGCGTTGACGCACTGCCGCCATCGGCTAGGTTTGGGAAGCAGCTCAGGAATGCTGCTTCCACTTACGATGCCGATGGAGCATGACTCATGCGTACTTCTTACCTGTCCTCTCTGATCTTCGCACTGCTCGCGAGTACGTCCCTCGCCGTGACTGCCGCCCCTGCCGCCACCCCGCCTGAAGCCGCCAAACCTGCCATGTCCGCGCCGGCGGGCATGCAGGACGCCAAGGTCAATCTCAACAGCGCGAGTGCGGAAACCCTGCAGAAAGAGCTGTCCGGCATTGGCGCCGCGAAGGCCAACGCCATCGTCGCTTACCGTGAAGAACACGGCGGCTTCACGGCGGTGGACGAGTTGCTCGAAGTGAAGGGCATCGGCAAAGCGCTGCTGGACAAGAACCGCGACAAGCTGTCGATCAACTAAAACCCTGTGAGCAAAGGCCGATCACTGATCGGTCTTTTTTATGCCTGCAATAAACCAGGGCTGGCCAATCACGCACGACATGAAAAATGTCGACTGACATATTATTTTTTAAATTACGGATGTAATATCTCTCCGCCGCTACGCTTACCTTCCCACGGAGAACGTTCATGACGACTCAGACTCAAGGCAAAGCTGTCATCACCGGCGCCTCGTCGGGCATTGGCTTCACTTACGCGGACCGGCTGGCGCGGCGCGGATTCGATCTGGTGCTGGTGGCCCGTGACCAGGCGCGGCTGGAAGCACTGGCAACCGATCTGCGCGCAAAGCATTCGATCCACGTCGAGGTGGTGAAAGCCGACCTGACCCAGCCCGACGACGTCAGCGTTCTCGAGCAGCGTTTGCGCTCGGACGCATCGGTCACTTTGCTGGTGAACAACGCCGGGGTTGCACTGAGTACGCCCCTTGCCGAATCGGATCTGGGCGAGGTGGACCGCCTGATTCAACTCAATATCGTGGCGCTGACCCATCTGGCATCAGCCGCAGCGGCCGGTTTCGCGGCGCGCGGCACCGGGGCGATCATCAATATCGCTTCCGTTGTGCCCATGCTGCCGGAGCGCTTCAACGCGGTGTACACGGCCAGCAAGGCCTATGTGTTGAGCCTGACCCAGTCGCTGGCCGCCGAGATGAACGAACGGGGCGTGCAGGTTCAGGCGGTGATGCCCGGTGCCACACGCACTGAAATCTGGGAGCGCGCGGGCATGGACATCAACGCCTTCCCGCCGGAAATGGTCATGGACGTCAACGAAATGGTCGACGCCGCGTTGGCCGGGTTTGATCAGCAGGAGCGGGTGACCATTCCGTCGCTGCCCGACGCCGCGCACTGGCAGGCGTTCACCCAGGCACGCCTGGCGCTGGGCCCGAATCTGTCGCTGCAGCACGCGGCGCAGCGTTACAAAACGGCTGGCGCGTAAGGGTGCCGGCCACTGCCAAAAACGAGGAGAAGGTGAACCCATGAGTGAGCGTCGCATCGTAGTGACGGGTATGGGGCTGGTAACGCCATTGGGCTCCGGCGTCGAAGCGGTATGGAAGCGGTTGCTCGAAGGCCGCTCCGGCATTGTGCAGTTGCCTGAGGGGACGGTGGCTGATTTGCCGGGCAAAGTCGGCGGCCCGGTGCCGACACTGGAGCAAGACCCTGAAGCCGGGTTCGATGCTGACGCTGCGGCGCCGCCCAAAGAGCAGAAGAAGATGGACCGCTTCATCTTGTTCGCCCTGGGTGCTGCGCAACAGGCGGTCACGCAGGCGGGCTGGGCACCGTCCACCGAAGAGGAGCGCGAACGCACCGCGACCATCATCGGCGCCGGCGTCGGTGGATTCGGCGCCATCGCCGAGGCCGTGCGCATTACGGACAGCCGCGGGCCGCGGCGCTTGTCGCCGTTCACCATTCCGTCGTTTCTGGTCAATCTGGCAGCCGGGCATGTGTCGATCCAGCACGGTTTCAAAGGCCCGTTGGGCGCGCCGGTCACTGCATGTGCAGCGGGTGTCCAGGCGATCGGCGATGCCGCGCGGCTGATTCGCAACGGGGAGGCGGACGTGGCCATCTGCGGTGGCGCCGAAGCCTGTATCGACCGCGTCGCCCTGGGCGGTTTTGCGGCCGCCCGTGCGCTCTCCCATGGCTTCAACGACACGCCTGCGCGCGCTTCGCGGCCCTTCGACCGTGACCGCGACGGCTTCGTCATGGGCGAAGGCGCGGGGATCATCGTTATCGAAACCCTGGAGCACGCACTTGCCCGCGGTGCAACGCCCATCGTCGAGCTGGTCGGCTACGGCACCAGCGCGGACGCTTATCATCTGACTGCAGGGCCGGAGGATGGCAGTGGCGCGCGTCGAGCGATGCAGGCAGCGATCCGTCAGGCGGGCATCCAGCCGGCCGACGTCCAGCACGTCAACGCCCACGCCACGTCCACCCCGGTGGGCGACAAGGGTGAAATGGCGGCGATCAAAACGGTGTTTGGTGACCAGAATGGCGTTGCCGTGACATCAACCAAGTCCGCCACCGGGCACCTGCTCGGCGCAGCAGGCGGGATCGAGGCGATCTTCACGGCCTTGGCGATCCGCGATCAGATCGCGCCGATGACCCTCAATCTGGAGAACCCGGACGAGGCGGCGGTGGGCATCGACATCGTCCGCGGCAAGGCGCGCCCGATGAACATCGAGTACGCGCTGTCGAACGGTTTTGGCTTCGGGGGCGTGAACGCCAGCGTGCTGTTCCGTCGCTGGCATCCCCTGAGAAGGCATCAGTGAAACAAACGTAACGCTTCCCTGCCGAGAAAGGGCAGGGAAGTGAGCGTCAGCCCTCGATCAGTTGCTTGAGCTGATCGCGGGTGGTTTCCAGAATCCGCTCGGCCAGCGCCGGATCCTTTGCGCTGCGCGCCAGCACCATCGCCCCTACCAGCCCGGACATCAGCATGACGCTCTTGTCGCTGCTCTGCCCATCGGCCGGCATGCCTGCATCAAGGGTTGCGAGCATGCGGTGGATCAACTCGTCGGTGATCTCGCTCGGTTGCCCGCGCTGGCCCAGCTCGGACGCCATGGTCGGCAACGGGCAGCCCTTTTCCGGGTGATCGCGATGGGCGGTCGACAGGTACAGGTCGATGAACGTCTGGGTCGAGTTGTCTTCGGCCAGTTTCTCGGCGCGTGCGGCCTGCAGCTGGTCGACGGCGCAGCGCAGGGATTTCTCGACCAGGTCGTCCTTGGATTTGAAGTGGGCATAAAAACCACCGTGGGTCAGGCCCAATGCCTTCATCAACGGCTGCAAACCGGTGGCGCCGATGCCGTCACGGCGAAAGCGTGCGGCGGCTTCCTGAAGGATGCGCTGGTGGGTCTGGGCTTTGTGATCTTCGGCGTAACGCATGGAGCGAGCCTCCCGAGTGTGGCTCTTGAAATGGTGGTCGACATTTTTACACGGATGACAGGCCGGTGCAGTACCCGCGTTGAAACACGAGCTGCCACCGGTCAGAGCGCGCCGTCCACCACCGCCCGCTCACGACGGCGGATAGCCGGCTATTTTGGCCCCATCATTTTCGCCAGCGCCTCAGGCCGGGGTGCGCCTTGTTGCTGCTGAAGGTGCCCGGCCTCGTCCTTGTAGAAAATCGACGGCGTGGCGGAAAGGCCCATGTCTTCCATCAGTTTCATGTTGGCGTCGAGCTTGGCCTGGATGTCTTTGGGGATGTTCTGCATGGCCTTGAGCGTGCTGGCTTTGCCCGCCTGCTCGTGGTTCTGCAGGGCCAGTTCCGGGTTCGCGTCGGCCAGCAGGCTCGCGGCTTTGGCGGCGCTGTCCTCGCGGATCACGCCGACCATGATGTGGCGCAGTTGCACTTTGCCTGATTTGACCCAAGGCCGCGCCTGCTCCCAGAACAGGTTGCAGTACGGGCAGTTGGCGTCGCTGAACAGGTAGATGATTTTCGGCGCAGTCTTTGCGCCGTCGGCGATCCAGGTGCTGTTTTCCAAGCGGCCCCACATCGCCTCGGCCATCGGCCCATAGACCAGCTTCTGCAGGGGCGCGGTGCTCAGGTCCTCGCCCTTTTCATTGAACAGGTTGCCGGCCAGCACATGCTTGCCGTCCGGGGTCAGGTACAGCGCCATGCCCTGATTCTGGTACTCGGCGGCGTAGCCCTTCAGTCCTGCCGGCGCGTCGAAGCTGCCTTTGATGGTTGCGCCCTTGGCTTCCAGCGCCTTGACCGGGGCGGGCAGTTCTTCGGCGTGGGCCAGTGCGCCTGGCAGGCTGAGCGAAACGGCGATAGCGATGAGCGCAGGGCGCATGATGTTCATGGGGTGGTCCTCTGTTGCGAAGAAGGGGGTGACGAAGGCTGTGAAGACGTCGGTGAAGAAGCGCTCGGCGGCTGGCTGAAGCCGTCCAGGTAATGGGTGAGGCTGGCGCTGGACAGTTCGCCCAGATGCCCGTCCAGTTGACGGCCGTTCATCCCGTAAAACAGCGTGGTGGGCAGGGCGGCTGAACCGGCACGGCGACCCAGTTCGCCGCTGTCATCGAACAGCACGTTGTCCAGTTGCAGACCCTGGCTGCTGAGAAACGTCGCCACTTCATGGGGGCTTTCTCCCTGATTGACGAACAGAAATACGACGTCGGGATTGGCCTGCTGCGCGGCTTGCAGCACGGGCATTTCCCGCCGGCACGGCGGGCACCACGTCGCCCACAGGTTGATCACCAGTTTGCGGCCTGTGTAATCGCGCAGCTGCACGGACTCGCCGGCGCCGTTGCGCAGCGTCAGATCCGGCAGCGGGACATCCCGACGCAGGCTTTCAATGGCCAGACTACTCAGCCACCAGAACAGCAACCCGCTGGCGACGCCCCATCCCAGTGGCCTGCGCTGCAATGGTCGGCGCCAAGCGATGACAGCGGCACCGACCACAGCGGCGATGACACCGGGCCAGGGACTGAACCCGCCGTCGCGGACATCAACGATGCGCAGCAGGTCGCTTTTATACTGCGCCCAGTAGCGCGCGACGAACGCCAGACGCGCCACCAGCAGTCCGAACATAAACAGGCCGAAGACGGCGCGTTCCGGGTTTATTCGCTGCTTGCGGCCACTGATCCAGCCGACCAAAGTCGCCAGCGCCAGGGCAACAAGCAGCAGCAAATGATTAAGCGACAGGGCGAACGGCCCCACGGAAAAACTCAGCATCAGTCGCGCCCCCGGGTGGTTTGCCAGTGCTGCAAAAAGCCTTCGAGGCCCACTTCGCCGGTGATACGCCGGTCGCGTCGTTCGCTGCCGTCCGGTGCGATCCACACCAGCGTCGGCGGCCCGGGCACGTTGAAACGATCAAGCAGCGCCCGGCTGGCGTCGTTGTCGGCCGTAACATCGAGGCGCAGCAGGCGCACGCCGTCCAAGGCCTGCAGGGTTTCAGCTTTGGCGAACACGGTCTTTTCCATGATTTTGCAGGACACGCACCAGTCAGCGTAATAGTCGACCAGCACCCACTGCCCAGCGGCTGCTGCAGCGGCGAGTTCCCGGTCCAGGGCCTGCGGTTCCTTGATCGTGGTGAACGCGTCATGGGCCGCGCTTGGGGTGGATGATTTCGACCCGCTGTAGACCTTGAGCGGTTGCCAGGGGTCGTCGCCACCCGCCGCCGCGCCGATCACCATCATCATGCCCCACAGGCCTACGAGCAGACCGACGGGTGCGCAGAGGCGTGAGGCGCGTTGCAACGTCCGGGTGTGCACGATGGCGCTGTAGGCAAAGATGATCAGCAATGCGCCGAACAGCCCCAACCACAGTACCTCGGCGAGCAACGGCCGAATCATGATCAGCGCGGTGCCCAGCAACAGGAAGCCGAAGAGGCCTTTTATCAGATTCATCCAGGCGCCCGGTTTTGGCAGAAAGCGCGTGCCGACCGTGACCAGCAGCAACAGTGGCAGGCCCATGCCCACGCCCATGACGAACAACACCAGCGCGCCGTGCAGCGCATTGCCGCTCTGGGCGATATACAGCAGGGCGCCGGCCAGTGGGGCGGTCATGCACGGGCCGATCATCAGTCCCGACAGCGCGCCGAGGGCAGAGGCGCCCAACAGACTGCCGCCTGGGCGCTGACGCCCGGCCTTCTCCAGACGGTCGCGCAGGAAGCCCGGCAACTGCAGCTCGAAGAAGCCGAACATCGGCAGCGCCAGCACCACAAACAGCACCGCGAAACTGCCCGGCAGCCACGGCTGTTGCAGGGTCGATTGCAGGTTGCTGCCCAACAGCGCGGCGACCACGCCCAGCCCGGCGTAGATCGTCGCCATGCTCAGCACGTAAACGCTCGCCAGCGCTAAGCCCCGGGCGGGTCTTGCGCCGCTGCCGACCACCACGCCGGCCAGGATCGGCAGCATCGGCAGTGAACACGGCGTGAACGCCAGCAGCAGACCCAACCCGAAAAACGCCAGCAGGCTCAGGGCCAGTGAACGCTGCGCCAGGCCACTCGCCAGTGCCTCGTCCTCTGCCTGATTGCCGACGTTGTTGCCTTTTTCAGTGCTGGCCGGTTGCGCGTTGCCGCTGCCCACATCAACGAGCTGGCTTTGCGGTGGATAGCACAACCCGGCATCGGCGCAGCCCTGCCAGCTCACTTTGATCTGACCGTTGGCCGAGGCCGGGATTGTCAGTTCAAGGGCCTGCCGATAGACCTGCTGCTGGCCGAAATACTCGTCGTGATGGTCCTCGCCGGTCGGCAGGCCGGGCTGCTGTTCCTGGCTCAGTCCGTCGAACTTGAGCCGTTGCTGATACAGGTAATAACCGTCCGCAATCTGCCAGTACAGGCGGGTTTGCCCGGACGCCAGTCGCTCCGAGGTAAAAATGAAGGCGTCCTTCGCCGACAGAAAATCAGGCTTCTCGCTGAAGAGTGAAGGACCGGATTTCGCCGGGAAGGGATCCCCGCCGGGCACTGCCTGCGCCAGTAACGGGATCAGCATCAGAATCATCAACCACAACCTACGCATGCTCACCTTCCAATCCTTATGAATGGGGCGCAGCCTGCGCAGTGGCGATTAACAGTCGATTAACGCTGTGCGGCGCGTCGTGTCTGCGGCGGCTCGTGCATAATCCGCCGTTAATCCCTCTGCGCTTCAATCGCCTTTTTTTCCGGGCCGACCATGCACGTACTGCTTTGTGAAGACGACGACCTGATTGCCAGCGGCATCGTCGCAGGCCTCGATGCCCAGGGCCTGACAGTGGACCGCGTGGCCACGGCCTCATCGGCGCGGGCGATGCTGTCGGCCGCACATTTCGACGTGGTGATCCTCGACCTCGGCCTGCCCGATGAAGATGGCCTGAAGCTGTTGCGCCAGATTCGCCAGCAGGGCGTGGAAATCCCGGTGCTGATTCTTACCGCTCGCGATACCGTCACCGACCGTGTCGACGGCTTGCAGGCCGGCGCGGACGATTACCTGCTCAAGCCCTTCGACCTGCGTGAACTCAGCGCGCGCCTGCACACCCTGGTGCGACGCATGGCCGGGCGCAGCGTCAACGTGATCGAACATGGCGTGCTCAGCTATGACCCGAGCAGCCGGGAAACCCGCCTTGCCGGTCAGCCGGTCGATCTGTCCCGCCGGGAACAGGCCCTGCTGCAAGCGTTGCTCAACAACAGCGGTCGCGTGCTTTCGGGCGAACAGTTGAAGGACTGCGTGTACGGCTTCGGCGACGAAGTGGAGAGCAACGCCCTCAATGTTCATATCCATCACCTGCGGCGCAAGCTGGGCGGCCGCATTATCGAAACCGTCCGCGGGCTCGGTTATCGCCTCGGCCCGGCCGGCCATGATTCGGAGCCCACGCCATGATGAGCCTGCGCACGCGGCTAAGTCTGATTCTGGGCTCGGCGTTCATTCTGATCTGGGTGCTGGCGGCGGCGTGGATGCTGCGCGACTTGCGCACGCAGATGATGCAGTCCCTCGATCAGCGCCTTGAGGCCTCGGCGCGCATGGTCGCCGGGCTGCTCGAGCAGATGCAGATGCCCACCGGCAGCGACACCCGCTCGCTGCGGGCCGACGATCCGGCGTTGCCCAACGGCATGGCGTGTCAGTTGAGCTCCCTGCGCGGGCAGGTGCTGGCGCGCACCGACAGCTCGCCGAGCGAACCGCTGAAGGCCGACGCCAGCGGCTTCCATGACCAGATGATCAACGGCGACCATTGGCGCGTGTACACGATGATGCATGGCAATGTACGGGTGAGCACCGCCGACCGGCAGATCGAGCGCGACGTGCTGGGGCACTCGGTGCTGCTGGCGGCGTCTGTGCCGGTGCTCGTCGCGCTGTTCGGCAGCCTGGCGCTGGTCTGGTTCGGCATCGGCCGGGGGCTGGCGCCGCTCAACCGCATGCGCGATGCCTTGAATCGGCACAGCGCGGACTCGGTCGAGCCGCTGGACGTGCCCAACCTTCCCAGCGAGTTGCAGCCGCTGCTGGTCAGCCAGAACCAGCTGTTTCAGCGCATTGCCCAGACCCTTGAGCGCGAGCGTCGGCTGACCGGCGATGCCGCCCATGAACTGCGCAGCCCGCTTACTGCCATCAAAACCCATCTGCAAGTGGCGCGCATGACCGAGGGCGAAAAACGCGATAAAGCGCTGGCCCATGCGGAGGAGGGCGCCGATCGCATGCACCGCACCCTTGAAC
This sequence comes from Pseudomonas sp. CFBP 8772, assembly GCF_014841665.1. Classification (NCBI taxonomy): domain Bacteria; kingdom Pseudomonadati; phylum Pseudomonadota; class Gammaproteobacteria; order Pseudomonadales; family Pseudomonadaceae; genus Pseudomonas; species Pseudomonas sp. CFBP 8772. The sequence goes on along the minus strand of NZ_JACYUI010000008.1, from coordinate 85,516 downwards.
AGCTGCTGCTGTTGGCGCGGGTCGAGGGCAGCCTGTCGTTCGATGACGGTGTGCAGTGCGACGCCGAACAGGTCGCTCGGCTGGCCATTCACGACGCCAGTCACGGCGACGAGCAGCGCATCGACCTGATACTGCCGTCGCAGTTGTCCAGCGCCGCCGTACAGATGCCGGCGGCGCTGGCGGTGGCCGCGCTGCGCAATCTGCTGGACAACGCGCTGCGCCACAGCCAGGCCGCGGCGCAGGTGGAACTGAGTGTTGAAACCTTCGACGGGCAGGCGCATTTCCGCGTTCGCGACCATGGACCGGGGATTCCCGAACCGGACCTGGACAAGCTCACCCAGCGCTTCTGGCGCAACGGCAAAAGCCCCGGCGCTGGCCTGGGCCTGGCGATTGTTCAGGCCATCGTTCAACGCTGTGCGTGTTCGCTGCGCTTTGACAGCCGTCAGGACGGTTTGCGGGTGGAGCTGAGCATGCCGTTGCGGCGCGACGTCGCAGGTGAGTGAGGTGTGGGAAGGGTCTGAAATGTGAGTCGGCCTGGCGTTGGACGTCAGGCCGGCTGTTTACTGAATGTGCGTTACTCGGGCATGGCTGAGGAATGGTGGGATGTAATCAGCCACTGGTTATCCACGTGTGCATAAGTGAAGGTGTAACGCGCTTTGACGCTTGAGTGGTCGTTAAAACGAAAAGTGTAAAGGCCTGTGTCGATTGCGGTATTGCAACTTGTCATCACAGTGCTGCTGTCGACAGTGCCCACCGGTTTGTTTTCAAGGAAGTGATTGAAGTAATCAAGTTTGCCCGCAAGGTCTGTTCTGGGCTGGTTGGAGAGGGTGGGCAGCAGCACGGCATCGGCGGTGTAGTTCGCCGCCACCTTGCTCGAATCGCCGGTTTTCAGGGCGTTATTCCAGCGGTCGAACAGCATTGCGGCCTGCTGCTTGTCAAGTGTTGCGCATTGATCGGAGGTAGTGTTTGCACTGGCGAACGAGCTGGCAGTGAGTAATGTGATAACAGCGAAAGTCTTGAACATGAGTTGCCTTCCATGGGCGGTTGAATGTAGATCGAGAGCCTAGTGCAGGAGGAAGTAAACGTGTACTGCCGTGGATTTACAATTCGTTTCGCGAACTAATTTTTGCATATCCGGCGTGGGAAGTTTCCGCTTTGATAAGTAAGAAGAGTTACTTATTTGCGCCGGAAGTTAAGCCGGTTTGAAACTTTCATCCTCCGGTTCCGCACGCTTTTGGTCCGACAAGCCTTTGATTCTGCTCTCCAATCCCGGACAATCGCGCCCCTTTCCCTGTAGAGAACCGGTCAGGGGCGCCGACTGCCACGTTTTTCGACGCGCTTTTGACCATGTAGCTATCACCGGCAACGGAGAATCGACCGGATGAATGATCAGGCCAACAGCGTCGAACACACCGTCGACGCCGCCCCCGCGAGCGTAACGACCTGGAACCGCAACGACACCACCTGGATGCTCGGGCTGTTCGGCACCGCCATCGGCGCAGGCACGTTGTTTCTGCCGATCAACGCAGGTATCGGCGGGTTCTGGCCGCTGGTGATTCTGGCCGTGCTGGCCTTTCCGATGACTTTCTACGCGCACCGCGGGCTGACCCGTTTCGTGCTGTCGGGGCGCGATGGCGCGGACATCACCGAAGTGGTCGAGCAGCATTTCGGCAGGAAAGCCGGTGCCTTGATCACGCTGCTGTATTTCTTCGCCGTGTTTCCGATCCTGCTGATCTACAGCGTGGCGCTGACCAACACCGTGGGCAGTTTCATGGAGCACCAACTCCATGTGCAGCCGCCGCCCCGGGCGCTGCTGGCGTTTGTGCTGATCCTTGGCTTGCTGGCGGTGGTGCGTTGCGGTGAGCAGATCATCGTCAAGGCCATGAGCCTGATGGTGTACCCGTTTATCGTGGCTTTGCTGTTCCTCGCGGTGTTTCTGATTCCGCACTGGAACGGCGGCATTCTGACCACGGCCAGCAGCTTTCCGGCACCCTCGTCGCTGCTGCACACCCTGTGGCTGGCGATTCCGGTGATGGTCTTCTCGTTCAACCATTCGCCCATCATCTCGGCATTTGCCGTCGACCAGAAGCGTCAATACGGCGAGCAGGCCGAACCGCGCAGCTCGCAAATCCTGGCCCGCGCCCACCTGCTGATGGTGGTCATGGTGCTGTTCTTCGTCTTCAGCTGCGTGCTGACCCTGGCGCCTGAGCAACTGGCGGAAGCCAAGGCGCAGAACCTGTCGATCCTGTCTTATCTGGCCAACCACTTCAGCAACCCGACCATCGCGTTTGCCGCGCCGCTGATTGCTTTCGTCGCGATCACCAAGTCGTTTCTGGGCCACTACATCGGCGCCAGTGAAGGCCTCAAAGGTCTGGTAATGAAGACCGGCCGCCGTCCTTCACCACGCCTGCTCGATCGCCTGACCGCAGGCTTCATGCTGGTGGTCTGCTGGCTGGTGGCGACGCTCAACCCAAGCATTCTGGGGATGATCGAAACCCTCGGCGGCCCGGTCATTGCCGCACTGCTGTTCCTCATGCCGATGTACGCCGTGCGCAAAGTGCCGGCCATGCGCCGGTATGCGGGCAAACTGTCGAACATGTTTGTGGTGGTGATCGGGCTGATCTCGATTTCGGCATTGGTTTATTCGTTGTTGCAGTGACGCTTTAAGTGGGGCGGTGGGCAGATCGTCCATCTTCCTGAAGTTGCACTGCGGGTAGCCAACATCGATCGTGTGGGCGTGACCGGGATGGCGCGTCCCATGGCTCAAGGACACGGCATTTCATCGCTGAAAATCCGGCGAATGTACCGGCATCTTCGCGAGCAAGCTCGCTCCCGCACGGTGTTCTGTTTTCTTGGAAATTGGCGCAAGTTGAGAGACTGGACGCGCCGGCCGTTCATCCAGGCAACCGCGATGTCCGACGGCGAGCACTGGCCATGTGGCAGTGAGCTTGCTCACTAAGGCGGTGGTCTGGCCGCAGTTAGATCCACTGCCCAGCTGGGTCTTCTCAAATCGCCGCCACATTGACTTTGCCAATGGCGTCGCCGCATGATCCTGCTCGTTTCTGATCGATTCAGCCCTTTACCGAGGCCTCATGTCTGCCAATCCTGAAGCATTTCCCGGCGAGCGTCAGCGTTTGATCTCCGAGCGTCTGGCCGTGCACGGTCGGGTGATCGCCGCGGACCTGGCGGCCGAATTCAATGTGTCCGAGCATTCCATTCGTCGTGATCTGGGCGCGCTGGCGGCTGCCGGATTGTGCAAACGCGTGTACGGCGGGGCGATTTCGTTGGCGTCGGACGGGCCGCTGGCCATGCGTGTCGAGCATGAGCCCGGGCGCAAGCGTCAGTTGGGTATCGCGGCGGCGGGATTGATCAGCGCCGGGCAGCACGTGTTTATCGACGGCGGCTCGACCAATCTGGCCATCGCCAAAGCCCTTGATCCTCACATGCCGTTGACCGTCACCACGAACGCGCCGCTGATCGCCGTCGAGCTGATGAAGCTGCCGTCGGTGGAGGTGATTCTGCTGGGCGGGCGCTTGAGTCCCGTCGCCGGTAGCACCTACGGCTTCACCACCATTCAGCAACTGGCCCACTTCAATTTCGATCTGTGCTTTCTCGGCGCCTGTGCGCTGGATGCGCTGAAAGGCGTGACCGCGTTCGACATGGACGTCGCCGAGTTCAAGCGCGCCGTGGTGGCGCGCAGCGGTCAGGTGGCGGTGGCGGTCATTAACGAGAAGCTCTCCAGCATTGCGCATTACCAGGTCGCGCAGTGTGAGGAGGTGGGCGCGCTGGTGGTTGAATACGACGCGCCGGCCGACCGTCTGGAGCTGTTTCGCGGCAAGGTCGCGCAGATGGTTACGGCGCGGGCAGCGCACTGAGCAGCTTCGTCTCCTGCCAGGCCACAGTGCGATTGCGACCTTGGTGTTTGGCGGCGTACAGCGCCGCATCCGCCCGTTTGACGAAGTCTTCCAGGGTCTCGCATTCCTGCGCTTTACAGCCATACACCCCCAGACTGATGCTAACGATGCCGATCGGGTTGCCGTGGTGTTCAAGGGCTCGAGTGAGTACGGCCAGCCGGATTTTCTCCGCCAGGCTCACCGCGCCCTGCATATCGCTGTAGGGCAGGAAAACGGCCATTTCTTCCCCGCCGTAACGCACCGCCAGGTCGCCGGTGCGATTGATGTTGCTGCGAATGCACTCGGCCACGGCAACGATGCATTTGTCGCCCGCGACGTGCCCGTAGTTGTCGTTGTAGCTCTTGAAAAAATCGATGTCGATCATGATCAGGCTCAGCGGATGCAAGTTCGGCTGCCCGTTGAGAAACTCCAGACCGAGAATCTCCTGAAAATGCCGACGATTGGCCAGGCCGGTCAGGCTGTCCTGCAGCGCGAGCTTTTCCAGCGAGTGGCTGGCAATGCGCAGCTGTGATTCGGCGTTGAGGCCGAAACGGATCTGCTGGAACAGCAACACGCCAAACAGCAGGTTGGCGACCACCACGCAGATGATGATCGCCAGCGAGCGCCAGGCGTATTGCCGCCACTCGTCGAGCACCTCGCGCTGGGACAGACCGGCGAGCACCACCATCGGGTAGCGGTCCAGTTTCTTGTAGCCGTACAGGCGCTGTTCGTGGTCGAGCATCGAGACGACGTTCGCCGTGCCTTCGTAGTGTTCGCGGACGTAAAGGCGGAACAATTCGCCGTCGCCAATGGAGGTACCGCGCACGTTTTGAATGAGCGGACGTCGTGCCAACACGGTCCCGTCGGCCATGGTCAGTGTGATGACGCCATGCTTGCCGATGTCGAAGCGCTCGAAGAACCGTTCGAAGTAATTCAGTTCGACGGTGGCCAGCACCACACCGGCGAAGTTGCCCATCTCATCGTCCACCCGTCGCGACACCGGGATGATCCAGTCACCCGTGGTGCGGCTCTGGATGGCGGGACCGACGTGGGGCAGGTTGCTGGCGATGGATTGATGGAACCGAAAATACTCACGGTCCGCATTGTTTGCGCTGGCCGGCATGTGGTTGAGGGAGGTGGCCGCCCAGTTGCCGTCCTTGTCGTAGATGAACAGGCCCTGGAGCTGTTCGACGCTGGCGGCAGTGGCGCGCAGATAATCGTGCATCCGCGAACCGCTGGCGGCGCCGAAACCGTCGAATGAAAGCCGCTCGACCACCGCGGACACGGCGATGTGCGCTTGATCGAAGGCGTCATCGGCGTGCTGCGCCATCGAGCGCGAAAGGTTGGCGACGTTGGTGTTGGCGATTTCCAGCTCGTGAATGCGCGTCTGGCGCAATTGCCAGACGGTGATGCTCGTGATGGAGATGCACACCAACAAGGTAAACAGCCCCGCCAGCCACAATACGGGCATGCGTTTGAGTCGTCGGTTTCTGACGCCGAACTCCGATCCTTCTACCTGTCTCAAACCCCACCCTCGCTGACTGTCACGATTTCAGACCCGCCACTGTGACGAACAATCCACTCGTTCGGACACGCAGCATCGCAACAGCGACCCGTCTGAATCACAGCGTAGGACAAGTGCGGGATTTTGAAGGGAAATTTATGGCGTATAAATCATCTGCGGGAGATGCGCTGCGGTGTGGGCGTGACGTGGTTATAGAGCGGTGTGCGAGTTTGGCTGATGTTGACACCGGCGTTGCGTTCGGCGGGCTACTGCAGCATTCCTAGGACCGAGTGCGAGGTCCCGGGAATCCGCTGGAGGAGCACCGATCAAACCCGACGCCCTTGCACCTCATCCAGATTCGCCTGCCAGTCCTTCTGCGCCGTGTTGGTGTGTTCGGGTATCGGCGCCTTGAGCAGCACAAAGTAGGCGACCGCCGAGAGCAACGCCACGATGGCGCTGACCGCAAAGGCCGTGGCGAAGGTGCCGGAATATTGCACGCTGAACCCGGTGACGATCGGCGCGATGGAGCCTGCGATGTAGCCGCCGAAATTCTGGATCGACCCCAGAGACGCCACGCGTTTGGTGTCGACCACGGTATTGACCACCATCCACGCCGTGGCGCTGGACAGGTTGATGCCGAACAGCGCCAGGCAGAGCAGGGCGACGCAACCGCTCAGGCCGGTAACGAAGGTCAATGGCAGGGTGAAGACCGCAGCGAACACCAGCCCGCCGATCACTGTGTATTTGCGGCTGTTGAGCACACCGACGCCGCGCTTGACCAGCCGATCGCAGATGCGTCCGGCGGCGATGGTGCCAATCGCGCCGAATACATAGGCGAACGACACGACCCAGGCGGTTTGATAGGGGTCGAGGCCGTGTTCTCTCTGGAAGTAGCCGGGCAGCCAGGTCAGGTGCAACCAGAGCATGTAGATGACGCCCATGAAACCGAGGAACGTGCCCCAGGTGCTGCGGTGCTTGAACAGGTCCAGCCAGCCGGCGAAGAACGAAGCCTTTGGCGCAGCATCGGCCTGAACCACCTGAACGGCGGGTTCACGGCCCTCAACCGCCAGCGCCTTCAGGTACTGTGCGCGGCTTTTGTAGAACACCAGCCAGCACAGCGACAGGACGATGCCGAGCACACCGGTGATGATGAACATCCCGCGCCAGCTGAAGTTGACCATGAACAGCGTCAGCAGCGGCGGCGCCAGGCACGGCCCGATGCAGGTCGCCGACCAGACGATGCCTGTCGGGGTGCCGCGCTCGTGCTCCTCGAACCACTCGTTGAGGGTTTTGGCGGCTGACGGAAACATCGGTGCTTCGCCGATCCCCAGCAGTACGCGCAGGGCGAAGAAGCCGCTGAAGCTGTTGACGAAGCCCGACGCCGTCTGCGCGAGGGACCACACCATCAGCGCGCCGCCCAAGGCGATCTTGCTGCCGAGCTTGTCGATGAGCATGCCCATCGGCAACTGCGCAAAGGCATAAGCCAGCGAGAACGCCGACAACAGAATGCCCATTTCGGAGGGGCTGATGAGCATGTCTTTCTGAATCGTCGTGTTGGCGATGGACAGCGCGCTGCGGTCCAGATAATTGACGATCCCGAACAGCATCAGGAAGACGATGGTGATCGTCTGGTAGGTCTTTAGGGATTTCATTGCGCACCTTTTTTATTGTTGTAAGGGCTTGAAAAGCTTCCCGGCTAAAGCCGGTCCTACCAGGAAAACGCGGTGCAGCAGGCGACGCATTTCCCCTGTGGGACCGGCTTCAGCCGGGAAGGGTCCGGTTTGGGCACCATCCATGTTGCGGTGTGACGCTGGAAAAGCTTCCCGGCTAAAGCCGGTCCCACTGAAACCCAGACAGCTTCCCGGCTGAAGCCGGTCCTACCAAGGCAGCCTGTCCTGTCAGGTCACCGCACCGATGTGCCACGGCACAAATTCGTTTTGCCCATAACCGTGTTGTTCGCTTTTGCTGCGGGCGCCGGAGGCAATGTCCAGCATCATCTGGAACACGTACGCGCCGCGTTCTTCGATTGTCGTCGTGCCGTCGGCGATGCCCCCACAATTCACGTCCATGTCTTCCTGCTGAAATTCGAACACGCGGTTATTCGTCGCCAGCTTGATCGACGGCGTCGGCGCGCAACCGTAGGCGGAACCGCGACCGGTAGTGAATGCAATCAGGTTGGCGCCGCCGGCCACTTGCCCCGTGGCAGAGACCGGGTCGTAGCCCGGTGTGTCCATGAACACCAGGCCTTGGGCGCGAACGGCTTCAGCGTATTCATACACGCCCATCAGGTTGGTGGAGCCGGCCTTGGCCACCGCGCCCAGGGACTTCTCCAGAATGGTCGTCAGCCCGCCGGCCTTGTTCCCGGCGGACGGGTTGTTGTTCAGCTCGGCGTTCATGCGCTGGCAGTAGTCTTCCCACCAGTGAATGCGCTGAACGAGCTTTTCGCCGATCGCCTGAGTCGCCGCCCGCCGCGTCAGCAAATGCTCGGCGCCGTAAATCTCCGGGGTCTCCGACAGAATCGCCGTGCCGCCCGCCGCCACCAGCCGATCCACCGCATTGCCAAGCGCCGGGTTGGCGGTGATGCCGGAATAGCCGTCGGAGCCGCCGCATTGCAGGCCGACGATCAGGTGCCGGGCACTGACGGTCTCGCGGGTGACCCGGTTAGCCTGGGGCAGCAGCGATTGCACCTGGACGATGCCGCTGGCGATGGTCTTCGACGTGCCGCCGGTGCCCTGAATGGTGAAGGCGCGCAGTTGGTCACTGGCTTTCAGGCCCTGGCTGTCGAGCATGTCCTGAATCTGGTTGGTCTCGCAGCCCAGGCCCACCACCAGCACCGCCGCAAAGTTCGGGTGCACGGCGTAGCCCGCGAGGGTCCGGCGCAGCAGGTCGATGGCCTCGCCCTTGGAATCGATGGCGCAGCCCGAACCGTGGGTCAGCGCGACCACGCCGTCGATGTTTGGGTAGTCCGCGAGGGCTTCCGGGAAAATATCGCGACGAAAGCGGTCGGCGATGGCCCGTGCCACGGTGGCCGAGCAGTTCACCGAGGTGAGAATGCCAATGTAATTGCGCGTCGCGACACGGCCGTCGGCGCGCACGATGCCCTGAAAGAACGCTTCGGTTTTCGGCGTTTCGTGGGCATCGACGCCAAAGGCGTAGTCACGGGAGAAGTCGCCCATCTCGACGTTGTGCACATGCACATGCTGCCCGGCTTCGATGGGCTGTGAAGCGAAGCCGATGATCTGGCCGTAACGCCGCAGCGGCTGACCCTGCTCGACCCGAACCGCCGCGACCTTGTGCCCGGAAGGAATCGGCTGCGAGACGGTGACGTTTTCTTCGTCCAGGTGCGTGCCTTCGTTGAGCGCCTGGCGAGCGATCAGCACGTTATCGAGGGGATTCAGGCGGATGAACAGCGCGCTGCTGTCGAATGCAGGCGTTTTGGCGATGAGTTCCATGCGGCCTCTCATGACGGTGGCGGCCTGCATCAGCGGGGCGAGACGACGGCTTGCGTCGGGGTCGGCCCCGTGGCTGGCCGGTTATTGTTATTCACGACCTCTCTAGCAGCCGCCCCGTAAGTGCGGACGTTGCTGGCCGATTTTCAGCCACTCTATGAAGCCGGTGGGTAATTTCCCAATGAAAGGTTTCGATTGAGCGATAACGCGGGGTTATCGATTCGTCCGACCCTCTTCGACTTTAGAAACGTGAGCTCAGGAAAGCGAGCAGTGCCTTCACCGCTGCCGACATCGGCCTGGCCTTCGACGTCATCAGGCCAAGATTGGCCATGCTCAACGGCAACTCCACCGGCAGAATGGCGACCATGCCGTAGCGGGCGTAGTGCCGGGCGACGTCATTGGGTACCACGGCGATCATGTCCGAGGATTCCAGCATCGAGGTGGTCGCCAGAATCGAACGGGTTTCGATGATGTCCAGGGGCTCAATCAATTGCGCTGCCTGCAATGCGTTCTCAACCTGGCGCCGCATGGGGCTGCCGATGGGGTGAAGGATCCAGGTCAGCGGCGCCAGCTCCGCCAGGGTCAGGTTGCTGTGGTTCACCAGAGGGTGCTGCGGCCGGGCGATGATGCGCATGCATTCGCCTTGTTCGAACAGCTGAATATCGAGGCTCTGGCCGTCGAGCTGATCGGGCAGCCGGCCCAGCACCACATCGAAATCGCCGCGAATCAGTGCCGGTATCAATTCATCGCTGGTGCCGACTTCCAGGGCGATGCGCACTTTCGGGTGCGCGGCCTTGAACGCCAGCACGCCGCGGGTCAGCAGCGTCGGCACCGGGCCCATCACCGTGCCGATGCGCACCATCCCCGTGGACCCGCGTGCCAGCTCGGCCAGCTGCGCTTCGGCGTATTCGAACTCATGCAGCGCGCCCTGGGCGTAGCGAATCATCACCTCGCCGGACAGCGTCGGCTGCATGCCGCGCGGCAAGCGCTCGAACAGTTGCACGCCAAGGCGCTCTTCCAGCTGTTGCAACAAGAGGCTGGCGGCGGGCTGGGTGGTGTGAATGGCGGCGGCAGCTTTGCGCAGATTGCCCAGTTCGCCCAACGCGTAGAGCAACGCGATCTGCCGGCTGGAGATTTTCAGCATCGGGAAAGGGCCAGGCAGATCGGGGGAGGGTGGTGAATCTGACATATCGGATTTGATATCGATGATTAGGATTTGGCGATTATGCCTGTATCGCAAACCGTCCTACAGTCGCATGTCCCTGTGGGAGTGACCGGGGTGGCGTTCCACCTTGCTCGTGAAGGCGTTTTACCTGCTACGAATTTGCCTGTTACGCCGCTTTCGCGAGCAAGCTCGCTCCCACCCCCGTCCATCTTGCTACCCATAACAAGAGTCCACCATGCAGATCACGTCCATTTCCGTCCGCGACATCCGCTTTCCCACCTCCCTGTCCCTCGACGGCTCCGACGCAATGAACAGCGCGCCGGACTATTCCGCTGCCTATGTCGTGCTGCACACCGATTCACCGGACGGGCTGGAAGGCCACGGCCTGACGTTCACCATCGGGCGGGGCAATGAGATCTGCGCCGCCGCGATTCACTCCCTGGCGCCCTGCGTGGTGGGGCTGAGCCTGGAATCGATCACTGCGGACATGGGCGCGTTCTGGCACACCATCACAGCCGGCGACAGCCAATTGCGCTGGTTGGGGCCGGAAAAAGGCGTGATCCATCTGGCCACCGCCGCGCTGGTCAATGCGGTGTGGGACCTGTGGGCCAAGGTCGAGGGCAAGCCGGTCTGGAAGTTGCTGGCCGACATGACCCCCGAGCAGTTGGTGAAATGCCTGGACTTCAGCTATGTCACCGACGCCATCACTCCCGAAGAAGCCATCGCGTTGCTCCGTCGCCAAGTGCCGGGCAAAGCGAAGCGCGAGGCGCAGATGCGGGAGGAGGGCTATCCGGGCTACACCACCGCGCCGGGCTGGCTGGGTTATTCGGAAGAGAAGATGCGCCGGCTGGCCCGCGAAGCCGTGGCCGAAGGCTGGACCCACATCAAGCAGAAGATCGGTGCGGACATCGAAGAAGACCTGCGCCGCGCCGCGATCCTGCGGGACGAACTGGGCTGGGAACGCACCCTGATGATGGACGCCAATCAGGTCTGGAGCGTCGAGCAGTCGATCAGCAACATGCGCCGTCTGGCGGCGTTCGAGCCCTGGTGGATCGAAGAACCGACCCACCCCGACGACATCCTCGGTCACGCGACGATCCGCCAGCGCATCGCGCCGATTGGCGTGGCCACCGGTGAGCATTGCCACAACCGGGTGATGTTTAAACAGATGTTCCAGGCCGGCGCGCTGGATTTCTGCCAGCTCGACGCGGCACGGCTGGGTGGGCTGAATGAGGTGCTGATCGTGTTGCTGATGGCGGCGAAGTTCGACATCCCGGTGTGCCCCCACGGGGGCGGGGTCGGGTTGTGCGAATACGTGCAGAACATTTCGCTGTTCGATTACATCGCCGTGTCCGGCTCCCTGGACAAACGCGTGCTGGAATACGTCGATCACCTGCACGAGCATTTCCTCGATCCGGTGGTCATCCGCCGCGGCCGCTACATGCCCCCGCAACGGCCGGGGTACAGCATCGAAATGCACGCCGAGACGCTGGAGCGCTATCAGTATCCCGATGGCGCAGTGTGGGTGGACCTGGCGAACCGATAATCCGACTGTAGGAGCGTGGCTTGTCCCGCGATCGGCGGGGAACCCGTCGTGACCCGCCCAACGCGTTTTTCCAGACACAGCGCGTTGCCAGGATTTACGGGGACTGCGTCCCCGATCGCGGGGCAAGCCACGCTCCTACAGGTTATGCACGGTGCGGCAACAGACAACGGCATGTCGCTGTGGACACGGGCCTTTCCCGGGCATGACCGGTATGATCCGTCGCATCTACCCGACCACGGTGCGACATGAATTCCCCCGAGCCCGGCAACGTCATTCCTCCCGCCACTCCTCCAGCAAGCGCCCCCGTCACGCCGCCCGAGCGTGATCGGCTGTCGGCTTCGCTGCTCGGCGGCGGCTGCGAGCCTGACCCGCGCTTCACCCTGGCCAACGAACGCACCTTTCTCGCCTGGATCCGCACGGCATTGGCGTTCCTGGCGGGCGGCATCGCGGTCGAAGCCTTCACCAGCGACGTGTTCAGCCCCGGCCTGCGTCGGGCTGTGGCGCTGTCGTTGCTGGTGCTGGCCTTGTTGGTGAGCGCCAGTGCCTGTGTGCGCTGGCTGAAAGTCGAACGGGCGATGCGTCAACGCAAGCCGCTGCCGTTACCGGTGCTGGTGCCGATTCTGTCGTTGGGCGGCGCGTTGGTGGCGGCGGGGCTGATCGTCTTTCTGATTTACGGCGCGTCTTGAACCGGCGCGGTCATGCCGTGCCGTCGACGCCATTGCGCCACGACGATCCCGGTCTGCAGCCCGAACGCACACTGCTGGCCTGGCGCCGGACGCTGCTGACGTTGATCGGGGTGTACATTCTGTTTTTGCGCTGGATTCCGCCGTTTGGGTGGGTGGCGCTGCTGCCGGTCATTTTTTCGTTGATGGCGGGCCTCCTGATCCAGATCGGCCTCAACGCGCGCTACCGCAAAAGCGCCCGGGGCATCACCCACGAGCGCATCCCGCCGCCATTACGTGAAGTGGCGGTGCTGGGTTGCACAGTGATGGTGTTGAGTCTGGTGGGGATTGTTGCGGTGGTGTCTGGCTGAATCAGGGGATCGGGCTCAACACTCCCTTCAGCAGGACCGGCCTCTTCCCGGCTAAAGCCGGTCCTACGAACACCGCGTATCTCGTAGGACCGGCTTCAGCCGGGAAGGCGGTTTAGATGGCACGCCGCGCGTTTTAGTGGGACCCGCCGGTAGAGGGGACTGATTTATTTACAGCGCTTCACCGTAAATTAATCTGTCCCCGGTGGATCAAGACATTGTGGCTCAGCAGGACCTGTCTCTTCCCGGCTGAAGCCGGTCCTACAATGCCGGGTGACTCAATACGCCGCCACTAACCCATCCTTCCTCGGATCGGTCCCGCCCACATACCCATGGGCCGTGCGCTGGATGATCTGCGCGCCGCCGAAGGCAAACACGCCGCTGGGGTCTTCCACTTCCACGTCGTGGCCCTTGGCGCGCAGCGCTTCGATCACCTGCGGATCAAACGAGCGCTCCACTGCGACCTTCAGCCCGGACTCAATACGCCAGCGCGGCGCGTCGGCGGCGGCCTGGGGGTTCTGCTTGTAGCGCAGGATGCGCAGCATCATCTGCAAATGCCCCTGCGCCTGCATCGGCCCGCCCATCAAGCCGAACGACATCAGTGGCGTGCCGTCGGCGTTCATCACAAAGCCCGGAATGATGGTGTGAAACGGTCGCTTGCCCGGTGCCACGGTGTTGACGTGATCAGGGTCCAGGGTAAAACCCGCGCCGCGATTCTGCAGGCTGATGCCCGTGCCCGGCACCACCACACCGGAACCAAAACCCATGTAGTTCGACTGGATGAACGAGACCATCATGCCGCTCTCGTCCGCCGCCGACAGGTACACCGTGCCGCCAGCCTTGGGTGCGCCGTGCAGCGGGTCTTCTGCCTGTTCGCCGACCAACGCCGCGCGGTCGCGCAGGTAGGCCGGGTCCAGCATGTGTTCAGCGGCGACGCGCATGTGGTCGTTGTCGGCGACGTGCTGGTTGAGATCGGCCAGCGCCAGCTTCATCGCTTCCAGCACCGGGTGCACGGTCTCGACGCTGTCCACCGGCTGCTCGCCCACCCCCAGCGCTTCAAGGATGCCCAGACCCGCCAGCGTGGCGATGCCCTGACCATTCGGCGGCAGCTCGTGGACCACGGCGCCGGCGTACGGCACCGACAAAGTATCGATCCAGTCCACCCGATGGTTCGCCAGATCCTCAAGGCTCATGACGCTGCCATTGGCGTTGGCGTGAGTGATCATCGCTTCGGCCAGCGCGCCGCGATAGAACGCCTCGCCCTTGGTGTCAGCAATCAGCTCCAGGGTGTTCGCGTGATCTTTCAGCGTGACTTTCTCCCCGGCCCTCGGCGCTTTGCCGCCTTGCAGGAAGCACTCGGCAAAGCCGGGTTGATCCTTCAACAACGCGGCGCCGCGACGCCACAGTTCGGCAATGATCGGCGTCACCTGATAGCCGTCCCGCGCATAGCCGATGGCGGGTGCGGCGAGGGTGGCGAAGGGCAGCTTGCCGTAGCGCTCGGACAACGCGACCCAGGCCGATACCGCGCCCGGCACCGTCACCGAGGCCCAGCCGCGCTGGGGCATTTCCGGCTGACCGGCAAAATGCTCCGGCGTCCAGGCGTTCGGCGAGCGGCCCGAGGCGTTGAGGCCCTGCAACGTCTTGCCGTCCCAGACGATGGCGAACGCGTCGCTGCCGATGCCGCAACCGGTGGGTTCGACCACGGTCAGCACCATGGCGGCGGCGATCGCGGCATCAACGGCGTTGCCGCCCTGACGCAGCATGTCCAGCCCGGCTTGGGCGGCCAGCGGTTGCGAGCAGGCGACCATGTTGTTGCCCATCACCGGCGAGCGGGCGGACGCGTAGGGTTGGCTGTAATCCAGATCATCGAACATGCAGTCGTTCTCTTCTTGGCAGTTGATCGGTTATAGAGGCGCAGCTTCGGCGTATAAGCGCGAGCGCCGTCAGCTTTTCGGATCGAGGGCATCACGCAGCCCGTCACCCAGCAGGTTGAAACACAGCACCGTGATGTAGATCGCCACGCCGGGGGCGATGGACATCCACGGTGCCTGTTCCATGAAGTTTTTCGCGGTGTTGAGCATCGAGCCCCAGGACGGCGAGGGCGGTTGCTGGCCCAGGCCAAGGAACGACAGGCTCGCTTCCGCCAGAATCGCCGAAGCGATGGTCAGCGTCGCTTGCACCACCAGCGGCGAGAGCACGTTCGGCAGCACGTAGCGCAGGATGATCCAGCGGTCCGGCAGGCCGATGGCACGGGCGCCTTCCAGGTAATCTTCGTGACGGATCGCCAGCACCTGACCGCGGGTCAGGCGCGAGAAAATCGGCATCGCCGACAGCCCGATGGCAATCATCGCGTTACTCAGGCTCGGGCCGAGAAACGCGCCCAGGGCAATGGCCAGGACCAGAAACGGGCACGACAGCAGCGCTTCCATGATGCGTGAAATCACCGCGTCGAGCTTGCCGCCGAAGTAACCGGCCAACAGGCCCAATGGCACGCCGATGACCATGGCAATCGCCACCGAAACCCCGCCGGCCAGTAACGAACTGCGCGCACCCCAGAGCAGGCGGGAGAACAGGTCGCGGCCGAGCTCGTCGGTGCCCAGCCAGTAGATCAGCGACGGTGCCTTGCGCACGGCGAGGAAGTTGGCTTTAAGCGGATCATGGGGCGCAATCCACGGCGCCAGCAGCGCGGCGAGAATGAAGATGACCAGCACCACCGCGCCAACCACCGCGCCCTTGTTGGCGAGGAATTTCTTCACGAACGGCGAGCGGGTGCGCGGTCGCAATGGTTCTCTCAACGGCGCCTGGGAGGGCGCGTTCAGCGGCGCCGAAGGATGGGTCGCAATCGAAGTCATCAGGCAGTCCTCAGACGCGGATTGATCAGGCGATAGAGCACGTCCGCCAGCAGGTTCAGCAGCAGAAAGCCGATCGCGACGCACAGCACCACGCCCTGCACCACGGCGTAATCACGGTTGAACACGGCATCGACAATCATTTTGCCGAAGCCGGGAATGCTGAAGACCTGCTCGGTCAGCACCGCGCCGCCAAGCAATTCGCCGAACAGCAGCGTGGTGAGCGTGACGATGGGCATCAGCGCGTTGCGCAGGGCGTGCTTCAAGATCACCGTGCGCGGGAACAGACCTTTGGCCCGTGCCGTGCGCACGTAGTCGGCGCGCAGCACTTCGAGCATCGCGCTGCGGGTGTGGCGCATCAGCACGCCCGACAGCCCGGCGCCCAGCACGAAGGCCGGCAGGATCAGGGTTTTCAGGTTCTGCCCGACGTCTTCACCCAGCGGCACAAAGCCCGAGGCCGGCAGCCACTGCAGCTTCACGGCGAAGATCATGATCAACAGAATTCCCAGCCAGAAGTGCGGAATCGAGATCCCCGACAGGGCAAACACGTTGGCCGCGTAGTCCACCGACGTGCCCTTGCGCACCGCCGAGATCACCCCCGTCGGAATGCCGATCACCAGCGCGATGATCAGCGCCAGCACCGCCAGCTCGATGGTCACCGGCAGCTTTGAGGCCAGCAGCACGGTCACCGGTTGCTCGGTGCGCAGCGAGGTGCCGAAGTCGCCCTGCAGGACGTTGCCGACCCAGTGCACGTATTGCAGCGGCAGCGGGTCGTTGAGCCGGTATTTCTCGCGCAGGTATTCCATCACCGCGGGGTCGCGCTCTTCACCCGCCATGGCCTGCACCGGATCACCGGGCAGCAGCTTTTGCAGGGTGAAGACAAACAGCGAAACCAGGATCAGCGTCGGAATGGCACTGAGCAGGCGTCGCAGGATGAATGTCAGCATGACGAATCCTCGCGGCCGAAGCGGTTGTCCACGGGCGCCGCTGTCATTTGAAAGCGACGTTGTTCAGGCGAATCAAACCATCGGGATTGGGCACGAAACCGGTGAGGTTGCTGCGCATGGCGATGATTCGCGGATCGAAGTACAGGTAGCTGGTCGGCACGTCTTCGGCGAGCAGGCGCAGGGCCTCGAAGTAGATGGCCTGACGCTGGGCCTGATCGTTCACGGTGCGCGCCTTGTTCAGCAGCTCGTCGAGTTTCGGGTCACAGAAATGCCCGTCGTTCTGGCCGCCCTTGCAGGTCACGAACTGGTGGATGTCGCCATCCGGATCAGGGCGGCCCGACCAGGCGCTCATGCCGATCTGGAAGTTGCCGGCCTGTTGCTCGCTGAGCAGCGTGGCGTATTCGGTGGCGATCAGATTGACCTTGAAGCCGGCTTCTTCCGCCATCGCCTGAATGATCTGGCCGACCTGCTGGGCGATGGGGTTGTTGGCGACTTTCAGCTCCACGGCGAGGGGCGTCTTGACCCCGGCTTCCGCAAGCAGTTTTTTGCTGGCTTCGACGTCACGGGTCGGGAGCGGCAAGTCCTTGTCGTAATACGGGCTGTTTTTCGGGAACGGCTGGGCGCTCGGCGCGTACAGGCCTTCGAACACCACCTGATTGATCGCGTCACGGTCGATCGCCAGCTCGAAAGCCTTGCGCACGCGCTTGTCCTTGCCCATCGGGGTGTTGGCTTTGTCGCCGTTGTTGGTGTTGTACATCAGCTGCATGTAGCCCAGGCCCGGCGTGCTGAACACCTGCACGTGGCTGTCGGCCTTGGCGGTCTTCACGTCGGTGGGCGCGACGCGTTCGATGATGTCCAGGTCGCCGGAACGCAGGTTTGCCAGGCGCACCGAGGTGTCCGGAATCGGCAGGAAAATCACCTTGTCGAAGTGGTACGCCTGCTTGTTCCAGTAGTTGTCGAAGCGCTCCAGCACGATGCGGTCCTGCTGCACGCGCTGAACAAATTTGTAGGGCCCGGAACACACCGGCCTGGAGGCCACGTCGGTCGCCGAGGCCTTGGGTGCGAGCATCATCCCGGCGCGGTCCGACAGCTGCGAGATCAGCGTCGCGTCGGGCTGCTTGACCTTGATCGCCACGGTCTTCGCGTCGATCACCTCAACGCTTTCCACCGACGCCAGTTCACTCTTGCGCAGGGAGTCGGGCAGGGTGCGCGCACGGTCGAGGTTGAACTTCACGGCGGCGGCGTCGAATACCTCGCCGTCGTGGAAGGTCACGCCGTCGCGCAGGGTCATGGTCAGCGTCTTGCCGTCCTCGCTCCAGTTCCAGGCGGTGGCCAGTTGCGGCGCGTAGGTCAGGTCCGGATTGACGTCCACCAGCTTGTCGCACAGCGCGGTGTAGACCAGACGCCCCGAGTAAGTGCGCGAGCGGTGCGGGTCGAGCATGTCAGGGTCGTCCTGAATGCCGATGCGCAGGGTGGTTTCGGCGACAGCCGCATTCGCAGCGAGCAGCAACAACGTGGTTGTCATCAGGTGGGCGAATTTCATGGCTGACTCTCCAGAGAAAGGGCTTGATGGCTTTTGAACAGGTTCAGGCGCTGGCTGTAGGCGGCGCTGGGCGTGGGCACGATCAGCGAACCGGCGCCGGCATTGGCGATTTCGCGCCAGTAATGGCAGGCCACCTGACGCCCCGGCTCGACGCTTTCGAAGAGCGGCTTCGCCTCGCGGCACAGCGGCTTGGCGTGGGGGCAACGGGTGTGAAAGCGGCAACCGGACGGCGGCTTGCTCGGGCTTGGCATGTCACCGCCGAGTAACGGCCGCGGACGGCGCAGATCGGGATGGCTGACCGGCACGGCGGCCATCAGCGCTTGCGTGTAAGGATGAAACGGCGTTTCGAACAGCGCGTTGACCGGCGCCAGTTCGACGATCTCGCCGAGGTACATCACCGCCACACGGTCGCTCATGTGGCGGATCACCGCGAGGCCGTGGGCGACGATCAGCAGGGTCAGGCCGAACTGGTGCTTGAGGTCTTCCAGCAGATTCACCACCTGGGCCTGCACCGAAACGTCGAGCGCCGACACCGGTTCGTCGCCGAGGATCAGCCGTGGTTCCGAGGCCAGCGCCCGGGCGATACCGATGCGCTGACGCTGACCACCGGAAAATTCGTGGGGAAAGCGGCTGCCGTGCTCCGGCGCCAGACCCACCGTGCGCAGCAGCTCGGCGACTTTGTCCTGACGCGCGCTGCGGCTGTCGTCGCGATGCAGCCAGATCGGCTCGCCGATGATCGATTCCACGCTCATGCGCGGGTTCAGCGAGGCGAACGGGTCCTGGAAAATGATCTGCAGATCGCGGCGTACCTGACGCAGCTTGTCGGCGGGCAGGTTGCCCAGGTTGCGGCCTTCATAAATGACGTCGCCAGCGGTGGGCTTGAGCAGGTTCAGCAGCACCCGGCCCAGGGTCGATTTACCCGAGCCGGACTCACCCACCAGCGCCAGGGTTTCGCCCCGGCGCACGGCCAGGGAAACCTCATTGACCGCCTGCACGGGTGGCTTCTTGCGCTGGAACAACCCGGCTTCGCTGTGAAAGTGTTTGCTCACCGCGATGCTTTCCAGAATCGGCTTTTCCAGCGCCGATTCAGCCACCCCGTTGTTCACGATGTGTGGGCCTGACAGGCTCATGCGCTGACTCCCAGATGCTGTTCAAGTGGCACACGAATGCAGGCGGCGAAATGCCCGGCGGAGACTTCCTGCAACGGCGGACGGGCTTCCCGGCAGGCAGCGATGACGAACGGGCAACGGCTGGCAAAGCGGCAGCCCGTAGGCATTTCAGCCGGCGTCGGCACACGGCCATTGATCGTTGCCAAACGCCCTTCGCGAGGGCCAACCGAGGGCATCGAGCCCATCAGGCCGATGGTGTAAGGGTGCTGCGGATCATCGAATAAGGTCTTCACCGAACCGCTTTCGACGACGCGCCCGGCGTACATCACGATGACCTCGTCGGCCACTTCGGCGACCACGCCGAGGTCGTGGGTGATGAGCATCATCGAGGTGCCGGTTTCGGCCTGGAGGCTGGCGACCAGCGAAAGAATCTGCGCCTGAATGGTCACGTCCAGGGCGGTGGTGGGTTCGTCGGCGATGATCAGCGCAGGGTCGTTGGCCAGTGCCATAGCGATCATCGCGCGCTGACGCATGCCGCCGGACAGCTCGTGGGGGTAAGCGTCGAGGCGTTGAAGGGCATCGGGCACGCGGACCTTTTCCAGCATTTCCAGCGCGCGCTGGCGGGCGGCGCTGGCAGACAGACCCTGATGGCGAATCACACTCTCGGCGATCTGGTCACCAATGGTGAACACCGGATTGAGCGAGGTCATCGGCTCCTGAAAGATCATTGCCATGCGGTTTCCGCGCACGTCCAGCAGGCGCTCGTCGGACATACCGATCAAAGGTTCGCCCAGCAGATTCGAGGCGCTGGCCTGGACGGTGGCGGTGTCGGGCAGCAAGCCCATCAACGCCATGGACGTCACGCTTTTGCCGCAGCCGGACTCGCCGACGATGGCCAGGGTCTTGCCCGGCTGAATGGCGAACGACACGCCGTCGACGACATTGGCCGGGGCATCCTTGAAGCGCACGGTGAGGTCGCTGACGCTCAATACCGATGGGGTGTTCGCGGGTGAAGCACTCATACGCTGGCCTCGAGGTCTTGCTGGATGACGTGATCGAGCGCCTGTTGCAGCGCACGCAGGTGCCCGCGCATGGCGGTGGCGGCCTTGGCCGGATCGCGGCTCTCGATGGCGCCGATGATGTCGTGGTGGTCGTGGCTGTAGGTGCTCAGGCGATCGGTGTTGCGGGCGCGCTGGCGCAGGTCGCGCCAGGCCGGGTCAAGACGAATGGCGTCGAGCATTTCGAAGATATCGAGCATCAGGCGGTTGCCGGCGGCTTCGGCGATCCCGCGATGCAGCGCGCTGTCCCACAGCTCGATGCCTTCGGCGTCGGGTTCGCTGGCATGTTGCTGGTGGGTGGTGCGCTCGGCGAGCCGGCGCAGGATCGCCATCTGTTCGCCGCTGGCGCGCAGGGCGGCCAGTGACGCCAGCGCCGGTTCCAGATAGATGCGCGCTTCCATGACCTCGCTGAAATTGGTCCGGCTCGACAGCTTGGCAAAGCTCATGGCCGCGCTCGGCGGGGTAGGGCCGACGAAAGTGCCTTTGCCCTGCCGCCGCCAGATGTGCCCCTCGGCTTCGAGCACCGCCAGCGCGCGGCGAATGGCCCGGCGACTGACGCCGAAATCCACCGCCAGATCGCGCTCGGTCGGCAACGGCCGTTGCGGGAAGGCCGCCTGCTGCGCGACCAGTTGGCGCAACGCGTCGAGGGCCATCTTTGACGAAGTGTCGTGGGTTGCGTCGGTGTCGATGCTGTCCATCTGCGTCTCTCGTCACGGGGGTGAACCGGAGGCCATGGGCTGCGTGAAGCAGGGCCTGGCTGCAGAATAGGAGTGCAATAGCGATGCCAATGAAAATTGGTTCACCCGCAAGGTCCGATGGCCGGCACAAGGGCAGGCGTGATCCCGCCGCTTCGGGCCAATCGGCAAAGGTTCGGAAGTCTGGTTCGCGAGGAGGAGCGGGATTGGTTCAGCCGGGAAGCGAACCAATTTCGGGGGAGGGTCCAGGCAGGGCGCCTGTTTATGGTTCGGGTGCGTTATTAGGGGGCGCTGATTGGGGTGATTCTGGCCGAAGCCAGAATCAGCGCTTTATCAATCCCACTGCGGCGCAAGGCTGGCCGGGCTGGTCAGGCGATGGCCGCGGTCCAGCTGGGCGATCTGCGCCATGTCGTCCTGGCTGAGCGTAAGGTCGACGGCTTTCAGGTTGCTTTCCAGGTTGGCGCGTTTGGTCGACGACGGAATCACCGCGTAGCCCAGTTGCATGGCCCACGTCAGGGTCACTTGCGCAGGCGTCGCGTTGTGGCGCTGGGCGATCTGCTCGATCACCGGGTCTTTCAGCACTTCGCCGTAGGCCAGGGTCATGTAGGACGTGATCTTGATCCCGTGCTGTTGAGCGAAAGCGGCCACGGTACGGTTTTGCAGGTACGGGTGCAGTTCGATCTGGTTGGTGGCGATATTCTCGGCACCGACCGCAGCGATGGCTTCACCCATCAGCGCCACGGTGAAATTGGAAATGCCGATCTCGCGGGTCAGGCCTTGCCGCTTGGCTTCCAGCAGTGCGCCCATGAATTCGGCGACAGGCACCTGGCCCTTCGGCGACGGCCAGTGGATCAGCGTCAGGTCGACGTGATCGGTTTTCAGCTTGGCCAGGCTTTCCTTAAGGCTCGGAATCAGCTTGTCGGCGGCGAAATTGTCAGTCCAGATCTTGGTGGTGATGTACAGCTCATCACGGGACACGCCGCTTTGCTCGATGGCCTGACCGACCTCGGCTTCATTGCCGTAGATCTGCGCGGTGTCGATGACGCGATAGCCCAGCTCCAGGCCGTTGCTGACCGAGTCGATGACGACCTGATCTTTCAGGCGGAAGGTGCCGAGGCCAAATGCGGGAACAGTCATGGGAAAACTCCAGAGTTCAAGGGGGAAGGGGATTAACGAAGCAGACGCCCAGTATCCCGCGCCGGCTGGCAGGGAAAAACCACAGCGCGGGCACGGGAGTTTTGACGGGGGATCATGAATGCCATGAAGTTTCGGGCAGCGCTTGATCGTGATCGTTCAACGGGATGTGATTTCCGTAGAAGCTGTCCTTAGCCAGCGCGCTGCATTGTTTTGCGGAAAACGGAGGAACTGTAGGAGTGAGCTGGCTCGCGAAGACGGTATTTCAGCCGGAGAAGATTTAGCGGATGTACTGGCCTCTTCGCGAGCAAGCTCACTCCTACAAGGTCCCTTGCCAGACTAAGATTTTGCGCGTGCCGCAGATCCGCAGTAGGGGCAAGCCAAATCCCGAAAACCGTCAAACATGCCCATCTCTTTTAACGAAATGCTTGTGCATGTCCGCCGTCAGCGCTTCCACCCGTTCGGTCAGCACTTTGGTCATTTCGGTGAGCCGGGTGTTTTGTTCCAGCAGTTCCAGCATCTGTGCGGTGTTTTGCGCCGCTCGCGCCATGCGTTCTTCATTGGCCGTTGCCAACGCCTCGCGGTGGAGCGCGTCGGCATCGGCGCTGGCCTTGTCGCGGGCAGCCTGTCGTGTTTGCGCGAGGAGAATGAGCGGTGCGGCGTAGGCCGATTGCAGGCTGAACGCCAGATTGAGCAGGATGAACGGGTAGAGATCGAATGACACCAGCCCGCTCAGGTTGGCGCCGACCCACAGCACCACCAGAAACGTCTGGGCGCCGAGAAAGGTGGGCGTGCCGAAAAAGCGCGCAAACGCCTCGGCCTTGAGGGCGAAGGCATCGGTGCCAAAGGTCGGCGCCAGGTGGGCGTGGCGTTTGTGAAAGCGCAGATGATCTGCCGGCGCAGCGGCAGCGCTCGGTTCGGCGGGCGAGGGGACGGGCGTGGCAGTGGGCATGATGCTTTCCTGAGGACAGAAACACCTGCCCACTATAGGCCCGCGCTCATGGGCGTTGTACTGAACCTCTGCTGAACCGGCGCGTGTCCCGGTTGCGCCGCGTCAGTCCACCGGTTCGGGGTACAGCGGTTTGGAACGCTGCATGATGCTGGCGTAGTCGTAAACGTACTGGCGGCCGGCGTGACTGGTCATGCGCAGGCGGTCGATCAGTTGTCGCTCTTTCTTGTTCAGGTATCTCAACCCGTGGTGGTCACTGGACTTGAGGCGATCACGTTCATGGGCGTCAGGGAAAGTGATGACGTTCGTCATGAAATATCTCCTTGGTTAAATCCGTGTCCCCGGCTCCGTGTTCCGGGGTTCACCCTTTGTGGTGCGACTGCGCACCTTACCCACAAAAACTCGGACGCTACAACCCTGCAAATGATCAGTGGGTCACAGGATTTGCGTGATCTCGAACAATTGACGGCTGCCGTTCACCACCACCTCCACCTCATCGCCATCGAACTTGCCAAGCAGGCTTTGTCCCAGTGGCGAACGTGCGGTGATCACCGTAATCACCTGCTCTTCGACCGTGAGTTTCAGCCCCGCCGCGTCTGGCCCGAGAAACAACAGCTGCCCTGCGCCGTTGCCTGCCTGCAGGGCAATGAGATCGCCGGTCTGGATGCCGCGCTGGTCATCGAAGGGCTTGAGCACGAGGTGGCGGCAGAGGTTCAGCGACTGGCGGATTTCTTCCACACGCCGCGCCTGACCTGCGGCCAGATACGACGCCTCCAGCCCGAGGGTGTCGTACTTGTTCTCGGCGATGTTCTCTTCGTGGGTCGCGGTTTCGTACGCCGTTTGCGCAGCACGCACGGCCACATCGAGGTCGACCTGCAGTTTCTCGACGATGCACTGCAGGACGGTTTGCTTGTTCATGGGCATGGCGTATTCGGTGGCATGGAATGGCTCGACAAAAAGGGATTCAACCGCAGAACTGATAGACGCTCGCACGGCTTTTCTCGCTGGGCGCGGTCTGGTTCTGCTGCATCCAGAACTGGCATTTCGGGCCGTTGAAGCTGCGTTGCCGCTCCGCCTGCTCGGCCTCCTGGGTCTGCCGCGCTTCGCTGTCGCGCAGGATCTGCCGGTACTGATCGAACATCGGGTTATCAGTTTCGGATTTTGGTCTGGCCGCGGGCGGGGCAGTTATCTGCGCCGCGGCATTGTTCAGTGCCTGGGTCTGCTCGGCGGGGAGCAGTTTATAGATCAGCCAGAGGCTTAGCAGGACAGCGAGAAACCCCAGCCAGATGCCGGCGGCAATCGACAGGATCAGCTTGAGGGGGCGCAGCGTGACGGACAGTTCGCGTGGGTTGACGTACATGACAGACTCCAGACTTGTATGCATGTGGCCAGCAGTGGCGGCGATTGTCGCACGACCGGGGCTGGCGATTCTGCGCCGCAATGACGGACAATCGGTTTTTTTGAACATCCTCAGGGAGCCCGGATGAAAGCCTCTTGGGATATTTTCTGTAGCGTTGTCGATAATTTCGGCGACGTCGGCGTGACCTTTCGCCTGGCCCGACAACTGGTCGCCGAACACGACCTGCAGGTTCGCCTCTGGATCGATGACCTGAATGCCTTCGCCCGGCTGTGCCCGGGTGCCGATCCCCTGGCTGATCAGCAAATGCAGGATGGCGTTATCGTCTGTCGCTGGCCAGCGGCATGGCCCAAGACCTGGCAGCCGTTGCAGCTGCCGCACGTCGTGGTCGAGGCCTTTGCCTGTCGCCTGCCACCGGACTACATCGACGCCATTCTCGGGGCAGAGAAACGGCCGCTGTGGTTCAACCTCGAGTACCTGAGTGCCGAAGACTGGGTGTCGGGCTGCCACGGCCTGCCGTCGATCCAGTCTTCGGGCCTGCGCAAGTACTTCTTTTTCCCCGGATTCACCGCGAAGACCGGCGGGTTGTTGCGTGAAGCCGGCTTGATCGAAAAGCGCCAGACGTTCCAGGCCAATCCCGCCGCACGACAATCCTTCCTCCAGCGCCTGAACATCGCGCCCCACGCCGATGCGCGGCTGATGTCACTGTTTGCCTACGAACACGCCGGGCTCGGGAGCTGGCTGGATTGCCTGGCCCAGGCTGATTGCACTACCCATTTGCTGGTGCCTGAGGGCCGCATTCTGGGCGACGTTCAGCGCTGGTTGGGCGTGGATGAATTGACGGCGGGCGCCGTGCATGCGCGCGATGCCCTGACCATTCAGGTGCTGCCGTTCGTGCATCAGCAAGACTACGATTCGCTGTTGTGGTGCTGTGATTTCAACGTGGTGCGCGGCGAGGACTCCTTCGTCCGCGCGCAATGGGCGGGGCGGCCGCTGATCTGGCACATCTATGAGCAGGATGACGACGCCCACTGGGCCAAGCTCGATGCGTTTCTGGAGCTGTATCGGGGGGGGTTGTCGGAGGCTGCAGGGCAGGCGCTGACCGAGGTCTGGCGCAGCTGGAATGGCGGAACAGCCATGACTCAGGGCTGGAATGCGCTGGAGCAGCACACTGATGAACTCGCCGCCCATGCCCGGCGCTGGTGTCTGGAACAGGCCTTGCAGGAGGATCTGACGACTGCGCTGGTAAGGTTTTACCAAAGTTGGATATGATACGCGGCCTTGTATTAAGCCCTGTACGAAAAGTGGCTTTTCGTACAGGGCTTAGAAAGATCTTTCATCCAAATTCGGATACTCGTAATGAAAACTGGCAAAGAGCTTAAACCCGGTACCGTGATCAAGCTGGAAAACGATCCTTGGCTGGTTCAGAAAGCTGAATTCACCAAGTCGGGCCGTAACAGCGCGATCATGAAAACCAAGCTGAAGAACCTGCTGACCGGCTACAAGACTGAAATCGTCTACAGCGCCG
Organism: Pseudomonas sp. CFBP 8772; assembly: GCF_014841665.1. Taxonomy (NCBI): domain Bacteria; kingdom Pseudomonadati; phylum Pseudomonadota; class Gammaproteobacteria; order Pseudomonadales; family Pseudomonadaceae; genus Pseudomonas; species Pseudomonas sp. CFBP 8772. The sequence goes on along the minus strand of NZ_JACYUI010000008.1, from coordinate 59,760 downwards.
ACGACAAGCTGGACGACGTGATCCTGGACCGTAAAGAAGCCACGCTGTCTTTCATCAGCGGCGACACTTACACGTTCATGGACACCACCGACTACACCATGTACGAGCTGAACGCCGAAGACATCGAAGCCGTTCTGCCATTCGTTGAAGAAGGCATGACCGACGTCTGCGAAGCGATCTTCTTTGAAGAGCGTCTGGTTTCCGTAGAGCTGCCGACCACCATCGTGCGCACCGTTGACTACACCGAAGGTTCGGCTCGTGGCGACACCTCGGGCAAGGTCATGAAGCCGGCCAAACTGGCCAACGGCACCGAGCTGCAGGTGGCTGACTTCATCGAAATCGGTGACAAGATCGAAATCGACACCCGTGAAGGCGGTTCCTACAAAGGCCGTGCCAAATAAGCACAGTTTTTGTAATGCCGGTGATGTAACGCCGGACACGAGAAAGCCCGACCATCGAGTCGGGCTTTTTTGTGGCTGATAGGAAAGCGAGCTGCGAAACACGCTCACCTCGTAGGAGCAAATCCAAAGACAGCCGCAGCTGTACACGGGATCAGTGTCACCCACGGAATCAGTATGTGGCCAAGGCCTCAGGGATGATCTCCCACAGGGCCCCTTTTTGCTGCGCGACAGGGGGCGACTAAACGACAAAATCCAGCAATGCAAAACGGGCCGACCACTGCTGGTCGACCCGTTTTTATACTGCCTTTACTTCAGATGAAGCTTCAGCTCTTGCGAAGCCTGCAGCAGGGCCGAGCGCACTTCCGGGACCTGGCTGACCACGTTCAACAGCCCGTAATCGTGGATCATGCCGTTGTAGCGAACTGCCGTGACCGGCACACCGGCCTGGTCCAGCTTGCGGGCGTAGGCTTCACCTTCGTCGCGCAGCACGTCAGCCCCTGCGGTTTGCACCAGGGCAGGCGGCAGACCTTTCAGCTGCTCGGTCGTGGCCCGCAGCGGTGAGGCATAGATCTCGGCGCGCTGTTTCGGATCGGTGGTGTAGTTGTCCCAGAACCACTTCATCATGTTGCGGGTGAGGAAGTGACCCTCGGCAAACTGATCGTACGAACCGGTATCGAAGTTGGCGTCAGTCACCGGCCACAACAGCACCTGATAACGGATGGCCGGCGTGCCTTTGTCTTTGGCCATCAGGCTGACAACCGTCGCCATGTTGCCGCCGACGCTGTTCCCCGCCACCGCCAGACGCTTGCCGTCGACGTTGATTTCCTTGCCATGCTCGGCGACCCATTTGGTCGCCGCATAGGCCTGGTTGATCGCCGTCGGGTAGTGGGCTTCAGGTGATGGGGTGTAGTTGACGAACACCGCCACTGCCCCCGAACCCTCGACCAGATCCCGCACCAGACGTTCGTGGGTCGGGTAATCGCCGAGCACCCAGCCGCCGCCGTGGAAATACATGAACACCGGCAAGGTGCCTTTGACGCCGGCCGGACGAACGATCGTCAGGCTGATGTCTTGGCCGTCCACCGAAATGGTCTTCTGGCTGACATCGGCCTTGGGCAGGGTCAACTTGACCCCGGCTTGGGCACCGGTCAGGACGGCGCGGGCATCTTTGGGCGAAAGCTGTTCGATCGGCTTGCCGCTTCCCGAATTCAGCGCGTCCAGAAACGCCTGCGTGTTGTGCTCGACGCCCGTATCGGTCGCAGCAAAAGCGTTGCCGATGGACAGTGCGAGGAGCGAGCCAGCCAGAATCTTGCCAAACGTGTTCATGTTCTTCTCCCGGTCAGACGAGGGTTGGAGGCGAGGCCTTACGCCAGGTTTTTACACAGTCACGTGCAGACGAACGTCGACGTTGCCGCGTGTGGCGTTGGAGTAAGGGCAGACCTGGTGGGCTGCATCGACCAGCGCTTGGGCTTCGGCTTGTTCAAGGCCCGGCAGGCTGATGTGCAGGTCGATGTCCAGACCGAAACCGCCAGGGATCTGGCCGATGCCGACGTGGGCAGTGATCGACGCGTCAGCCGGGATGGTTTTCTTGCTCTGGCCGGCGACGAATTTCAGTGCGCCGATGAAGCAGGCCGAGTAGCCGGCAGCGAACAGTTGCTCTGGGTTGGTGGCTTCGCCGCCAGCGCCGCCCAGTTCTTTCGGGGTGGCCAGTTTGACGTCGAGAATTTTGTTGTCGGAAACAGCGCGGCCATCACGGCCACCGGTTGCGGTTGCGACTGCAGTGTAGAGCGCTTGCATGGTAATTCCTCACGTGCTGATGGGTTGGATGGTGATAACTGAATCAGGGTCTGCCTGGCGCTAAAGTCTTGTGCGCTAAGCAAGTGAGATGGAATGTACTGTGCCAATGTTTAGTGCGCAAGATAAATTTTCGAGATTTTTGAGGTGAGTCGATTTTGGGGGGGCGATCAGAGGCTCTCGAGCAGATTTCCACGCAGGGCGAGCAGGTCTTTCTGCAGGGCCTTGAGCTGTTCAAGGTTAATGCCGCTGGCGGCGAGAATGCATTGCGGAACGCTCTGGGCCTTTTTGTGCAGCGCCTTGCCTTGCTCGGTCAGGGTCAGCAGCACCACGCGCTCGTCTTCCCTGCTGCGGGTACGGCGGATCAGGCCTTCGGCTTCCAGACGTTAGAGCAGTGGCGTCAGCGAGCCCGGTCGCCATGCGTCATACGGCAGCTCTACCCCATAGTCGTTAGCGCTACTGGATCCGCTCAGGATCAGGCTCAAACCGCATCCGAGCAGGACGTTGATGATTTTTGATCGGCCTTCACCAAGAGTCATAAGGGATGCCGAACTTGTCGATGTATGCTCGCGACTCTGGTTCTAGCTCCAAGGCATAACGGCCATTCGTACGCCCTTGGTCAGGTCCTTTTTCAACCACCTTGCCTTGCACCCGACTGACTTCGACTGCGTCAATACAAACTCCCATGAGCCAGGTTTTGACAACGCCACCAGGAGCCAGACCTACCACCAGATTCTTTCGGTAGTCATCGATCCATACCTTGCTTGTATCGCAATAGGTTTTCCCCCCTTCAAGCATGGATTGCTGAATCTGCTCCGGGATATCAATGTAGGCTTCATAGGTTTGGGGTTCTGCCAACGATTGCCAGCGGACATAAATCAGCCGAGGGACATCCGCTCGCCACACGTGTTTACCTTTTCCGTCGCCCGGTCGTGTAGGCCAGCCTTTTGGATTCCCCCGGAGATTGGGTGGCGTCTGGATCCCCGCCACGCCACTCATGGCCCGTCTGAATAACCGGCCTTTGACATCGACGACATTGGCTGTCTCAATCCAGACTTCCATGTAGTTGGGAGCAAAGAAGCCCAGTCGCCATGCGTCATAAGGCAGCTCCACCCCGTAGTCGTTAGCGCTACTGCATCCGCTCAGGATCAGGCCCAATACGCATCCGAACAGGACGTTGATGTTTTCTGATCGGCCTTCACCAAGAGTCATAAGGGATGCCGAACTTGTCGATGTAGGCCTGCGATGCCTCATTGGGAGGGCGATAGTAATGACCGTTTGAATGGCCTTCATGAGGACCTTTCTCGACTATGTGACCCTGCACGCGGCTGACTTCAATTGCATTTAGGCAGCCTCCCTGAATCCAGGTCTTAGTCACGCCTCCCGGAGCCAAGCCCACTGTAATCAGGTCTCTATAATCGTTGATCCATTTGTTATCTGCCCTGCAATATGCGCGCTCACCTTTCAGCATGGCTTTGCGAATGCCCTCAGGTAGTTCTATGTAGGCTTGATAGGTCTTCGGTTCGGCCAGAGATTGCCAACGCACGTATATAAAGCGAGGAAGATTAGCACCCGAGACTTGTTTTCCAGCGCCTGCTCCCGGATGTTTTGGCCAGCCCTTCGGATTGCCCGTTAAATTAGGAGGCGTCTGCACGGCTGCTACGCCACTCATTGCCCGCTTGAACCATCTGTCGTTGATATCCACAGCGTCAGCGGTTTCGATCCAGACCTCCATATAGTTGGGAGCAAAGAAGCCCAATCGCCAAGAGTCGTAAGGAAGTTCTACGTCGTCATAAATTGTGCTGCACCCGCTGAAGATCAGACCCAAAACGCATCCAAGCTGCGCTTTGAACTTAACGATTGTCATGAGCGATCCGCTGGTAGTCATCGGTTGGCCGGTTGATAAACATTGGTCCGATGCTTGTTCTATTCCTGTCTTTCACCGCATTCCAACCGGCTGAAAGATGTATGTACCGTAGTAACAACAAATCCTCTTCAGCGGTGGTCAGATCAAGCGTTGTTCTCCTGCCTGTTGCATACCCCAGAATCTTCGCTGAAATGGTGGCGAGATCAGTCGGCAAGGAAAGGCGCTGGTCGTGCTCGTTGATAACATCGAGCGGGGCGCCGTGCTGTACTGCCATCTCACGCATCACCCGCAGATAAATCTTCGACAAATCTCCCTCCACCTCACGATCAAGTGTGGTGATGACGTAAACCTGCTTGTGAAGGGGGATTTGATTTTCCTGCGTGCGCTCTTCGTCTTCGGAGCGGCAATGTATATCCACCTCAAGCCCCTGATCGACCAGGCGTTTGACCAAAGGACCGACGCTTTGAATGGATTGTGAAAAGGCAAGGGACTGTTCATTAGGCGTGGTCTTTCGTTCACGACTACTTGCCGGTTTCGCGACCAGCAGCCGTTCACGCATACGAGGCCGGTAGCCGCCGCCAATGTCTGAGTGCGAGCCGGGCAGAGCGATATCGTTCTCGGTGCGGATCAGGGCGAAGTTCAATCGATGCTCATCCCGCGCCACGAACTGCACCACTTTGCGAGCGGCACCGGTTGGAAGTCCCAGGTTGAGCACCCCGTTGCGGTCATTGCCGGGGCTGAAATCCAGCATTAACGGTGTGACAATGGCCGGCACGGTATCGAAGAGGCCAATAAAGTTCAGTTGAATGTCGTGCTGAACTCGCCAGCAGAAACTCTTGGCAAATAAAGGTGAGTCCGCAGGTAATACTTTCGCTATAAGGCTGTCAGCCCCTTTGCGCAGGTCATTGGCAAAGTGACGAGCAGCAGCGGCCCCGCGACTGAAACCGAAAATATCCACTTCGATCCGTGAGATAAGTACATCCGGGTTGCTCCGGATAAACGGCCTTAAGTTCTTTAGAATTAGTTCAGAGCTCCGTTCAACCCGCGCAATAACCCCGTTTTTACCTCTCCCAGTTGCTTGCCCCCACAGATCATCCTCACCACCGCTGACAGTCCCAATACCTTCCAGATAAACCTTTAATGCCGCTTCTTCAGCATCCGGCTCGATCGAGACGTCGGAATGGTCCATGTACAAATCATAAAGCCGCGCCACATTCGAGGTGTCATTCCCAAAGCTGTTGTCTGGCGCACTCCCGTCAATCCCATAGCCAAACTCGGCACAGAACTTCTGAATTTCTTCGGCTTCATTTTCCAGCCCGACATCCCGCGCCATGCAACCTGCAACCGTTTCGCTGTTGGCCTGGTTGTTCCCGGTGCCATCAAAGAACACGCCAAGGCGCAGAGTGATCAGTTGCTCTTGCTCGACTTCTTCTTCCCCTTCTTCGAGGTCCTGCTCCATCTCCGCGTTGGCAGTACGTGCGCTGAGTGGCATCGACGTAGTTGCAACGGCAGCACCCTGCCTGTAACCAGCGGCGGAAAAAGGCCTGCCGGCTACTGCCGCCGAACTCTCCTCGTTCTCGTAGGTGGCACAGAACAGCGACGGCTCCAACCGGGCTTTACAGGGGCAACCGCTGACACTGTCCAGGGTGCCGGCCAGGCGAATGCCGTCACTGGTCATGTGGGAAATTCCGCCGCTGATACGATACGTTTTACCGTCGACACCGCACTTCACCGCGTCGCCCTCTCGCGACTGTTCAATGCCGTGCAACACCATGCGGGAGGTTGCTTGCGTGACGAATCCGCCACAGCTGGTCTTGTCGTTCAGTCGGATGTAATAACCGGTAGCCATCAGTGCTCGTTCCCTGTTCAGGTGTCGCGTCCATGCGAAAGAGTGGAGATGTGGGGAATCCACGCGAAAGCCTGATGGGCAGGTCGCGCAATGGAACCAAGTGGGGTGTTATTCGGCGTTAGCGCTGCCAACGGCAGGCAGGAAGTCGGCAGCCAAAGGGACGCCCTGGCGGGCTACGAACGGTCTGTGGGGCTGTGGCGTGTTGATGATCTCGTCGCCGTTGCACAAGCGGCTCCCCACCAACGCGACGTGACCATTGCTGTGGCCTGCGCCTGTGATGATGTGGGCGGTGGAACCATCCGGATAAAGAACGCAGTCTCCCTTGTGCGCTAAGCGCACTTGCTCGCCGTTCTCCAGGATGCAAGTGATGGTCGACTGCGTTTTTTGAACAATGCCGCCGTTGCGGGTCTGGCTGCCTTCAGTGGCAAGCCGGTAGATGCCGATGGGCGGATGGGTTAGGCAATAGGCTTCGTTTCTGCGAATAACCGCCACGGCGTCTTCGTGAAATTCAGCCATTTGCTCAGAGGTGAAGGTGGGCGCGTCGAGTGACTGAAGAAATTCGCCTGTCACTTCATTGGTGTACATCGGAGCGAGTGAGGTCGTCATGCCCAGGTCCTGAGTCGTGATCATTCTGAGAGAGGCCGTATCAATCAATGCGGAATGATTGAGCGGGTCGGACAGAAATGATGATCAGGGTCAAAGCCGGAAACCGAAGCGTCTTGCCTGCGATGATGTAGGACGGAAATGAAAAGCGCGTCGTCCATTTCTTGCAGAAAGTGTCTATTCGTACTCAGCAAAAAGCCCCTGACTCTTGCGAGTTCAGGGGCTTCACTGTGCGTGTGGGCGAGTGTCAGACAGTCATGTGCAGACGGACATCGACGTTGCCGCGCGTGGCATTGGAGTTAGGGCACTTGGCGGGCTGCATCGACCGGCGCCTGGGCTTCGGCTTGTTCAAAGCCAGCAGACTGATGTGCAGTACTGCGCTACTGCTGAGTGCGCACATTAAATTTTGAGCTTTTTGAGAATTGCCGATTACGGCAGCCGATCAGAGGCTCTCGTGCAGATTTCCACGCAGGGCGAGCAGGTCTTTCTGCAGGGCCTTGAGCTGTTCAAGGTTGATGCCGCTGGCGGCCAGAATGCATTGCGGAACGCTCTGGGCCTTTGTGTGCAACGCCTTTCCTTGGTCGGTCAGGGTCAGCAGCACGACGCGTTCATCTTCCTTGCTGCGGGTCCGGCGAATCAGGCCTTCAGCTTCCAGTCGTTTCAGCAGCGGCGTCAGCGAGCCCGGATCGGTCAGCAGGCGCGTGCTCACCTCTCCGACGGTCAGGCCGTCGCGCTCCCACAACACCAGCATCGCCAGGTATTGCGGGTAGGTCAGGTTCAGCGCCTGCAGCAGCGGCTTGTACACCTTGGTCATCATCAGCGACGTCGAGTACAGGGCGAAACACAGCTGGTTGTCCAGCAGCAGCGCGTCGCAGCTGCCAGCGCCAGCCTTTTGGGATGGCTCGTTGGCGTTCATGGGTGTCCCTCGCTCGGTCAGTAGTGGTCGGTAATTTAGTACCCAGATGTTTAATGCACCAGATAATTTCGGTAATGGCTGGGCGTGTAGCTTTCTATCGATCGGCGGCAGGCGCCGACAATGCTGTGAATCGGTGGTACACCCTGGAATCGTCAACGCGGATTTCCTCGACGGCGCTGACTGCGTAGCATGCGCGCTGAAATCGGATCAGAGGAACGCCCGTGATTGTCGACGTATTGATGTACCTGCTGCTGGGCGCCGCCATGGGCACACTGGGTGGACTGTTCGGCATTGGCGGCGGGCTGGTCGCCATTCCCGCGCTGGGCGTGTTGTTCGGGCTCGATCAGCAACTGGCCCAGGGCACGGCGTTGTTGATGGTGCTGCCCAACGTGCTGCTGGCGCTGTGGCGTTACAACCAGCGCAATCGGGTGTCGGTGCGCCATGCGCTGGCGCTCATCGTGCCCAGTTTCACGATGTCCTGGCTGACCTCACTGTGGGCGGTGCGCGTTGACCCGCAAAGCATGCGCCTGGGCTTCGTCGGGTTTCTCATCGTGCTGACGCTGTTCAACCTGATCCAGATGGTCTGGCGCAAGGGCACTGCAGGCGCCCAATTGCGCCACACCCGATGGTTGTGGCTGCTGGGCGTGGGCTCGGGCGTCACCGCCGGGCTGTTCGGCGTCGGCGGCGGGGTGATCGCGACACCCATTCTGACCGGCCTGTTTGGCGCAACGCAGGTGACGGCTCAGGGCCTGGCGCTGGCACTGGCGGCGCCGAGCACCACGATTACCCTGGCCACTTACGCCTTGCACGGGCACGTCGACTGGCTGATGGGCATTCCCCTGGCCATCGGCGGGCTGGCCAGCATCAGCTGGGGCGTCGCCTTGGCGCACAGTTTGCCGGAGCGTACGTTGCGCTCGCTGTTCTGCGGCTTTCTGGTGATCTGCGCGATCATGCTGTGCTTCAAGCTGTGATCTAACAGCCTGAGTCTTTTTACAGCCTGAACCCCTCGGCAATGTGATCGGCCAGGCACTCGGTGATCGGCGACGGGTTGTTGGGGTTGCGCAGCAGCACGATGCTCGCCGACGGCAATTGCGGCAGCCCGTGCTGTTCCCCCAGCACTTCGAGGTCCGAGGTGATCAGGCTTTGCAGCTGTGCCGTCACCGCCAGCCCGGCGCTGACCACCGCCATGATCGCTGACAGGCTCGCGCTGGTGTAGGCCACCCGGAACTCGCGGCCGGACGCCTGTAGCGCGTTGATTGCCCACTGCCGGCAAAAGCAGTCGGTGTTGAACATCGCCAGCGGCATCGGCGTTTGCTCCTGTGGGCAAAAGCCTGCGCCGACGGCCCAGACGAACCGCTCCTGGCGCAGGATCTGGCCGATTTCCTTGCCGGGCTCGCGGGTGACAATGCTCAGGTCCAGGTCCTGGCGTTGCAGCAACTGCGACGAAGACTCGCAATGCACTTCCACCTGCACCAGCGGATAGGCCTGGGCAAAACGCTGCAAAATCCCCGGCAGAAAGCGCATCACGTAATCGTCCGGCGTGCCGATCTTCACCGTGCCGACCATGTGCGGCTCGCGCAGGGTGTTGAACACTTCGCTGTGCAGTTTCAGAATCCGCCGCGCGTAGCCCAGCAGCACTTGGCCTTCCGCCGTGAAGCTGATGGTGCGGCCGTCTTTCAGAAACAACGGGCGCCGCACCACGTCCTCCTCCAGCCGTTTCATTTGCATGCTGACGGCCGACTGCGTGCGATTCACCACCTCGCCCGCCTTGGTGTAACCGCCCTCGTCGGCGATCGCGACATAGGTGCGCAGCAGTTCGCTGTCGATACTCGGGTAGGTGGTCATGCATCAATCTCCCAGATGCAGTGCATAAGAAACATTCGTTGGATTGATCTTAGGCCCGGCGAGAGAATCTGCCCATCCCCACTGGAGGGCAGGACGATGAAAGGTCAAAAAGGTTATGTACTGGTCGCAAAGCCTCTGTCGCGGGCATTCGCGCTGAAACATTGGTGGAAAGGATTTGTGGCGCAGGTTGCTCGCTGGCGCAAGCTGCATCAGCAGCGCGTCGAACTGGCCATGCTGAGCGATGATGCGCTGAAGGATCTGGGCCTGAGTCGGGCGGATGTCTACGAAGAAATGCAGCGTCCTTTCTGGGATGACCCGATGAAGCGCTGACAGGGCAGCGGATGATCGGTTAGCGTTGGGCACCGCCATGGAGGTTGCAATGCCCGCCGAACTGCCGATCCACCCGCCACTTTCCCTCAAGCACGCGCGCCGGCTGGCGCTGGCCGCCCAGGGCTTCAGCAGTCGCCAGCCGCCTGCGACGATCAAGGCAGCCCACGTCACACAGCTGATCGAACGGCTCGGCGTGCTGCAGATCGATTCGGTGAACGCGCTGGTGCGATCGCACTACTTGCCGCTCTTTTCCCGGCTCGGCCCTTACCCGCGCACGTTGCTGGAACAGGCGGCATGGGGCCAGGGTCGGCAGCGCAAGCTGTTCGAATACTGGGGCCACGAGGCGTCGTTGCTGCCCCTCGAACTGTATCCGATGATGCGCTGGCGAATGCAGCGCGCGGCCCAGGGAGAGGGCATTTATCAGCAACTGGCCAAGTTCGGCCGCGAGCAGCAAACCACCATCGCCCGGGTGTTACAGACCGTTCGCGAGCAGGGCGCGTTGGGTGCGGGCAGTATCAGCACCCGACAGGATCGCGCCGGGCCGTGGTGGGACTGGAGCGCCGAAAAGCATGCGCTGGAGTGGCTCTTTGCAGCGGGTGAGGTCACGGTCGCCGGCCGTCGCGGTTTCGAGCGGTTGTACGATTTGCCCGAGCGCGTTCTGCCGCCGGCGATCGTCTGTCACCCCGATATTGGCGAATCCGACGCACAGCGCGGCTTGCTGCTGCATGCGGTCAAAGCGCTGGGCGTCGCTACCGAAAAGGACGTGCGCGATTATTTCCGGCAGGACCCGGCCCCGGCGAAGCGCGGGTTGGCAGAGCTGGTGGAGGAGGGCGCGGTTCAGCGGGTTCAGGTGCAGGGCTGGAAGCAACCGGCGTATACGCTTCCTGGCCTGACGGTGCCGCGCAAGGTGGCGGCCAGCGCGTTGCTGTCGCCTTTCGATTCCTTGATCTGGGAGCGGGCGCGGACCGAGCGGCTGTTCGATTTCCACTACCGTCTGGAGATCTACACCCCGGCGCACAAGCGGATTTACGGCTATTACGTGCTGCCGTTTCTGCACAACGAACGCATCGCCGCGCGCATCGACCTGCGTGCTGAACGGGCGGCAGGGCGTCTGGCGGTCCATGGGGTTCACGAAGAGCAACCCGGACTGGATGACGAAGGCATGCACGCCCTGGCGATGCACCTGCGGCAACTGGCAAGCTGGCTGGAACTGCCGCACGTGCTGATCAACTGCCAGCGCGCCAGTGCGGCGCGCTTGCGGGAGGCGTTTGTGGCCAGCGGCTTCGATCACCTGTAATGAAACGTAGGACCGGGTATAGCCTGGAATGGGCCCGCGCTGGCACCCTCAATTCCAGGGTGTGACATCCGACGCTTTCCCGGCTAAAGCCAGTCCTGCAGAAAACAGCGCGCCGTTAGTAGGACCGGCTTCAGCCGGGAAGGGGCCATGGCAGTCAGACGCAGCCCCCCTACCGACGCACCTGCTTCAACGTCTCGGCGATCAAAAACGCCAGCTCCAGCGACTGATCGGCATTCATCCGCGGATCACAGTGGGTGTGGTAACGGTCCGACAAGCCATCTTCGGTAATCGGACGCGCGCCGCCGATGCATTCGGTGACGTTCTGTCCGGTCATCTCGATGTGGATGCCCCCGGCGTAGGTCCCTTCGGCCTGATGCACCTGGAAGAACTGCTTCACTTCCGCAAGGATCTGGGCGAAGTCGCGGGTCTTGTAACCGCTGCTGGCCTTGATCGTGTTGCCATGCATCGGGTCCGAACTCCACAGCACCTTCTTGCCTTCGCGCTCCACTGCACGGATCAGCCCCGGCAAATGGTCGCCGACCTTGTTGGCGCCCATGCGCGCAATCAGGTTCAAGCGTCCCGGGTCGTTGTCCGGGTTGAGGATGTCGATCAGGCGGATCAGGTCGTCGGTGTTCATGCTCGGCCCGACCTTGACGCCGATCGGGTTCTTCACGCCGCGCAGGAATTCCACATGGGCGCCGTCCAGCTGCCGTGTGCGGTCGCCGATCCACAGCATGTGTGCCGAGCAATCGTAGAAATCATTCGTCAGGCTGTCGCGACGGACGAAGGCTTCTTCGAAATTCAGCAGCAGCGCTTCGTGGGCGGTGAAGAAACTGGTTTCGCGCAATTGCGGCGAGGTGTCCATGCCGCAGGCGCGCATGAAGGCCAGGGTCTCGTCGATGCGATCGGCGAGCTGGCTGTATTTGTCCGACAGCGCCGAGTTGGCGATGAAATCCAGGTTCCACTTGTGCACTTGATGCAGGTCGGCAAAACCGCCCTGGGCGAAAGCGCGCAGCAGATTGAGGGTCGCGGTGGACTGGTGATACGCCTGCAGCAGGCGATCAGGGTCGGGCACGCGGCTCTTCTCGTCGAAGCCGATGCCGTTGACGATGTCGCCGCGGTACGCCGGCAAGGTCACGCCATCTATCGTCTCGTCGTTGGACGAGCGCGGCTTGGCGAATTGCCCGGCCATGCGCCCGACCTTGACCACCGGACAACCGGCTGCAAACGTCATGACGATCGCCATTTGCAGCAGCACCTTGAAGGTGTCGCGGATTTTCGCCGCCGAGAATTCGAAGAAGCTCTCCGCGCAATCGCCACCCTGCAGCAGGAACGCCCGGCCCTCGGTGACCTCGGCAAACTGTCGGCGCAGCTCGCGTGCTTCCCCGGCAAACACCAGCGGCGGGTAGCTGGCAAGGGTCTGTTCGACACGGCGAACGTGCTCGGCGTCCGGGTATTGAGGTTGCTGCTGGATAGGCAAGTTCCGCCAGCTGTCGGGGCTCCAGGGTTGGCTCATGTTGAACTCGAAGTCAGTGCGATCGGACAGGCATGTTAGCAGCTCGCTCCGAGAATTTGCGTGACCTGCGGGGCGTGATTCGCCGACAATCCGCGCCTTTGCGGGCCGCTTTCAGCTCCCTTTTGCACGCCAGGCCCGGTGCGCGGCTACGTCGATCGCTGAGCGCGGCGATGCTAATCCCTGCGGGCGCTATCCCGAATCACTCTGACCATGGGCACGAGAACAGCAATGACCGAGGAACGCGTAGAGCACGTGTTGGCCGAAGTTCACGACGAATTCGGCAAAATCCGCGTACTTGAAGTGGCCGATTACCGCTTCCTGGAGTTCGGTGACGCCATCGAACAGAGTTGCACGTTCACGGCCGATCCGGCCTGGCTCGAATACGACTACACCCGCGCCATGTTCATTGGCGCCCTGTGCCATCCCGCCCCGGAAAGCGCGCTGTTCATGGGGCTGGGCGCGGGCACGCTGACCCAGGCGTGCCTGAAGTTTCTCCCCCTCGACGACGTCGAAGCCATCGAACTGCGCCCCGATGTGCCGCGTCTGGCCATGGAATACATGGGCCTGCAGGACGATCCCCGGCTGTACGTGCGCATCGGCGACGCCCTCGACCTGCTGCCGACCGCCGAAGACGCTGACCTGATTTTCGTCGATCTCTACACCGACACCGGCCCTGCCGTGGGCCATCTGGCCTGGGGGTTTCTCGAAAAATGCCAACAGCGCCTCAACCCCGGCGGCTGGCTGATCATCAACCAGTGGGCGTCGGACGATGGCAAACCACTTGGGGCGGCGCTGCTGCGCGGGCTTTATCACCGGCATTACTGGGAACTGCCGGTGAAGGAGGGCAACGTCATCCTTATCGTCCCCGCTGACCTCGATCAGACGCTGGACATTGACGCCCTCACCCAGCGCGCCGAAAGCCTCGCGCCGCAGCTGGGCTATTCGCTGTTGCCGCTGATCAAGACGCTGCGGCCTGCGACGTGATCAGCATCCCCGTTCAGCCGGCTCTGTCAGCAATCTCTGATTAGCAGCCTTTGAACACCGGGGTGCGTTTTTCCAGCAGCGCCTGCAGGCCTTCCCTGGCGTCTTCGCTGTCGAGCACCCGCCGGACCAGCGCCGGCAACGCCTTCGCCGCGACGCTTTCACCCTCGAGCACTGCCTGACGCGCGGACTCCAGGGTGGTGCGGACTCCCAGGGGTGCCCGGTCGGCGATGTGCCGGGCCAAGCGCAACGCCGAGGGCAGCAGGTCTTCCGGGGCCATCACCTCCTGCACCAGGCCCATGCGGCACGCTTCGTGGGCGTCGAATTCATCGCCCGTCAGCAGCCAGCGCATGGCATTGCCCCAGCCCGCGATCTGGTGCAGCCGCAGGGTCGCGCCACCAAAGGCGAAAATGCCGCGCTGCACTTCCAGATGGGCGAAGCGGGCGTTGCTCGCGCACAGGTTGATATCAGCGGCGAGCATCAGCTCGATGCCCAGGGTCAGGCACCAGCCCTGGGCCGCGACGATCACCGGCTTGCTGACCCGCGGACCGACCGACAGACCCCAGGGATCGTAACCGCCGGGCGGGAGCGTCCAGCCTTCTCTCAGTGCCGGGCCGGCCTTGGCCAGATCGAGCCCGCCTGTGAAATGGTCGCCGTGGGCAAACACCACCGCGACCCGCGCCTGGTCGTTACGCTCGAACTCCCCGTAGGCCAGGCTCAGCTGGTTGAGCATATCCAGGTCGAAGGCGTTGCGTTTTGCGGCGCGGTCCAGGCCGATGAGCATGATTGCGCCGCGCTGTTCCCGGCTGACGTGGCCTTTGATCGAAGAGGTCATGTCGCTGTTTCCTGCAGATGAGGAGAAAGGGAGGGTGGGGTGTCGCACTGTCTGGGTGAATCGTTTAAGCTCTGCCCGCTACCGATACCGGGCACATGAAAAGTAGACACTGACGCAGCTTTGCGCAAAGCCTGTGACAGTTGGCCGCAAGGGGCTGATTCGCGAAAAAAATCCTCACTTATTTCAGCATTTCCGGTATAGTGCGCGCCGGCCTTTCATAGGGCCCTCGTCACGGTATGGGTTCGCGAAGCCATCTTCTCGAACCGGTTCGGTCACGAACCACCCATGACGATCCATTCATCAATACGTTTTCGCAAATCCCCGCCGACAAAGCAGCCAGGGTGACTCTAGGGTCTTACACGGCACGCGCAGCTTTGAAGCATGGGTCTTTGCGGATGCACTCAGAGGCAGACCCATGACCCAGGAAACCGGCGGCTTCGCCGCTCTCAACCTTCACCCGACAATTGTTGCAGCTGTAGTAGCCACCGGCTACGAAGAGCCTTCGGCCATCCAGCAGCAATCGATTCCAATCATCCTCGCCGGTCACGACATGATCGGCCAGGCGCAGACAGGTACCGGTAAAACCGCCGCCTTCGCTCTGCCCATCCTGAGCCTGATCGACCCGGCGAAACGCGAGCCGCAAGCGCTGATCCTCGCGCCGACTCGTGAGCTGGCCCTGCAAGTGGCCACCGCGTTCGAAACCTACGCCAAGCAAATGCCGGGCGTGACCGTTGTGGCTGTCTACGGCGGCGCGCCGATGGGCCCACAGCTGAAAGCCATTCGCAACGGCGCTCAGATTGTCGTCGCCACCCCGGGTCGTCTGTGTGACCACCTGCGTCGTGACGAGAAAGTCCTGGCCACCGTTAACCACCTGGTTCTCGACGAAGCCGACGAAATGCTCAAGCTGGGCTTCATGGATGACCTCGAAGTCATCTTCAAGGCCATGCCTGAAACCCGTCAGACCGTGCTGTTCTCGGCGACCCTGCCGCAGTCGATCCGCGCGATCGCCGAGCGTCACCTGAAAGACCCGAAGCACGTCAAGATCCAGAGCAAGACCCAGACCGTTACCGCGATCGAGCAGGCTCACCTGCTGGTTCACGCTGACCAGAAGACCTCTGCCGTACTGAGCCTGCTGGAAGTCGAAGATTTCGACGCCCTGATCATGTTCGTGCGCACCAAACAGGCCACTCTGGATCTGGCCAGCGCCCTTGAAGCCAAAGGCTACAAGGCTGCTGCGCTGAACGGCGACATCGCCCAGAACCAGCGTGAACGCGTCATCGACTCCCTCAAGGATGGCCGTCTGGACATCGTTGTTGCGACTGACGTTGCTGCCCGTGGTCTGGACGTTCCGCGCATCACTCACGTGTTCAACGTTGATATGCCGTACGACCCGGAAGCCTACGTTCACCGTATCGGCCGTACTGGCCGTGCCGGTCGCGAAGGTCGCGCCCTGTTGCTGGTCACCCCGCGTGAGCGTCGCATGCTGCAAGTGATCGAGCGCATGACCGGTCAGAAAATCGCCGAAGTCCGCCTGCCGGACTCCCAGGCCGTTCTCGATGCCCGCATCAAGAAACTGACCAACAGCCTGTCGCCGCTGGTCGCTGATGCCGAAGCAAGCCATGGCGAACTGCTGGACCGCCTGACTGCCGACATCGGTTGCACCCCGCGTGCCCTGGCCGCTGCTCTGCTGCGCAAGGCCACCAACGGTCAGGCGCTGACCCTTGGCGCGATCGAGAAAGAACGCCCACTGGTGCCGAACAACGCGCCACGTGGTGATCGTCCGGAGCGTCCAGCTGGCGACCGTCCTGATCGTGGCGACCGCGAACGTCGTGCCCCGGTGCCGTTGGCCGAAGGCCGTGCTCGCTGCCGTACCGCGCTGGGTGCCCGTGACGGCATCGCTGCGAAAAACCTGTTGGGCGCCATCCTCAACGAAGGTGGTCTGGCTCGTGAAGCAATCGGTCGCATCCAGGTGCGTGACAGCTTCAGCCTCGTCGAACTGCCGGAAGACGGTCTCGAGCGCCTGCTGGCCAAGCTGAAAGACACACGCGTTGCCGGCAAGCAGTTGAAGCTGCGTCGCTATCGTGAGGACTGATCTGCTCTTGAGCTGATCGTCTGAATAAAAAATCCCCGACTGGTTCGGGGATTTTTTTTGCGTGGGACTTGGGGGCTAGTGCTGCGTTTGGATGACTATTTGAAGGGGACTGATTTATTTACAACGCTTCACGACTATTTGAAGGGGACTGATTTATTTACAACGCTTCACCGTAAATTAATCTGTCCCCGTTTTGTCTCTGGCGCCGATCCCATAGACGGAGGGGGGAGGCACCAGGCCGAGTGGGTTTTGGTTGGGTAGGACCGGCTTCAGCCGGTAAGGCGTCGGTTGCCACACAACTGACCGGGGACAGATTAATTTACGATGAAGCGCTGTAAATAAATCAGTCCCCTATAAGTGAAGCGCTGTAAATAAATCAGTCCCCTATAAGTGCGCTATAAGTGCGCTTCCCGGCTGAAGCCGCTCCACGGGGACAAAACCAACCCCCTCAACCAAACCGATAGATGTCCATCCCCAACGCACCCATGGTGAAACCCTGGTGCTCGATGCTGAATTCCCCGCCCGCCGCCCGCGCAAAATACAGCGGCAGCAGGTGTTCATCGGTCGGGTGGTTGCGCGCGGCGTTGGGTGCCTGATTTCGATAGTCGTGCAGCGCTTCCAGGTCGTCCGCCGCGAGCTTTTCCACCATCCAGTCGCGGAATGCGAGGGCCCAGGGCGTGATGCTCTCAGGTCCCGCCTGCCAGTCCAGCTCGCGCAAATTGTGGGTGATGCTGCCAGAGGCGATCAGCAGAACGTTTTCCTCACGCAGCCGATTCAGCGCCTGCCCGACGCGTGTCTGCAGGGCAGGGCCCATCCGCGTGGGCAGTGAAACCTGCACGATGGGAATGTCCGCCCGCGGGTACATCAACGACAATGGCACCCAAACCCCATGGTCGAACGGTCGCTCGGTGTTCATGCGCGCCGGCAGGTCAGCCTCTGCCAGCAGCTCCAGCACGCGCTGCGTCAGCTCCGGCATGCCGGACGCCGGGTACTGCACGGCGAAGAGTGCAGGGGGGAAGCCGCCAAAGTCATGCCAGGTCTCCGGCTGTGGATTGCCGTTAACCAGCAGTTCGTTGCTTTCCCAGTGCGCCGAGACCATCACGATGGCCTTGGGGCGCGGCAGGGCGGCGGCCAGACGTGCGAGCGCCGGCCCGCTCTCGCCCGGTTCGAGGGCAAGCATGGGCGAGCCGTGGGAAATGAACAGGCTAGGCAGCATTTGCAGTGTCCTGAGCGTATAAGGTGAGTGGCATCATCGGGCAGTGCATCCATCTAAATCTAATATAAGTTTTCGTCCGTTTTGATCGGGATATCAGGAGTGTTTATGGAGCCGCGTTTTTGGCATGAGCGCTGGGCGATCAATCAGATCGGTTTCAATCAGGCGTCTGTGAATCCGCACCTGTTGCGCCTGTGGCCAGAGCTCACCGCCATGCCAGGGGAGCGCGTGCTGGTGCCTTTGTGCGGCAAAAGCATCGACATGGTCTGGCTGCTCAACCAAGGGTTTCACGTGGTGGGCGCGGAATTGTCTGAGATAGCGGTGGCCGGCTTCTTCAGCGAGAACGGCTGGCAGCCCACGATTGAAGAGCGTGGCGCGCTCAAGGTCTATCGTGGGGAGGGCTGCGAGATCTGGTGCGGCGACTTCTTTGCCCTCACGCCGGAAGACGTTGGCGACTGCACCGCATTCTACGACCGAGCCGCCCTGATCGCGCTGCCGCCGGACCTGCGCTGGCGTTACGTCAAACAGCTCAATCATCTGTTGTCGAACGATGCCTGCGGCTTGCTGGTGACGCTGGATTACGATCAGTCGTTGATTGCCGGCCCGCCGTTCTCGGTGGATGAGGACGAGGTGCTGCAGTTGCTCTCCCCGGACTGGCGGGTCAAACGCGTCGCGGATCTGGACGTGCTGGAGGAGGGCGTGAAGTTCAAGCAGGCGGGGGCAACGTCCCTGATGGAATATGCGTATCGACTGTATCGCCGATAGCGCAGCGCAAAGAAATCAGCACAAAAGAAAAGGGCGACTTCACGTCGCCCTTTCTGGATGCAGCCTCTACACAATCAACCGCGGCGACGAAGCGCCTCGATGCGCTCTTCCAGCGGCGGGTGGCTCATGAACAGCCCGGCCAGGCCGTGCTTCAAACCACCGTTGATACCGAACGCCGTCATGCTCTCGGGCATTTGCACCGGAACGCCCTGTTCCGAACGCAGACGCTGCAGAGCGCTGATCATCGCGCCCGTACCGGCCAGGCGGGCACCGGCGTCGTCGGCGCGGTATTCACGCTTGCGCGAGAACCACATGACGATGGCGCTGGCGAGGAAGCCCAGCACGATTTCAGCGAAGATGGTCGCGATGTAGAACGCGATGCCACGGCCTTCTTCGTTCTTGAAGATCACCTTGTCGACGAAGTTGCCGATGATTCGGGCGAAGAACATGACAAAGGTGTTGACCACGCCCTGGACCAGCGCCAGCGTCACCATGTCGCCGTTGGCAACGTGACCGATCTCGTGAGCCAGCACTGCTTTCACTTCATCGGGCGAAAAACGCTCCAGCAGTCCCTGGCTGACCGCGACCAGCGCGTCGTTCTTGTTCCAGCCGGTGGCAAAGGCATTGGCCTCGTAGGCAGGGAAAATACCCACTTCCGGCATCTTGATACCTGCATCGCGGGACAGTTGTTCCACGGTCTGCAGCAGCCATTGCTCATGGCGGGTGCGGGGTTGGGTGATGATCTCGGTGCCTGTGCTCATCTTCGCCATCCACTTGGAGATGAACAGCGAGAACAGCGAACCGGCGAAACCGAACACAGCGCAGAAGATCAGCAGCTGATTGAGGTTCAGATCAACCCCGTTGGCCGCCATGAACCCGTTGAAGCCAAAAAGGCTCAGGGTGATGCTGGCAATCAGCACGACCGCAAGGTTAGTGGCCAAAAACAGCAAAATGCGCATCATGGTTTAGAGTTTCTCCTCGGGAAGAATATGTAACGTACTGCGGGGGTATATAAGGTGATGTCGGGGTGTATTCAACCGGGCGATCATTTCAAACTGTGTCGTTTGCTGTCGCGCTGGCGAAAAGCCTCATCGGCAAGAGGGTGAGGGCGGTGCGACTGGCCCCCGGAACAACAGCAGCCGGCTTGGGGGCGAACCCGGTGAGTCAGACAACATCGTCGTCAATCATCACCAGCGTTCATCCAAAAGCCGGCGCTTGCAGCACGCTGCGTTACTGCTTGTAGGTCTTCAAAAAGTTGCCGATCCGGCCAATGGCCTGCTCCAGATCATCCACACGCGGCAGCGTCACCACGCGGAAATGGTCCGGCCACGGCCAATTGAACGCCGTGCCCTGAACGATCAGCAGCTTTTCCGACAGCAGCAGGTCCAGCGCAAACTTCTCGTCGTTGTGGATCGGGCAGACTTTCGGGTCGATGCGCGGGAAGGCATACAGCGCGCCCATCGGCTTCACGCAGCTCACACCCGGAATATCATTGAGCAATTCCCAAGTCCGGTTGCGCTGCTCCAGCAGACGGCCCGGCGGCAGGATCAGGTCATTGATGCTCTGATAACCACCCAGCGCGGTCTGGATCGCGTGCTGGCTCGGCACATTGGCGCACAGACGCATGTTTGCCAGGATGTCGATGCCTTCGATATAGCTGACCGCGTTGTGCTTGGGCCCGGAAATCGCGATCCAGCCCGAACGGAAGCCCGCCACGCGATAGGATTTCGACAGCCCGTTGAAAGTCAGGCACAGCAGGTCCGGTGCCAGCGAGGCGGTGCAGATATGCACGGCGTCTTCGTAGAGAATCTTGTCGTAGATCTCGTCGGAGAAGACCACCAGATTGTGCTGACGGGCAATCTCCAGCATCCCCAGCAACACTTCGCGGGAATAAACGGCGCCGGTCGGGTTGTTCGGGTTGATGATCACCATCGCTTTGGTGTTCGGCGTGATCTTGGCCTTCATGTCCTCAAGGTCAGGCCACCAGTTAGCCTGCTCGTCGCACAGATAATGCACCGGGTTGCCGCCGGACAGCGCAACGGCGGCGGTCCACAGCGGGTAGTCCGGCGCAGGAACCAGCACTTCGTCGCCGTTGTTGAGCAGGGCCTGCATCGACATCACGATCAGTTCCGAGACGCCGTTGCCCAGATAGATGTCTTCGATGCCGACACCTTCGACCTGCTTCTGCTGGTAGTACTGCATCACCGCCTTGCGCGCGCTGAACAGGCCCTTGGAATCGCTGTAACCCTGGGCCATGGGCAGGTTGCGGATGACGTCCTGCAGAATTTCGTCCGGCGCCTCGAAACCAAACGGCGCCGGGTTGCCAATGTTCAGCTTGAGGATGCGATGGCCTTCCTCTTCCAGGCGCTTGGCGTGCTTGAGCACCGGCCCGCGAATGTCGTAGCAGACGTTGGCGAGCTTGTTCGATTTGCTGAACTGCATGGTGATTGGTCCCGAAAAGAGACGGCCCGCTGTAAGAAGAAGCGCGGACCGCTGAGCATGACGCCATCAAAATGGGTTTGTACGCGAGAAACGCGGGTGACAGACTGGCGTCCAACGAAGGCGCAATCATACGTGCCACCCGATCCGTGGAAAAGACACAGATCGGGCTTTTTCATTTACGGAGGTCAACCCGTGGCTAAGCTGGATAAAACCCTTGAAGAATGGAAAGCGATGCTCGATCCCGAGCAGTACAACGTCTGCCGGCTGAAGGGCACGGAGCGTCCATTCAGCGGCAAATACAACGAGACCAAGACCGACGGCGTTTACCACTGCATTTGCTGCAACGAGCCGCTGTTCGACTCCAAGACCAAGTTCGATTCGGGCTGCGGCTGGCCGAGCTTCTACGCCCCGCTGGAAGGCAGCGCAGTGGTCGAAGTGCGCGACGTCAGTCATGGCATGATTCGCACCGAAGTGATCTGCAGCAAGTGCGACGCTCACCTCGGCCACGTGTTTCCGGATGGCCCACCGCCTACTGGTCTGCGGTACTGCATCAACTCCGTGTGCCTGGACCTGGTGCCACGCAACGCCTGATGCAGGCCTATCACCGGTAACAATGGGATAGCGCGCCAGGCAATGGCGCGCTAGCGTTGCGGTTTACTCAATCGAGGCATCGCCATGAGCGACGAATTGCTGAACATTCCGGTGCAAACGATCAAGGGCGAACAAAAGACCCTGGCTGACTTCGGCGGCAGGGCGCTACTGGTGGTGAATACCGCCAGCAAGTGCGGTTTCACGCCGCAATACAAGGGCCTTGAGGAATTGTGGCAGGGCTACAAGGATCGCGGACTTGTGGTGCTGGGCTTTCCGTGCAACCAGTTCGGCAAGCAGGAGCCGGGCAACGAAGGCTCGATTTCCGACTTTTGCGAACTGAACTACGGGGTGAGTTTTCCGCTGTTCAAGAAGATCGACGTCAACGGCAGCCATGCCCATCCGCTGTTCGTGCAGCTCAAGAAGCGCGCGCCGGGCTTGCTCGGTTCGGAAGGCATCAAGTGGAATTTCACCAAGTTTCTGGTAGGCCGCGACGGCAAGCTGGTCAAACGTTACGCCCCACTGACCAAGCCGGAAGACATCAAGGCTGACATCGAAGCGCTGTTGAAGGAGCAAGCGGCCGGCTGATCGGCGCAGCGTTTAATGCGGCTGTTCTACCGGGATCCACTGATCCAGCAACGCCATCAATTCCTCGCGACGAAAAGGCTTGGCCAGGTAGTCGCTCATGCCCGCGGCCTTGCAGTGTTCACGCTCTTCCGGCATCGCGTTGGCCGTCAGCGCGATGATCGGCAGACCCGACCAGCGCTCGTTCTCCCGGATTCGTCGCGTCGCGTCATAGCCGTTCATCACCGGCATATTGCAGTCCATCAGCACCAGATCGAAGTGATCCTGCTCAAGCTGCTGCAGGGCTTCAGCGCCATTGCTGCTGACGACCACATCGCAGCCCAGCTTGCCGAGCATGCCTTTCGCCACCAGCTGATTCACCGGGTTGTCCTCCACCAGCAGGATACGCGCCCGATGGGTGGGTGAAGGGTCGCCCTGTTCCTGGCGGATACCTGCCTGACCGTCGGCGTCCAGAATGCGCGCCAGGCTTTGATGCAACACAGTGCGCGAGAGTGGCCGGGCCTGCTGTTGCAGCGGCGCCAGGGCCGCCACCTGCTCGCCGGGCATGAAGTTGCCGTACGCCGTCACCAGCAAGACCGGCACCGTGCACGCTTCTCGGATGGCCACCAGGCATTCCGGGCAATCGCTGATCAGCAAGTCCGCACCGGCATCGGGCGCCGCGCCGTCCGCCAGCGGCTGACAGGTCACGCCCCATTCCGGCAGCAGCCGGCTGAGCATTTCCAGCAACCCGCTGTTCGCGTCACTGGCCACCAGCACTTTGCCCTTGAGCATTGGCCATTTCAGCGCCGGCGTGTGCGCCGGCAGCGGCAGGTCCACACGGAAGCGGCTGCCGACGCCCACGGCGGATTCGATACTCAATTGCCCGTTCATGGCATCGGTCAGGTTATGGGTCAGGGTCAGGCCCAAGCCGGTGCCGCCGTACTGCCGGGTGATCGCGGCTTCGGCCTGAGTAAATGGCTGAAAGATCTTCGCCTGGGCGTCCTGGGCGATGCCGATGCCGGTGTCGCACACCTCGATGCGCACGCGGTCGCCATACTGACCCAGCCGCACATCCACACGCCCGGCGCGGGTGAACTTGAGCGCGTTGGAGAGCAGGTTGCTGACGATCTGCCGCACCCGCGTCGGGTCACCCAGCACGGACGCCGGAAAGCGCGGGTCGATCAGGCAGGTCAGCTCGACGTTCGGCGCCGCGTTTTGCGACAGCAGGCTGGCGGTGTCTTCGATCAAGGCGGCCAGGTCGAACGGAATGCGCTCAAGCTCCACCTGGCCGGCGTCGAATTTCGACAGGTCGAGAATGTCATTCAGCAGTTCGACCAGCACCTTGCCCGAGTCGTGGGCAATGGACAGCTGCTGGCGCTGTTCTGCGCTGAGCGGGCCATCGAGGGACAACGCCAGCATGCCCAGCAAGCCGTTGAGCGGCGTGCGGATTTCATGGCTCATGTGGGCGAGAAACGCCGAGCGTGCGTGGGCCATGTCCAGCGCCGTGCTGCGCGCAATCTGCAGTTCTTCGTTTGACTGGCTGAGCCGGGCATTGCTGGATTCGAGCTGCTGGGTGCGCGCGGAGACGATGTCTTCCAGCTCGTTGAGGTGATCGGTCAGCCGGTTCTCAGCCTCCCGCCGCTGCGCAAATTCACTGGCAACGCTCTCGAACTGCCGATTGGTGACCGCCACCAACACGCCGATTTCGTCATCTTCGTGGCCGGGCGGGCAGGGCACCGGGGGTTGAACGGGGCTGCGCGGATCACGTTCCGACAGCGCACGGATCATGCCCGTCAGCGGTTTGGTCAACGTGAAATAGAACAGCGCCAGCAGCAGGCCGGCCAGCACCAGGCTGCGCACGAAGCCGTTGACCAGCGTGATGCCGGCGCGCTGCAGAAAATGGTTGCCGAAAGCGAACGTATCGACGTCCAGGTGCAAGGTGCCGATGGACTCATCGGGGATATGGTCCAGGTGCAGCACGTCTTCGAACTGCCGACTCCCGCCGAACAGAAAATCACTGACCATGCGGTAGGCGCTTTTCGCCAGCGGCCGTGATACCGCAGCGAGCTGAACGTTGTTGTTATCGGTCAGCCGCGCGCCGACCACGGCCGGGGAGTGCAGCAGGCCGAGGGTCAGTTCCTGGGCGAGTTCTGCATCCAGGTTGTAGGCAATGCGCGAGGCGGGGTTATGACTGATTTGCAGCAGGGAGCGAATTTCACGATCGATGGACGCGTCTTCGCTGGCATAATCGAGCGCAATTTGAGACAGACTGAGCAGCGTGCCCAATACAAAGCCGATCAGCACAGTCAATCGGGCCTGTTTGAATGACAGCCGGTGGGTGATCGCTATATCCATAAAAGGCACTGTCACTTCTTGTGTCCGTCGCGTGGCAAGCATAGCTGATCGCGGCCACGCGTTAACCCGTTAAATCAAGGAGAAACCGTGGATTCTCGATTGAACGCATTTCTGGAGCGCGCCGAGTCGGTACTGGCGCGTCTCGAACCTCTCTTGCCTGCCGTTCGGCAGCCCGTGGACTGGGAAACGACCCTGGCCGCGCGCTGGGTCCACGAAGGTCGCGGCGGTTACCTGATGCCACTGGACGTCACGCTGGACATGCGCCTGTCCGACCTCATCGGCGTTGACCGCCAGCGTGAGCAACTGGGCCGCAATACGCAGCAGTTCATCGACGGCCTGCCCGCCAACCACGCGCTGCTCTGGGGTTCACGTGGGACGGGCAAGTCGTCGCTGGTCCGGGCGTTGCTGGCCGAGCACGCGAAGGCCGGTCTGCGCCTGATCGAGATCGAGCGCGACCACTTGGGCGATCTGCCGCGCGTGGTCGAGCAACTGCAGAAGTCACCCCAGCGCTTCGTATTGTTCTGCGACGACCTGTCGTTTGAATCCGGCGAAGGCGACTACCGGGTGCTCAAGAGCGTGCTCGATGGCTCGCTGGAACAGGCGCCTGACAATGTCCTGCTGTACGCCACCTCCAACCGCCGGCATTTGGTGCCTGAGAAGGAGAGCGATAACGCTCACTGGCAGCGCGGTGACGACGGCGAGATTCACCCGAGCGAGGCCGTCGAAGACAAGATTGCGCTGTCCGACCGCTTCGGCCTTTGGCTGTCGTTCTATCCGTTCACTCAGGAGCATTTTCTGGATGTGGTGGAGCACTGGATCGGCGAGCTGGCGACCAGGGCCGGCCTGCAATGGCAGCGCGATGAAGCGCTCGAGATTCACGCCGTGCGCTGGGCAACCGGCCGTGGCAACCGCAACGGCCGTTGCGCGTATCAGTTCGCCCGTTACTGGGTTGGTTTGAAAATGCTGGAGCAAGACGCATGATCGATTTGAATTCCGCAGGGGAGGGCCTTGATGGCTACCGCCTGCTCGCTGTACAACTGGAATCCCTGCTGGCGGATGAGCGCGACTTCATCGCCAACGCCGCGCAGTTCTCGGCCTTCCTTTATACCCAGCTCGACGACCTGAACTGGGCAGGCTTCTACCTCAACCGCAACGAAGAGCTGGTGCTGGGTCCGTTTCAGGGCCAGATCGCCTGTGTGCGCATTCCGTTCGGCAGGGGCGTGTGCGGTACGGCGGCACAAAGCCGCGAAACCCAACGCGTGGTCGATGTCCATGAGTTTCCCGGCCACATCGCCTGCGACAGCGCTTCCAATAGCGAATTGGTCGTGCCACTGGTGAAGGATGGACAGCTGATCGGGGTTCTGGATCTGGACAGCCCGAGCGTCGGGCGCTTTAACGAGGAAGATCAGGCGGGGATTGAACGGCTGGCGGCGATTTTCTTGAATTCGACCGATTGCTGATGTGAAGCCCCGACGCACCGCTTGGCGCGGTGCGTCGGTGTCGAGCCATCAGTCGTAGATGGCTTTCTTTTTCCACTCTGCCTCGGCGTCCACGACGCGCAACCCTTCGGTCAGCTCGTTGTTGTCGTCTTCGGTCGGTGCAATGGTGTCCAGCACCATGGAGTTCGCCTTGGCCAATTGCCGCTCCATGGCCTGCAAGTGGCTTTTCCACGGCGCGGGTTCAGGCTGGTTTTTCAGGTACTGAACGCCACGCTCGAAGGCCAGACGCGCCTGACCGGGCTGTTCCTGACTCATCGCGTGCTGGCCCAGGTTGTTGAAGAACTCGATGTGCAGCAGCACCAGCAAGTTGCGGATCTCGCGAATCCATTGCTTGGCTTCGGACGTTTGCAGGAAACCGTCGTGGGCCGCTCGCGTCACCTGGCCGTGCATGGCTTCCAGCAGAAAGCGCACGTCCTTGGCCTTGGCTTCGGTTTGAATCGGGCTGGGCGGGTTGCTGACGGTGATCGCGTCGCCCTGCGCTACCAGGGCTTCCAGTTCAGACTGGCGCTCCTGAAGATTCGGGTTGTTCCTTTTTTCCAGGGCGAGCAGGCGCTTGACCACGTTCAGCTCCAGCCGAACCAGCAGCAGCTTCAACTGTGGCGTCATCAACTGACCGGGGAAGGTTTCGGACAGCTCGCTGCAGCGGCGTAGCCGGTCGTTGAGCTCGACCATGCTGCGCGCGCGCTCGACCTTTTTGCCTTCTGCGACATGATTCAGATAGCCCACCGCAATGAGGAGCACGATGCCTGCTACAACCAAGAAGGTGATAAAGAGTGGTGTCACCGCACAAGCCTCAATCAAGTAATTTGCGCGAGTGTAGTGGCTATCCACTATCGCGGGAAGGTGGTCCTGTCACTCCGCCTGATATTGCCCATGGCGGCTGACACGTGTGTATCGGCCGTCCTTTGCCTAAATAGAGGGCGAAGTCATTGATTTGAATATATTTTCACTGAGGGGTTGACGACCCCTATATCCATCCATAGAATGCGCGCCACTTGCAGCGTAAAGCACACAGCAGAGCGTAGCAGGGAGTGAATGTTGTAGCGTGTCCCCTTCGTCTAGTGGCCTAGGACACCGCCCTTTCACGGCGGTAACAGGGGTTCGAGTCCCCTAGGGGACGCCATTGCGGGAATAGCTCAGTTGGTAGAGCACGACCTTGCCAAGGTCGGGGTCGCGAGTTCGAGTCTCGTTTCCCGCTCCATTTTTAAGCAGCTTTGCTTTCGGGCGAAGTTGAGTGAAACCAGGAAGCGTCTTCGGATGTGTTTCTGGAACTGGAACACAACACCATGGTGTTTCCAGGCTGTGTCCCCTTCGTCTAGTGGCCTAGGACACCGCCCTTTCACGGCGGTAACAGGGGTTCGAGTCCCCTAGGGGACGCCATTGCGGGAATAGCTCAGTTGGTAGAGCACGACCTTGCCAAGGTCGGGGTCGCGAGTTCGAGTCTCGTTTCCCGCTCCAAATTCTCAAAAACGCCGCTCAACAGAGCGGCGTTTTTGTGTGTGCGGGATTTACAACGCACACGCGCCTCAAATCGATTTTGTCCCGCTCATTCCACAGGCTTCCAAATTAGCCCGCTCCCTTAGCGCGCAGCTTGGGGATTGTTCTGACTGGCAGCTTGCTCGGCTGATGGCTCGGCGGCCAAACGGATGGCATTGAAATCCGGGTCGAAGCCATGGGACACGTCGACGTGTTTGTTGAGGATGCCTTCGCGCTGGTAGATGTCCGCCGTATTCTGCAAGCCCTTGATGACGCCGTCATCGATGCTCACGCGTTCCATTTTCGTGTCCTGGTTGACGGCCAGATGCACGGCCAACGGCAGGCCGGTGACCTTGGTCTGGGCGGCGGCGTATTCGGCCGGATGGGTGTTGGCCCAGCGGTAGGAGCGGTCGAGGCGCACCACGAAATCGTCCAGTTGCACGCGCTTGTCGGCGATGGCCTTGCTGGTCGCGGCGAGATAGGAATGGTTGGTCAGCAGGTCCGGCCCGTTGGGCAGGATCCGCGCGCCGTTCTGCGTGGCGACGGTGGTGTAGGGTGCCCACGTGGCCCAGGCGTCAGCGTCGCCGTTGTCGAGGATCAGCCGCGACTCGCTGGGTAACAGGTAAACGAAGTTCACGTCGCTGGTCTTCAGGCCGGCTTCGTTCAGCGCGCGAATCGCCAGGTAATGACCAATGGAGCCGCGACCGGTGACGATGCGCTTGCCTTTGAGGTCCGCAACCGAGTGGACCGGCGAGTCGTTGCGCACAATCAGCGCAGTCGTGTAGAGCCCACTGACGTGGGTAATGCTGATGACCTTCAACGCCGCACCGGCGCCCAGCGCAAAGACATACGGCGCGTCGCCCAGCGCGCCGACGTCGACGGCCCCCGCGTTCAGGGCTTCACCTAATGGCGACGCCGAGGGGAATTCGGAAAACTTGATCTCGTAGGGTACGTCCTTCAGCTCGCCGGACACCTCCAGCAGCACCTTCAGCGCGGACTTCTGGTTGGCGACGAGCAGCGGCTGGAGTTGCTCGGCGGCCTGTGTGGTCTGGCTGAATGATAATGCGAGCAGTGCGCCGAGTATCACGTGTCGGGCGCGGAGCAGGGGAGTGAAAGGGGCGGACATGGTGCGTCTCTCCAGGCATGAAAAAGGTTCTCGGCCTCCGCCTGGAGAAGGGGTCGGCAAGGGGATTGACCATATGCCGATAAGAAATGGAATAGAAGTATCTTTTGGTTATATGCTAATTATGTACGTTTGTGATTATCTAGCTTGACTCTATAAAAACATTGCATAGATATATTGAGGCAATGCGTTTTTTGCAGGAGCGGTTGCCCGTGAGTTGGCGGGCGTGCTTGCTGAATTTTCAGCGACTGGAACGCCGTTTTCGTGAGCAAGCTCACTCCTACAAGGGGAGGGAATGCAGCGTGGCTCAGATCACATAAAACCCGTGGGTCCCGTCGCGGCTCAATTGCTCGACCAGTCCATACTCCCAGTCCAGATACGCCTGCATCGCCTCACGCGGCGCATCGGTGCCTTCATAAGGCCGGCGATAGCGATCAATACGCGGAGACGCCAGATGGCTCTCGTCGTGCTCAAGCTGGAAACCCGCCGCCACCCAACTCGCAGTGCCGTCCTTCAGCACAAACACCGGCTTGCCGGTCAGCGCTTCGACCTCGGACACCGCCAGGCGCGCGAGTTTGCTGCTACCACAGGTCAGCACGTAACGCTCGGCGGCAGGGATGTTCTGCAGCGCGCTGGCAAGGTCGGCTCGCAGCGTCCACCAGGCCCCCGGAATATGCTGCTTGACGTAGTGGGCGCTGGCAGTGAAATCCAGCACCACCACGCCACCGTCCTCGCGCCACTCACGCAACGTTTCAGCGCTGATCTCCTCAACCTGGGGCGCGGGTGGATTCGGCGCGTTCCAGGCGCCTTTTTCGCTGAAATCCTCAGGAACCAGATCGTCCACCACGAACACCTCCCAGCCCAATTGCGCCAGCCACGAAGCAGACATATTGGCGCGCACGCCGTCGTCATCCAGCAACACGATTCGTGCGCCGCGCACGCTCGCGTAATGGTCAGTCTCCTGCACCAGCTGGCCGCCGGGCGTTGAGCGCGCACCCAACACATGCCCGGCTTCGAACTCTTCCGGGGTGCGCACATCGAACAGGTACGTCGTGCGCGTAGTTTCTGCCTGCCAGCCCGGCAGATCCGCGCGGCTGCCGCGTTTCACCCGTGCCTTATCCGCCACGTTGCGCGCATCCGCCCGAGCGACTTCCCGGGTTGCATCACTGACCGGCGGGAAGCGCAGGGATTTCCCATGGTCCAGGGTCTGGCCGGCCAACAGCCAGCCAATCGTGCCATTGCGCAGGGCGGAAATCGGGTTGGGCAGGCCTGCATTCACCAGCGACTGCGTGCCAATGATGCTGCGCGTACGACCGGCGCAGTTGACGATGATTCGGGTCTTGGGATCGGGTGCCAGTTCGCGCGCGCGCAGCACCAGTTCGGCGCCGGGCACACTGACCCCGGTGGGAATGCTCATCGTCTGGTACTCATCGAACCGCCGCGCATCCAGTACCACCACGTCGGCCTTGGCGTCGAGCAACTGCTTGACCTCTTCGGCGGCCAGCGAAGGCGTCTGGCGATGGTGCTCCACCAGTTCGCCAAACGCCTTGCTCGGCACATTGACGTCGATGAACACCTCGCCGCCGGCGTCGCGCCAGCCCTGCAATCCGTCTTCAAGCAGCTTGACGTCGCTGTAACCCAGGCCCAGAAAGCGCTGTAAGGCGCGTTCGGCCAGACCCTCGCCGTTGTCGTACACCGTCACGGCGGTGTCGCGACGGGGGATGCGCGCGAGCACTTCCAGTTCCAGCTTCGACAAAGGGATGTTGGCGGCGAACAGCGGATGAGCTTCGGCGAAGGGAGCTTCTTCGCGGACATCGACCAGCGCGACTTCTTCATGGGCGAGCAGGGCGCGGCGGATGTCGGCGCAGGAACGGGTGTTATGGCTCATTGGGCTTGGTTCTCTTCGGACAGATCCCAGATGTTCGGGAGCAAGGCGTTGGAATAACCCGAGATGAACAGCTTTTCGCTGCCATCGGGCTGGTAAACGGCGCGCTTCACGGCGCCAATGTTGGCACCGTAGACATGAATGCTGACCGACACCTGATCGTCGAAGGCATTCCTGACCTGATGAATGTCGTTGCTGCGCGGCGACAAGGCCTCGACATGGCCGGGGTCCAGGCGGATCGCCGGGCCTTCCTGTTCCAATCGGCCATCGGCGCTGCGGGCGAACCCCTGGGAATACTCAGCGCCGCGCAGCATGCCGATCAAGCCCCAGACGCGGTGGTCGTGAATCGGCGTGCTCTGGCCCGGTCCCCAGACAAAGCTGACGACCGAAAACCGCTGCCGTGAGTCGGCGTGCAACAGAAACTGTTGATAGCGCAGCGGATCGGGAGCGGCGAACTCATCCGGCAGCCAGTCGTCATAACGGACCAGTTGCCCCAGCAGCTTGCCACCCCGGGAAAGCAGGTCTCCTTCCCCCGGATGGCTGTCGATCAGCTCGGCCAGCGCGCCGATAAACGCCCTGAGTCGTTCAGGGTGTCGGATGTGGGTCATGTCGGCTCCGGACACAGAAGAATGCTTAATATAAGCATAATTAAGCCGCCTAATATGCGATTCATTGATGATTAGGTTATAACCAAAACGTAGCTGATAACTGACTCACAGGTTGCTGGCCGTTCTGTGACTAAACAGAGGCTATCCACAGCCTTCTGTGGCGATTATGATTTTTGCCTATCTTGTTTCCCTTATTCCATGTGCGATCCGAATGAAAATTGATGACATCGATGCTTTCGTGGCGGTCATTCGCTGCCAGTCAATCAGCCATGCCGCTGAATCCCTGGACCTGACCCAGCCGGCCATCACGCGCCGGGTGCAGAATTTCGAGCAGGCACTGGGCGTCGAGTTGTTCGACCGTAATACCAAGCCGCTCAAGCCCACGGCAATGGGCAATCAGGTCTATCAGAAATGCCTGGCGATCCTGCGGGAAATGGACTCGTTACGCGAACTCGTTGCCAGCGACACGCCGCCCACCGGATTGCTCAGACTGGGCGTGCCGCAAACCATCGGCGACGTCGTGCTGCTGGATGCACTGAAACACCTGCGCGGCCAATTTCCCGACCTGCGCGCCCAAGTGATTACCGGCTGGGGCAGCCACCTGATTGGCAAAATCGAGAACGGCGAACTGGACGCAGCGGCGGCGCTGTTCCCTGCGGGCAAGATATTCCCCGAAGGCATCGTTGGCGAGTCCATCGGCAAGATGGAGCTGGTGGTGGTCTGCGCCAAGAGCGCGCTGCCGAAAAAGCCGGTGAAACTGGCCGACTGCTACGCGCAGGGCTGGGTGCTCAACCCCGACGGCTGCGGTTTCCGTGCCGGGCTGCAACGGACGCTGGCTGACCAGGGGTTGAGCCTGAAGGTCAATCTGGAAACCTTCGGCACCGAGCTGCAACTGGGGCTCGTCGCCGACGGCATGGGCCTGGGTCTTGTGCCGCGTCAATTGCTGGAGCGCAGCGTTCATCGCGATTCACTGGCGGTCATGCCGCTCAAGGATTTCAAGCCGGTGATGGATCTGTGGCTGATCTACCCGCGCTTCCTCGGCAACTTGCAGGCGCCGGTGGCGTCCTTCGGTCGTGTGGTGGCGCAAGCGCTGGAGCAGGAGCGGGATGCGGCTTGAGGGCTGTGACGGTTTCGGCCTGAAGGAGACAGTCAGCGGTCCGCCCGATCCCGCAGGGCTTCCAGAAGCAAACGAAAAGCCGGTTTGTGTTGGCGCCGGCTTGGGTAGTAGAGGTGATACCCGGTGACGGTCTCAGTCCAGTCCTCCAGCAACCGCACCAGGCGACCTTGTGCCAGATCCTGCTCAACCAGGTGCTCCGGGAAGTAACCCAGTCCGGCACCCGCCCTGACAAAATCACGCATGAGCCAGATGTTGTTACTCACCAGATGCCCGTCGGCGCGTACTTTGATTTCTCTCCCGTTTTTGGCGAAAGGCCAAGCCCACAATCCTCCCGAGGTGGGCTGGCGCAGGTTGATACAGGCGTGCTCGGTCAGGTCCTGTGGCGTCAGTGGTTTAGCGCGGTGTTCCAGATAGGCGGGGGCGGCCACCAAGGCCATGCGAAAATCCCCGCCGATGGGCAGGCTGATCATGTCCTGAGCCAGCTGTGCGCCCAGGCGGATACCGGCATCGAAGCGCTCGGCGACGATGTCCACCAAGGCGTAGCTGTCGTTGATCTCAACCTTGATGCCTGGATAGTCGGTCATCAATTGCAGCGCAGCCGGTGCAAGCACCAGATGGGTTGCGTGCTCCAGAGAGGTGATGCGCAGACTGCCGGCCGGCGTTCCGCTGAGTTCGCTCAGCTCGTTCAGCCCTGACTCGATCCCGTCAAAATGCGGCCCGATGCGGTCGATCAAGCGCGCCCCGGCTTCGGTCGGCGCGACGCTGCGGGTACTGCGTGTCAGGAGTTGCACGCCCAGGCGCGATTCCAGTTTGGTAATGGTGCGGCTCAGCGCAGGTTGGGAAACGCCAAGCTGCGCCGCCGCTTTGGTAAAACTGCCTTCACGGGCGACCCGCAGGAGGGCCACCAGATCAGTTACGGTGTCGCGCACAATTAATGCTCTGCGGTTATAGGTCTATTCCAACCATACCATCTAATCATTTGTAGGAAGGATGGCTAGAGTGTCGCCTTCGCTTCGCGGCGCTTTCAGGAATCATCTTTTCCATGAGTAAACAAACATTCGATGTGATCATTTTCGGCGCCACGGGTTACACCGGTCGGCTGGTCGCTGAATACCTCTTCGCTCAATGCGGCGTTGACGGCCCTGTTAAGTGGGCAATTGCCGGTCGCAGCTTGAGCAAGCTGGAAGCCATTCGGGACAGTTGGGCAAACGCCGCAGCGCTGCCGCTGATCGTGGCCGATGCCCGGGACCGTGCGTCCGTGCGCGACATGGTCGCCACGACCCGGGTGGTGATCACCACCGCAGGGCCGTTTTCGGTCTACGGCTCTGACCTGGTGGCCGCCTGCGCCGAGTCGGGGACGGACTACGTTGACCTCTCCGGGGAGATCCCCTGGATTGCCCGGATGATCGGCAGCCATCAGGCCCAAGCCCAGGCATCGGGCGCGCGACTGGTGTTCTCCTGTGGTTTCGATTCGGTGCCGTTCGACCTCGGCGTATGGTTCACCCAGCAGCAGGTCATGAAGAAGTTCGCTCGCTACGCACCTCGGATCAGGGGGCGGGTGCGCAAGATGCAAGGCGTGCTGTCGGGTGGCACGTTCCTGAGTGTCGACGCTGTGGTTGCAGCGGCGGCGCAGGATCCTGCTCTCGGTGAACTGGTGGCCGATCCATTTGCCTACACACCAGGATTCAGAGGCGTCGAGCAACCTGATGATCAGACCCCTTACAGGGATGAACTGGCGCAGACCTGGGTCGGGCCTTTCATCATGTCGGGCATCAATTCCAAGGCGGTGCATCGCACAAACTTGCTGGAAGGGCACCTGTGGGGCACGTCCTTTCAGTACGACGAAATGCTGATGCTCAGTGCGCAGCCGAGCGACGACGATGAGCCTGGTCTGGCGGGCTTCTCCTTTAATGAGGGCGGTCATCCTCAACCGGGGCAAGGACCGACACAGAATGAGCTTGAGGCGGGCTTTTATGACGTGCTGTTCATCGCTGAACTGGCCGATGGTCAGGTGCTCAAGGCATCCGTGAGTTGCGACGAGGACCCGGGCTACCTGTCGACATCCAAGATGTTGGCCGAGTCAGCGATGGCGCTGGCGTTCGATGTAACACGTGAGGAGACCCCGGGCGGTTGCTGGACGCCCGCGGCGGCGCTGAATGAAGCGCTGCTCAAGCGCCTGACGGAGAAAGCCGGGCTGAGGTTTACCGTCGAGGGTTGATTCGATGGGCCGCTAAAAAGGCTGAATGTCTTTGACGTTCAGCTTTCAGAGTCTTTAGCTCTCTCAACAATTAGCCTAGTCAACAAAAGGTGTCCCATGAATGTGCCAAACCGCATGAACTACATCGAGATCACCGAACCCGGTGGCCCCGAAGTATTGAAGATAATGCAGGCCGATGTGCCAACGCCGGGTGATCATGAGTTGCTGATCCGGGTTCACGCCGCCGGCATCAATCGTCCTGATGTCATACAGCGTTCTGGCAAGTACCCGATGAAACCCGGCATGACCCCTGTGCCCGGGCTGGAAGTGGCCGGTGAGGTCGTCGCGGTTGGCGCAAAGGTGGCCGACTTCAAGCTGGGCGACAAGGTATGTGCGCTGACCAATGGCGGTGGTTACGCCGAATACTGCGTTGTGGCAGCGACTCAATCACTACCTGTCCCGGACGGCGTGGACATGATTCAGGCCACCGCCATTCCGGAAACATTCTTCACCGTATGGGCCAATCTGTTCGAATTGGGCCAGGCCCGAAAGGGCGGCACCGTGTTGATCCATGGCGGCACCAGCGGCATCGGCACTACTGCGCTCATGCTGTGCAAGGCCTTGGGGATCAAGGCTTTTGCAACGGCCGGCAGCCAGGAAAAGTGCGACCGGATCCGCGCACTGGGTGGCGAAGCGATCAATTACCGCGAGGTGGACTTCGCTGAGGAGATCGCGCGGCAAACCCAGGACAAGGGCGTAGACGTGATTCTCGACATCATGGGCGGAAGCTATTTCGAGAACAACGTGGCGTCACTTGCACGACGTGGTCGACTGGTCGTTATCGGTTTTCTGGGCGGCAGCTCCGTCAAGGACTTCAATCTGCTGGCGTTGATGGAAAAGCAAGGCTCGGTGACAGGGTCGATGATGCGTTCGCGTAGCGCGGAGGAAAAAGCCGAGATTGCTCGCGCCGTACATACCAATGTCTGGCCGTTGCTCAAGCAAGGCGAGTGCCTGCCTATCATTGACCGGATTTTTCCTCTCGCCGACGCAGCACAAGCGCATCAGCGAATGGAACAGGGTGACCATGTCGGCAAAATCGTGCTGAAGGTGGTGTGAACGTGAATCGCCCGGTGCGTGTCATTGACTGCCCCGCCGGGCGTTGTTCATTTTTTGTTTGAGGTGCCATGGTTGGCTTGGGGCGACCGGCTTCTCTATACGCCTCAAGCTCCATGAAGAGCGACTGCGCTGGCCTCAAGCATCTTATGAAGGCCCGCAGAGCCTTTGCTCACGGAAAGTCGATACTGGCCACTGCTGGCCCGCGAACCAACTGCCCTTTTGCCTATCACAGCTGTTGCCGCCCACTCTGGCGGCAGCTCAGGGAGCGTTTCAATGGCAGATCAACAAAAGGTTTTCTGGTACGGCACCGCGGGTAAGGATGAATTTTTCAGTTCCTTCGACCTCAATGTTATCTACGGCGGTGCTGGCGACGATTACATCGAGGGTCGAGGTGACAGCGTACTGATCGGCGGGGCTGGTTCGGACAGTTTCTAAGCCTATGGAAACGCCGTACTGCGCTATGCGTCCATCAGCGACAGTAGCGGCCCGCATGTCGATTACATCGATTATTTCGATAAGGCTGATCGCCTGGACCTGACCGCGCTGGGCATTTCCGGCATTGGCGACGGCACACACGGAACCGTGCAGATCGTCAGCAATACAGATGACGGCTATTATCGGACGATCCTTAGAAGCTACGATGTCGATGAAAGCGGCAACCGGTTCGAGCTGCTCCTGAGTGGCGATTCCACCCTGACCAACGCCAACTTCCAGCGCCTGATTGCCGGCAGCGATTCGAGCGACAGCGTTGTCGGCACCTCGGCTGGCGCAGAAACCCTGATGGGCTACGAGGGTCGCGATACCTTGTCTGGCCTGGCCGGCGATGATCGTCTGGTGGGCGGCGGGGGCGGCGATACCCTGACTGGCGGCACCGGCGCCGACGAGTTCGTATTCAGTTCCGTGTCCGACAGCATCCGCACTTCGACAGGTTCTGCGCACACTGCCGGTCGGGATCTGGTCACTGATTTCAATGCAGCTGAGGGCGACCTCGTGGATGTGTCCAGCCTGGGGTTCAGCGGCCTGGGCAATGGCTTCAATGGCACTCTGAAGGTCGTCGTCAATGGCGCAGGTACGCAGACAGCCTTGAAGTCGCTGGAAGCCGATGCTGACGGCAATCAGTTTGAAATCCTGTTCAGCGGCAATCTCAGGGCCGACCTGAATCGCGACACGGTGGATTTCGGCAACACCAGCGGGCCCAAGATCGTCAATACGATGACCCGCGATAACATGGATGTGCTCGGCACCGGCGGCAATGACGTCTTGGCCGGCGGCGTGGGCGATGATCAGATGGTGGGTTTTCAGGGCAACGACATCATAAACGGGGGCGCTGGTAACGACGTCATGGCCGGTGGCATGGGCAAGGACACACTCACCGGTGGCAGCGGCCTTGATGACTTCGTTTATTACCGCATGACCGACAGCTATCGCACGGCGGACGCCAGTCATTCGGACCTTATCACCGACTTTGAAAGCGGAGACCGTCTGTTCATTCTCGATCTGGGGTTCGACCGCACGGGCGATGGACGAAATGGCACCTTGAAGCTCGACTACGACGAAGACCAGGACCGGACCTACCTGCGCTCCTTCGAAGCCGATGCAGACGGGCGTTTCTTCCAGATCGCACTGAACGGCAACCACACAAGCGTTCCGGTCCTTTATGACGGCCTTTATCTGGACGAACCGCTGATTTCCATTGTCGGCATCAATCCAGCCGAGCCTGCGCCTGTGTAACCTGTTTGCCCGACGACAGTTCAATAGGGCGGCGTCTTATCCGGCGCGTATTCAGCAGACCGGGGCCTGCTGAATACGCGGGGCGTTAGCGGGAATCGAGAGCCACGGCCGCCGTTCACGCGACCTTTTCGTTCTTCTCCTGCTCGCGCCGGGCGACCAGTTCGCGCGTCAGCGGGATCAGCTTTTTGCCGTAATCGACCGCATCTTCTAGCGGATCAAAACCTCGAATCAGGAACGTCGTGATCCCCAGGTCGTAATAATCCAGCAGCGCCTCGGCCACTTGCTCTGCGGTACCCACCAACGAGGTGGAGTTGCCTTTCGCGCCGAGCAGTCCGGCAATGCCGGTCCACAAGCGTTTGTCCAGACGCGCACCTTGGGCCGCGGCTTCCAGCAAACGCCGCGAGCCTTCATTCGGCGGCTCACGTCGCTCCAATCCCGACGCTTGGGCCAGCGCCTTCGCCCGCTCAAGAATATCGTCCGCACGCGCCCAGGCCTTTTCCTCCGTCTCCGCCAGAATCGGCCGTAACGACAAACTGAAACGTACTGTCCGGCCGTGTTTTGCGGCTTCGGCCCGCACTTGCTTGACGATGTCTCTTACTTGCTCGTAGGTCTCGCCCCACAGGGCATAGACATCGGCATGCTTACCGGCGACTTCCAGCGCAGCCTGAGAGGCACCCCCGAAATACAGCGGAATGTGAGGCTGCTGCGGCGACTTGACCAACGAATGAGCGCCCTCGAACCGGTAGTAATCACCCTGGTGATCGAACGGCTTGTCGGCCGTCCATTCCTGGCGCACCACGCCGAGGTACTCGTCCGTGCGGGCGTAACGCTCATCCTTGCCGATGAAACTGCCGTCAGCGCGCAGCTCCTGATCGTCCCCGCCGGTAATGATGTGCACCGCAATACGACCGCCAGTGAACACATCCAGCGTAGCGAATTGCCGAGCGGCGACGGTGGGGGAAATAAAGCCCGGACGATGGGCCACGAGAAACTTCAACGTACGCGTAACACTCGCCGCATAAGACGCCACGAACGCACTGTCCGGGCTGTTGGAATGGTAGGCGACCAGTGCCCGATCAAACCCCGCCTCTTCATGGGCTCGGGCGACTTTCTCCACGTACTCAGGCTGAACGGCCGGCCCGCTGCGGGGATGAATTTCCGATCCGGGCTGGGTAGCGATATAACCGATGAACTCGACGCTCATGACAACTCCTTGCACTGATGGGCCAACCGACGCGAGAGGACACGCGGGAGCAAGTCAGCAACATAGGGGCAAGCGAAGGGACTGTGAAATTCGATTTGGCGCTAAGCTAATTATAAAAAATATGCATTTAGCGGAAAGGTAAGATCAGGGAATCTTTTATAAAGTGGAAGTATCACTGCCAGTTCAGAGTGACGCGGAGCGCCAAGGGATGCATTCCCTCGCAGAGCGTGGGAACGATCAATTTGCGGCACCCGCACTGGCCTCCTCCTGGCTAAAGCCGGTCCTACAAAATGAGCGCAGTCAGTAGGACCGGCGACGCTCCCTGTAGGACCGGCTTTAGCCGGGAAGCCGTTGATCTGCTCCACGCTTTGATCTTCATACATAAATATCCCAGACACCGCTGAACGCGACTTGGGTGCAGGCCGAACGCAGACGACGCGCAGTGGGCCGAGCGGCATGGATGCCGCGAGAGCGCCGTCAGGACATGGATGTCCGTTCGGCGCGGGCCCACGGAGCGTCGTCGGAGTGAGGGTATCCCGACGGAGGAGGGACCTAGCCAGGAGCAAGCACCCTTGGTTACTTGGGGTGCTTTTCCAAGTAACTCGCCGAAGGCGAAACAGTACGCCCCCAGGCGGACGCTCTTGATGTTGATCCGGATAGCTTCAGATCAATGCTTGGACTCAGACTGCGACATCGCCAACAACTGCTTCTCCTGATTCCAGTCGAACGGCTCCTCGTTCTCCATCGCCTCAAACCGACGCTCCTCCAGCGCCGTATACAAATCAATCTCATCATCCGGCATGAAATGCAGACAATCGCCGGCGAAAAACCACAACAAATCCCGCGGCACCAAATGCGCAATCTGCGGATAACGCTGAATCACCTGACACAACAAATCCTGCCCCAGATACTGACTCTCGATCGGATCAGCCGGCAACA
Source organism: Pseudomonas sp. CFBP 8772 (assembly GCF_014841665.1). Classification (NCBI taxonomy): domain Bacteria; kingdom Pseudomonadati; phylum Pseudomonadota; class Gammaproteobacteria; order Pseudomonadales; family Pseudomonadaceae; genus Pseudomonas; species Pseudomonas sp. CFBP 8772. The sequence goes on along the minus strand of NZ_JACYUI010000008.1, from coordinate 20,612 downwards.
GCGTCAGCAACTCATCGTAACGCTCCAGAAACAGCGCATGACTTTCCTCGGGGACCTGCTCGGCCTCTCCCAGCGCGACCAGGATGCCGCGCAAATGCAACAGCTGATTCATGATGTGGTCGAGATTGGCGTCGGCCATGATGAAGCCCTCAGAGACAAAAACAGGCGCGGGAGTATAGATCCCCCCGCCGCCTGCGGCTATCTCAATGCCACAACCCGGCCAGATACCGATGGCCTGCCTCAGTGAGGGCCAGGTGGGCAAAAGTGCGGTCGGGACTGGGCAGACGGGTGACGAAGCCCATCATCAGAAGGGTTTGCAAGGTTTGTGTCGGCTTACCGCTGGAAAGATCCTCCCCCGAGGCAATTTCAGAGAGCAGGCAGCGATGGGTCAGGCGTTGGTCAATCATGGTGCGTCCCCTTGGGTTTTTCTTGTTGTTACCAAGGAGTGTAGGACAATTAGCCAGAGCAGTGTATGTAGACGTAAGTCGCGGGCTGCGATTTGTAGGAAGCGATTCGCTTGCCTGGGAAAGACGGCGCGTCAGCCAACGGTATGTTGCTGACACGCCGCGATCGCGAGCAAGCTCACGCCTACAGGGTACGCCGTGGTTAGCGTGTTTTGCCTTCGATGGCGACCAGCGCTTCCTTATCAAAATCATCCACGTCGATCACTTTGCGGCGTGCCGCCTCTGCCGCACGCAGGGTCTGCGCTTCCGCCGCCTGCAGCACGCCCGCATTGAGCGCGGCGTCGATCAGATGCTCACCCCCCGACGGCTTGACCTGACCGCTTTTCACCGCGTGATGGAGTTTGCTGCGGATAGCCTTGGCGCCGCTGAGCAAGTCGCTCGCGTGCTGCAATGCGCCGACCGGATCTTCTGCGTCAGTCGGGCGATAGCAACCGGCAAGCACTGATTCCAACGCCGGATCGCCTTTGGCGCGGCCAAGAATTTCCGCGACCTGGGCATCGAGCCTGTCCGAAGGCCCTTTGTGACGACGGCCGAACGGGAACACGATCACTCGCAGCAATCCACCGAGAATGCGGTTCGGGAAATTGCTCAGCAGCTCATCCAGCGCGCGCTCCGACTCACCCAGCGCTTCTTCCATGGACCAGCAAAACAGCGGCGCCAGCGCTTCGGGGTAATCCAGATCGTGGTAACGCTTGAGGGCGGCGGACGCCAGGTACATGTGGCTCAGCACATCACCCAGCCGCGCCGACAGACGCTCGCGGCGTTTCAGCTCGCCGCCCAGCAGCATCATGCTCAGATCAGCCAGCATCGCGAACGCCGCCGCCTGACGGTTCAGCGCGCGGAAATAACCTTGACTCAGCCGGTCGCCCGGCACGCTTTCGAAATACCCAAGGCCCAGGTTCAACACTAGCGTACTGGCCGCGTTACGCACGGCGAAACCAATGTGTTGCATTAGCAGGCCGTCGAATTCCACCACCGCCCGGTCATGATCCTGACGACCGGCGAGGGCCATTTCCTTCAGCACGAACGGATGGCAACGAATGGCGCCCTGACCAAAGATCATCAAGTTGCGCGAAAGAATGTTCGCGCCTTCCACGGTGATGAAGATCGGCGCGCCTTGCCACGAGCGACCCAGGTAATTGTTCGGGCCCATGATGATGCCCTTGCCGCCGTGCACATCCATCGCGTGAGTGATGCACTCACGGCCGCGCTCGGTCAGGTGGTATTTGAGGATCGCCGACAGCACCGAAGGCTTCTCGCCCAGGTCCACCGCGTTGGCAGTCAGGATGCGCGCGCTGTCCATCAGCCAGGCGTTGCCGCCGATGCGCGCGAGGGATTCCTGAATCCCTTCGAACGCTGCCAACGGTACGTTGAACTGCTCGCGCACCTGGGTGTACTGGCCGGTGACCAGGCTGGTGAACTTCGCAGCCCCGGTACCGACTGCAGGCAGAGAAATCGAACGCCCGACCGACAGGCAATTCATCAGCATCATCCAGCCTTTGCCGAGCATGGCCTGGCCGCCGATCAGGTACTCCAGCGGAATGAACACATCCTTGCCCGAGTTCGGGCCGTTCATGAACGCCGCGCCCAGTGGCACATGACGACGACCGATTTCCACACCGGCGGTGTCGGTTGGAATCAGCGCCAGGCTGATGCCCAAGTCTGTTTCGTCACCGAGCAGATGCTCAGGGTCGTAGGCCTTGAAGGCGAGGCCGAGCAGGGTGGCGACAGGGCCCAGGGTGATGTAGCGCTTTTCCCAGTTCAGGCGCAGGCCGATGACTTCCTCACCTTCCCACTGGCCCTTGCAGATGATCCCGGTGTCGGGCATCGCCCCTGCGTCGGAGCCGGCCAGCGGTCCGGTCAGGGCGAAGCACGGGATCTCGTCGCCTCGGGCCAGGCGTGGCAAGTAGTGATTCCGCTGCTCGTCGGTGCCGTAATGCAGCAGGAGCTCTGCCGGGCCCAGTGAATTGGGCACCATCACGGTGGAGGCCAGATCGCCGCTGCGGGTCGCCAGCTTCATCGCCACTTGCGAGTGGGCGTAGGCCGAGAAGCCTTTGCCGCCGTATTCCTTGGGAATGATCAAAGCGAAGAAGCCGTGCTCTTTTATATGCGCCCACGCTTCTGGCGGCAGGTCCATGGCCTGACCGATTTCCCAGTCGCTGACCATGGCGCAGAGTTCTTCGGTCGGGCCATCAAGGAACGCCTGCTCTTCGTCGGTCAGTTTGCTCTTTGGGTAGCTGAGCAGCGTGTTCCAGTCTGGACGGCCGCTGAACAGCTCGCCATCCCACCACACCGTGCCAGCGTCAATGGCGTCGCGCTCGGTGGCGGACATCGGCGGCAGCACTTTCTGAAACCACGAGAACATCGGCGCACTGAAGTGCTTGCGGCGCAGGTCCGGCAACGCCAGCAGCAACGCGACGCCCAGCCACAACACCCATGGAATGACCATCCAGCCATGGGCATGGCTGAACGCGCCCATTGCCAGCAGGTACACCGCGACGATGCCCAGGGCCGGGAAGGGTGCAACCCTGCGATGGGCCAGCCAGGCCACGCCAACCACCAACACTACGATCCACAGCAACAACATAAATAGCCCTCCATGATGACGGCGCGATAAGCGCAACCGGCTGCGCAGTCGACCGCTCTGGCCCGCGCATCGATAGTGACCCCGTGCTACCAAGGGAGTTCGGGGGCTGGCCGATGCGCAGGAAGTTGTGGCTTGAACACCCGCATCCCGGAGTAGACTGTGGCCCGCCGCAAACGCCACTCATCGCTCGTTGACCACACGGAGAATGACAACATGTTGAAGATCTGGGGCCGCAAGAACTCGTCCAATGTGCGCAAGGCATTGTGGATCGCCGAGGAACTGGGGCTCGGTTACGAGTCGCTGAATGCCGGCGGCGCTTTCGGTATCAACGATCAGCCCGAGTACCTGGCGAAGAACCCCAACGGCGTGGTGCCGATGATCGAAGACGGCGAGTTCGTGCTGTGGGAATCCAACACCATCGTTCGCTATCTGGCGGCGCAATACGCGCCTGACTCGTCTCTGTATCCCGGCAACCCCAAGCTACGTGCCCAGGCTGAGAAATGGATGGACTGGACCACCTCGACGCTGGCCGGTCCTTTCCGTCCGGTCTTCTGGGGCGTATTGCGTACCCCCGCCGAGCAGCAGGACTGGACGCAGATCAATGCGGCTAAAGCCGAAGTCGAGCGCCTGCTGGTCATCGTCGATGCAGCCCTGGCGCGTCAGCCGTATCTTTCGGGCGATGAATTCGGCGTGGGCGACATCCCCCTCGGCTGCTTCGCTTATCCCTGGTTCGAAATGCCGATTGAACGTCGCGAGCTGCCCCACCTCAAAGCCTGGTACGAACGTTTGCAACAGCGTCCGGCGTATCGAAAGGCCGTCATGACCGCGCTGACCTGAGTTCAGCCCGTGTCGAGTTAATACTGACTATCAATCGATGTCGCTGTACTTGGGCGGCATCGGGACGCAACATTGCGGCCACTGCATTTGAAGTGATGTGTTGCGCCTGACATTCCAGCTGCGCGGCGCCGTCAATGTCAGCGCCCCCTGTGATCGGCCCTATCGGCCCGGCAACTGCACGTTCGTGTTCGTTTATCTTCCTTTTCATTTTATTGGTGTGTGTTCAGTCATGAGTTCAGCTCTGTGCATCCGGCAGCTAACCAAGACCTACGGCAACGGTTTCCAGGCCCTCAAGGGCATTGATCTGGACGTCGCCGAGGGTGATTTCTTCGCATTGCTCGGCCCCAATGGCGCCGGCAAATCCACCACCATCGGGATCATGTCGACGCTGGTCAACAAAACCAGCGGCACCGTGAACATCTTCGGCCACGACCTTGATCGCAACCCGGCGCAGCTCAAGCGCTCGATCGGCGTGGTGCCGCAGGAATTCAATTTCAACCAGTTCGAGAAGACTTTCGACATTGTCGTGACCCAGGCGGGCTATTACGGCATTCCGCCGAAGATCGCCAAGGAACGCGCCGAGCAGTACCTGACCCAGCTGGGCTTGTGGGACAAGCGCGACTCGCCTTCACGTTCGTTGTCCGGCGGCATGAAGCGCCGTCTGATGATCGCTCGCGCGTTGATCCACGAGCCGCGTCTGTTGATCCTCGACGAGCCTACCGCGGGCGTTGATATCGAGCTGCGCCGTTCGATGTGGACCTTCCTCACCGAGCTGAACGAGAAGGGCATCACCATCATCCTCACCACCCATTACCTGGAGGAGGCTGAGCAGCTGTGCCGCAACATCGGCATCATCGACCACGGCACGATCATCGAAAACACCAGCATGAAGACGCTGCTCAACAAGCTGCACGTCGAGACTTTCCTGCTGGACCTTCGCGACCCGCTGCAGGCCGCGCCTCAGCTCAATGGCTACCCGGTGCAGATGGTGGATAACCAGACACTTGAGGTGCAGGTCGACAAGACCATCGGCATCACGTCGCTGTTTAGCCAGCTGTCGCTGCAGAACATTCAGGTGTTGAGCCTGCGCAATAAAACCAATCGCCTTGAGGAGCTGTTCGTGGGTCTGGTCGAGAAGAATCTGGCGAAGGTGGCGATATGAGCTCGGAGCTGCGCCCCAACCTGATCGCCCTGAACACCATCGTTTATCGTGAGGTCCGGCGCTTCATGCGGATCTGGCCACAGACCCTGCTGCCGCCGGCGATCACCATGGTTCTGTACTTCGTGATCTTCGGCAACCTGATCGGCCGGCAGATCGGCGACATGGGTGGCTTCACCTACATGCAGTACATCGTGCCCGGTCTGATCATGATGTCGGTCATCACCAACTCCTACGGCAATGTGGTCTCGAGCTTCTTCGGCGCCAAGTTCCAGCGTTCGGTTGAAGAGTTGATGGTTTCGCCGGTGTCGCCCCACACCATCCTGATCGGTTACACCATCGGCGGCGTGCTGCGCGGGCTGGCGGTGGGGGTGATCGTCACCATGCTGTCGATGTTCTTCACCGATCTGCAGGTGCACCACCTGGGCATCACGATCATTGTGGTGCTGCTGACCGCGACGATCTTCTCGCTGCTGGGTTTTATCAATGCCGTGTTTGCGCGCAATTTCGATGATATTTCCATCATCCCGACTTTTGTGCTGACGCCGTTGACCTATCTGGGCGGGGTGTTCTACTCGATCAACCTGCTGCCGCCGTTCTGGCAGACCGTGTCGCTGGCCAACCCGGTGCTGCACATGGTCAACGCCTTCCGCTTCGGCATTCTCGGTGTGTCGGACATCAAGATCAGCATTGCCCTGGCGTTCATGGTCGTCGCGACCATCGTGCTGTACCTGGGCTGCGCGCGGCTGCTGGTGAGCGGACGCGGGATGCGTCAGTAACGGATTTCAGAACGATCGTTCCCACGCTCCGCGTGGTAATGCCTCCCCAAACGCTCTGCGTTGACTGTAACGCGGAGCGTCAAACGGGCCATTACCACGCGGAGCGTGGGAACGATCATGCATTTTCTACACAGACTTATGCCGCCTCTGACGCGCCTTCCACTGCCGCCCCACCCACCAGCGCCAATACGCCATCGTCCCGAAATACCCCGCCACGCCCAGCACAATCCCTGCCACTACCGATCCCAGCAAAAACGGCTGCCACAAGGTCGACAGCTGTCCGCTGATCCAGTCCCAGCTCAGTTCGTCCGGGAAATGCCGCGGCGGCAAGCCCATCAACAGCGCGCCGATTTTATAGGTGCAATAGAACACCGGCGGCATCGTCAGCGGGTTGGTCAGCCAGCACAGACTGACAGCGATCGGCATGTTGGCCCGCACCCAGATCGCCAGCACAGCGGCCAGCAGCATCTGCAACGGCATCGGCATCAAGGCGGCGAACAGCCCGATCCCCATTGCGCGCGCCACGGAGTGTCGATTGAGGTGCCAGAGGTTGGGGTCGTGCAGAAGGGCGCCAAGAAAGCGTAAGGATTTGTGTTCCCGGATGCTGTTCGGATCGGGCATGTACCGCTTGATCAGGTGGCGTGGCATACGGGAATCCGGCGAGGTGGGCGGGAAATTCGGGGAAGTATGCACGGATAGTCGCAAACGCAAATTCAGACTTTGTGACAATTAATAAACGCGAGGGCCGGGGCATCAGCTAAGCCATGGAAGTCGATTTCGCCCGCAGACAAGGAAAGCCTCATGCGCACAGGGATGCTCGCGCTTGCACTCGGATTGCTGACGTTGCGTTTTTTGCCCGCATTACCGCCGGTCTGGTTGCTGCTGCTGATGCCCGTGGTCGCGCTGATGCTGCTGCCGTTTCGCACCTACCCGCTGGCGTTTTACCTGTTCGGCCTGACATGGGCCTGTGTCTCGGCCTCGTCCGCGCTGGACGATCGGCTGGCCGAGCGCCTCGACGGGCAGACACTTTGGCTGGAAGGACGCGTCGTCGGCCTGCCCCAGACCCTCGACGGCGTGGTGCGGTTTCAGCTGGAGGATCCGGTCTCACGGCGCGCGCGGCTGCCGGAGCAGATCCGCGTTGGCTGGTACGGCGGTCCGCCGATCAGCAGCGGCGAGCGCTGGCGTCTGGCCGTCAAACTCAAGCGGCCGGGCGGGCTGGTCAATCCCGGCGCGTTTGATTACCAGGCGTGGCTGCTGGCCCAGCGTATTGGCGCCACCGGCACCGTGGTGGACGGCCAGCTGCTTGAGCCGGCGCGGGACAACTGGCGCGACGGGATTCGCCAGCGCCTGCTCAGTGTGAATGCCCAGGGCCGACAGGGCGGGTTGGCCGCCTTGGTGTTGGGCGACGATTCCGGACTGAGCGCCGCCGACTGGCAGGTCCTGCAGGACACCGGCACCGTTCACCTATTGGTCATTTCCGGGACGCACATCGGCTTACTCGCCGGTTTGCTTTACGGCCTCGTCGCAGGACTGGCTCGATGGGGGGTATGGCCGCCGTTTCTGCCCTGGCTGCCCTCGGCGTGCATCGCGGCGTTCGCGGGGGCGCTGGCGTACGGCGTGCTGGCAGGCTTTGAAGTGCCGGTCCAGCGGGCCGTCATCATGCTGGGTCTGGTGCTGCTGTGGCGTCTGCGCTTCCGTCATCTGGGCACCACGTGGCCGCTGTTGCTGGCGCTGAACCTGGTGCTGATCGCCGAGCCGCTCATCACGCTACGCCCCGGCTTTTGGCTGTCGTTCCTGGCGGTGGGTATCTTGATGCTCATTTTCAGCGGGCGACTCGGGCGGTGGAGCTGGTTGCAGAGCTGGACCCGCGCACAATGGCTGATCGCGTTGGGCCTGTTGCCGGTGCTGCTGGCGCTGAGCCTGCCGGTGAGCGTGAGCGGCCCGGTCGTCAATCTGCTCGCGGTGCCGTGGGTGAGCGTGCTGATTTTGCCCCTGGCGTTGCTCGGTACGCTGCTGCTGGCGATTCCGCCACTGGGGGAAAGCCTGCTGTGGCTGGCAGGCGGCGCAATGGACGGGCTGTTTCGCTGGCTGACGTTCATGGCCGGTCTCGCTCCCGCCTGGACCGGGCCGCAGGTGCCGATGTGGGTCTGGCCGGTGAGCCTGCTCGGCGCTTTGCTGCTGTTGCTGCCCAAAGGCCTGCCGATGCGCCCGTTGGGCTGGCCCCTGCTGTTGCTGTGCATCTTCCCGCCGCAGAAATCCGTGCCCGTCGGGCAAGTCGACGTGCTGCAGCTGGACGTGGGGCAGGGCCTCGCCATTCTACTGCGTACCCGCGACCACTCATTGCTGTATGACGCGGGGCCGCGCTTCGGTGATTTCGATATCGGCGAGCGCGTGGTATTGCCGGCCATTCGGCGCGCAGGAATCAGACAGCTTGATACGCTGCTGCTCAGTCATGCCGATTCCGACCATGCCGGTGGTGCCGCCGCCGTTCGCAAAGGCCTGCCGGTTGCACGTGTGCTGACGGGTGACGTAGGGCGCATGCCTGCCGAGTTGTCGGCCGAGTCCTGTCGTAACGGGGAAACATGGACGTGGGATGAAGTCATTTTCTCCACCTGGATCTGGGAGCACGCCGCCGAGGGCAATCAGGCCTCCTGCGTGCTGAGCGTCGAGGCCAATGGCGAGCGGCTGTTGCTCACCGGAGATCTCGACGTGGCGGCAGAACGCGCGATGCTCGACGACGGCTTCAACGTCAGCGCCCACTGGCTTCAGTCCCCTCACCACGGCAGCCGCAGTTCTTCGTCACGGGCGTTTCTGCGCGCGGTGGGTGCACGCGGTGTGCTGATTTCCCGAGGCCGCAATAATGCGTTCGGTCATCCCCATCCGCTGGTGATGTCGCGTTACGCGTGGTCCGCCATGGAGGTTCACGACAGTGCCGTGCTGGGTGCCATCACCTTGCAACTGGGCGCCTACGAAGACGCCCGGGCTGAACGCAGGACACGACGCTTCTGGCGTGACTGAAAGGGAGGGTTATTCATCGACACGTTCGGCGAGGCGCTGACGCTATGTTAGAGTGGCGCCACTTTTTTTCAGGGGGTGGTCGCTGTGTGGGAGCTGGTCAAATCAGGTGGCTGGATGATGCTACCGATCATTTTGAGTTCCATTGCCGCCGTCGGAATCATCATTGAACGCCTCTGGACCCTGCGCGCGAGCCGCATCACGCCGCCGCATTTGCTCGGTCAGGTGTGGCGCTGGATTCAGGACAAACAGCTGAGCGCCGAGAAGCTCAAGGAGCTGCGCGCCGACTCGCCGCTGGGTGAAATCCTCGCCGCCGGTCTGGCCAATTCCCGCCATGGTCGCGAGATCATGAAAGAGTGCATCGAGGAAGCCGCGGCCCGGGTCATTCACGAGCTGGAACGCTATCTGGCAACACTCGGCACCATCGCTGCCATGGCGCCGTTGCTGGGTCTGCTGGGGACGGTGCTCGGCATGATCGACATCTTCAGCTCGTTCACCAGCAGCGGCATGACCGGTAACGCCGGTATGCTCGCCGGCGGTATTGCCAAGGCGCTGATCTGCACGGCCTCGGGCCTGACCGTTGCGATTCCCGCCATCTTCTTTCACCGCTATCTGCAAAGCCGCGTCGATGAGCTGGTGGTCGGCATGGAACAGGAAGCCATCAAGCTGGTGGAAGTCGTGCAGGGCGATCGTGACGTCGACCTCACCGACGCCAAGCCCGACCTCAAGGCTGCCGCGCGTGGCGAGGGCAAGAAGAAGTGAAATTCCGCCGTCGCAAGCCCAGGGAGACCATCGACATCAATCTGGTGTCGCTGATCGACGTGGTGTTCATCCTGCTGCTGTTCTTCGTCGTGACCACTACGTTCACCCGGGAAACTCAGCTGCGCGTCGACCTGCCCCAGGCGGTGACCGGCGCTTCAGCCGATGACGTCGACAAAAAACACCTCGACATCACCATCAACGCCGATGGCGTTTATTCGGTGAACAACACGCTGCTGGGCGACAGCAAGCTGGAAACCCTCATCGATGCCCTGCAAAAGGAATCCGAGGGCGACACCAGTCTGCCGCTGTCGATCAGCGCTGACGGCAAGACCCCCCATCAGGCGGTGATTACCGCCATGGATGCCGCCGGCAAACTCGGTTTCGCTCATTTGCGCATGACCACGATTGAGGCCGCATCGGCTAACTGATGGCATTCACCGACCGACTGCTCGACGCCTGGTACAACGGCCATCCGGCGCTGGTGCTGCTGCGCCCGCTCGAATGCCTGTACCGGCGCGTGGTGAACCGCAAACGCGCGCGTTTTCTCGCCGGGCAGGGCAGCATTTACAAAGCGCCTGTTCCGGTCGTGGTCGTCGGCAATATCACCATTGGCGGCACCGGCAAGACGCCGCTGATTCTGTGGATGATCGACCATTGCCGGGCCCGCGGGCTGCGCGTCGGTGTGGTCAGTCGCGGTTACGGCGCTAAACCGCCAAGCCTGCCTTGGCGCGTGCTGCCGCAACAGGCCGCTGCGCACGCGGGCGATGAACCGCTGCTGATCGTCAATCGCACTGGCGTGCCGCTGATGATCGACCCGGACCGCTCGCAGGCCGTGCGCGCCTTGCTGGCTGAAGAGCCCCTCGATCTCATTCTCTCGGACGACGGCCTGCAGCACTATCGCCTGAACCGCGACCTCGAACTGGTGCTGATCGATGCCGTCCGCGGCCTTGGCAATCGCCGTTGCCTGCCGGCGGGCCCGCTGCGCGAACCGGTCGAGCGGCTGCAAAGCGTGGATGCGCTGCTGTACAACGGCGCGGGCTCCGAACGCGAAGACGGCTTCGGGTTTCAACTCAAGCCCTCGGCGCTGGTCAACCTGGTCAGCGGTGAACGCCGGCCGGTCGATCATTTCCCGCCGGGGCAGCAGGTCCACGCGGTGGCCGGTATCGGTAATCCGCAACGTTTCTTCAACACCCTCGAAGGACTACACTGGCGGCCTGTTCCACATGCGTTCGCCGACCACGCCGTGTTCAGCGCCCAGGCCCTGTCGTTTATCCCGGCATTGCCCGTGGTCATGACCGAGAAGGACGCCGTCAAATGCGCGTCCTTTGCTGCGTCGGACTGGTGGTACCTGGCCGTGGAAGCCGTGCCTTCGCCGGCGTTCGTCAGTTGGTTTGATTCGCAGTTAACCCGTCTTTTGCCATGACTCGCTCAGGATCTCTTATGGACACCAAATTGCTCGACATTCTTGCCTGCCCGATCTGCAAAGGTCCGCTCAAGCTCAGCGCCGACAAAACCGAGCTGATCAGCAAAGGCGCCGGCCTTGCCTACCCGATCCGCGACGGCATCCCGGTGATGCTGGAGAGCGAAGCGCGCACCCTCACCACCGACGAGCGTCTGGACAAATGACCGCAGCGTTTACCGTTGTCATTCCGGCGCGCTATGGGTCGAGTCGCTTTCCCGGCAAGCCGCTGAAAACCATCGCCGGCAAGCCGATGATCCAGCACGTCTGGGAACAGGCGCGCAAAAGCAGCGCAGAGCGTGTCGTGGTTGCCACTGACGATCAGCGAATCGTCGAGGCCTGCCAGGCGTTCGGCGCCGAAGTACTGATGACACGCGACGACCACAATTCCGGGACCGATCGCCTGGCTGAAGTCGCCGCCCAGCTGGGTCTGGCCGACGACGCCATCGTGGTTAACGTCCAGGGCGACGAACCGATGATCCCGCCGGCCGTGATCGATCAGGTTGCCGACAACCTCGCCGCACACCCTGAAGCGCGCATGTCGACCCTCGCCGAGCCGATCGAGGACGTGGCATCGCTGTTCAATCCCAACGTGGTCAAGGTCTGCTCGGACCTCAACGGCCTGGCCCTGACCTTCAGCCGCGCGCCGCTGCCCTGGGCTCGCGATGCGCTGGCGAAGTCCCGCGACGTACTGCCGGAAGGCGTGCCGTACCGCCGTCACATCGGCATCTATGCCTACCGCGCCGGGTTCCTCCACGATTTCGTCAGCTGGGGTCCTTGCTGGCTGGAAAACACCGAAAACCTGGAGCAATTGCGTGCGCTCTGGCATGGCGTGCGCATCCATGTGGCCGACGCCCTTGAAGCGCCACCGGCCGGCGTCGACACCGCTGAAGACCTGGAACGCGTTCGTCGTCTGCTGGAGGTGTGATGAGCATGGGTCTGGTCGTTCTTCCACTGTTTTCGCGGATGCACCCATGACGCTGAATGTGCAGCACGACGTGCCACTCAAGCCTTACAACACGTTCGGCGTGGCGGTGCGCGCCCGGCGTTTTGCCGAGGCGTTCAGCGACGACGACGTGCGCGAGGCCTTGGCGTATTCGTCTGGCCACGACGTGCCGCTGATGGTCATTGGCGGTGGCAGTAACCTGCTGCTGACCCGTGATGTCGACGCCCTCGTGTTGCGCATGGCCAACCGTGGCATCCGCATCACCCATGAGGACTGCGGCGGCGCCATTGTTGAAGCGGAGGCGGGCGAGCCCTGGCATCCTTTCGTGCTGGACACCCTCGCCAAGGGGCTGGCCGGGCTGGAAAACCTCAGCCTGATCCCCGGCACCGTCGGCGCTGCACCGATGCAAAACATCGGCGCTTACGGCGTTGAGCTCAAGGATGTTTTCCACAGCCTGACCGCGATGGATCGACACAGCGGCGAGCTGCGGGAATTTACCCTGGCTGACTGCGAATTCGGTTATCGAGACAGCCTGTTCAAGCGTCAGCCAAACCGTTGGCTGATCCTGCGGGTTCGCTTCAAGCTCAGCTATTCTGCGAGTCTGCATCTGGACTACGGTCCGGTGCGGCAGCGGCTGGAAGAGCAGGGCATCAAAGAACCTTCGCCGATGCACGTGAGCCGGGCGATCTGCGCCATTCGCAGCGAAAAACTGCCGGACCCCGCGACGCTGGGCAATGCGGGGAGCTTCTTTAAGAACCCGCTGGTGTCCGCTGAGCAGGTTGCCGTGATCAAACTCACGCACCCTGGCGTGGTCGGCTACCCTCAGGCCGATGGCCAGGTAAAGCTGGCGGCCGGCTGGTTGATCGAGCAGGCGGGCTGGAAAGGCTTTCGTGACGGCGACGCCGGCGTCCATGCGTTGCAGTCTCTGGTGCTGGTCAACTATGGCGAAGCATCCGGCGGACAGTTGCTCGGCCTCGCGCAGCGGATTCAGGCGGACATTCTGGAGCGCTTCGGTGTTGCGCTGGAAATGGAACCCAACCTTTATTGACCGGCTGCGTCGTCTTCCGGTCTGAGCGCCACTTCGCCTGTACTCAGTGAGGGTTGAGCATGAGTGAAACCCTGTGTGCCATCGTGCTGGCAGCGGGTCTCGGCAGCCGCTACCGAGCGGTTGCCGGTCAGCACCGCAACAAGCTGCTGGCGCAATGCCTCGGGCGTGACGGCACGGAGCGTTCGGTGCTGGAGCAGGTGCTGGTCAACGTCAGCGCCCTTGCCGATAAAACCGTCCTGCTGACCCGAGCCGATTACTGCAGTGTGGCCGAGTTGGGCCTGCGCCATGGCTATGAAGTGGTGGTGCTGGATTCCCCCGGCATGGGCGACAGCATCGCCGCTGCCGTTTCCGCCGAGCCCGCCCATCGCGGCTGGTTGATTGCCTTGGGCGACATGCCCTTCATTCATGCTGACACACTCGAACGCGTGGCCCGCTCGGTGGAAGACGACGCCATCAGCGTGCCGGTCCATGCCGGACGGTATGGGCATCCCGTCGCCTTTGGTCGTGCGTTCGGGCCAGCGCTCATGGCACTGGCCGGGGAGAAGGGCGCCAAGCGGCTTTTCCAGGGTGCGCGCATCAAGGAAATCGAGGTCGACGACCCGGGTGTGTTATGGGATGTGGACGTGCCTGCGGTGTTGACCTTTCAACCGCGGTGATCTCAACCCGGCCGAACCGCCCTCCATGCCGCGGTCCTGACCGTCAAGCACAAAAAAGCCCCACCTGCTCACACAGGTGGGGCTATTTGGTCACGGCCGATTAAACGAGCGGTTTAGGCTCATCCGAGGCTTGCGCCTCTTTCTGCTGACGCTCGGCTTCCAGACGACGGCGGCGCACTTCACGAGGATCGTTCGGTGCACGGCCATTGCTGGCAACCGGCAGCGCAGGCGCCTCTTCAGCGACAGGTTCTGCAACCGGCGCCTGAGGAGGTTCGACCGCCACTGGCGCGGCGACGATCTCCGGTGCCGCGGTCTGAGCAGCTGCTTCGACGGCTGGCGCAATGACCGGTTCAGCGACCACTGGCTGCTGAGCAACGGGCTCGACGGCTTTCGGCGCTTCGATTTCCGGCGCCTTGGCGTGCTCTGGCTCTGCGGCCTGAGCCGGTTCAGTAATCTGAACAAGCTCAGGTGCCTTGGCAGGCTCGGCAGCCTGAACAGGCTCAGCCGCTTTGACAGGCTCAACGACGTGAACCGGCTCAGCGACGGCTACCTCAACCGCCTCATGCTCCAGCGCAGGAGTTGGCATAAACGCAGGGGCTTCCACAACCGCTGGCGCTTCAACAGCGACCGGGATCTCGGCACTGGCTGGCGCGTCGGTCGACTCGGCTTCAGCGGCTGCTTTCACCTGACGCTCGAACGGGCTCAACGAGGCGTCGAAGGTTGCCACTTCCACTTCCGGCATCACCGAACGCTTGGCTTCAGGCGCAGGGGTTTCGACAACCGGCGCTTCAGGCGCTGCTTCGGAGACCTGAGCGACAGGTGCCGCTTCAGTTGCGCTGGCTTCAACGGGCGTGTTCGCACGTTCAGCCTGGCGGTGGGCATCGGCTTCGGCGGTGGCGCTGATGACGCGCTCCGCTACAGCAGCAACGCTTGCACTGGCGGCAACGTTGCCACGGTCAGCGTTCGCGTGCACTTCGTCACGGGATTCATGACCCGGCTCGCTGCCTTCGCCGTGGAGTGCTTCAGAACCTTCCGAACCCTCAACGCCTTCGCTGCCTTCGATTTCATTACCGTTGGCATCACGTTGACGCTCGCGACGGTTGCTGCGACGACGCTGACCGCGTGAACGACGACGAGGGCGATCGCCTTCGGCGTGCTCCTGGTTGTCATCCTGTTGCTCTTCGGTGGTCAGCAGGGTTTCGTCTTCGGCAGCCACTGCAGCCTGCTCGTTCCGTGGTTGACGCTCTTCACGGGGTGCACGCGGCTGACGCTCTTCACGCGGGGCGCGCTCAGGGCGTTCTTCGCGGGGCAGGTTGACAGCCGGTGCTGCATCGATCGGCTCACGCAGTTCACGCACACGCTCTTCACGCGGCTTGCGGTCTTCACGCCCGGCACGTGGCTGACGCTCTTCGCGAGGAGCACGGGCTGCACGCTCTTCGCGCGGTGCAGTGGTTTCGTCACGGGCTTCACGCGGCTCGCGCGCTGCACGCTCTTCACGAGGCGCGCGCTCCTCACGTGGGGAACGTTCTTCACGGGGTGCGCGTTCTTCGCGATCGGCACGCGGCGCACGTTCTTCACGCGGCTTGCGTTCTTCGTCACGACGGCCGTTACGGCTGCGGCTCTGCTGACGGCCGTTACGGCGCTCGTCGTTGCGCGCAGGGCGCTCGGCAGCCGGTTTTTCGACCACGGCGGCAGGCGCAGGAGCAGGCTCTTCCTTGGAAGCGAACAGGCTGACCAGCGATTTCACCAGACCCTTGAACAGGCTTGGCTCATGGGCGACCGGTGCAGGCGCAGCGGCAACCGGCGCAGCGGCTTCAACCGGAACCGGTGCGTTGGCGCGGGCCGGTGCGGTTTTGACTGCGGCTTCCTGGCGAACCAGGGTGCGGGTAGCGGCGGCAGGCGGTGCAACTTCTTCCACTTCAGCAGCAGCGGCAGCGATTTCATAGCTGGTCTGCAGGCTGTGCGCTTCCGGACTGTCATCACGCAGACGCTGCACTTCGAAGTGCGGAGTTTCGAGATGATCGTTCGGCAGAATGATGATGCGCGCGCGGGTACGCAGTTCGATTTTGGTGATCGAGTTGCGCTTTTCGTTGAGCAGGAACGCAGCAACCGGGATCGGCACTTGAGCGCGCACTTCGGCAGTGCGGTCCTTCAGCGCTTCTTCTTCGATCAGGCGCAGGATGGCCAGCGACAGCGATTCAACGTCACGGATGATGCCGGTACCGTTGCAGCGCGGGCAGACAATGCCGCTGCTCTCGCCCAGGGAGGGGCGCAGACGCTGACGGGACATTTCCAGCAGGCCGAAGCGCGAGATGCGACCGACCTGAACGCGGGCACGATCGGCCTCCAGGCTTTCACGGACCTTTTCTTCCACGGCGCGCTGGTTCTTGGCCGGGGTCATGTCGATGAAGTCGATGACGATCAGGCCGCCGATGTCACGCAGACGCAGTTGACGGGCGATTTCCTCAGCCGCTTCAAGGTTGGTCTGCAGGGCGGTCTCTTCGATGTCGCTGCCTTTGGTGGCGCGCGCCGAGTTGATGTCGATGGACACCAGGGCTTCGGTTGGATCGATGACGATGGACCCACCGGAAGGCAGTTCGACGACGCGCTGGAAGGCGGTTTCGATCTGGCTTTCGATCTGGAAACGGTTGAACAGCGGAACGCTGTCTTCGTAGAGCTTGATCTTGCTGGCGTACTGCGGCATCACCTGACGGATGAACGTCAGCGCTTCTTCCTGGGCTTCGACGCTGTCGATCAGCACTTCGCCGATATCCTGGCGCAGATAGTCGCGGATGGCGCGGATGATGACGTTGCTTTCCTGATAGATCAGGAACGGCGCGGAGCGGTCGAGGGAAGCCTCTTTGATCGCGGTCCACAGCTGCAGCAGGTAATCGAGGTCCCACTGCATTTCTTCGCTGCTGCGGCCAAGGCCGGCAGTACGAACGATCAGACCCATGTCGGCAGGGGCGATCAGGCCGTTCAGCGCTTCACGCAGTTCGTTGCGCTCTTCGCCTTCGATACGACGGGAAATGCCGCCGGCGCGCGGGTTGTTCGGCATCAGGACCAGGTAACGGCCTGCGAGGCTGATGAACGTGGTCAGGGCTGCGCCCTTGTTGCCACGTTCTTCTTTCTCGACCTGAACGATGACTTCCTGGCCTTCGCTCAGGACGTCCTTGATGTTTACGCGGCCTTCAGGCGACTTCTTGAAGTATTCGCGGGAGATTTCTTTCAGCGGCAGAAAGCCGTGACGCTCGGAGCCGAAGTCGACAAACGCGGCTTCAAGGCTGGGTTCGATACGCGTGATCCGGCCTTTATAGATGTTGGCCTTCTTCTGTTCGCGGGCCCCGGATTCGATGTCCAGGTCGTAGAGGCGCTGGCCGTCTACCAGCGCAACACGCAACTCTTCGGGTTGAGTTGCGTTAATCAGCATTCTTTTCATGTAGTACCGTCGGTTTCCGGGCTGCCGGAAACGGCGTTCGGCACACACGACTTCTCACGGTCGGTGTCAGGGCACGTCAGGAGTGCTTGAACACTCCAGTGTCTAACGAGGTTCGGCCAGCGGGGCCGAGTCGCGACGACGTTCCTGCTTGCTGTGGTGACAAATGACACCCTGTCAGCAAAAGCTTTGTCAGGAGGAGGAATCAACCATCGGTAGCGGACGATATGAAGCGTCTTGAATAAAGCCTTGTGCTACACAGTCCGACGGTTGTGCGTCTCCACCCCACACGTATCCCTGATAATTCGGGTGCTGCCGCGCGCTGAATCCGCAGCGGGTTGCATTTATCGCAAGCTTCCATGGGAAGTTCGCGCGTCATGGCTCAAATAAGGCGTGGTTTCCGAAGCATTCGCCCGGTGCGACTGCCAGCGACTGCACTTTGTGAACTGGCCTTGAACGTGGGCCTCGATGGCGAGTGACTCACTCTGCGATCGGGCTTGTTTCAGGCCTCATGTCACCTGCGCTCGTTACGCTTGCATATCTTCCGTTGTCACCGAAAGCCCCGTAGGACGGCCTCGCGCCCTCGTGAATTGCGTTGGGCAGGGCCGGCTGTCATACCGTTTGTCCGCTGTCCAGGCCGCTTTTGGCGGCGTTCGCGACTATAGCAGCAATCATTAAGTGCTTCAAATCCATAAAAAATTGTTATGATTTGCGCCATGACAAATCTCACCCCCCCAACCCCCGGCGTCCGGCTGGTAGAGGTTGCGCCGGAATTTGCCGGTCAACGCATCGATAACTTTCTGATCACGTACCTCAAGGGCGTTCCCAAGACCTTGATTTACCGCATTTTGCGCAAAGGCGAAGTGCGTGTGAACAAGGGGCGGATCAAGCCCGAGTACAAGCTTCAGGCAGGCGATGTCGTGCGCGTGCCACCCGTTCGCGTGCCTGAGCGCGACGAGCCTGTGCCGGTTGCCCAGGGTCTGCTGCAGCGCCTCGAGGCCGCCATTGTCCACGAAGACAAAGGCCTGATCGTCCTCAACAAGCCTGCTGGCATCGCGGTTCACGGCGGCAGCGGCTTGAGTTTTGGCGTCATCGAAGCCTTCCGTCAGCTGCGGCCCGATGCCAAGGAGCTGGAGCTGGTCCACCGCCTGGACCGTGACACCTCCGGGCTGCTGATGATCGCCAAGAAACGCAGCATGTTGCGTCACCTCCATGAGCAGTTGCGCGGCGACGGCGTGGACAAGCGCTACATGGCGCTGGTCCGCGGAAACTGGCCGACCGCCCAGAAGCAGGTCCGTGCGCCGTTGCTCAAGAGCAACCTTCGCTCTGGCGAGCGCATGGTCGAGGTCAATGATGAAGGCAAGGAGGCGCTGACCCTGTTCAAGGTGCTGCGTCGCTTCGGAGACTTCGCCACCATGGTCGAAGCCCGGCCCATCACTGGCCGTACCCACCAGATTCGCGTTCACGCTTTGCATGCCGGCCACTGTATTGCCGGTGACCCCAAATACGGTGACGAGGATTTCAGTCGCGAAATCCGTGACCTCGGCGGCAAGCGCCTGTTTCTGCATGCGTATGCCCTGACGGTGCCGCTGCCGGATGGCGGCGAGCTGAAGCTCGAAGCGCCCGTCGACGAGATGTGGGCCAAGACCGTGGAGCGACTGCTGCTTGCGCCCTGATTACGAACTGCTGATCTTCGACTGGGACGGCACACTGTCCGATTCCGTCGGTCGTATCGTCGATTCGATGCAGGCCGCCGCGCGCCTTGCCGGTCGTCCGGTGCGTGATGATGACGCAATCAAGGGCATCATCGGACTGGGTTTGCCGGAGGCGATTCGCACGCTGTACCCGGACATCACCGACAGCGACCTGATCGTTTTCCGCCAGCACTACGCTGACGGTTACATGGCCATGGACGTTGAGCCTTCGAAGCTGTTCGACGGGGTGCGTGAGTCGCTGGAGGTGTTTCGTGCCGAGGGCTATCGCCTGGCGGTCGCCACCGGCAAGGCCCGGCGTGGTCTGGATCGGGTCCTCAAGGCCCACGGCTGGCTCGACTTCTTCGACGCCACGCGCGCAGCGGACGAAACGGCCAGCAAGCCCGATCCGCTGATGCTCAATGAAATCCTGCAGCATTGCGGCGTCAGGCCCGAAAGGGCGCTGATGGTTGGCGATGCTTCGTTCGATCTGCTCATGGCGCGCAACGCCGGGATGGATTCGGTGGCGGTTGGGTATGGCGCGCAAGCCCTTGGCTCGCTGCTTCAATACCGGCCGCGTCTGGCGATCGAACACTTTTCCGAATTGCGCACCTGGTTGGGTGCGCGGACTGCTGAAACTTCGTTGTTGGGGTAACTGATCTATGTCGGACGAATGGAAATCTCCGTCTTCGCCAGAGCGCGACGACGCAGGGGATGCAAAGAGCTGGAAACTGCTGGAAAAGACCCTGCTCGCCAGCGTGCAGGAGCAGCGTCGGTCGCGGCGCTGGGGGATCTTCTTCAAATCCCTGACCTTTCTTTATCTGTTCGGCGCGCTGGCGTTGTTCTCGCCGCTGATGGATTTCGGCAAGGGCGCTTCACGCAGCACCAGCCACACCGCGCTGATCGAAGTGAAGGGCATGATCGCCGACACCGAGGCCGCCAGTGCCGACAATATCGTTGGCAGCCTGCGGGCCGCGTTCGAAGACGAAAAAACCAAGGGCGTGATTCTGCGCATCAACAGCCCGGGCGGCAGTCCGGTGCAGTCCGGCTACATCTACGATGAAATCCGCCGTCTGCGTGCGCAGAAGCCGAACATCAAGGTATATGCGGTGATCACTGATCTTGGCGCGTCTGGTGCGTATTACATCGCCAGCGCCGCCGACCAGATCTACGCGGACAAGGCCAGTCTGGTGGGCTCGATCGGTGTCACGGCTGCCGGTTTCGGTTTTGTCGGCACGATGGAGAAGCTGGGTGTTGACCGTCGTACCTACACCTCGGGCGAGCACAAGGCCTTCCTTGACCCGTTCCAGCCGCCGAAGCCTGACGAGACCGCTTTCTGGCAGGGTGTCCTGGACACCACCCACAACCAGTTCATCGCCAGCGTAAAAGCGGGCCGCGGTGATCGCCTGAAAGATAAGGACCATCCGGAGCTGTTCTCGGGCCTGGTCTGGACCGGTGAGCAGGCAGCCGGCCTGGGGCTGGTCGATGGTCTTGGCAGTGCCAGCTATGTGGCGCGCGACATCATTGGCGAGAAAGAGATGGTCGATTACACGGTTAAAGAGTCGCCATTCGATCGCTTCTCGAAAAAGATGGGCGCCAGCGTCGCTGAGCAGATCGCGATGTGGGCAGGCTTCAAAGGGCCGTCCCTGCGCTGATCGCTACAGTGTTGATGTGATGAAAAGCCCGGCCATTGGTCGTAATGCTGTTCACTTAAGCATTTGAACCACAGCCGGGGTTCTTAGAAAATCCGATGCCAGATACCTGGCATCGGAT
>NZ_JACYUI010000007.1:0-335148 GCF_014841665.1 Pseudomonas sp. CFBP 8772 | reverse complement strand
CGTTTTCTGGTCATGTAGAACTCCTCGATAAATGTATTTTCCACTTATCGAGGTGTCCGGGGAAATTAGACCACTGCAATTTTGCGGTGTGACGACTGACGCATTCCCGGCTAAAGCCGGTCCCACAAAAAGCACGCGCTCGGTCAGTAGGACCGGCTTCAGCCGGGAAGAGGCCGGTGTGAATACCCGCAGTTTTGCGGTGTGACGACTGACGCATTCCCGGCTAAAGCCAGTCCCAGAAAAAGCACGCGCTCGGTCAGTAGGACCGGCTTCAGCCGGGAAGAGGCCGGTGTGAACGCCCGCAGTTTTGCGGTGTGACGCCTGACGCCTTCCCGGCTAAAGCCAGCCCCACTAAGAGAACGCGCTCAGTCAGTAGGACCGGCTTCAGCCGGGAAGAGGCCGGTGCGGACACCCTCACTGTTGCGGTGCAGCGAATGACGCCTTCCCGGCTGAAGCCGGTCCTACCGTGGGGGTCGACGCCAGTCTCCCGCTGCATACACGCGGTCAGTCAGTGGGACCGGCATCACATGCAAATCACTGCCAGCCAAACTTGCGTACGTAGAACCCCTTCACCGCCTGGGTCAGCGCCACGTAGGCGATCAGGATCAGCGGCAGGATGGCGAAGTACAGCGGTGGCAGCGCTTGCAGTTTGAAGTAGTGCGCCAGCGGGCCCATCGGCAGGAAGATGCCCACGGCCATGATGACACCGGTCATCACCATCAACGGCATCGCCGCACGGCTTTGCAGGAACGGGATTTTCGGTGTGCGGATCATGTGCACGATCAACGTTTGCGTCAGCAGGCCCACGACAAACCAGCCCGACTGAAACAGGGTCTGATGCTCAGGCGTGTTGGCGCCGAACACGTACCACATGACCGCGAACGTGGTGATGTCGAAGATCGAGCTGATCGGCCCGAAAAACAGCATGAAGCGTCCTACGTCCGCAGGCTGCCAGCGCTGGGGTTTTTTCAGCAGTTCCTCATCGACGTTATCGAACGGGATGGCGATCTGGGAAATGTCGTACAGCAGGTTCTGCACCAGCAGGTGCATGGGCAGCATTGGCAGAAACGGAATGAACGCACTGGCGACCAGCACCGAGAACACGTTGCCGAAGTTGGAACTGGCCGTCATTTTGATGTACTTGAGCATGTTGGCGAAGGTCCGGCGCCCTTCCAGCACCCCCTCCTCCAGCACCATCAGGCTCTTCTCCAGCAGAATGATGTCGGCGGCTTCCTTGGCGATGTCCACCGCGGTGTCCACGGAAACACCGATGTCGGCGGTGCGCAGCGCAGGCGCGTCGTTGATGCCGTCGCCCATGAAACCCACCACGTGCCCGTTGGCCTTGAGCAGCCGCACGATGCGCTCCTTGTGGGAAGGCGTCAGCTTGGCGAACACGTTGGTGGTCTCGACCGCGACCGCCAGTTCGGCATCGCTCATCCGCTCGATATCACCCCCCATCAGCAGGCCCTGACGCTCCAGCCCGACTTCGCGGCAGATCTTCGCGGTGACGCGTTCGTTGTCGCCGGTCAGCACTTTCACCGCCACGCCATGCTCGGCCAACGCTTTAAGCGCCGGCGCCGTGCTTTCCTTCGGCGGATCGAGAAACGCCACATAACCGATCAGGGTCAGGTCGCTCTCGTCAGCCAGGCCGTAGGTGTCGCGGCCTGCCTCCATAGGACGCGCCGCCACCGCCACCACACGCAGACCTTCTTCGTTGAACGCGGCGGTGACGCTTAGAATGCGCTCGAGCAGCTCAGGCGTCAGCGCTTCTTCGGCATCGCCATGACGCACGCGGTTGCACACGCTGAGCACTTCTTCCAGCGCGCCTTTGCAGATCAGCAGATGCGGCTCGTGCTGCTGTTGCACCACCACCGACATGCGCCGGCGATTGAAGTCGAACGGGACCTCATCGACCTTGCTGAACGCGGTGCCGACTTGCAGCTCGCGGTGAATCTCGACGTGCTCCAGCACCGCGACGTCCAGCAGGTTTTTCAGGCCGGTCTGGTAGTAACTGTTGAGGTAGGCCATTTCCAGAACGTCGTCGGACTCATCGCCCCATACGTCGACATGGCGTGCGAGAAAAATCTTGTCCTGGGTCAGCGTGCCGGTCTTGTCGGTGCACAGCACGTCCATGGCGCCGAAGTTCTGGATGGCGTCGAGACGTTTGACGATGACTTTTTTTCGCGACAGAAACACCGCGCCCTTGGCCAGCGTCGAAGTGACGATCATCGGCAGCATTTCCGGGGTCAGGCCGACCGCGATGGACAGCGCGAAAAGCAACGCTTCCATCCAGTCGCCCTTGGTGAAGCCATTGATGAACAACACCAGCGGCGCCATCACGAACATGAAGCGGATCAGCAGCCAGCTGACTTTATTGACCCCGGCCTGAAACGAGGTCGGCGCACGATCGGTGGCGCTGACCCGTTGCGCCAGCGCGCCGAAATAGGTGTGGTTACCGGTGGCCAGGATGATACCCGTCGCCGCGCCGGACACCACGTTGGTGCCCATGAACAGAATGTTTTCCAGGTCCAGCGGGTTGCCCGTATCGACGCCCTGACGCCGCGCGAATTTCTCCACCGGCATGGATTCGCCAGTCATCGCGGCCTGGCTGACGAACAGGTCCTTGGCGCTGAGCACGCGGCAGTCCGCAGGGATCATGTCGCCGGCAGACAGCACGATGAGGTCGCCCGGTACCAGTTGCTTGATCGGCAGCTCGATGCGTTTTTGCTTTGCGGTATCGGCAGCGTCGAACGAGCTGTCGGCGCGGCGCATGACGGTCGCGGTGTTGCTGACCATTGCCTTGAGCGCGTCGGCGGCCTGATTGGAACGCGCCTCCTGCCAGAAACGCAGCAGCGTGGAGAGCACGACCATGGAGAAAATCACCGTGGCGGCTTTCATGTCTTCGGTCAGCCACGAGATGAACGCCAGCAGGGTCAGCAGCAGGTTGAACGGATTTCGATAGCAGTGCCACAAATGCACCCACCATGGCAGCGGCTGTTCGTGCTCGACTTCGTTGAGGCCGTGTTGCTCGCGCAGTTCGTGCGCTTCGGTTTCGGTGAGACCGTCGGCGTGGCTGCTCAGGCGTGCGAGCAATTCAGGCACATCGCTGCTGGCGCCGCGGGTCAGGGTCTGCGCGAGGGTGGGCGGCACTTCGCGGCTGACGGTGGCGTCGGTCACGCTGTCGAGCGTCGCCAGCCGACGGAAGTGCCGGCCGAGTTTGCGGGTGCGGACGAAGTCTGCGAGGAATTCTTTCAGGAGGATGTACTTCATGGTTGTGTCCCCTGGACTGAAGGCTGCTGGAGCTGAAAGCACAGGAACCTTGAGCGGGTACGGCACGCCTCAGGCGCCGCGCTCGTTCATGAGCAGGCACCGCAGGCTGGCCCGCGCAGCAAAAGCCACGCGCGTCCGATGCGCAGACGAACGACAGACGCGTCGGTCATCACGCAGGATTGGGCGTCAGGGAAAGGACAGGGAAGCGGGCTCTGAGCAGAGTCCGCGGGCCACCGCCGCTTCTCACGTTGTCGGCGAGATAGCGGCAG
This sequence comes from Pseudomonas sp. CFBP 8772, assembly GCF_014841665.1. Lineage (NCBI taxonomy): Bacteria > Pseudomonadati > Pseudomonadota > Gammaproteobacteria > Pseudomonadales > Pseudomonadaceae > Pseudomonas > Pseudomonas sp. CFBP 8772. The sequence continues at coordinate 331,609 of NZ_JACYUI010000007.1, read as the reverse complement.
TGAAAAGACTGCGCGTTATCGTGCCGAGGATTGGCCGGTCGTTATCACCGGCTGACGTCTGTCACTCGAACAAGTACCCACTGTGGGTCTCCGCATTGGTTGAAAACGGGCGAAGCATACGCCCGGGTTGTATGAGAGTAAATCGCCAGCATGGAGGGTGTGGGGGTTAATGCGGATGTCTTCAGGGAAGGTTCAGGAACCGGGGATGACGCCCCTTGTAGGAGTGAGCTTGCTCGCACATGCGTCATATCTGAGACCCAAAGGTTGAACTGATTCACCTCAGTTTCTGTAGGAGTGAGCTTGCTCGCGATGGCGTTATGTCTGCGAAGAGGATGTCGTCTGACATGCCGCTATCGCGAGCAAGCTCACTCCTACAGTGGTTTGCGGCGAGGGCAGTGCGAAAGTCCGTAGAAGCTTGCTGGCGAACAGGCGGCAACACCGGCATTGGCCTTGCTGATAAACTCGCACGCCCTCATTCCTGCCCCAAGGCCGAGCATGTCCTCGTTGAATCAGGCGCTCAGCGTCGCCCTCGATAATCGTCAATCCCTGCTGGCGGAACTGCACGCCCAAGGCACCGATTGTTATCGCCTGTTCCACGGCAGTCAGGAAGGCGCGAGCGGGCTGACCGTCGATCGTTACGGCCCGCAATTGCTGGTGCAGAGTTTCCACAACAGCCTGGATATCGAATCGCTGCTCGCGCTGCAGGCTACCGTCAATGGGCGGCTGGGCCTGGAACTGATGCTGGTTTATAACGACCGCTCCCAAGGCAACTCGCGGGTCGACCGGACTGACCCGATCTATAAAGCCGACGACGCGGCGCTGGCTGATCTGGTCGGCCATGAGTGGGGCCTGAATTACCGGGTGCGCGGTCGTCATGCCGGGCAGGATCCACTGCTGTTTCTCGACCTGCGCAACGCCCGCGGCTGGGTCAAGCAACATGCCGCCGGCAAGAGCGTGCTCAATCTGTTCGCCTACACCTGCGGCGTCGGCCTGAGCGCAGCGGCGGGTGGCGCGCGCGAGGTGTGCAACCTGGATTTCGCCGAGGGCAATCTGGCGGTCGGTCGAGAGAACGGCCTGCTCAATCCGCAGCTACCGGCCATGCAATTTGTCCAGTCCGATTACTTCCCGGCCATTCGCCAACTGGCCGGACTGCCCATCGCTTCCCGTCGCGGCCACAAGCTGCCGAGTTACGTGCGCCTCGAGCAACGCCAATATGATCTGGTCCTGCTGGATCCGCCGGCCTGGGCCAAGAGCGCATTCGGCACGGTGGATCTGCTGCGCGATTACCAGAGCCTGCTGAAACCCGCGCTGCTGACCACCGCCGAAGACGGCGTGCTGATCTGCTGCAACAATCTGGCGAAGGTCAGCCTGGACGATTGGCGCGAGCAGGTGCTGCGTTGCGCCAGCAAAATCGGCCGGCCCGTGCGCGACTGCCAGGTGCTGACCCCGGGCGCCGACTTTCCGTCACAGGACCAACAGCCCCCGCTCAAGACATTGATCTTGCAGCTGTGATGCGTGATCGGGTCTAAGGAAATTTCCCACAAGGATTGAAGCGACCGGATTCGGAACCAGATTGGCGTGCCATACTCCAAGGACCTCCCATCGAGAGAGTCGGCGACCTACATGCCCAAAGGATTGAAACGCGCCATCGGCGCCCTGCTGGCCGTCTTCGCCATTTACAGCGTGCTGGGGTTTCTGATCCTGCCCGGCGTGGCATTGCGAATCATCAATCAACAGCTGGCGAATTACGCCACGGTGCCGGCCAGGCTGGACCGTCTCGAACTCAATCCCTACAGCCTGGAAGTCACTCTCTGGGGCCTGAACATCGGGGCGCCGGGCAAGGAGCAAATCGGTTTCGCGCGGCTTTACGCCAACCTGCAAATCGACAGCCTGTGGACAAAGGCCCTGCACCTCAAGGCCGTCGAGCTCGATAAACCCAAGACCGAGTTGCTGTTCGCCAAAGACGGCACGCTCAATCTGGCCGGGCTGTTCAAGCTGCCGGCCAGCGAACCTGTTAAACCTGACGCCCCCCCGAGCAAACCGTTCCCGCTGCGCATCGGCGAGATCAAGCTGGCCGACGGCTACGTGCATTTCCAGGACATGCGCCCCAGCGAGCCCATCGAGTTTCTCTACGACGCGCTGAATTTCGAGCTGAAAAACCTCAGCACCCTGCCGGAAGACAACGCCGACATGACCCTCGTCGCCGCGGGGCCTAACGGCGGTCAAATCGATTGGGTCGGGCGTATCAGCCTTGTGCCCCTCTCGTCCGAAGGCACGCTAAAAGTCACCGACGGCAAGATGGAAGTCTGGTGGCCCTACGTGCGCGACGCGCTGCCGCTGGTCCTCAAAGACGGCGTCCTCAATTTCAACACCCATTACACACTCAGTCTGGCGAAGGAAACCGAGCTGCTGCTGGACAAGACATCCCTGAGTGTTGCGCCCTTCGCCATCGATGCCCCGGACGGCAGACCGCTGGCGCGCCTGAAAAAACTGAGCGTGAGCGACACGTCAATCGATCTGGCCAAGCAGTTGGTGTCCGTCGGCAAGATTCGCAGCGAAGGCCTGGAAACCTGGGCGACGCGGGAGTCGGACGGCGAGCTGGACTGGCAGAAGCTGTTCGCCAGCCAGCCGTCCAAAGCACAAGCCAAGAAAGTCGAGGCTGAAAAACAGCAGCCCGCGACCGCCACCGGCGCTGAAACCACCGCCAGCGCAAAACCAGCGACGCCGAGCAAACCGTGGCAGGTGTTGCTGCGGGATACGCAGCTGCGCGACTACCGGATTCATCTCGCCGACAAGGTCCCGAAAGAGCCTGTGGCGATTGATGTCGGCCCGCTGAACCTGGACCTGACCGGCTTCGACAGCCTCAACAAGTCACCCTTCAAGCTCAAGCTCGACACTGGTGTGGGCAAGCAAGGCAAGCTGACCGCCGAGGGCGAGGTGAATCTTGCGCCGGTTCGCGCCAATCTCAATGTCACTACGCGCGACATCGACCTGCGAGTGGCGCAGTCCTACGTCACGCCATTCATTCGCCTGGAAGTGCGCAGCGGCATGCTCAACAGCGATCTGGCCGTGGACCTGAAAAGCACCGAGCCGTTGGCGCTTGGCATTACCGGCAAGGCGCAGGTCGACCAGTTGCACACCCTCGACACCCTCAAGTCGCGGGACTTCGTGAAGTGGCAGCGGTTGAACGTCGACGGGCTGAATTTCCAGCTGGGCGATAGCCTGACCATCGCTTCGATTAATGTCGACCAGCCGTATGCGCGCTTCGTGATCGCTGACGATCGCTCGACCAACATTGACGACCTGCTGATTCCGCAGCCTGCAGACAAGGCGCCTGCCGCGCCGAAAACAAAAGCCGCCGCCAGCAGCGAAAAGCCGATGGGCATTCGCATTGGCGAGGTGAACATCACCAACGGCTCGGCCAACTTCGCCGACTTCAGCCTGACGCCGAACTTCGCCACGGCCGTTCAGCAACTCAGCGGCAAAATCGGCACGCTGGATAACCGCCAGGACAAACCCGCGACGGTGAATATCAACGGTAAGGTTGATCGCTATGCGCCGGTGACCATCAAGGGCGCGCTGAACCCGTTCAACCCGATGGCGAGTCTGGACATCGCGACCAGCTTCAAGCGCGTGGAGCTGACCACGTTGACGCCCTACTCCGGCAAATTCGCCGGTTATCGCATTCGCAAGGGGCGTCTGAATCTGGATCTCCACTACCTGATTACCAAGGGCCAGCTCAAGGCTGAGAACAAGGTGGTGGTCGAGCAGTTGCAATTGGGTGAGAAGGTGGACAGCCCGGACGCGGTGAATCTGCCGCTGAAACTGGCGATTGCCCTGCTCAAGGATACCGATGGCAAGATTTCCATCGAGTTGCCGGTAACGGGCGATCTCAACAATCCGCAGTTCAGCGTGATGCCGATCGTCTGGCAGACCCTGCGCAATCTGGTGGTGAAGGCAGCGGCGGCGCCGTTCAAATTCATCGGTGGATTGATCAGCGGCGGTGGCGGATCGGAGGACCTGGGCACGGTGTCCTTCGCGCCAGGGGCTGAGGAGCTGAGCCCTGAGGCGATGGCTTCGCTGGACAAGCTGGCGGCAGCCTTAAAAGCCCGGCCAGCGTTGCGTCTTGAGATTGAAGGCACCAGCGCTGAAGCCAGCGACGGCCCGTTGATTGCCCAGCAACGACTGGAGCGTGAATACCAGAGCACGTACTACAAGATTCTCCAGCGCCGCGGCGACAAGGTGCCTGCGCAGCCGAGTGATCTGACGGTACCTGCGGATGAGAAGGCGCCGATGCTTGACGGTATTTATCGCACGCGCCTGAAACAGCAGCCGCCGGCCGAGTGGGTGAATCTGGGCAAGGAAGAGCGTCAGAACAAGCTGCGCGAGGCGGTGCTCAAATCCTGGAGTTCGAGCGCGCTGCTGCTGCGTCAGCTGGGCCAGGCGCGGGCCGGAAGCATCAAGGACTACCTGGTCGACAAGGGCCAACTGGCAGACGAGCGGGTGTATTTCATCGACACCACCCTTGGCAAGCCGGAAAAAGACGGCCGCGTCATCAGCCCCCTGCACCTCGACAGCGAGTAATGATTTTGAAGAATGCGATAACGAGGATGGCGGTGATTCTCGGTATGACGGCGCTGCTTGGCATTGCCCAGGCAGACACATTGCGCTGTGGCAGCCAGCTGATCAGCGTGGGCGACCGGATGTTTGAAGTGCAGCAGAAATGCGGCCAGCCGGTCAGCCAGGACATCATCGGCTACAAGGAAACCGTCAATCACTACCGCCAGGTGGATCAGGTGCAAGTCCAGGAATGGATCTACGGCCCGAGCAACGGGATGTACCAGTATTTGCGGTTCGAAGGCGGGCGATTGGTGAGGATCGATAGCAAACGCGGAAGGTGATGGTTGCGGAAGATTTATTGTAGGACCGGCTTTAGCCGGGAAGAGGCCAGTGTGAATACCACACATCTGCGGTGTCACGCCTGACGCTTTCCCGGCTGAAGCCGGTCCTACAACGAGCGGGGCCAGTGTGAATACCACACATCTGCGGTGTGACACCCGACGCTTTCCCGGCTGAAGCCGGTCCTACAAGGGGAGAGGCCAGTCCCACAGCCATCAACCACTACCATCTACCATCTACCATCAACGCTCGTGCAATGCCTCGGCGCGGGCTTTGAGGACGGGTTTGAGCATGTAGCTCAGGATGGTTTTCTTGCCGGTGATGATGTCCACCGAGGCGACCATGCCAGGGATGATCAGCAGCGGGTGCTCATCGGTGCCGAGGTGGCTGCGGTCGGTGCGCAGCTTGATCACGTAGAAAGTGTTCTTCTTCTCTTCGTCCTGAATGGTGTCAGCACCGATCTGTTCCAGCTTGCCTTTCAGCCCGCCATAAATCGTGTAGTCATACGCGGTGAACTTGATCATCGCCTCCTGCCCCGGGTGCAGGAAGGCAATGTCTTGCGGGCGAATGCGCGCTTCTACCAACAGCGTGTCATCCAGCGGCACGACTTCGGCGATGTCGCTGCCCGGCTGAATAACACCGCCAACAGTGTTGACCAGCATCTGCTTGACCACGCCGCGCACCGGCGATGTCACCATTGTGCGGTTCACGCGGTCTTCAAGGCCCTTGGCCGTCGACTGCGCTTTGGAAAGGTTGGTGCGCGCTTCATTCAGTTGAGTCAACGCGTCGCTGCGGAATTTGCCACGGGTTTCATCGATCTTGCGCTGCACTTCGGCAATCGCCGCCTGTGCGCGAGGGATCGCCAGCGTGGTGCCGTCCAGCTGACCACGGGTTTCCACCTCGGAGCGTTTCAGACGAAGGATGTCCACCGGCGACACCGCGCCCTGAGACACCAACGGCTCGGACATGCCGATCTCCTGGCGCAACAGGGCCAGGCTGCTGCGGTACTGCTCCTGCTTGGAAGCAAATTCGCGCAATTCCTGCTGGCGTTGAATCAGTTGCTGCTGCAAACCACCGACCTCATCGACCAACTGCTGACGGCGGCTCTTGTACAGCGATTCTTCATTGGACGCCTGATTCGGCACCAACTTGCGCGCTTCGGCGCTGATGTTCAGTGGCCGATCGTCAACCTCGGCGCTCAGGCGCTCGACGCGCAACTGCATCGCCAGACGATCAGCTTCAGTCTCACCCACGTTGGACGCAAAGCGCGTGTCGTCGAGACGAATCAGCGGGGCGCCGGCGTCGACAATCTGGCCGTCGTGGGCATAGATCTGCGCGACGATGCCGCCTTCCAGGTTCTGGATTTTCTGGATCTTGGTCGACGGAATGGCCTTGCCCTCGCCCTTCGTCACTTCATCGATCACGGCGTAGTTAGCCCACACCAGCAAGAAAACGAAGAACAGGATCACGGCCCAGATGGTCAGGCGCACGATGCGCGGGGCGTCGTCCACCAAAGCCTTTTTGACTTCCGGCAGCGCCTGGCCTTCGAGAGAAGGCGAGCCTTTGAAATAGCCGAAAATGCCGCCACCGGAGTTTTGACCTGACTTAAGCAACACTGATCTGCCCCTTCTTCAACGCTTCCATAACGGCGGCTTTCGGGCCGTCGGCCACGATCTGGCCGCGGTCGATGACCACCAGGCGATCAACCAGGCTGAGCAACGAAGCTCGGTGTGTCACAAGAATCACGGTCTTTTTCTCGATAACGCCATGCAGGCGCTGCTTCAAACGTTCTTCGCCGGTGTTGTCCATGGCGCTGGTGGGTTCGTCGAGCAACAGGATCGGCGGATCGAGCAACAAGGCCCGCGCCAGCGCAACGTTCTGCCGTTGACCACCGGACAGGTTCTGCCCGCGCTCGCCCACCTGCAACTCATAGCCCTGGGGATGCAGGCTGGCGAATTCATGCACGCCGGCCAGTTCAGCGGCCTGCAGCACCATCTCGTCGTCCACGTAACGCGCGCCGGAAATCAGATTGTCCCGCAGCGTGCCTGATAACAGTTGAATGTCCTGGGCCACGTAGCCGATGTTGTGGCGCACTTCGCTGACGTCGATCTGACGAATGTCGACGCCATCCACCAGCAGCGAGCCTTCGTCTGGCTGATACAGACCCACCAGCAGTTTGGCCAGGGAGCTTTTCCCCGAACCGCTGCGGCCAATGATCCCGACCTTCTCGCCCGGGCGGATCACCAGATTGATGTTGCGCAGAGCCAGGTTCTGCTGGTTCGGATACGTGAACTCCAGATTGCGGAATTCCATGGCGCCCTGCAGGACCTGACGGCTGAGCGGACGCTCGTCGAAATTGCGTTCCTGGGGCAGCTCCATCATCTGATCGACCGAGACCATGGTCACTTTCGCTTGCTGATAACGGGTCAGCAGGCCGGACAGTTGCGCCAAGGGGCCCAGAGCGCGACCGCTGAGCATGTAGCACGCCACCAGGCCGCCCATGCTGAGGACGCCGTCCATGATCATGTAGACGCCGAAACAGATCATCGCCACGCCCGCCAGTTGCTGGATCAGCAGGGTGATGTTCATGGCGAGACCGGAAAGCACTTTGACGCGCAATTCCAGGCGGCTGAGCGTGCCGATGGTGTGTTCCCACTGGTACTGACGCTCGCTTTCGGCGTTGTTGACCTTCACCGCATCGAGGCCGGCAAGGGTTTCGATCAGGCTCGACTGACGCTCGGCCCCCAGCGCCATGGTGCGTTCAAGGGTGGAGGTCAGCGGCTTTTGCAGGAAGTGGCCGATGCCCAGCGCCAGCGGGAAGGCAATGATCGGAATCCACACCAGATGCCCGCCCAGCAGCGCGATCACCAACAGGATGATCAGCGTGAACGGCAGGTCAATGAGGCTGGTCAGGGTCAGCGACGTGAGGAAGTCACGCATGCCCTGAAACTCATGGATGTTCTGGGCGTAGCTGCCGACCCGGGCCGGGCGAAACTTCATCGCCATGCCGACGATACGTTCGAACAGCGTGGCGGAAATGATCAGGTCGGTTTTCTTGCCGGCCAGGTCCAGGCACAGACTGCGCAGGCCCTTAAGCAAAAGATCAAACAGGAACGCGCCACAGATACCGGTCGCCAGCACCCACAATGTTGCGGTGGCCTGGTTGGGCACGACGCGGTCGTAGACGTTCATGACAAAAAGAGGGGTAGCCAGCGCGATCAGGTTGATCACGAAGCTGGCAGCGATCGCGTCGACGTAAAGCCAGCGAGACAGCTTGAGGGTGTCCTTGAACCAGGAACGAGCGCGCGGGATGAGCGAGCCCTGGGTGACGTCAAATTTATGTTGCGGCTGTGCGAAAAACACCCGACCGCTGTAATCCTGCGCCAGCGCTTCGGTTTCGATCAGCACTTCGCCGCCGTTGCTTTCGCTGATCAGCAGGCGGGCAGACTCGCCCTCCCAACCGAGCAGAACGGCAGAGCGCCCTTCCTTCAGCAGCAGCAAGGCGGGCAATGCGATCTCGGGAATCTGGGTGAGTTTGCGTTGCAGCAAACGCCCCTGCAAACCTGCCCGGGCTGCGGCGCGAGGCAGCAAATCCGGGCTCAGGCGTTGGTCGGGCAATGGCAGACCGGTGGTCAGCATGGCCCGGCTCGCCGGTTTGTGATGCAGGGCACAGAGTGTCAGCAGCCCGTCGAGTAACGGATCGTCGTGCTGGCTGCGTGGATCATGACCTAATTGAGCCGAAGGTAATTCCAAGTCCACGCTGACACTCTCTTTCTTAACAGTTAAAAGAAGCTGACCCCGTCAAGAATCAGTTCATGCCCGGCAGTTGAACGGTCGGTTTCACATCGTTCTGCACAACCGATGCCATCGGCGCGACGACGCCCTGGCTTTTCAGCAGCGTGCCCATGTCTGCCTTGATGCGGTATTGGGTGTACATCTGCAGGTTTTTCAGCTGCATCAGACGCTGTTGCGCGGTGAACAACTCGTTCTCGCTGTCGAGAAGGTCGAGCAGGGTACGCTCTCCCAGACTGAATTGCTGCTGGTACGAGGTACGCACGCTGTTGGCACGCTCGACGTACTGCTGAGCGATCGGCAGCTGGGCGTTGGCGTTGTTGTAGGCGTTCCAGGCCAGGCCCAGTTCTTCGTTCAACTGACGCAGCGCGTTGTTGCGGATATCCAGGGCCTGGCTCGACAGGTACGACTTCGACTGCAGGTCAGCCTTGTTGCTGCCACCGGCGTACAGGTTGAAGCGCATGCGCACCATGGCTTCCCAGCCATTGTTGTGGCCTTCGTCGCCGCCAATGTTGTTATCGGCATTGCGGCCCAATTCTGCATCGAAACGCGGGTAGTAATTGGACTGCGCCGAGGTGTACTGCTTTTCAGCGGCCACGATGTCGGATTCGGCCGAGCGCAGCACCGGGCTGTTCTCCAGCATCTGGCGACGGGCTTCGTTCAGATCGGCAGGCATCATCGCGAACGGCGACGGCGCTTCAAGTTGGTCAGCTTCCAGACCAACGGCACTCAAGTAATTGGTTTGGGCGTCGGCCAGATTGGTTTGTTCGGTGATCAGGTTGTTGCGGGCTTGTGCCAGACGGGCATCGGCCTGGTCCATATCGGCCATACGACCCACGCCGCGGGAAGTGCGCAGTTTGATTTGGTCGTAAATACGTTCGTGACTCTTCAGGTTCTCTTCGGCCAGCCGAACCATTTCACGTTGAGTCAGAACATCCAGATAGACCTGCGCAACTGTCAACGCCGTACGTTCGGTTGTATTTAACAGCGAGTATGCCCGGGAATTGGCGGTGGCTTGTTGACGCGCAACTTCGTTACTTGTTGCGTAGCCGTCAAACAGCATTTGCTGAAGACGGATTTGCGCTTCGCCGCGGTCCAGCGTCTGGTAGTCGTGACGACCGGTCGAGGCACGGGTGCTTGGCGTATCGGAACCGGCCCGGCCGTAGCCCGCCGTGACATCGACACGCGGCAGGTAGCCGCCTCGTGCAGCGCGCAGCGCATAGTCCTGGGCGATACGGGCATTAATGCCGGCCTGCACCTCGGGATGCTCGTCCATGGCTTTCTGCATGGCGGACTGTAGCGTCTGGGCCTGAACGAAACCGGCACAAAGGATAAGGGGTACAGCAGTGAAGAGGTGCTTACGCATTTTGGTGGTTTCCCGAGAACGTACTTGTTCAAAATGCAGCAATACACACTGCCGCATCGTAAAAATGGCCATTGAAGTGATCGTTTCGAGAGTGTTCTGAAGGGCGCTTGCGATCACACTGCAGAAATACGCGATCTCATCAAATATCAATGTGACATTACGGAAGCGATTGTTTAGGATGTCGCCGAATAGGTCAATACTTTGGCAGAAAGTTAATTCCTGTGCCGACCTGCTGTTAATAAATTGGCGCCAGATTACGTGCAACTTAATTAGTTCCCTAAGTTGTTATCTGGCGCCGGAACAAATGCGAATCTTTACGTATTCCAGTAATGAAGCGGCGTTAGTTAAGGCCGGTCGGCATGATGGATACCAACTGAACGGTAATTTCGGAGAGTCACCCCCATGAGCAGTGTTGTTGCCATCGTCAAAAGCATTGTTGGCCAAGTCGTCGCAGTTTCCCCGGAAGGGATTCGTCGTGTGCTCATTGAGGGTGACCGGTTGTTCACCGGCGAGCAGGTTCTGACAGGCCCGGGAGGCGCAGTCACGCTGCAGCTTGCCGATGGCCGTCAGCTGGACATCGGCCGTGACAGCCAGTGGAGCGCAGACGCACCGGCTTCTACGACCAACCTTGCCGAAGCCACCGCGCAAGCCGCACCGTCCGTTGCTGAATTGCAGCAGGCGATCGCGGCCGGCGCCGATCCGACCAAAGACCTCGAAGCCACTGCGGCAGGTCCGCAAGCGGCGCCAGGTGATGGCGGCAACGCAGGCGGCGGCCACAGCGTGGTGATGCTCACCGAGACCGCGGGCGAAGTGAATCCGACCATCGGCTTCCCGACCAACGGCCTGGCGGCAACCGCTGTGCCCCCTCCTACCCTGAGCAACGGTCTGGCGATCGACAACGGCAATGGCAACGGCACCCCCGCCGCGCCGCAGCCTGCCGGCACCCTGACACTTACCGCTACCCAGACGCTGACCGAAGCCGGCGGCGCGCTGGTGTACACAGCAAACGTCACTCAGGCGCCGACTTCGGACCTGACAGTCACCCTGTCCAATGGGTCGACCATTGTGATTCGTGGCGGCGACACGTCGGGCTCGACCACTGTTCAAGTGGCTGACACCAATACGCCGTACATCGACCCTTCAGTTATCAGCACGACCATCACTGGCACAACGGGCGGTGGCGGCCTGATCGTGACGACCGATCCGACGCCGGCGGTGACCACCATCACCGACACCATCGACACCACCTTTGCCAGCATCACCGGCACTCAGTCGGTGATTGAAGGCCAGGCCGCCACGTACACCATTACGCTGAGCAACCCGGCGCAGACCGAAGTCACGATCAACCTGACCTACAGCGGCACCGCTACCGACGGCAGCGACTACACGCAAGTGGTCAGCGTGAAGATCCCTGCCAACAGCAGCAGCGTCACCTTCGACCTGAACACCCTGAATGACACGATCCCGGAAGGCGTTGAAAACGTCACCGTGGCGATCGGCGCCATCAGCGGCGGCAACTTCGAAAACGTCGCTGTCAGCCCGACCAATGGCAGCGTCACTACCACCATCATCGACAACGACGCTCTGCCGGTTGTCGATCCCAATGGCGGCGCCAACGGCACCAACAGCGAAACCACCTTCACCGAAGGCCAGGCTGGCGTTTCGATCGCCGACCAGTTGACCGTCACGGACGCCGACAGCCCGACGCTGCAAGGCGCGAAAGTCACCCTGACCAACCCTCAGGACGCCGACAGCCTGGTGGTGGGCAGCCCGAACGCGAACATCGCGGTCAGCACCGCCACCGTCAACGGCCAAATCGTACTGACCCTGACCGGCGCCGCCACCGCAGCCGAATACGAAGCCGTGATCAAGTCGATCACCTTCCAGAACAGCAGCGAAGACCCGAGCGTTGCCGATCGCACCATCACTGTGACCGTCAATGACGGCCAGAACGACTCCGCACCGGCCACCAGCATCGTGCACGTCGTCGCCGTCAACGACGCCCCGACCGTGTCCTTCACCAGCACCGATTACGTCGAAAACGGCGCGCCTCAGGCACTGGTCAACAACCTGCAGATCGGCGACGTCGACGGCGGTCAGTTGAGCGGCGCGAAGATCACCGTGACCGGCGTTCAGGCCGAAGACTTGATCGCATCGCCGTCCTTCCAGGGCGGCAACAGCGGCACCACGGCTTCGGGCATCAGCTACACGCTGGGCAACGACGCCAACGGTAACGTCGTCATTCAGTTGAACGGTAACGCCTCGATCGCCGACTACACCACGCTGATCAACTCGATCACCTACGCCAACAGCAGTGACGCGCCGATCACCACCCCACGGGGCGTGACCATCGAAGTGACTGACGTGGACACCCACGGCACCAACAACCTGACGGGCAGCGCCACCGGCGAAGTCGCCATCACGCCGGTCAACGACGCACCGACCGTCATCGACGCATCGGGCCAAGGCGACGAAGACACCGCCATTGCGGTCAGGCTGACCGGCACTGACGTCGACGGCACCATCGACCACTTCAACCTGGTCAGCCTGGCGGCCAACGGCACGTTCTACGCCGATGCTGCCGGTACCCAGGCGCTGACCAGCCTCAGCAACATCGCCGCCACCGCCAACGGCGCAACGATCTACTTCAAGCCGAACGCCAACTGGGCGGGCGACACCAGCTTCACCTACACCGCAGTCGACAACCAGGGCCTGCAAACTGGCGCGCCAGCCAACGGCGTCATTAACGTCACGCCAGTGGCCGATGCGCCGATCGTCACCGTTGCTGACGCCCAGGGTAATGAAGATTCGGCGATCAAGCTGACCCTGAGCACCGCGCTGGTCGACACCGACGGTTCCGAGTCCCTGGGCCCGCTGGTTGTGTCCGGCATTCCCGTCGGCGCCGTGCTGACGGATGGCACCCACAGCTACACCTCGATTCCGACAGGCGACGGTGCTGTTTATATCGACGGTTGGGACCTGAACAACCTGACGATCACCCCGCCGAAAGACTTCAACGGCCCGATCACACTGCAAGTGAGCTCGACGTCGACCGAAGGCGCCAACCAGGATTCGGCCACCACGACACAGGCGCTGATCGTCAATGTGACGCCTGTGAACGACGGCCCGGCGGTCAACTTCGACAGCGTGACGTACACCGAAAACGGTGCGCCGATCGCGCTGGTGAACAATTTCAGCATCACCGACATCGACAGCACGCAACTGAGCAGCGCGAAAATCACGCTGACCGGTGTTCAGGCTGAAGACCTGGTGGTGTCTCAGTACTACAAAGGCGGCACCACCGGCCTTACCGACCTGGGCATCACCTACACCCTGAGCAACGACGCCAGCGGCAACATCGTGATCGACCTGACGGGCAACGCCTCGGTCGCCAACTATGAAACCCTGATCAAGTCGCTCACGTACGCTGACAACAGCGAAAACCCGAGCACCGTACCGCGTGGCGTGAGCATCTCGGTTACCGACCTCGACGCCAACGGCACCACTAACCTGACCGCCGTGCACGACGGCCAGATCAACGTGATTGCCGTCAACGACGCTCCGACCGTGAACGCGGCTCTGGGCCAGGGCGACGAAGACACTGCCATCGCGGTCAACCTGACCGGCGCTGATGTCGACGGCACCATCGACCACTTCAATCTGGTCACCATGGCCGAGCACGGCACGTTCTACGCCGACGCCGCCGGTACCCAGGCGCTGACCAACCTCAGCAATATCGCTGCCAGCAACAACAGCGCGACGATCTACTTCAAGCCGGATGCCAATTGGGCCGGTGACACCAGCTTCACGTACACCGCGGTCGACAATCAGGGCCTGCAAACTGGCGCGCCAGCCAACGGCGTCATCAACGTCACGCCGGTGGCCGATGCGCCGATCGTCACCGTTGCTGACGCCCAAGGTAATGAAGACTCCGCGATCAAGCTGAACGTCAGCACCGCGCTGGTCGACACTGACGGCTCGGAATCTCTCGGCCCGTTCGTGGTGTCCGGTATTCCAGTGGGCGCCGTGCTGACGGATGGCACCCACAGCTACACCTCGATTCCGACCGGCGACGGCGCTGTCTACATTAATGGCTGGGACCTGACCAACCTGACGATCACGCCGCCGAAAGATTTCAACGGCTCGATCAACCTGCAGGTGAGCTCGACGTCGACCGAAAGCGCCAACAAGGACTCGGCCACCACGGTTCAGTCGCTGACCGTGAACGTCGGGCCGATCAACGATGCCCCAACCGTCACCTTCACCAATCCTGACTACGTCGAAAACGGCGCGCCTCAGGCATTGGTCAGCAACCTGCAAATCGGCGACGTCGACAGCAGCCAGTTGAGCAGCGCGAAAATCACGCTGACCGGCATTCAGGCCGAAGACCTGATCGTTTCCCAGTACTACACCGGTGCAAACAGTGGCACCACCACTCTGGGCATCAGCTACAACCTCAGCAACGATGCCGATGGCAACATCATCATCGACCTGACCGGCAAGGCGTCGATCGCTGACTACACCACGCTGATCAACTCGATCACCTACGCCAACAGCAGTGACGCCCCGATCACCACCCCACGCGGCGTGACCATCGAAGTGACCGACGCTGATGCCAATGGCACCAACAACCTGTCGGGCAGCGCCACTGGCCAGATCGGCATCACGCCGGTCAACGACGCGCCGGTCGTGAACAACACCGCAGGCAAGGGCGACGAAGACACGCCGATTGCCGTCAAGCTGTCGGGCGCTGACGTCGATGGCACCATCGACCACTTCAATCTGGTGTCGATGGCCAGCAACGGCAAGTTCTACGCTGACGCTGCAGGGACTCAAGAGCTGACCAACCTCAGCAACATCGCCGCCACCAACAACAGCGCGACGATTTACTTCAAGCCAACCGAAAACTGGGCGGGCGTCACCAGCGATTTCACCTACACCGCTGTCGACAATCAGGGCCTGGCCAGCACACCGGCAACCGGAAACATCAGCGTCACACCGGTAGCCGATGCCCCAATCGTCACCGTCGCCAACGCCCAAGGTAATGAAGATTCAGCGATCAAGCTGAACGTCAGCACCGCGCTGGTCGACACAGACGGCTCGGAATCCCTGGGCCCGTTCGTGGTGTCCGGCATTCCAGTAGGCGCCGTGCTGACTGACGGCACCCATAGCTACACCTCGATTCCGACCGGCGACGGCGCTGTCTATATCAATGGCTGGGACCTGACCAACCTGACGATCACGCCGCCGAAAGACTTCAACGGCTCGATCAACTTGCAAGTGAGCTCGACCTCCACCGAGCTGACCGGCCAATCGGCAACCACGACTCAGTCCCTGACCGTGAACGTCGCGTCGGTGAACGATGCGCCAGTGGTCAACTTCGACAGCACCACTTACACCGAAAACGGTGCGCCGATCGCGATCGTCAACAACTTCAGCATCACCGACGTCGACAGCACTGAGCTGACCAGCGCGAAGATCACGCTGACCGGTATTCAGGCTGAAGACCTGATCGTTTCCCAGTACTACAAAGGCGGCAGCGACGGCACCACCGGCACCACCGATCTGGGTATCAGCTACAAGCTGAGCAACGACGCCGACGGCAACATCGTTATCGATCTGACTGGCAAGGCTTCGGTGGCCAATTACGAAACCCTGATCAAGTCGCTCACGTACGCCGACAACAGCGAAAACCCAAGCACTGCACCACGCGGCGTGACCATCGCTGTGACCGACGCAGATGCCAACGGCACCAACAACCTGACCGTCGTTCACGACAGCCAGATCAACGTGATTGCCGTCAACGACGCCCCGACCGTCAACGCGGCACTGGGCCAAGGCGACGAAGACACTGCCATCGCGGTCAACCTGACTGGCGCTGACGTCGATGGCACCATCGACCACTTCAACCTGGTGTCGATGGCCAGCAACGGCAAGTTCTACGCTGACGCTGCAGGGACTCAGGAGCTGACCAACCTCAGCAACATCGCCGCCACCAACAACAGCGCGACGATTTACTTCAAGCCAACCGAAAACTGGGCGGGCGTCACCAGCGATTTCACCTACACCGCTGTCGACAATCAGGGCCTGGCCAGCACACCGGCAACCGGAAACATCAGCGTCACACCGGTAGCCGACGCCCCGACCGTCACTGTCAGCAACGCCCAAGGTAATGAAGATTCGGCGATCAAGCTGAACGTCAGCACCGCGCTGGTCGACACCGACGGCTCGGAATCCCTGGGCCCGTTCGTGGTGTCCGGCATTCCAGTGGGCGCCGTGCTGACGGATGGCACCCATAGCTACACCTCGATTCCGACCGGCGACGGCGCTGTCTACATCAATGGCTGGGATCTGACCAACCTGACGATCACGCCGCCGAAAGACTTCAACGGCTCGATCAACTTGCAAGTGAGCTCGACCTCCACCGAGCTGACCGGCCAATCGGCAACCACGACTCAGTCCCTGACCGTGAACGTCGCGTCGGTGAACGATGCGCCAGTGGTCAACTTCGACAGCACCACTTACANCACCGACGTCGACAGCACTGAGCTGACCAGCGCGAAAATCACGCTGACCGGTATTCAGGCTGAAGACCTGATCGTTTCCCAGTACTACAAAGGCGGCAGCGACGGCACCGCGGGTACCACCGATCTGGGTATCAGCTACAAGCTGAGCAACGACGCCGACGGCAACATCGTTATCGATCTGACTGGCAAGGCTTCGGTAGCCAATTACGAAACCCTGATCAAGTCGATCACTTACGCCGACAACAGCGAAAACCCAAGCACTGCACCACGCGGCGTGACCATCGCTGTGACCGACGCAGATGCCAGTGGCACCAACAACCTGACCGTCGTTCACGACAGCCAGATGAACATGATCGCCGTCAACGACGCTCCAGTGGTCAACGCTGCATCGGGCCAGGGCAACGAAGACACCACCATCGCGGTCAAGCTGTCTGGCTCTGACGTCGACGGCACCATTGACCACTTCAACCTGGTCAACACGCCAGCCAACGGCACCTTCTACTCCGATGCCGCCGGCACTCAGCCGCTGACCAACTTGAACAACATCGCTGCGACCAACAATGGCGCGACGATCTACTTCAAGCCGGACGCGAACTGGGCGGGCGATACCACCTTCACCTACACCGCTGTTGATAACGAGAACCTGCCAGCCGGCACCACCGCAACTGGCACCATCAACGTCACGCCGGTGGCTGATGCCCCGACCGTCACCGTCAGCAACGCCCAAGGCGATGAAGACACCGCGATCCAGATCAATGTCAGCACTGCACTGGTCGACACCGACGGTTCGGAAAGCCTGAGCGGCCTGACCGTGGGCGGCATTCCGGTTGGCGCTGTGCTGACCGATGGCAAAAACAGCTACACCTCGATCCCGACCGGCGACGGCAAAGTCGTCATCGATGGCTGGGACCTGACCACGCTGACCCTGACGCCACCGGCTGACTTCAACGGTTCGATCACCTTGCAGGTGAGCTCGACGTCGACTGAACTCACCGGGCAGAAAGCAACCGCCACCGGCTCGCTGACCGTCAACGTTGCCGCAGTGAACGACGCGCCAGTGGTCAACACCGCCACAGGCACTGGCAACGAAGACACCCTCGTTGCCGTCAAGCTGACCGGCTCTGACGTGGACGGCACCATTGACCACTTCACCCTGGTCAACACGCCTGCCAACGGCACGTTCTACTCCGACGCGGCCGGTACTCAGCCGCTGACCGGGACCACCAACATCCCCGCCACCGACAACGGCGCGACGGTCTACTTCAAGCCGGACGCAAACTGGAATGGCAGCACGCCGTTCACCTACACCGCCGTCGATAACCAGGGCCTGCCGTCCACGATTCCGGCAACCGGCACCATCACGGTCACGGCCGTCAACGACGCGCCTATGGTCAACTTCGGCAGCATCACTTACACCGAAAACGGTGCGCCGATTGCGATCGTCAAAGACTTCAGCATCGCTGATGTCGACAGCACTGAGCTGACCAGCGCGAAAATCACGCTGACCGGTATTCAGGCTGAAGACCTGATCGTTTCCCAGTACTACAAAGGCGGCAGCGACGGCACCACCGGTACCACCGATCTGGGTATCAGCTACAAGCTGAGCAACGACGCCAACGGCAACATCGTCATCGATCTGACCGGCAAGGCTTCGGTGGCCAATTACGAAACCCTGATCAAGTCGATCACCTACGCCGACAACAGCGACAATCCGAGCACCGCGCCACGGGGCGTAACCATCGCTGTGACCGACGCTGATGCCAATGGCACCAACAACCTGACCGTTGTTCACGACAGCCAGATCAACGTGATTGCCGTCAACGATGCGCCAGTCATCGGCCACACCGGCAGCGGCAAACAGTTCGGCAACACCTGGAACGAAACCGCCGTGGGTGGCGATGTCACCGCGCCGGGCAAAGGCCCGGGTCAAATCGCTCGCGATTTCACCCTGAACGACGCTGACAGCACCTCGCTGAAAAGCGCGACCGTCACGCTGACCAACTTCAAGGACGGCGACGTCCTGAATGTCGGCAAACCGGGCGCCCTGACCTACACCGTCAGTGATGTTAAAGACGCTTCCGGCGCGGTGACCGGCAAGACCATCACCTTTGGTGCAGGCACTGCGGCCCAGTACCAGACGGCGATTCAGTCGATCACTTTCGACAGCACGTCCCATGATCCGTCGAAAGAAAACCGCCTCATCAATATCACTATTGATGACGGCAGCACGGTCAACAACATCGCGTCCACGACCTCGACGATCCACATCACTACGGTCAACGATGTACCGACCGTGAGCACTGCATCGGTCGGCTTCACCGAAAACGATGCAGCGGTCTCGATCGTCAAGAACCTGAACCTGGCCGACGTCGACAACACCACCCTGAGCAAGGCCGTGGTTTCGGTCGATGTGAAGGCAGGCGACGTGCTGACGTTCACCGGCACTGCGCCGAAAGGCGTCAGCGTGGTAGAAACTCACAACGCCGACGGTCTGGTGAACGGCTTCCAGATCAAGGGCATCGCGTCCATTGACCAGTACAAGGCGCTGATCCAGTCGATCACCTTCAACAGCCCGGGCGACAACCCTCAGGCGGGTGACCGTGCCGTAACCGTCCAAGTGACCGATTCCGGGGCGAAAGGCGACGGTACGGGCACGCAGGATTCGCTGGTTGCCGGCAGCACAATCACCGTCACCGCGGTGAACGACGCTCCGGTCATCGGCCACACTGGCGATGGCAAGGAATTCGGCAACACCTGGAACGAAACCCTGGTCGGCGGCGATGTCACTGCGCCGGGCAAAGGCCCAGGCTTGATCGCTCGCGACTTCACCGTCAGCGATGCCGACAGCCCGACGCTGCAAAGCGCTACGGTCACACTGACCAACTACAAGGCGGGTGATCTGCTGGCGATCGGCAACACCGCTGGCCTGAGCGTCACCACCACCGATATCGTCACCAACAACGTTGTGACCGGCAAGGTCATCACGTTCGGTGCGGGCACGGCGGCTCAGTACCAGACGGCGATCTCGTCGATCACCTTCGACAGCACGTCCCACGACCCTGTCAAAGACGACCGCATCATCAATATCAGCGTCAACGACGGCAGCGCCACCAACAACATCGTCAACACCACGTCGACGATTCACATCACGACGGTCAACGATGTGCCAGTGGCCGATGCCACAACCGGCAGTGGTAACGAAGACAGCCCGGCCATCGCCGTAACGCTCAGCGCCACCGACGTGGACAGCACAATCGACCACTTCAACCTGGTCGACATGGCGGCACACGGCACCTTCTACGCCGATGCAGCCGGCAAGGTCGCGCTGACCAGCCTGAGCAACATCGTCGCAGTCGGCAACGCTGCAACGGTGTACTTCAAGCCAGCCGCCGATTGGGCGGGCAGCACCTCGTTCACCTACAGGGCCGTGGACGATCAGGGTCTGGCGAGTTCGGTCAACGCCACCGGCACCATCAGCGTGGCACCTGTTGCCGACCAACCGCTGGTGACGCTGGGTTCCGGCGTGGTTCAGTCGACCGGTCTGGTGAAAGACGTTTATGTCGGCACGCTGAAGAACATGGGCACCGACGGCAACGGCGCCAACGAAGCGACCATCAAGGCCGGCTTCAACACCACCGTGGATCCGACCACGCATAGCGTCGCAAGCGGTGCACAGGACTCGTCCGTCGCGGTCGGCACCGGCACCAAGTTGTCCGGTCTGGTCTACATGGAAGCTGGCCACACCTACACCTTCTCCGGCACCGCGGACGACAGTCTGTTGATCACCGTAGGCGGCCAGACCGCAGCCAACGCCACATGGGGCGCGGGCGGCAAGATTCAGAGTGCGGGCTTCACGCCGACGGAGTCCGGCTACTACACCCTGGACGTCTACCACTACAACCAGGCAGGTCCGGGCAGCTACAACATCAGCCTGACCGACAAGAACATCAGCACCGGCGCCTCCCAGACCGTGGCCCTGAACGGCAGCAACGTGCTGCTGTTCGCAACGGTCGATGACCTCAAGGCTTCCGGCCTGAACGTCTCGCCGTTGCACGAAGGCACGGTTGGCAGCGGTGAGGGTTATTACACCGGTTACGAGCTGAACCACGGCACCGAAGGCACCGCGATCAAGCTGAGCCCGGTCAAAGCGGTGTTCGGTGACAGCCTCGACGGTTCGGAGACTCACGTCACCACCCTGAGCGGCGGCGCACCGGCCGGCTCGATCCTGACCGACGCAGCGGGCCACACGGCCACCGTGACGACTCACGTCGAAGACGGCAAAACCGTGATGGACACGATCGACGTCAGCAACTTCGACCTGTCGACGCTGAGCATCACCACGCCTGATTACTTCAGCGGCAAGTTCACGCTCAACGTCACGGCGACGGCGACCGAAGCAAACGTTCCAGGCGTCCCAAGCGCCGTGGCCAGCGCCAGCGACAGCAAGGCGATCACCGTCACCGTCGAGTCTCAGACCTACAACTCGAGTGAAGGCCTGGCCGGCACCGATCCGACGCCGATCACTGGCACCACCGGCGGCGACATCATCGTTGGCGACGTCAGCGGCACGACCATCGTGCAGGGCAAGAGCTACAACATCGCCTTCATCGTCGACAGCTCGGGCAGCATGGGCAAATCCCTCGACACGGCGAAAACCCAGCTGCAGTCGGTCTTCGAGAAACTGGCGAACGGTGCTCAGACGGCCAACGCCGGCAAGATCAACGTGCTGCTGGTGGATTTCGATACCAACGTGCGCTCGACCGTTTCTGTGGACATGTCTGACAAGGCTGCCGCCTTGAAAACCCTGGCCGCTGCTCTGGCGACCATGACATCGGGCGGTACCACCAACTACGAAGATGCCTTCAAGACCACGGCGAACTGGTTCGCCGGTTTGAACAGCACCAACCCGACGGGCGAGAACCGCACCTACTTCATCACCGACGGCGAGCCTAACGTTTACCAGAACACCAGCACGGTGCTCGGTACGGTGAACGGCACGGCCATCACATTGGCGACGGGCCTGGAAAGCTGGCATCTGGGCAGCACGTATTCGGTGAACGGCAAAGTCGCCATCGACACCGTGGGCCACGTTTACAGCTACGCCAGCAGCACGACCGGCAAGCTGATGGGCACCCTCGCCAGTCATGCCGACGGCAAGGGCGGTACGGAATACAGCCTGAATTCGCCTGAAACCAACGGCAGCAGCGTCGTGCTGGCTGAAGCGGACACCGGTTACGCACTGTTGCTGAAGCAGTCGCCGACCATCGAAGCGATCGGCCTGAACTCGGCGGTCAAGACGAGCACGCTCAATCACTACGACAGCGACGGTCACGCGCAGACCAACGTCAACGCTGACGATCTGGCCAAAGCGGTACTGGGCGACCAGAAAGATATCGCGCCGGGCAGTGACACCCTCAACGGTGGCGACGGCAATGACATCCTGTTCGGTGACCTGATCACCTTCAACACCCAGGGCGGCATTACGGCGCTGAAGGCGTTTGCGGCGGACACGCTGCACGTCAACGTGTCGACCATCGATGACAAGACGCTGCATTCGTTCGTGACCAACAACCTTGACGCAGTGGCTCACCTGGCCAATTCGTCGTCGACGTCGCAGGACGGCAACGACACCCTGCTGGGCGGCAATGGCAATGACATTCTGTTCGGCCAGGGTGGCAACGACATCCTCAATGGTGGCAACGGCAACGACGTCCTGATGGGTGGTAAAGGCAACGACATCCTTACCGGTGGCGCAGGTGCCGATACGTTCGCCTGGAAAGCAGGCGACACCAACAGCGGTGGCTTTGACGTGATCAAGGACTTCAACAAGGGCGAAGGCGACCGGATCGACCTGCGTGACCTGCTGCAGGGTGAAGACACCGACACCCTCAGCAAGTACCTGCAAGTCACCAACGATGGCCGTGACACCATTCTGCAAGTCAGCACCACCGGACAGTTCGCGTCGAACGTGACCGCAGCCGCCGCTGCCAACACGGCCGACGTGCACATCAAGGTGGAGGGCGTGACCTGGAGCAATGCCATGGTTAACTCGCTGGTGAGCGGTGCGGATCCGACCATCAAAGTCGATCACCACTGATAGCTGAGTCGCGAGAGCTGTTGTACTGTGCTGGCATCCGTCGCTGACGGTTGCCAGCCCGGTCAGTCCCTGAGGAATGAGCCATGTTTTACGTTCAGCGCGATGCCGATGGCACGCTAATTCGCGTGGAAGCGACGGCCTTTGCCGAAGCGAGCGAGCAACTGCCCCCCGATGACCATCAGGTGCAAGCCTGGTTTGCCAACGAAGTGGTCGAGAAGAGCCTGATCCAGCTCAAGTCCAGCGACATGGACATGATCCGGGTACTGGACGACCTGATTCAGGTCCTGACCAGCAAAGGCATCCTCAACATCACCGACCTCCCCGCCGCCGCACAGGCGAAATTGATGGATCGAACCCAGGCCCGGGAAACACTGGGCGGCCTGAGTGACTTGATTAATGACGATGAACAACGGCTGATCTGAAGCCCCCTTTTCTGTAAAGAGCATTCAGCAACGTGCCTACCCGACCCTGGGTAAGCCCGTGTTCGGGTGCGTGATGCAAAACTATGAAAAATCAGAGGCCAGACGAGGCTGCCCGGTGAATGCAGCGCGCTTGCCCGCGAATGCACCTTCCGACGCGCCGTCCTTCACGCCTGACACGACGCCTGTTGATCAAACCACACAAATCCGTAGGAGCCGGCTTGCTGGCGAACGCGTCCTGTCGGTTATAGAAAGGTGACTGACCCACCGCAATCGCGAGCAAGCTCACTCCTACAATTCTGCACCCGCATCCAAATCCGCGTCGACCGCAAATCCCCTGTAGGAGCGTGGCTTGTCCCGCGATCTGGCGCGCAGCGGCAGTAAACCCGGTGAATGCGGTGTGTCAGCCAGTACAGCGTCGCGAGGTTTTACGACTGCTGCGCAGCCGATCGCGGGACAAGGTGGAGCGCCACCCCGGCACCTCCTAGAACGCGCGGCGTCAGGTGCAAAATTCAGGTTCGCGGCAGATGCAAATCCGTAGGAGCCGACTTGCTGGCGAACGCGTCCTGTCGGTTGATAGAAAGGTGACTGACCCACCGCAATCGCGCGCAAGCTCACTCCCACAATTTCTGCACCCGCATCCAAATCCGCGTCGACCGCAAATCCCCTGTAGGAGCGTGGCTTGTCCCGCGATCTGGCGCGCAGCGGCAGTAAACCCGGTGAATGCGGTGTGTCAGCCAGTACAGCGTCGCGAGGTTTTACGACTGCTGCGCAGCCGATCGAGGGACAAGGTGGAGCGCCACCCCGGCACCTCCTAGAACGCGCGGCGTCAGGTGCAAAATTCAGGTTCGCGGCAGATGCAAATCCGTAGGAGCCGACTTGCTGGCGAACGCGTCCTGTCGGTTGATAGAAAGGTGACTGACCCACCGCAATCGCGCGCAAGCTCACTCCCACAATTTCTGCACCCGCATCCAAATCCGCGTCGACCGCAAATCCCCTGTAGGAGCAATCGGAGGTTACGACGGTCGCGAAAGCGGTGTGCCAGATGACATCGATGTCGTCTGACACACCGCATTCGCGGGCAAGCGCGCTCCTACCGGTAGGAGCGCGTCAGCGGGCATTTCACGCGATCTCGCGCGGAGCAAAGGCGCAGCCGACGCATTAAAGACGACCGATCAGTACTGTTTACGTCGGACCTTGATGTCGCCCTGCTGGTATTGCTGATACCCGGTGTAGGGCAGCAGCACGGTATCGGCGACCGCAGAAAGGGCCATGTCCAGTGCAATGGTGGGCGCAGACCAGTGTGGGCCGGAAACTGGCGGGGCGTTCAAGGTGCAGAACTGGTAAACCGCACCGCTGTAGGCACGGGGTATGGATTGGCAATTGGAGCTGTGGCGCGCCAATGTATCCGCGGCCCCTTTTTCATCATTGAGGGTCTTGATGGTGCCGCAACCTGAAAGGGTTGCCACGATTAATGCTGCAGTCCATAGCTTCATACGAGCACTTCCATTGATTGATTCGAAAAGATCAGGCGTGCGTCGGCCAGCTTTATTGCGTCTCACCGGCAGACAAAGTCTTCAGCCCATCACTTCCATGGCGCAGGATCCCCAAACAGCCGGCCCTGCACCCCTTCGATGCCCATTTCCAGAATCACCCGGTGTTCGCCTTCGGTCTCAACCCGCTCGGCAATCAGCGGCAGATCGATGCTGTGGGCCGCGCGCTGGACCGCTTCGATGAACAACCGTTTGTGGCTTTCCTGGTCGATGGTGCGGATGTAGCTGCCGTCGATCTTCAGATACGCCAGCCCCAGATGCGCCAGGTTGCCGATCATGCTGAAACGTCCACCGAACCTCTGCAGCGCCAGGGAATAACCGGCTTCTTGCAGGCGTCGGGTCAGCTTCTCCAGCACCGCTTGCTCCGGCACTTGTTCCTCGCCGATCTCGAAGGTCAGGCGCGCGCCGAGTTTGGGGTGATGGCGCAAGGCGTTGAACACTTCATTCAACGCCGCAGCATCGTTGAGCGTGGCCGCCGACAGGTTCAGCGCCAAGCGCTCAGTGTGTGTGCCCAGATGCGCCAGCACCTGCTGCAACATCAGCAAATCCAGTCGGCTCGACCAGCCAAAGCGCTCCAGCCACGGCAGAAAGCGCCCCGCCGGAATCGTCTCGCCGTCGGCATCAACCAAGCGCGACAGCACCTTGTAATGCATCACGGTCGAGCCATCGCCCGACGCCACCACCGGCTGAAAGAACAGCTGAAAACGCCCGTGCTCCAGCGCATGATCCAGGGTCCTGTGCCACGCGTGCTGATCTTCACCCAGATCGCCAATCGCGCCACGCTCGATGCAATACCACGATTGCTCGCCGCCGCTTTCAGCCTGAGACAACGCCTGATCGGCCAGCGCCAGCAAGGTCAACGAGGCATCGCCCGGGCTGTAAGGCGCCAGCCCCATGTGCGCGACGGGCGAGACATCGGAGGCGCCGGTGGCTTCCAGGCTCTGCAGCGCCGCGTCGAGATTCTGCACCAGTTGCACGGCTTCATCGTGAACCATACCCGGCGCCAGCACGGCGAACTCACCGCCACGGCTGCGGCTGATGAGATTTCGGGTTTCAGGGTACTTTTCGCAGTGACGCACCAGTTGCTCAGCCACCGCCACCAGCAAGGCATCGGTGCGCTTGCCGCCCAGACGCTGGTTCAAGCCAGCCAGGTCGTTGACGCGCAACATCATCAGATACCCCGCGCGGCCGTCTTCCAGATGGCTGACGTGGGCGTTGAGCTGCATATCGAAATAACGGCGGTTGGACAGCCCGGTCAGGCTGTCCTGATACGACTCGACACGCAGCTTCTCGCTGCGCTCGGTGCTTTCCTGAAACAGCGCCTTGAGCTTCTCGACCATCTGGTTCATCGCCTGCACCACCCGGCGCAGCTCCGGTGTGCGCGGCAGTTCGGGCAGAACGAGAAACTCGCGACGACCAATCGCCTGGGATTGCGCCACCATGTAATCCAGCGGTTTCAGCTGCCGGCGCAACAGCATCGCGCCCAGAATCGCACTGACCACGCCGCACACCAGCAACCAACCCAGGCTGCCCAGCGCGCTCTGCCACAACTTGGCCAACGCGAACATCGGATGGCTCACCACCTCGACCCGCGCCGTCTGCTGCCAGCCGCGGCTGACAATCGCCTCGCCGCCCGCGGGCTCAAGCCCGATAGCGTTGATGAACCACTGCGGCACGCCCTGATTGTCCGGCGTCGCACTGCGCTCGACTAGCGCGTCGCCACTGGCCAGATCCACCACGCGGATGCTCGCGTAATAACCGCTGTCGAAGATCGACGCCACCATCAGCTCGACCATCGCCGGGTCGTCGATGTTGGACGTGAGCGACAGCGCCAGGGACGTCGCGGCGTCCTGGGCGTGGGAGCGCAACTGATTGACGTACTGCGCCCGCGAGCTTTCCAGGCTGACGACAAAACTCCCCGCAAAGGCAACCACCAGAAACAGACAGATCGCGATCAACAGCTGTTTGAACAGAGACATCAGTACTCCTAATTCTCGGGCTCGGTGGGGAAGCCTTCTGCAGTCATTTTTTTCAGCACGTCCTGCCACCGGGACAGACGTTTGGTGTCGCTCACTTTCTTGTTGCCCTGCGCGCCCGGCAGCCACAGCCCTTCAGCGTTGAAGGCATACACCGGCAACAGGTCCGTGCGTTGGCTGGCGGGTTTGATGTCGTCGATCAGGCTGTCGAGCACCAACGGCATGGCGTTGGGGCTCGAGTAATAGGTCAGTACCATGTGCGCGCGGTTCAGGCGCAGCGCCTTGACGTAGGTGATCAGCAGCTTTTCGCTGGGCACGCCCAGACGGCGCAGGCTGAAATACTTGGCGATCGCGTAATCCTCACAATCCCCCGCGCCCTTGATCAGCGACTCGACCGGCGTCGCCCAGTAATCGACCTCGTGCCACAGGTCGATGTCTTCGGCGTAGCGCATCTGCTTGTTGAAGAACAGGTTCACGACTTTCAGCTTGTCCAGCTCGCTGACCTGCTTCTCGGTCGCCAGCAAATTTTGCCAGGCATCGATGCGCTGCTTGCCGGCGCCCAACGGTCCGTACAGCGCCTCGGCGCGGCGGCTGATCAGGGAGAAATCCCAATCCGCGCTCAGATAGCCGACACACGCCGTGCACGTCAGTGCAAGCGCCAGAAGCATCCATAATCCAGGGCGCTTTTGAGCGGGGCGTGTCGCCAATTTGTCTTGTCCATCAGGCAATGGATAACGGAAAGCGATGGTGAGGGGTTGGGGAGGGAAACGCAATGGCGCGGTGAGATCATGCGCGGAAGGAAATGCCCGAAAACGCGACTCATGATAGGCTCGCGCCCCTTGATTTCATGACTCACCGGGTTGGTTTGGAAACGCGTATGGATATTGGTTTGAGCTGCACCGTCTGGGCAGGATGTGAACGTGCCGGTCATCTGGATGGTATCGGCGTGTACACCCGCTCCCTGTGGCAGGCGATGGAGGAGCTCAAGCAAAGCGAAGAGCCAGGCATCACCGTCAAGCCTTATGCGTTCGGCCGCAATCTGCCCACACTGGCGTGCGGCGTACCCAAGACGCTCTCAGCTGATTTCCGCATTCAAGTGCTGGCGAGCGGCTTGCTCGGCCTGCCGCTGCCCAACTCCTCCGCCATCGCTCGCGATGTCGACATCGTCCACGCCTCCGATCACCAGATCCCGAGAATCAGTGGCGTGCCCGTGATTGCCACAGTCATGGACGCGATTCCGCTGATCCATCCCGAGTGGATCAGACAGAACCTCAAAACCCTCAAGGGCTGGCTGTTCGCGCGAAGCGTGCACAGTGCCGACCACTTGATCACCATCTCCGAGCACAGCAAGCACGATCTGGTCACGCACATGGGGATTGCCCCCGAGAAAATCAGCGTGACGCCGCTGGGCGTGGACCCGGTGTATTTCGAGCGCATCCTCCTCGAAACCCGCGACGCTGTGCTCGACAAGCATCAACTCAAACCCGGTTTCTTCCTGTTCATCGGCACGCTGCAGCCGCGCAAAAATTTGCCGAAGGTCCTGGAGGCGTTCAACGCGTTGCCGGAGTCGGTGCGCAAAGAGCATCCGCTGATTGTGGTAGGACGTGATGGCTGGGCCAACGAAGACCTGATTCCGCAGCTCAAGGCGCTGGAAGCACAGGGCGAAGGGCGCTGGCTCAGTTATCTGCCGCAATCCGATGTGTTCGCACTGCTCCAGAGCGCCAGCGCGTTGGTGTTCGCGTCGTTATACGAAGGGTTTGGCTTGCCGGTCATCGAAGCATTCGCAGCCGAGTGCCCGGTCATCGCGTCGAACACCACGTCGCTGCCGGAAGTGACTGGCAATGCCGCCTGGGGCGTCGACCCGAATGACGCTGCAAGCATCGCGGCCGCCATGCTCGATGTCTTGAGTAATGAAGCGCTCCGGACCGAACGGGTTGAAATAGGGCTGGAACGCGCTCGCCAATTCACTTGGCAGGAATGCGCGCGGCAGACCCTGGCGGTGTACCGCAAAGTGTTGGCGGCACACCGGCAAGCTTGATTGACTGCTGACTACTTGGACTTTGGCGCTGAATTACCGAGGTCTTTCAGCGCTTCCGAATCATCGCCACCGAGCCACACGTTGACGCTGGCAACGCTCTCTTGCGACAGCTTGCCGGCCCAGCGATTGAGAATGAACAGGTTAGTGATGAAGTCGTACTGCGATTTCAGCAAATCGCTACGCGCCTTGAATTCATTCTGTACAGCGGTCAGGACGTCCACGGCGTTGACCACACCGTAGGTGAACGCTTTCTGCGCCGCGATGCTCGATTGCTTGGCCGACGACAATGCATTCTGCCCGGCGCGGATCTTGTCCACAGCAGACTGAGCGGTCAGATACGCGTTGGTGGTCTCCTTCACCACTTGCCGACGCACGCCCTCCAGGTCCTGCTCGGCCGCATATTGGTCGTCATATAGCCCGCTGACACGTGCAGAGGTCGAGCCGCCGCTATAAATCGGCACCTTCAGGCCGATGGTTGCGACATAGCTGTCACTGCGTGGGGTGAGGGTGTTGTCGTAGCCGACGTCACTCTGCTGAGCACCCAAGTTGAAGCTGAGCGAAGGGTAATGTCCGCCTTTGCCTTCACGCACCGCTGCATCGGCGGCCGCCAGATTGCTCTCATAGGCCTTGAGCAGAGGATTGCTGTTAAGCGCCTGCGCGATCCAGGCATCCAGCGGCAAGGTGGGCGCCTCAAGCGCGATGTCGTTTCGAATCCGGCTCAAGCGATCGTTGATCGGGCGTCCGACAATTTCTGACAACCCTTCCCGTGACAGACGCACCTGATTACGCGCTTCAATCTCTTGGGCCAGCAATGAGTCGACCCGAGCTTTGAGATCCAGCATGTCCGTAATCTTGGCCATCTGCTTGGCATACATGGCGTTGACGCGGTCAAGGCTGCCTTGGGTGGCGCGCCGTTCTGCCACAACCAACTCCAGCGCATCGTCAGCGGCCAGAGCAGCGAAATAACGTTTAGCCAGGTCCACCGTCGCTTCGGCTTGAGAGTCCTCGGACTGCGACGCCTTTTGCAACGTGACGCTCTTGGCCTTCTGATAGCGCTCCCACGCTTCCTTGTTGTAAATGAATTGACTGAGGTTCAGCCCATAGCTTTTGTTGTCGTAGATTTCTCGCGTCTGTTCGTCCTTGCGCAAAATCCGGTTGAAGTTGCTGCTCGCCGAGACTTGGGGCAGTAGTCCACCGAACGCCTCTCGCTCCTGCTGCTTGGCAGACCGGGCGTGGGCATAGGCCGACAGAATGCGCGGATCCTCAAGGCGAGACTCTTTGTAAAGCGTCATCAGGTCCAGGGAGTAGGTCGAGGCGCTGACTTGCTGCGGGGCTACAGGTTGAGCGGCATGAGCATTGAGCGCGAACAATCCAAAAAGCAAACCGGGAATAAAACGCACCACTGTCATTCCTCGATCATCGACTTGGCGAACATGTTGCGCGCAGGCTTGAGCAGGTACTGCAGCATCGTGCGGTCGCCCGCGTTGATCAGCACTTCCGCCGGCATACCCGGCTGCAGTTTGCGGTCGCCCAGGCGCTTGAGGCCGTCATCGGTGATTTTCACCCGCACGAGGTAGTAGCCCTCGCCGGTTTTCTCGTCGGTAAGACGGTCCGCCGAGATTCGCGTGACCTCCCCCTGAATGACCGGCGTGGTGGCGCTATTGAATGCGCTGAAGCGGACGTCCGTGAGTTTGCCAAGAGTGATGCGGTCGATGTCGTTCGTCGAAACGTGCGCTTCCACCACCAACTCCGAAGACTCCGGCACGATGTCCAGCAGCGGCGTTCCCGCGCTCACAACACCGCCGATGGTGTGCACTTTCATGTCAAGCACCATGCCGTCTTCCGGGGCGCGAATGACGATGCGTGACAACCTGTCCTTGAGCGCACTCGCCTTCTCCTGCAAGTCGAAGACCTGCGCCTGCACGTCGCTCAGGTCCTTGGCAACATCGGAGCTGAATTTCTGGTTGGTCTGGACGATCTGCATCTCGGTTTCGTTGATCTGCAGACGCGTCTTGGTGATGGTCGACTGGTGGTCGGCGACCTCCGACTTGAGCATGTCCAGCTTGCGCTCCTGCTCAAGCAAACGCTGGTTATCGACGAAGCCCTGGCGCAGCAGATCTTTAAGCTCGGTGATCTCGCGGGTATAAGACTTCTCAAGATTGACCTTGGTGCCGATCATGTCGTTGAGGCCAATGATTTGTTGTTTCAACTGGCCGATGCGCTCTTGCTGCACCGAGATTTCACCCAGGCGCGCGTCGTGCCGCGACCTGAACACTTGGGCCTCGCCATCGATGGCCTCGCGGGCACGATCGCTTTCGACACCGTCGATTTTCAATGCCGGGATAGCGGGCAGGTTGTCACGTTCGGCGCGAAGGCGGGCCTCTTTGGCGCGCGCGGTGATGAGCTGGTTTCGGGTGGATTCGTACTCTGAACTGAGCTGCCCGTCGTCAAGGATGATCAACGGATCGCCCTTATGCACCGTGTCACCGTCGCGGGCGAGCAGTTCTTTTACGATCCCGCCCTCAAGGTGCTGGACGGTTTTGCGGTAGCTCTGCACGGTGACAACACCTGAACCGTAAACGGCGTTGCCCAGCGGGGCGAAGGCTGCCCAGGTGCCGAACAAACCGAAGGTCACCAGAACAATCGTCATCCCGACCCGGCGGATGCCGCGGTCGGAAATTGGCATGTCGTCAGAATGCTCGTCGAGCACGGTCATCGAGTTACTGGTCATTCATGCGTTCCTTTCAGGCGCTGGGCTGAATAGCGCCGGTCGCAGCAGGGGCGACACGAGGCGGGGTTTGACCCTGTGCCTGGGCTTGAGCTTTGGCCTGTTGCTGAGCCAGTTCGGCGATCACTTGGTCACGGGGGCCGTACATCGTCATCGTGCCGCTGTTCAAGACCATGATGCGGTCCAGTCGCGAGAGGACATTGGGACGGTGCGAAATAATGAACACCGTCGCCCCGGTCTCTTTCATCTTCTGCAGTGCCACGCCCAATGCACGCTCACCGACCTCATCGAGGTTGGAATTGGGCTCATCCAGCACGATCAACCGAGGGTTGCCATACACCGCACGCGCCAGACCAATGCGCTGGCGCTGCCCACCGGACAGGTTGACGCCTTCGCTTCCAATGACCGTGTCGTAACCGTCCGGCAATTGCAGAATCATTTCATGGACACCGGCGATGCGGGCTGCCAGTACCGTCTTCTCGGGGTCGACCTTGGTGAAGCGAGCGATGTTATCGCTGATGCTGCCTTCAAAGAGTTCGATGTCCTGAGGGAGGTAACCCAAATGCGGGCCGAGCTTCTGTTTGTCCCACGTACTGATGTCAGCACCGTCTAGCCTCACGACGCCGTGCTGAGGCGGCCAGATACCGAGCAACGCACGCGCCAGCGTCGACTTGCCTGCCGCACTTGGCCCGACGATACCGACGATGCTGCCAGCGGGAGTCACGAAACTGATGTTTCTGATCACCGCCGCTTTGGCACCGGGTGGCGCTACAACGAGGTTCTCGACCTGCAAATGCCCTTCAGGGTCCGGCAGGGACATGCGATCAGGCTCAGCGTTGAGTTTGTCCAGCGTGTCATTCAGCCGCTGGTACTGCAAACGGGCAGCGACGAAGCCTTTCCAGCTGCCGATCATCAAATCGATAGGCGCAAGTGCGCGGCCCAGCAAGAGGGAGCCGGCCATCATCAAGCCGGGATTTATATCGTGGGTGACCACCAGGTAAGCGCCGGCCGCCAGCATCATCGACTGCGCCCAGGCCCGAAACGTTTTGGAAATGGATGTGATGACGCCGCTCTTGTCGCTGGCACCGGACTGCAGGACCAATACGCGGCGCTGCCGCGTTGCCCAACGACCCATCAGGGTGTCCAGCATGCCCATCGACTCGATGACTTCGGCGTTGCGCAAGCTTTTGGTGGTCTGCAGGTTGGCGGTGAGGCTTTGTTTATTGGCTTCGGTGAGCGCCGAGCCGGTATAGCGGTGATTGAGGTAAGCCAACAACACCAGTACAACGGCCGCGATGACGGTCATCCATCCGAACCACGGGTGAAACATGAACATCACAGCGGTGTACGCCGGGAGCCAAGGCGCGTCGAAGAACGCGAACAGCCCGTTGCCCGTCAAAAACTGCCGCAGGGAAGTGAGGTCATTCAACGACTGTGCCGACGCATCCATGCCGCCGCTGCTCAATGCTTTCTTGAAGCTCGCTCGGTAGACATCACGGCTCAGCAGCACATCCAGACGGTTACTAATGCGTACCATGATGCGCGAACGAACCCACTCGAGAGAGCCCAGGGTGATCATCAGAACAGTGAGAATAAGGGTGAGCATGATCAGGGTGGAGGTGCTGCTGCTGGGCACTACCCGGCCCGAAATCTGGATCATGTAGAACGTGGGGACCAGCATCAACGTGTTGACGAAAAAACTGAAAAACCCGACTGAGAGGAAGCTTCCGCGACACGCCTTGAGGGCCGCCTGCAGGTTATTTTCGTGTGAGCGACTCATAGAATCCATTACTGATGAGAAAGGGCTGCGAAGCCCGGGAGTGTACCAGCGACTACCCAGCTAGGCAGCATTCAAAGAGCCATCAGCCGCCGAGGCATCGAGCTTTTGAGATTAAGTTTTCTTAATGTTGCAACGCTGGACAATAAAGGCATTTGGATGCACTCCAAAAAAATCTAATAAGTTCGTCATGTCGATATCCAATCGGATGAAGCATCACTGATCATGCCAGCAATGTTGCAGGCATTGTGTACGCCACGCCACTACCGTTGCTCGTTTTAAAACGAACCCATGACCTTAAACCAGTGGCATTAATAGCGTTGACAGCGATCCCTCCCCGCTGCAGCCGATCATCAGTGCTCAGCACGTCAGACAGGCGAACCTGACGGCGACTCAGGGAAAGGGGCTAATCCACACCTCATTGACGCAGCCGGGTAACCAGAGAACACGCTGAAACAGGTGCGGCGATAGCCTTAAACGCCCGAGCTAGAGCCGCAGAATATCTGAAGGTATCGCATCTTTGGGATTTCATGGCTGCCTACCATCCCCGGCACATCGGCTAAATCCAGTGCCCTAACACCTCTTGCTCCACCCTTTCGGTGTCAAGCCCTGCTGAAGACGCGCCCAATCAGATTCCAGTGCGGTCAATGCCCACGACAATAGGAACGCTTCTGACCAACGGTAACCACAATCGAGTGAATCCATATCACTATGCCTACGGCGAATTCGTACTGATGGGGCGGAAAATTCCTACTGTTTGAATTGACATTTCTGAGGGATCGATTAACCTCGCCCTCGGCAGATGCCACCAGTGCGCCACTAAGTTGTGCAGTACGATTACAGCGTTGATGGATCAATTAATCGCTATCAATTGCTGATAACTCGGGATAAGAAGGAAGCTTATTGAGTGCAGTCGCAAACATTAGATGGCCTGAAAATTACTTCCCGCGTGACGCTCCTTGAGCCCGGGATGTACATCTTTCGTTATGCCTCCCAGCCCATCGCCGAGCGAAGCGTCTGCATCGCGTTGCAACAGGCCCCTCTGGGCAAAGGTGTCATCGATTTTTTCCCTGCCGAAGGCGTCTCCAAGAACATGCTCACCCGACTGGGCGACTGCATTATCGGTCGTGTCAAAGGTGGCGTTTCAACTGTTCTGATCACCGAATATTATCTGGCTGATGTCGAAATCGACCCCGTGGACCTGCGTATAGACCGCATCGACACGTCGTCGGCGATCATGCGCAACTTCATGCCCGCTACCCCAGCACCAGAAGCCGTAGCTTTTTCCGCGACTGCGCCAGTGCGCGCGGTTCTCAAGCTGACTGGTCACTTTGAATCCAAAGGCGATGTCTCAGTGGGAGACGAATGCCTGGGAGATGAGCGAGGCGCAACGCGGCTGGAAGGTTTTTCTGTCCATTGGGACAACAAACCGACCGGGGTTGACCTTGCTTACACCAGCACTATTGCCGGAGCAGGCCCAAGCCAGAAAGTTCTTACCGGTAGTTTCACCGGAGCTCGCAACAAAAGCGCAGCACTCGTCGCCGTGGGTTTTGGCTTGACGGGTCCGGATCGCGCACTCTACGAATTGACGGGCTATGTGGTTTTTGCCGGCGCAGCGCCGCAAGCCATCGTTGCCGAACAAATGCTTTTTGGACCGAGCGGCAGTGAGCCGCTGGTCGCACTACAGCTTTCAATTACTCCCAAAACCGAGATCAACGCTCTCCGCCATAAGTCTCTCAGGGAAAAACCTGCGATTACGCAGACAGATAGCAACATAGGCCAACTGGCCTGAAACATCAGGAATATGACTCATGGCACTGCAATATGATGCTCCTACCACTGGCGCTGATTTCAAAGACGCTATCGCTGGCAACCCAGACATCTCGGCTGCTACCGCTGCTGCCATCACCTCGCTGCTGGGTCTGGACAACGCCGGTTCGTCCGTAGTTCTGGCTGGCTGGGATGGCGTTGGCGCTATCACTGCTCCAGAAGGTCAGGCTGTTGACGTTCTGGCAATCAAAACCACTGGCGCTGCCGGCACCAACACTACTCTGGTTCTGCCAGCAGACGTGGCCGACGCTAAAGTGATCATTATCGACAGCGAAAGCAACGTCAGCCTGACTGTTACTGAGCAAGCTGCTCCAGCCGCAGAAGCTCGTCTGTTCGCAGTTGAAGCAGTTGCTGCAACAGAGCTGGTCATCAACGGCGGCAATGGTAGCGACAAGCTGACCTACGTTGGCACTGCCAACGTAACTCTGGATGGCGGCACTGGTAACGACGTTCTGATCACTGGCAGCGGCGACGACGTCGTCACCGGCGGCGCGGGCAACGACCACATCGAAACTGGCGCTGGCAACGACATCATCAACACTGGCGAAGGCAACGACGTCATTCTGGCTGGCGCAGGCCGTGACGTGATCAACGTCTCGGGTGCGAGCACCGACTTCACCGTTGACGTCACCGGCAGCTTCCTGAATCTGACCAGTGCTAACGCCGGCAGCAACAACGTTACTATTCAGGGCGGCGAGTTCGTCACCTTCACCGATGACCACACCCTGGCAATCGTTGAAACTGACGCTGAAGCAGCTGCTCTGCGCCTGTTCGATGGCCTGTTGGGCCGTGATGTTGATAACGCCAGTGCCGAGTTCTACAGCACTGCTGTTCAGAACGGCGCTTCGCTGAGCACCATCGCTACCAGCTTCCTGGCTTCCGCCGAGTACAAAGGTACTGTCAACGACGGTTTCCTGGACCAGACCTACACAACGCTGCTGGGTCGCGTTGATGGCGCTGATGATGCTGCTCAAACCTACTGGCAGGATCAGTTGGCTTCGGGCAAAACTCAAGCCGAAGTGGCAGCTGCAATCAGCACCTCCGCTGAAGCTCAAGCTCACGCGCAGTCGAACGACGACTTCATCTCGTCGCTGTACTCCACTGCTCTGGGCCGTGCTGCAGACGCTGCTGACACCAGCTACTGGGTTGGCACTCTGATCGGCGGCAGCACTCGTGCTGACGTTGCAACCTCGATCTACTCTTCTGCTGAAGCGTCTCACCACGCCAACGCCGAGTTCATCGACTCGCTGTACAACAACGCACTGGGCCGTGCCAACGTTCCAGACACCGACGCTGGCAAGGCTGCTTGGATTGCCGCTGTCGACCAAGGCGCTGTGACTCAGGCTGACGCTGTTATCGGCATCGTCGGTTCGCCAGAAGGCGTTGATCACAACTCCAACGTTGTAGTGGTACACGGCGCAGTCTAAACACTCGCACCGTTGCAACTTTGAATACCCTCAGCCGCAAGGCTGGGGGTATTCGGAAAAAAGGGGCACCTTTGGGCGCCCCTCTTTATTTTTATGCGAACCCCCCCATGGCACACTCAGAACACACCGACCTTGAGCGTGGAACGCTCATGGAGCAATTTCACCATGCACGCCAGATTGGCGAACATGGGAGTGCCATGTTTTTAATTGATAAAGCGCTCCAGACCCCCGAGTACCGACCCGAAGCCCTGATCTGGAAGGGCATCGAGGCCCTGCAACAGCAACGCTTGCACCATGCCTTCCTGTTCCTCGGCTCCGCTGCTCAGGCACTGCCGGGCCGCGCCGATGTGCGGGCGCTCGCCGGTCGCAGCGCCCTGGCACTTCAACAGCCAGAACTCGCGACTCGCTTGTTGGCCTCTGCATGGCAACAGATGCCTACGGACCCTGGCCTGCGAATCATGTTGTGGCACGCCCGCAGTCAAAGCATGCCACCTGCCAGACTGCGTCGATTGATCTTCACGCACCTACCTGAGATAGACGACGCTGCCGAACTGGGGCTGGTGCTGAAGATGCTGGCCGCTCAGCCCGACGCACCGGCCGAAGTCGGCGTTGCGCGCTTCGACCCGCAGAGCAATGAGATCACCGGGTGGGCGGTGAGCCTGAGATCCCCTGCCTCGGTTGTTTCCATTCAGATCGAATCCGGGGGGCAGCGCATCACACACTTCGCTGACCTGCCGCACCCGCTGCTCTCTAAAGCAGGCATTTGTGAAGCACACGGAGGTCTGCGCGTTAGAGTGGCCGATCCTGCACCAACGCTGCACGTCCGATGCACCGACGGCACGCCCCTTATTGGCAGTCCACTTTCCAACCTCCCGCCTTTCAATCCCTCTTCGCCAGTGGGCAAAAAAACCAGTCGCCTGGAGCCGGTCGATATCCTCGTCCCGGTGTACGACGGTTACGAAGAAACTCTGGAATGCATCAACAGCGTGTTGCGCAACCGAAGCCTGAATCGGACCGCGCATCGCCTGATCGTGCTCGACGATGCGACTCCGAATGCGGAGCTACGCACAGCCCTGCAAAGGCTGGCCGATGATGGCCAGATACAACATATCCAACATGCTTCCAATCTGGGCTTCATTCGCAACGTCAACCGTGGAATGGCACTGCACACCGAGCGCGATGTGGTCTGGCTCAATGCCGACACCCGCGTGCACGGCGACTGGCTGGATCGCCTACGCGCTGTTGCGTACAGCGACAAGGACATCGCCTCAGTCACGCCTTTCACCAATAACGGTGAACTGATGAGTTTTCCGGTCAGCCGCGTCAGCCATAGCATGCCCACCGCCGAACAACAGGCCGAGCTCGACCAACTGGCGCAGACTGCCAATGCGGCCGCCATGGAGATCGAAACAGGTTGCGGGTTTTGCCTCTATATAAAGCGCGATGCGATTACCGAGGTGGGTTACCTTGATGAGGTACACCTGCTGCGCGGCTATGGCGAAGAAACAGACTGGTGCTTGCGTGCACGCTCACTTGGATGGCGCCACATGGGAGCACCCAATGTGTTTGTGGCCCACCAGGGAGGCATTTCCTTTGGTGAAGAGAA
This sequence comes from Pseudomonas sp. CFBP 8772, assembly GCF_014841665.1. NCBI lineage: Bacteria > Pseudomonadati > Pseudomonadota > Gammaproteobacteria > Pseudomonadales > Pseudomonadaceae > Pseudomonas > Pseudomonas sp. CFBP 8772. Next base: position 293,574 of record NZ_JACYUI010000007.1, on the reverse strand, counting down.
GTCGATGCGCGTCGCGCACAACAACGCCATCCTCAAACGTCGCTATCCGAACGCATCCGACCGTTACCAGGCATTCTGCCTGCGCGACCCGATCAAACCTGCGCGCCAGGCGCTGCAGCGCGCACGTATCAACCACCTTTCAGCGCACTTGGCGGCAGCGGCAGCCGAAAAAGTGCCGGCCCTGAAGAGCCTGCACATCCACGGCGCCGACGTTGACGAATCCTTGAGCCTGACGTGGCGTCATCAGGCGTCCCACACCATGGCGACAGTGCGCGCAAAATGGGCGCCTCTGGACTTGGCCCTTGAATACCGGCTCCCGGAAGATGCAGACCAACTGGTCACCGACCTCCGCGGCCTGCCACTGGAAGACCTCGTATACCGCCAGCTGACAGGCTGCCCTGCAGAACTGCTGACACTCGCGGCACGGCTCGATAAGCCATACCGCATCCGCTGCAGCGATGACGAACTGCTGGCACAGCGCGCCGATCGTGGGTGGAGAGAATTTGCGCGGCAGGCACAGAGTGTGAGTCTGCCTTGGCAAGCCCTCCGCCAGCGCTATGCTGCGGCACTGCCAAATGCACGAATTGTGATCGACAAAAATGCGAGGGCGGTACGTGCAAAAGGGCAAGCACCGCACACACTGCTGATCGCCGATGACCTGCGCGATGCGGAAATCGCGGGGCGATGGATCGACTTCGCCAGATCCGTGACTCGGGATAACCTTCCCGTGGTGCTGCTAGCCGACGGCGACCACCCGTGGTTGAAAACCCTGATCGCCACTGGCGCAGTTCATGCATTGCCTGAAGTGCAAGGCCTGGACAAGATCGACTGCCTGTCGCTGACGGGTTGCGATGCAGCATTGAGCCTCAATGCCGCGCCCGGTGCAGGCTGGCACGCACCGGACCTTGCCTCAACCCTAGGACTGCCGCTGTATGCGATGACCAGCGCAGTCGCCAAAGAGGCTGGCGCGCTGCCGATGAACCACCTTCCTTTTTCACTGAGCCGGGCGTGATGTCAGAAGACGTGCTAACGAAACCAACTGCCACTTGCCAAGCCAGTCAATCGTCCACAATGCGCGGCGCAGTTACTGGCCTCTATGGCGATGTCCTGCAAGGCTGGGCGCTGGACGATGCGCAGCCGGAACAGCGCCTGGTCGTCGAAGCGATGATCGATGGCGCGTGCGTAGCTTTAACCCGCGCGGATCAGTTTCAACCGAACGCCGAGATCGGTGACCATTTTCATGGCTTTGCCGTGCAACTGCGGCAGAGTTGGCTGGAGGGCGCGAAACACATCAGCGCTCGGATTGCGAACCAGGACTTTTGCCTCGCTGGCGATCTGCAACTGCCGACGCGCCCCAGTAAAGACCCGGCCCCCGTGGCCTCGCGAGTCTGGCACAGCGGCGGACTGCGCCTGAACGGATGGTCCTGGGACCCCGATGCGCCTTCGCGCCATGTTGATGTGGTCGTTCGTGAGGGCGATCGAGTCGTGGGTCGTGCATCCTGCGACATCCATCACCATGCGCTCGCTGAGCGACCGACCAGCGACCACGGCTTCAATCTCGACCTTCCGTGGGAACTGGCAGATGGTGAGGTCCATATCCTCCACGTTGAAAATGACCTTGGCCATCCTCTTTCAGGCAGCCCGATCAGAATGTGCTGCTGGCCCGAGGGTATTGAAGGGTTGCTGCGTCAGCATGACGATCACGGCCCTGACGAACAGACCATGGCGCTGCTCACCCAGATCGCAAGGGAGCAATCACTCCACCTACCGAAAAGTGCCGGCTTCCATCATTACCCGCAGTGGTTCGAGGTCTTTCAGCACACGCCTCCACGGAATGCGAGCCCCCTGAAAACCAAGATCGGTGTACTGCTGATCAGTGACGGCGACATGACGCTGGAGGGTCTCAGCCTTGCGAGTTTGCGCGCGCACAGCGCTGCGCCTCTAAAAGTCGCAAGGACGTCGGTGGATAACCTGCTGCCAGAAGTCAGAGACCTGCTGGAAACGGGTTGCGACTGCATCGTTCCCATCCGGGCAGGTGATCACTTCGCGCCTCGCGCATTGGACCATCTGGTCGGCCTGCTCGACGAAGGCGTTGCATGGGGTTACGCCGACTGCGACCGCGACGGCCCGCAAGGCGAACGCACCCTCCCCTGGCTCAAACCCGTGTGGGACGTAGACCTGTTCGTTGGCGCAGATATCTTTACCCCCGGCGCTATCTTTAGCGCAGACATCGTGCAGGCGGCGCTTTCACTGCTGGCGCCAGCCAACGAATTGCACTCGCTGAACTGGGATTTCCTCATCGCAGGCATCGTACTTGCCACCGAGCGGCTCCAAGCCAGCGTGGTCCACCTGCCGCAGGTCGTCTATCACCGACACCACCAGTGCTCGGCCAGCCCTGAACTGGCGTGGCCGTCGATGGACCGTCATCAGGCGATCGGTTGGCTGTGCCAGAGCATGACACCGGGCACAACGGTCAGCGCGCTGCCGAACTACCCGGCATTGCTGCGCGCTCGCTGGCCCCTGCCGCTGACGCTACCTCGCATCAGTCTCATCGTGCCGACGCGCGACCAGGTGGGACTGTTGCGAACGTGCATCGAAGGCCTGCTCAACAACACTGATTACCCGCAACTGGAAATCATCGTTGTCGACAATCAGTCCAGCGACCCTGAAGCCCTGGAATACCTGCGTTACCTGCCAACCCAAGGCGTGAAAGTGCTTCCGCACCCGTTCCCTTTCAACTACTCGGCGATCAACAACCGCGCGGTGGAACAGGCGAGCGGGGAAATCATTGGCTTGGTCAACAACGATATCGAGATCATCGAAGCGGGCTGGTTGAAGGAAATGCTCAGCCAGCTGCTGCGCGAGAACGTCGGCGCAGTGGGTGCAAAGTTGCTGTGGCCCAACCGGATGGTGCAGCACGGCGGCGTTGTCGTCGGCATCAATGGCTTGGCTGCCCATGCAGGCAATAATCTTGAAGAAAACGACGCGGGCTACCTGGCGACCAACCAGCTCACTCGGCGCCAAAGCGCTGTGACCGCGGCTTGCTTGTTGATGCGCAAGTCGGTCTATGAAGACCTCGACGGGCTCGAAGAAAAAGCATTCCCGGTGGCGTTCAATGATGTGGACCTGTGTTTGCGTATACAGCAGTCAGGGCTGAATCTGGTCTGGACGGCCTTTGCGAAGTTGATTCACGCAGAGTCCGCAAGTCGTGGGAAGGATCAGACCCCGGAGAAGCGAGCACGGGCCCATCGCGAGCAGCAGGGGTTTATCGAGAAATGGTCACTGCACGGACAGGTCGATCCTTATTATCATCCGGCGCTGAGTCATGATTATCTAAGCGGGGCTTATGGTGGCCTGGCCTTGCCAGCAAAAGATCTCAAAGCTCGAAAACCAGCTCGTTGAGCACCTTGTACTAAACCGATTTTTGACCTACTTGGCATCTTGTTTTTCAACAAGCTGCGACATAATGAGCAAATGATTGATGAAGAGTAAAAGCACAGTAAAAAAGGCTCAAAAGGCAGAAGTCATTAAAAACTTTTGTATCGTGGGAAACTGTGCCGGGAGGACAGCTTGGTTTGCTGAGCTACTTCACTCCAAAGCTACGCCATTGGGACAGCTCACTGACGTCACCTCAGATTTCGAGCATCTGCAGGATTTTGGTGCCAACGCCCACGGGTCAGATGCCAAGACAGATCTAGAACTTATATTCAAACGCAATAATGCGACTTTTGAGGCTTGGTACTGGCAACCCAAGATGATCGAGGAAGTAGTTAAGTCCTGGGAAGACTTGGGTAAACACACTCAGTTTGTCCTAGTTTACACTTCACCTGTGGAAACATTGAATGCCGTGACATCAGGCTCTGGGCAACTGATAGTCGATGTGGAGGGTACTCTTAAGAAATGGCGTCAGGATACTGAACAGTTGATGTTGTTATCTCAACGAATCCCGGACCGCTGTCTGATTGTCAGCGCGGATACGCCGCAAGCGATCCGAGCAGGCCTTGAAAATCTGAAAAACAAGCTGAAGCTTGTCTTCGAGCATTCTGTTCCATCTGAAAATCCTGTGTCGAATGAGGTGTCTAACAAGTTTGAAAGCTATATAGCCAATGAGTCCAGAATTGCACAGCTGCACAGTCAACTTTACCAAAGCGTGCTTCTGAATACCTCACCCTTAGGCTTGGATATGGTCGGAGTTGGGCATAATGATCGTGCAGCGAAGTCAGTAGACGACGAAGGATGCCCGTCGAAGGGAAGTTATGGCGACGACTACTCAGGCATCGGGGATGAATTGCTAGATTTACAAGAAGAGAATCGAGAGCTGACGCAAAAGCTACATATGATCCAGGAAGAACTTGAACAAAAGCTGGTATCAAATAAAGAATATCTTTCATTAATAATTGCCCAGCGTCTAGCCTTGGAAAAGGTATACAGTGCCTTCCCTGATTACTGGAATGTTGAAGCGATATCCACCAGCATATTGAAAGAGAGTGAGCCCAACAGCGTTGTCGAAATACGCCTCACTAATGCCGAAGTGAACTATAAGATAGTTGAAGGTATTACAATCAGGGTCTCGCTCAACCCAGATATGCCCAGCATTAGCGTTAAGCCGACTACTTTAGACTGGCTTAGCTGCATGAAGAACTCCGCGACTGAGTGGCTGACAATAGAGCCGCGTCAAGGCGCGCTTTACCAAGGGCCGAACGCAGTCATCAGTCGTTTGGGCCCAACGGATTGGTCGGCACTTTTAGAGCTGCTAAAAAAGCTAAAGTCTTATGTCAACTCAGGTGCGAACAAGCACCAATTTCCAACTAAGTTATCTCAGATCAGAAAAGCACTAAGCGCTCTCTACGAGACTCTAAACGCATGGCCTATGGTGCCTAGATACGACAAAATCACTCTAAAGGATACCCTTCAGCAGGGAGACTATCGCAGCTTGGGCATCTCAATATCCAACTTAACTATTGGCACATCCAGCTGGGACAGGCTGTCTTATCGCCTGGCGACGCTAGACGACTCAGGGGTTACTTTTGGCACTAATCCCCGATTGGAATTCCCACAGGACTCGAAATCGGCACTGCAAAATTGGTTTGCAGAGACAGAGGACGCCAGAGGTCAGCGTTTGGAGTTGCGATTCGCAAAACCTGATGCGATGGATTTACAAGTGTGGAGCGCGCTGGCGGAAAACGACAAATTATTAATCGCGGGACTCATCAGCAGTCTCGGAAACCAGTTAAGTGATCTCGAGCACTCTAATGAGCTGGTTAAAACGGATTGGAACGAGTGGCAAATGTTGGCGAATTCTATCAAACAAATTGCCGCAAAGAAAATAACCGCCTGATAGGCCAACACCATGAATTCCAAAATGATTTATGTGCTCAATAAAGAACTTTTAATGCTGGTGCTGATTAAATGACAAGCGAATATATGACTTCCACCCTATCACAGGCGAACGCAGCTTTCCGAAACGGCGAATACGCGCGTGCGGTCTCATATTATGAGAAAGCTGTACAGGAAAATCCTGAGCTCGCTGAAGTCATTGACATCAATATCAGGATGGGACGTAAGCATTGGCTACGCAGCAACGACCCAGAAGGCACAGCGCTGTCAATATTCACCACCGGCCCTGAACAAGGTAGAACGGAAGAGCGCGCGGCCAACGATATTGGACCTCATTACACCTCCGAGGATCATGAATTGATCGCGCTGAGCGGTCTTTTCAGCCATAACTATTACTACGAAAACTATGAGGATGTAGCGGCATCAGGCGCAGACCCAATAGAACATTACTGTCAACACGGCTGGAAAGAGCACAGGAATCCTAATAAAGAATTTAACACACATTATTATTTAGGAACCAACGCGGACGTTGCACAAGCTGGAGTGAATCCATTTGCTCACTGGGTGCAATACGGGCAATTCGAGCTAAGAAAAATAAAAAAAGTAGAAGTCGATCCTTTATATGACCCTGGCGCTCATCAGCCGACAGTTATTTTTTTGAGCCATGAAGCATCTCAGACAGGCGCACCAGCGGTTTTGTTGTCTCTAATGCGTTGGGTGAAAAAAAATACTAGTATTAAATTTTCGATCATTATTGGTTCCCAAGGGGTCTGGAACAAGCGATTTGAGGAAATCGCCCCTTGCTTTTATTTAGACCACGCACACAAGAATGGCTTGACCGCAGAACTTCGGGACTTTTGCGGCAGCAACGTTCAGTCAATCTATGTCAACACAATCGCATCCGGCTCTTATGCAGAACATTTGAAATATCTAGGGGCTGAATTCATTACTCACGTTCACGAGATGGAGAACGTGTTTGAAGTTTTTGAAGCTCAATTCCTGTCCTTATCGAAAATATGCAATAAATACATTGCGGTTTCCCCAGGATCAGTGGAGTCACTTAGAAAAAGGAATGTAGACGAACGTGAGATTTCTTTTCTAAAGCCCTTCATTGAGCCTTTCGATTTCTATCGTTCAAAAAGGCATCTCAAAAGCAAAAAAACAATAATATTCGGCTGCGGCGCTGTGGAGAAAAGGAAGGGGTTTGATCTATTTTGTGAGACAGCACTGATCTTACTCCGGCGGGGTGTATCTGACTTCAAGATGATTTGGATCGGATCTGCCAGTGGTAAAGACCTTAATCCTGAAAGCGAAATTGAAAGCCGTCATTTAGCAGGTTTCGTGGAGTGGGTTGGGCCAAAAGAAAACCCGCGAGAATATTTTGCATCAGGCGATATTTTCCTACTTACTTCTCGGGAAGATCCTTACCCATTGGTATGCATGGAGGCTGCTGAAGCGGGTATGCCGATTGTGTGCTTTGGTAGCGAAGCAGGCGGGATGCATACCTTTGTAGAAGATGATGCTGGGATCGTCGTTAAATACCTAGATGTCGGAGACATGGCGTCCAGCGTGCTCGAATTAATCAAGGATATTGACAAAAGGTTGTCAATGGCCGAGCGCGCTCGAACAAAGGTTTCTGAACGTCATTATGTAGATAGCGTCGCGCCAAAGATCCTCGAACTTCTACCTGATGGAATCTACCATTCGGACTCGGATTACGAAGCTTTCATCAAAAAAATCGACGAATGCCGAGTCGTATCGTTCGACATATTTGATACGCTGGTAACAAGGCAGTTCCGTGATCCAGAAGTAATTTTTGACCTGATAGAATATCAGCTTACGGAACACGAGCCAGCAGCGCTGCCCTTACTAAAAGAGCGCATGGATACCGCAGGGATGGTACTGGGGCGCCATCTGGGGGAGAAGGATGATGTATCCATCGACTCTATTTACGAGCATATGTCCTTTTTCAACAATTCCGCCATCGAAAAGTCTGTCGAGCTCAGCGTCTGCGTTCCCCATTCCCTCGGAAAGAAACTGTACGACTACGCCAGAACGAAGGGAAGAACAATATACATCGCAAGTGACATGTACTTGGACCAACATACAATAGAAGCTATTTTACGGAACTGCGGCTATTCCCATTGGGACCATTTACTCCTGTCATCGACGCTAGGTAAGAAGAAAGAAACCGGCAAACTTTTCAAGTCGCTAATTGATATCGCTGGCAGGTCAAACTATTCCCCAGCGGACATTTTCCATATCGGGGATAACTGGGAAGGTGATGTCCGCCAACCTAAGCTAGCAGGGTTTGACACAAAGAGGTTTTCGCCTATCGGAGAGCACTCCCGGAAAATCTTCAGACTGTCTCTCGATCAAAAAAAGAAGCTCTCTCAAAAGGGGAGAATCTGGGATAGCTACTGTGAACAGCAGAGCGATCTTTGGCACAAGGAAGCGCCAGGCATTTCATGCGACTTTTATACTCAGATCGGGTTCGAGATAACAGGGCCTTTGGCGGCCATGATGGCGATGTACGTAAGGTCGCAAGCTCAGGATGCAGGCATACACAAAATTGTATTCATGGCTCGAGATGGCCGAATCATAAAAAAAGCGTTCGACATACTTTACAAAGATCAGCTAGCGTCGGATGAAATCTCATCGTGCTATATGCATCTTTCTCGTGCGACGGTTATTCCCGCAACTTTTCAAAACCCACTATCATCCAACGACATAGCATTTATTCTTGATGGGCTCCATCTACAAGAAAAAGACGTCTCGTATTTTCTGAAAAAATCAGGACTCAACCCGCAAGATAGTGGAGTCAGAGCAATACTTCTGGATAGTTTTCAATCCGAAGATTACGTGCCTGGATGGCAGGATTACCATAGCCTAAGCCGTTTACTTACTCAGCTTTCAGGCCGCATCCACTCTGCAAACGTAAAAAATCGTGAAAACCTTGAATTATACCTTTCAGAAAATGGCATTCTGAACGAAAAATCCGTGCTGTTCGTAGATGTCGGGTGGCTATTAAATATTCAATCTCGGCTGGAATACTTCCTCGGAAAACTAGCCTCGAAAACAAACGTCAGGGGATGCTATGTTGGTTCTCGCGAAAGGGTGAGCAAGGGTGTAGTTCACTCTGGATTCTTGTTCGAACAGGGAGACCCTTATGTTTATGCTGACTTCATAGAAGCAAATACCACTCTTTTTGAAATTCTTTTTTCTGCGCCAGAACCATCGGCCAGGGGAATACTAACAAACCCGGTTTCGGGTAGAGCCAATATATCATTCAAAAAGATTCCAAATCCTCTCTCGAATGAATTCGTCGTTGCCCAGAAAATTCATTTAGGGGCGGAGGCTTTCTTCGAAAGATTTGGCAAAGCTCGGTCCTCGTTCTTCCCTGAAATAATCTCTAGAGATTACTTTTTTCAACTTTTTCAATCCCTTGCACAATCAGAGAACTTGGTTGCCAAGGCTGCCCTGGGTAATTTCGAAGTTTCGCTCGGGGGGGATCATGAGTTTACAGTCAAACAGGAATTAATTAAAAATGATGACCCACATACAAGCTATTGCCTGAAGGAAAAAGCTGACTACTTCGACCCTGTCCATTTCAAAATTCCACTAAAAACCTGTAATGCTCTGATCTTTAGCTCGGCAGGCCTAGATAACGGGTCAACCCGTTACAGATCGATCCACCTGGCTGAATCCCTTGGGAGTATTGGAGTAGAGTGCACCGTTGCGCACGTCGCCTTGGATATCGGCGACGCGGCGCCATTGATAGATCGAGCTGATGTCATTGTCTTTCAGCGATGCTTTATGGAGCAAGGGAACGTTGCCGAGTTTTTTAAATATGCTCGAATGAATGGCAAACGGTGCGTCGGAGAAATTGATGACTTAGTGTTCCCTAAGTTTGTAGCTACGATTGGTTCAGTGACAGGCGGCGAGTGGAATATCGATGAAGCAATGTTCGTTGCCAGTGCGTACGAAAACTTCATTAAGCTAATGGACGGATGCATTGTTTCTACCCCACTGCTAAGATCCCACATAGCATCGGAATATAAAATCCCTTGCGAAGTCTACCGCAACAAGGTTAAACCATTCACTTCAACCGATGCTGTCCTCGCACCAGATTCTTTCAAACTCATCTACGCATCTGGAACGTTTTCTCATAAGGAAGACTTCGACATTATCGAAGAGACGCTGTTTAATTTTTGCCTGAAAAATGCAGACTGCAAGCTTTCAGTACTCGGTGCGGCACAAGTTTCTGAACGATTGCTTGCACTCGCGAACGTATCAAGTTACCCCATATTAGATTATAACGGGATGCTAGGATTTATCTCCAAACATGACTTGCTGCTTGTCCCACTTGTCGACAACGTGTTCAACCGCGCAAAATCAAATGTGAAATTTATCGAAGCGGGTTCGGTAGGAGTTCCTGTTCTGGCATCGGAGGTAGGCGAGTTCAAGCTAAGCATCAAGCATAAGACTAATGGCTTCCTTGCGAAAAATCCGCGAGACTGGGCCGCAATTCTTGAGCAGCTTCGGCTGCAGCCCACACGCTTAAAGTCTGCGGGCACTCAGGCCCAGTTGACAGTTTTGAAACGCTACACCACTGCTCAATGTGAATTGAAAACTAAGTTCCTGTGCGGCAATTTAAAGCAACAAACCACTAAGACCACGCTTTCACGGGTTGAAATCTGATGCAAGTACTGATTGTAGGTGGGGCGGGGTATATCGGCTCCCACATGGTGCATACCCTTATACGATCCGGATACGAGGCTATCGTACTGGACGACCTCAGCGGGGGCCATGCAGATGCTGTAATAGGCGCTAAACTCTTCGTCGGGTGCTGTTCAGATAAAGCATTGCTTGAGCAATTATTTAAAGACCACGACTTCTGTGCCGTCATGCATTTTGCGTCATTCATTCAAGTTGGGGAGTCTTCAATAGATCCGGCAAAATACTATGCTAATAACTTCTGCAAAACGGCCAACTTGCTCAATACGATGATATCAGCAGGGGTTAGTAACTTTGTATTTTCGTCAACTGCGGCGGTTTATGGAAATCCCATATCCGCCATCATCCAAGAAGATCACCCGAAACATCCCATTAACCCTTACGGGCGCAGCAAATGGATGGTAGAGCAGTTACTTGAGGACTACGATACTGCCTACCAGTTCAGGTCAGTGTCGTTGCGTTATTTTAACGCTTCTGGCTGTGCACCCGACACTGGATTAGGGGAGCGCCATGACCCAGAAACTCACCTGATTCCGCTGGTCCTGCAAACCGCGTCGGGTAGAAAGAAAGCAATCTCTATCTTTGGTGACGACTACGAAACGCCAGACGGCACCTGTGTTCGAGATTACATTCACGTGCTAGATATATGCAGCGCTCATCTGCTGGCAATGCAATATCTGCTCGACGGTGGAAAAAGCGACCAATTCAACTTGGGAAATGGCTCGGGCTTTTCCGTAAAGCAGGTGATAAACAGCGCCAGGGAGCTAACGGGGCGCGAGATCCCCGTAGTCACCCTGGCGCGTAGGTTGGGTGATCCGGCGCGTTTGGTCGCTGACGCTTCTAAAGCCTCACAAATATTACGATGGCAGCCCGGCAGATCTGATCTGAACACGATTATTTCTGACGCTTGGAGCTGGGAAGTTGATCACTGCTGGTAATTGAAAATTCAGCCCGAGAGGATTGGTGTTAAGATTCTGACAGTAATGATATCTGATAACGGAGAGTTCCATGATAACTGGCTGGATAGAGAGAAATGAAGGCAGCATATTTTTTGGCTGGTTTTCCTGCAGCGACGAGTTGCTTGTAAAGCACAAAGCCCTTCATATTTACTTTTCCGGCGAGCTAAGATGGATTAAAAAAATAATCATTAAACCAGCTGACAGGCCGGACTTAGCAACATACGCCAATGCCTTTCTGTTCGAGTTCGATCTGAGCACGGAAGATTTTCATCAGGGGGCCTCTACCTGTTCAATAAATTTTAAGCTTTCGTGTTCAGATGTCAGCTACCCGCTCTTGGTAACTCCTCATTTAGTGTCGCAGTCTGTTGCGGTTGCGGATAGCCTTAAAGAGGGACTCTCGTTTGGCCGAATCTCGTCTGACGGCGCCGCTATTATAGGTGCAGGAGGTAAGATTTTTCTTAGAGAAGGCACTAACAATGTTGAAGGACTTTACAATGGCGAAACCTTTATCGACAGCAGAGGGTGGTTGCAAATCTTTCAGTCAAGACACGCCCGCTCTATCAGCAGCGGCTATGACTATATCCAAATTATCATCCCTGAAAAATCCTCCGTAATGTATTGGAATGCTCCATTCCATGCAACAAAGGGATCTCAAGGCTTACAATCAATAGTGGATGGCGTACAAAATCTACCGGATATTCGTAGAAGCCTAATTTATAGCGCCGACTATATTCCGGATGAAGTCCACGCTGAATCTACTTTCAGGGCATTTGATACTCATATGTCGACGTATGGCAGCAAGCTTCTAATAGATGCTTTGCTCGACCGCCTAGCACCTCAATCCTACTCTGTATATCGGTTGGGGCCTGTTATGCACGGCGATGCTCCTGGTGATCTTGGCATTCGATTTTCCGAAGATGGTTACATCGTCGAACGCCCTCCACTGTACGAGAGTTTGCTGGATCAAAACGGCGACATTCTGACACCTGAGGCAATAGACGAGTTTGACCCATCAGAAGGCAATATTGGACTACGACGCATCTGGCGATGCAGTAATGCACCCATCCAGAAACGTGTCATTTGCTTCGGGGGGTCTTCGTTTGAGCGTGGAGAGGTCTCAACCACTCTTTCTTGGTGGTGCTCACGGCTTTTCGCTGAATTCCATTTCTATTGGGGGCCAGATTGTCTATCTGAGATTGTAGATAGCCTATCGCCAGATATCGTTATATGCCAAACAATTGAAAGGTTTCTGACTGTAGTGCCTAGACAATAAACTAAAGTAGTCCGACATATAGGCTGGAAACTTCTCATTGACGTTGACCAGCCCCTTCGCGGGGCATCTTCATATGTGATAAGCGCTATTCTGATTGTTCCTTTAAGGCTCCATTGCTTCGGATGTAAGGTTCGACCATGTTTGTATCGGGCAAGGTTCATCACGTGTTGCTGCAGCGTTTGCCTGAGGCCCGCGCTCAGCACCCCAAATCACTTTATTAGCGAACACCTGCCATTCCGGGCAACCTTCTGCTTTCCATGACCAACCTGCCCTTCGTGAGCGAACAACGCGTTTCCCTCGGCGAACCAAATCTGCGTACCGTTGCATTGGCAGCTTAGAGTGCGAACCGTTCTCTGGTACCCTTGCGCGCACGAACATCCCGGATTCCAGATAGGTCGCTCTCCCTGGCATGGTTTTCACCCTTGGCATGCCTACCTGCCATAGCGCAAAGCGGAGATGTCCAGTCTCTCCGCCTTATCATCAGTTAGCTGTCAGTTTGCATGAGGTTTACCAAGATGGATTTGATACCCGTAATTTTGTCAGGCGGCGTCGGCAGCCGGTTGTGGCCCGTTTCTCGCGAGGCCCATCCCAAGCCGTTCATGATGCTGCCAGACGGTCAGAACCTGATTCAGAAAACCTTCCTGCGCGCTTCTGCGCTGGCGGGTGTCTCCCAAGTCCTGACAGTGACCAACCGCGATCTGCTCTTCAAGACCGAGGATGAGTATCGCGCTGTAAACAAAAAAGGCCTGGCTCAAGCCTTCATTCTTGAGCCTTTCGGGCGTAACACCGCTGCAGCGGTCGCGATGGCCGCGCTGCAGATCAAGGAATTGCAAGGTCCAGACGCTCACATGCTGGTCTTGGCCGCCGATCACCTGATTCAAGACGAGAAAGCCTTTGCTGCCGCGGTTGATAACGCTGTGCGGCTTTCCGAAAAAGGCTGGCTCGTTACGTTTGGCATCCAGCCGCAGTACCCGGAAACAGGCTTTGGGTATATCGAGGCCGGTGAATCCACGGGTCAAGAGGGCGGCTTGAAGGTCGCGCGGTTCGTCGAGAAGCCCGATCTCAAGACCGCTGAATCCTACGTGGCGGCTGGTAACTATTACTGGAACTCGGGCATGTTCTGCTTCCAGGTCGGCACCGTGCTGGAAGAGTTCGCCACCCATGCCCCCGACGTGCTTGAAGCCGCTGCGGCGTCGATCGCATGCTCCCGTCTGACCGAAGGCACTGATTACCAATGCCTGTCGCTCGACGCCGACTCCTTCGCCAAGGTACCGGACATCTCCATCGACTATGCCTTGATGGAGCGCTCCAACAAGGTTGCCACTGTTCCCTGTGACATTGGCTGGAGTGACATCGGTTCGTGGAACGCTGTGAGCGAACTGACCGCTCAGGACGATGACGGCAACCGGTTCGAAGGCGAAGTGCTGTCCCATGGCTCACGTAACAACTATGTGAACAGCGAAGAGCGACTGACGGCACTGGTGGGTGTCGAGGATCTGCTGATCATTGATACGGCTGACGCACTGATGATTGCGCACAAGAATCACGCGCAGGACGTCAAACATATCGTCACGCAGCTGAAAAGCTCAGGGCACACGCTTCACCAGTTGCACCAGACCGTCCACCGCCCGTGGGGGACATACACCACGCTGGAAAACGGTGAGCGCTTCAAGATCAAGCGCATCGTGGTCAAGCCTAAAGCGTCGCTGTCGTTGCAGATGCACCATCACCGCAGTGAACACTGGATTGTCGTCAGCGGTATGGCCGTTGTGGTCAACGATGATCAAGAGCTCATGCTCAATACCAACGAGTCGACCTTTATTCGTGCTGGTCACACGCACCGACTGACCAATCCGGGTGTCATAGACCTGGTGTTGATCGAGGTGCAGAGCGGCGACTATCTGGGCGAAGACGATATCGTGCGTTTCGAGGATGTCTACGGCCGCGCTGGTCAGTAAATCATCACCCTCCGCGAACGTTATGAACAAGGCGCCCGGCGATTGCCGGGCGCTCTGGCATGCGCTCGACCTCCGCGACACCTGCCTTTCTGCCAGGGGCGATCCCTCAAGACGGGATTACCAGTATTCCCACATTGCCCGGCCACTGCCTTCCCTCTGATTGGTAAGGAGCGTTAGCATTCGACGCCCGCCGCAGGGAAGCCATTGCCAGAAGAGAGAGCCCCATTTGAAGCTTCAGGATTTAAAGGTGAACACATGTTTGGATTGTTGAGAGGGCTGTACAGCTACAGGAGCTTTATCGGCACCTCGATCCGCAACGAATTCGTATCTCGGTTCTCCCGCAGCAGCCTGGGTGGGTTGTGGATGATCATCAACCCGCTGGCGAACGTGCTGATCTACGCGCTGATCTTGTCCAACGTTCTTGCCGCGAAACTGCCCGGCATCGAAAACAAATACGCCTACGCGCTGTACTTGATGGCAGGGACGCTTGCGTGGAGCCTCTTCTCGGAGATCATCAACCGATGCCTGACGCTCTTCATCGAGAACGGCAATCTCATGAAGAAGATGAGATTCCCGCGGATCACCCTCCCCTTCATCGTTTTGGGCTCGGCGTTGCTGAATAATCTGCTGCTGCTGCTCTCCGTGCTTGCTGTCTTTATTTGTCTCGGTCAATGGCCGACCTGGGAGATGCTGTGGGCCATCCCCTTGATTCTCATCGTCGCGGCGCTGGCAGTCGGGCTGGGCTTGATCCTCGGTGTGCTCAACGTATTTGTGCGTGATATCGGTCAGGTCATCCCTATCGTGCTGCAGATCCTTTTCTGGTTCACGCCGATCGTCTACCCGATCAACATCATCCCCGAAGACCTCAAGTCGCTGATCGCCTGGAACCCGATGTACCCGATCGTGACGGCGTACCACGATGTCTTCGTTTACAACGTGGCGCCTGACTTCTCGCAGATAGGTATCACTGTTCTGATCACATGTCTGCTGCTGGGCTTCGGCCTTTACATCTTCCGCCGAGCAGCGCCTGAAATGGTGGACGCCCTATGAGCCTGTTGCGCGCGAAAGACCTCGGCAAAGCCTACCGAACCTACCGCAGCGAGTGGCAACGTATTGGCCGCTGGCTGGGCATCAAGAGCGCTCCCCGCGAAGAGCATTGGGTGCTTCAGCACATCAATTTCGAGATTAATGCAGGCGAAGCCATTGGCATTGTCGGCCAGAATGGTGCGGGCAAGTCGACGCTGCTGAAGATGCTTACCGGCACCCTGCAGCCGACAACGGGCTCCGTTGAGGTGCACGGCCGTATCGCTGCGATTCTGGAACTGGGCATGGGTTTCAACCCGGAGCTGACGGGTCGCCAGAATGTCTATCACGCTGCGGGTTTGATGGGTTTTACCACTCAGCAGATTGATGAAGTGATGGCTGAGATCGAGGCGTTTGCCGAAGTAGGCGAATACTTCGATCAGGCAGTTCGCACCTATTCCAGCGGCATGCAGATGAGGGTCGCGTTCGCTGTTGCGACTGCCAAGCGCCCGGAAATCCTGATCGTGGATGAGGCGCTGTCGGTAGGGGACAGCTACTTTCAGCACAAAAGTTTCGACAGGATCCGTGAGTTCCAGGATCAAGGCACCACGTTGCTGATCGTTTCCCATGATCGAAGCTCGATCCAGGCGCTGTGCGACCGTGTGCTCCTGATTGAAGGGGGCACGGTTATCAAGGACGGTGCACCGGAAGAAGTGATGGATTTTTACAACGCCATTATTTCCGAGAAAGAGAACGCCACCGTTCAAGTGCACAAGCTTGCCGACGGGAGCGTGCAAACGCGTTCAGGCTCCGGCGAAGCGACCATTGAGAGTCTTGCGCTCTACAACGAGCAGGACGCCCCAATCGAATTCGTATCCGTCGGGCAATCGCTCAGCCTGAAGATAAAAGTCAGCGTCAACAGCCCCATTCCCGAGCTGGTCGTGGGCTACATGATCAAGGACCGCCTGGGCCAGCCTATTTACGGCACCAACACCCATCATCTGGACAAGAAGATGGGCGCGCTCGAAGGGGGTACCCAGTTGGAGTATGTCTTCAGGTTCGACGCCAATATTGGCGTTGGCTCATACTCCATCGCTGTCGCCCTGCATACGGCGGACACTCACCTCAACGCAAATTACGAATGGCGAGATCTGGCACTGGTGTTTAACGTGATCAACGCGGACAAAATTCCTTTCGTGGGCTCAGCCTGGATACAACCCACTGTGGAGTGCATTCAGTGACCCAGCAGTTCTATCGCGCCTTTGAAGACAAGCATCGCGGTTCTCACGAAACCATCAAGCAGCGATTGCAGGTTTACCTTCCGTTCATCCTTCCGCTGCAAGGTCTGTATGACGACTGCCGCGCGCTCGACGTAGGCTGTGGGCGCGGCGAGTGGCTGGAAACGTTGGTAGAAAACGGCTTTAACGCCACGGGTGTGGATCTGGACGAAGGCATGCTGGAAGCCTGCCAGGCCCGCCACTTGCCTGCTGAGAAAGCCGACGCCCTGCTCTATCTGAAGGCGATGCCAAGCGACTCACTCTGTGTGTTAACCGGTTTTCACATCGTCGAGCACATCCCCTTCGACGACCTGAAACAACTGGTCGCCGAAGCGAACCGAGTCCTTAAGCCTGGTGGCCTGCTGATTCTCGAAACGCCCAACGCAGAAAACCTGATTGTGGGGACGCAGAATTTCTATCTCGATCCCACTCACGAAAAGCCGATTCCACACATGCTGCTGGAATTCCTCGTGTCCTTCAGTGGCTTTACTCGTTCGAAGCTGCTGCGCCTGCAGGAAAACCCGGCGCTGGTGGACAGTCCTGCCGTCGGGCTGATGGACGTGATCGGCGGGACGAGTCCGGATTACGCGATCATTGCTCAAAAAGCGGCAGGGACCCTGGATATTTCGACATTCGATCCAGCGTTTGACGCGGCTTACGGATTGAGCCTTGATGAGCTGGCACGTCGTTTTGAAGAAGGCCAAGCGGCAAAGCTCGGTGAAATGGAACAGCGGCTGGCAACAAACCAAACGGTGACGCTTGGTGAGCTGCAATCCCGCCTCGAAGCCAATCAGGTAGCGAAGCTGGAGGAGCAGCGGGAGATCGTCAGCAGTACAGCCGCGCTGCTGAATCATCGTGTCGATCACGTTGAGCTAGAGTACTCGGCGATGACTAACCAGGTGCAAGACGTCAAAGCTGCGGTCCTCGATTTCAAGGTGGACAAGCTCAAGGCTGCCAATGCCTCCCTGGAAAGTGCTAATACTTCGCTCGAGTTCGCGAACGCCTCAATGGTGAAAATGCTCGATGAGTCCTCCCGAAACGCGCACATGTGGTACACCGAGGCGGAAAACCGCCTCAGCCAGATCAATGCGTTGAGAGACGATGTCGCTCACAAGGATGAAAGAATCAGAGCGTTAAGCGCCGAGCATCACCAGCTAAACGAGTACGTCAGCCAGCTGAAAAACAGCACATCGTGGCGCGTCACCGGGCCGTTGCGTGGTGGCGCAATGCTCGGCAGATCGGTGACTTCATCGCCGTCGCGGACACTTAAGCGGGCAATCAAGAAAGTCCTGAAAGGCGTCCTGAACCGACCCGGCCTGCGCAAGAACGTCAAGCGCGTACTGTTTCGCATCCCCGGCCTGCAAACCAGATTGCAAGCCCTCGCCGCTCGTCTCCGGGCGGAAACAGTGGTGACGCCGCAGACGGTCCAGTACCCGGAGCCTACGCCGACCTTCACGCCTGATCCGAGTGATGTCCCTGCTGCTCCGGCTCACCTCACGGAAAATGCGAAAGCTATCTACAACCGCCTCAACAGCAACGAACAACGTAAGGATTCGAATTGATGCGCGTCGTTATTGACCTTCAGGGCGCCCAAGCGGAAAACAGGAATCGGGGCATCGGGCGGTACGCGCTGTCGTTCACCAAGGCCTTCATCAAAAACCGTAGCGACGTTGAAGTCTTCGTCGTCCTGAATGGGCTGTTCGGCGATGCTGTCGATCACATCAGGGACGAGCTTTACGGCCTTCTGCCTGCCAGTCATATCCAGACGTGGGTGCCGAACAGCAAGGTCAGCGCGCTCAACCCGGATAACACATGGAATCGGCATGCCTCCGAATTGGTGCGGGAGGCGTTCATCGCCAACCTGGACCCGGATCTTGTCTTGGTTTCCAGCCTGTTTGAAGGCCTGGTAGACGACGCCGTGACCAGCATCAAGATGCTGAACTCATCGATTCCTACAGCCACGATCGTCTACGACCTTATCCCTTACATCAATCCTGACGCCTACCTGGGCTCACCGCCGGTTCGCAGCTGGTACGAGACCAAGCTTCAGCACTTGCGCCGTGCCGATCTGGTGCTGGCGATTTCAAGCTCGTCACGATCGGAAGTCATTGACCACCTTGGGTTCGCACCCGAGGAAGTCGTCAATATTTCCACCGCCATCGACACAGATCATTACCGCCCCCTCCCTGACGATCAACGGGATGCCGCTCACAAGACGCGGCTGGGAATTGACCGGCCATTCGTCATGTACACGGGCGGCATCGACCCGCGCAAAAATATCGAGGGCCTGATCAGCGCATTCGGCAAACTGTCGAAACCGGTGCGTCGTGCTCATCAGTTGGTCATCGTCTGCAACATTCAGCCCGATGAACGCACCCGTCTTCAGGACCTGGTTGTCAGCAGCGGCCTGAAGAAAGCGGATGTATGTTTCACCGGGTACGTCAGCGAAGACGACCTGATTGCGCTCTACAACGCGTGCAAGTTGTTTATCTTCCCGTCGCTGCACGAAGGGTTTGGGTTGCCTGCGCTGGAAGCCATGTCCTGCGGCAAACCCGTCATTGCGTCCAATACATCCAGCCTGCCGGAAGTGCTCGGCAACCCGGATGCGCTGTTCGACCCGTACCAGATCGACTCCATCACGGCGAAGATGGAACAGGTACTGGTCGATGATGCGCTCAGGGCTGGGCTGGCAGAGTTGGCCATCGAGCAGGCGCGCAGATTCAGTTGGGACGAGACTGCCATTCGCGCCGTGCAGGCGATCAAGGAACTGATCGCAGGCCGCCGTTCGATCCCGAATCCGGTGCGTGCGCCGAAGCGACCTCGCCTGGCTTATGTGTCCCCGCTCCCGCCTGCCCGTAGCGGGATCAGCGACTACAGCGCCGAACTGCTGCCTGAACTCGCCGCCCACTACCAGATTGATGTGATCGTGGCTCAGGAGTCGGTCTCGCCCGCAGACGCAGGAATCAATTACAAGCTGCGCTCGGTCGCGTGGTTTGAAGAAAACGCACACGTGTTTGATCGCGTTATCTATCACTTCGGCAACTCCAGCTTTCATGAACACATGTTCCACCTGATCGAAAAGATCCCGGGGACCGTCGTCCTACACGATTTTTTTCTGTCGGGCATTGCGGCACACATGGAGGTTCATTTAGGGCATCAGGGTTTCTGGACGCGTGCGCTTTACCTTGGACACGGCTACAAGGCAGTCAGCCAGCGTGTCAATGGTGCTGACACGGCCGATGCGGTGTGGAAATACTCGTGCAACCTGCGAGTCCTTCAGCAAGCCGAGGGGATCATTGTTCATTCCCATTACTCGATCCGACTGGCACAACAGTGGTATGGAGAAAACTCTGGCCTGAAGTGGGCCGAGATCCCCTTGCTGCGCACACCTCGCTTCCCCAACGCGCGCACCCACGCAGAGACGAAAGCGAAACTGGGTTTCTCTGAAAGCGACTTCGTTGTCTGCAGTTTTGGTCTGCTGGGCCCGTCCAAGCTGAATGATCGCCTGCTGGATGCCTGGCTTGAATCCGAGCTGGCGCAGGACGAGAACTGTCACTTGGTCTACGTCGGGCAGAACAGTGAAGGTGAGTTCGGCGAAAACCTGCTCAAGAAGATCAACGCCAGCCCCTGCCGCGACCGTATCAAAATCACCGGCTGGGCAGATGCCGACATGTTCAAGGCGTACCTGGAGGTCGCCGATGCGGCGGTCCAGTTGCGGACGCTGTCACGCGGGGAAACCTCCGCCGCCGTGCTCGATTGCCTGAATTACGGCATTGCCACGATCGTAAACGCCAACGGCAGCATGTCGGACATCCCGACCTCCAGCCTGGTCAAGCTGCCGGACGATTTCGACGACGCCGAGCTCTCGGACTCGTTGAACCTTCTGCGTCAGGACTCTGCTACGCGCGAGCGTATCGGCGCGCAGGGTCAGCAACTGATTCACACCCGGCACTCACCTCGGGCCTGTGCCTTCCTATACCGGCAAGCCATCGAGAAATTTCACGAAGATTCGTACCACTCCGTATCGGAGGTTGTGACGTCGATTGCAGGACTCGAAAAACAAGGCTTCAGCTACGAAAGTTCGATGGCCGTTGCTGAATCCATTGACCAGAGCCTGAAGCCGACAATTTTGAAACCGCAGTTGCTCGTGGACATTTCCGAACTGGTTAATCGCGATGCCAAGAGCGGAATCCAACGCGTTGTTCGAAGCATTCTTGAGGTATGGCTGTCGACGCCTCCCGGCAATTATCGTGTTGAACCTGTTTATGCCACCGAAGACGCGGATGGCTACCGGTATGCAAGACACTTCACCCTGGGCTTCCTGAATTGCCCGACTCATCTTCTTGAGGATGAGCCGGTGGTTTTCCACTCCGGCGATCATTTCGTCGGTCTGGACCTGCAGCCCGTCGTTGTTCCAAGACAGCGGCAGGCACTTGCAGACATGAGGCGCCGTGGCGTCACCGTGCAGTTCGTGGTTTATGACTTGCTGCTTAAAAAGCTGGCGCAATGTTTCCCTGCCGGCGCGGCTGACATCCTGGATGAATGGTTGAAAGTCGTTGTCGAGTCGGACGGTGTGATTTGCATCTCCCAAGCAGTTGCGGATGAAATGGCTGAGTGGGTTGCAGAACATCGCAAACCGTCCAAACGGCCTTTCAATATCTCGTGGTTCCACTTGGGGGCAGACATCACCAAGCCGACCAGCGCTGAAGGTACGACGGCCATTCCCAAAAATGTCCTCTCCAGCCTTCAGGCGCGTCCGTCATTTCTGATGGTGGGCACTGTAGAGCCAAGAAAGGGACATGCTCAGGTGCTGGATGCCTTCGAACTGCTTTGGGCAAGCCAGCAGGACGCCAATTTGCTGATCGTCGGGAAGCAGGGCTGGATGGTTGAGGCGCTTGTCGAGAGGCTGAGAGAACACCCCGAATCCGGGAAGCGACTGTTCTGGTTTGAGGGCATCGACGATGATTATCTGTCCAGCCTTTATGCACAGTCCGATGCGTTGATTGCTGCATCGCTTGGTGAAGGTTTCGGCCTGCCACTCATTGAGGCGGCGCAATACAAGTTGCCTTTGATCGCCCGGGACATCCCTGTGTTTCGCGAAGTGGCAGGCGAGCACGCCTTCTATTTCCAGGGAGAGCAGCCTCAAACGCTGTGTGACAGCCTGACTGCCTGGCTTGGTCTGCACCGCAATGCGGAGCATCCGAAGTCTGAATCCATGCCTTGGCTCACGTGGGATCAAAGTGCGAAACAGCTGTTTCTCGCTTTTCAGATGCTGGCCGAATAGGGCTCTAGCCTTGGCCCTCCTCCGGCCCGGAGGAGGCCGGGCATGAGCACTGAAGCTAACGACCAAGCCTGCATTTCAAACGAATAATACCTCGCGTGCATACGATCATCGCGGCCCCTCGTCGATCCCCTCCGATCAAGCGGCCCTCGCGTCTGCACAAGCTGCAGCATTCAAGGTATTATTCGCGCCACTTTAAAGGTCGCCCGTGCAAGGGTTGGGACCGATACATACCAATGACGGTGCGAGTTAAATGACATCCAGATTGCAGTTTGAAGACCGACTCGTTGGTAAAAAGATCCTGGTGACCGGCCACACCGGCTTCACCGGAGGCTGGGCCTGTCTTTGGCTGAAGTCTATCGGTGCAGAAGTGGCGGGTTATGCGCTGGCACCTGATACCACCCCTTCCTTGTTCACCCAGCTCAATCTCGAACCGGAAATGACGAGTACGTTGGGGGATATCTGTGATTTCGACGCCCTGTTGAATGCAGTTGAAGCCTTCCAGCCTGATCTGATACTCCATCTCGCTGCTCAGCCCCTCGTTCGTAAATCCTATCGCGAGCCTGTAAACACCTTTCTGGTCAATGCCCAGGGCACGGCGCATGTGCTGGAAGCCGCCCGCTTGGTGAAGAGTGTGAAGGGTGTGCTGTGCATCACGACTGACAAGGTCTACAAAAACAACGAGTGGGCCTGGCCGTATCGAGAAAATGACCCATTGGGCGGCAAAGATCCTTACAGCGCCTCCAAAGCAGCAGCTGAAATGATCATCCAGAGTTACGCAGCCTCGTACCCGGCCTCGGAAGGCAAGGGTCCGGCGATTGCGACCGCTCGCGGCGGCAACATCATTGGCGGCGGCGACTGGTCAGAAGACCGTTTGATCCCTGACTTTGTTCGAGCGGCTATAGACGGTGGTGCAATGACATTGCGCTATCCAGACGCGACTCGACCATGGCAGCACGTTCTGGCGCTGGTTCATGGGTATCTGGTGATTCTGGCTGGCCTGTTATCCGATCAGCCGGAGCGGGTGGCGAAGGCCTGGAACCTGGGGCCTCAAGAGCTGAAACAGTATTCCGTAAGAAACGTACTTGAGCTGATGAGCGCGCACTGGCAGCGTCCGGAGCTTCAATATATGGACAATCCTCTGCCAGAAGCCGGCTCACTGGCACTGGACAGTTCCATCGCGCGAAACCAGCTGAACTGGATTCCCGTCTGGGACACTGACGAGGTCGTGCGGCAGACTGCTGTCTGGTACCGCGACTTCTATGCAGCGCCCGAAAAAACACGGGAAATTACTTTGTCGCAGATTAATGAGTGGCGTGCAGGCATCCAGGAATGATCTTCATCCTGGGTAGCCGAGGTCGCTTGGGGCAGGCGATAGCTGCTCAATACGCGCCAAGCGAAGTCAGCTGCGTAGATCGAAGCGTATACGAGCCGTGGTCGATGGCAGGCGAGCACGCCGGGATAAGCGAATACTTCGCCCAGTGCCCGCCTGAACGTTCGGTCGTTTACATTTGCTCCGGCCTTCTGGACCCCCGACTCAGCGCCGAAGAGTTACTGGCGGTCAACTATCATTTGCCTCGCAATGTGATCGGCAGCCTTGCGCGGTGGGGCATCCGGGTCGTGACTTTTGGCACGGCCATGGAGCACACCCTGACCAGCAATAGCTACGTTCAGAGCAAGCTCAAGCTGAGCGAGTATGTCGAGGACGCCAACGCTGACGGGGCACTGGCCACCCACGTGCGTATCCACACGCTGTACGGAGGCGGCGAGCCAAGCCCGTTCATGTTTCTTGGGCAGATCCTGACGGCCATCCGCACGGAATCGCCATTCGCCATGACCCAGGGTCGACAGCTGCGTGAGTATCATCACGTGGATGACGATGCGCGCGCGGTCAAGTCGCTGGTCGACGCAGAACTTATCGGCCTCGTTGACCTCGCCCACGGAAACCCGATCACCCTCAGAAGCCTGGCGGAAGCCATATTTGGCGCATTTGGCAAGACTCACTTGCTGCAACTGGGCGCCTTGCCAGAACCCACTCAAGACAATTTCGATCTTGTGTTCGAGCGGCCACAGGCGCTGAAGGACTCAACGTTTCGAGAGGCCATACCAGCGGTCATCGAATACTTGAAGTCCAGGATGAATGCTTGAATGCACGGATTTGATAAGGAAATAACAATGTCAGAAAAGCGGCCTCTGATTTCGATATCGATCCCGGTCCTCAACGAGTCAGGCAATCTGGACAACCTCTACAAGCGCCTCGATGCCCTGGCCTTGAAGATGAGCGACCGGTGTGATCTTGAGTTTGTCTTTTCGGACAATCATTCAGACGACAACACGTGGGCCATGCTCGCTGACCTCGCGAGCAAAGACCCCCGCGTGAGAGCGATCCGGTTCTCGCGCAACTACGGCTTCCAGCGTTCAATTCTCGCCAACTACATGCACACACGCGGCGACGCGGTGATGCAAATTGATGCCGATCTGCAGGATCCACCCGAGCTTCTTGAAGAGTTTTTCGCACGTTGGCAGGAAGGCCACGAAGTCGTCTATGGCGTGCGACGCAAACGACCGGAAGGTTGGCTGCTAAACAACTTCAGGCGTCTGGGCTATTGGGCCATCGACAAGGTTAGCGAACACCCGATTCCACGGGATGTGGGCGACTTCCGCTTGATGGACCGCAAGGTCATCGAAGTGCTGTTGAAGAGCAAAACCGCCAACCCGTATCTGCGCGGGATGATCGCTGGCATCGGTTTCAATCAGACCGGGATTGCCTACGACCGCGATGCGCGCATCGCTGGCGAGAGCAAGTTCAACGTAAACAGGCTGATCCGTCTGGGGTTGACTGCGGTTCTCAACCACTCGACGGTTCCCCTTCGTGCGGCCTCTTTCGTCGGCATTTTGATACTGGCGGCCAGTTTAGTGGGCGCCGCTTATTACCTGCTGTTGCGTTTTGCTCATCCCGATCTTCCCCAAGGCCTGGCGAGCATCCACATACTGGTGTTGTTCGGAATAGGGCTTAACTCTTTCCTGCTCGGCATCATCGGTGAGTATTTGTTGCGCATCTATCTGGTCCTGCGCGCAGACCCTGTTGCCGTTATTCAGCAAAGCCTCAACTTTGAACCCGCAGACCTGAAACTATAAGGATTGTTAGCATGAAAGCTGTAATTTTAGCCGGTGGTCTGGGAACCCGCATTGCGGAAGAGTCCGACACTAAACCAAAGCCGATGGTAGAAATCGGCGGCAAGCCATTGCTGTGGCACATCATGCGTACCTACGCCAATCACGGGATCAAGGATTTCGTTATTTGCCTGGGCTACAAGGGCTACGTCATCAAAGAGTTCTTCTTCAACTACTACCGTCACATGTCAGATATGACTATCGACCTGACAACTGGCGATACCCAGATTCTCAACAGTCAGGCCGAAGACTGGCGCATCACGCTGGTAGATACCGGCGCTGAAACCATGACCGGCGGACGTCTCAAGCGCGTTGCCCCTTACCTGAACAATGAGACTTTCTGCCTGACTTACGGCGACGGCTTGTCTGATATCGACATCAGCGCCGAGGTGGCTTTCCACCGTCAGCACGGCAAGCTGGCTACCGTTGCAGCTGTTCAGCCGCCAGGCCGTTTCGGTGTGTTGAATATCAACGAGCACAACAGCGTGTCCAGTTTCGAAGAGAAACCAAGCGACGAGATTGGCTGGATCAACGGCGGTTTCTTCGTGCTGGAACCTGAGGCGATCAAGTACATCGACGGCGACGCGATTTCCTGGGAGCGCGAGCCCCTGATGCAGTTGGCTAAAGACGGGCAGCTGAGCGCGTTCCATCACACCGGTTTCTGGCAGCCGTGCGACACGCTGCGCGACAAGCGCGAGCTCGAGGCTCTCTGGGCCGCAGACAAAGCTCCTTGGCGCATTTGAGAAAAACGATGACAGCAGCAACGCAACCCAAGCAAAAGCGCTGGATCAAGCATGTTATCGGGGCCGCTGTAACCCTCGTCTGCCTGCTGGCCATTGCGCGACTCGTGAACTTCTCGGAAGTCATGGACGCGCTTGAGCACTTCCGCTGGCACTACTTGGTGCTCGGAATCGCATCACTGGCCTTTGGATATGCCGTGCGTATCTTCAGGTGGTCGGTGATGCTCTCCGCCGCTTCACACGCCGTCGGTTTCCGGAACTGCGCCGCACCGTTTCTGGGTGCAATTGCACTCAACAACGTTCTGCCGCTTCGCCTGGGCGATGTGATCCGGGCGCTGGTCTTTCCCGGCGCGATGGGCGTCACCAAAACCGTCGCCACCACAAGTCTGGTCGTCGAGCGCCTGATCGATCTGGTCACACTGATCGCGTGCCTGGCACTGGGCATTCTGGCAGTGAGCACGCTTGATATCCCGCCGGCCATCAGGCAGACGGCTGTCATCCTTGCGGCACTGGGTGGCATTGCATTGGCTCTCGGTTTCTTCTTTTCGGGCGTTTTCGCGCGGCTGTTCACAAAGCTGGGAAATGACCAGCCGACCAGTAAGATTCCGCCTAAATTACAAACCGTTTTCCGCACGGTAGGCGGTCTTTTCGAGAGTTTTGAGGTGATGTCGAGGCCGCGCGTTCTGGGTCTTATGTTGCTGCTCTCGATGCTTGTCTGGCTGGGGGAATCCGGCCTGTTCTATTTTGCGCTGCTGGGACTGGGTCTGGATGCCAGCCCGCTCATGGCGCTGTTGGTCATGGCGATTGCCACGCTGTCGACACTGGCGCCGTCATCGCCGGGTTACGTAGGCCCATTTCATCTGGCGGCGTTTACCGCAGTGACACTAATAGGCGGTACTTCTGCGCAAGCGGGTAGTTATGCAGTAATCGTCCATTTGGCGCTCTGGCTGCCGACGACGATCGTCGGCGCCTTGGCAATATGGTCCCGCCCTGCCCTGTTCAAAGCAGCCACTCAGTGACTGCGAAAACTTACATTGGAATAACAAATGAATAACTATGATGTTGTGATTGTCGGGGGCGGATTTACAGGCCTCACGGCAGCCTATGTGCTGTCGAAGCAGGGCAAGCGGGTACGGGTTCTTGAAGCAGATTCCACTCCCGGCGGTCTGGCCGGCATCTTCGAATTCGAAGACGGGGTGCGGGTCGAGAAGTTTTACCACCACTGGTTCAACAACGACGTATTCGTCCCGGAGCTCGTTAAAGAACTGGGCCTTGAGGGCGACGTTATCCTGCTGCCAACCCGCACAGGCATGTACTTCAATGGCCGGATGTGGAAGCTGTCGACGCCATTGGATCTTCTGCGTTTCAAAGCCCTTTCGCTGGTGGATCGTATCCGTCTCGGCCTACTGGTGTTTCAAGTCCGTCGCATCAAGGACTGGAAAACCATCGAGCACTTGAGCATTCGTGAGTGGCTGGAAGGGATGTGCGGCAAGTCGGTTTACAAAGTAGTCTGGGAACCGCTGATCAACTCGAAGTTTTCCGTTTATGCAGAGGCTGTCAACGCCGTCTGGATGTGGAAGAAACTCGTGCTGCGCGGCAGCACTCGCAACGACAAAGGCGGCGAAGAGCTGGCTTACTTCAAAGGCGGGTTCGGTCGCCTGGCTGAAGCAATGGTGTCCGCCATCCACGCCAATGGCGGGGAAGTATCGTTTGGCAGCAAAGTGACCGGCCTTGTAACGGCAGGCAAACAGATTTCAGCCGTGATGACTGAAAGCGGTCCGGTCGAGGGCAGCAAGTTCCTGTTCACGCCGTCCTTCCCGCTCATCGCTGACATGTTCCAGAACTCGGCAGATGACGCCTGGCTGGCCAAGCTGCGTCGCGTCAAATATCTGGGCAACATGTGCCTGGTATTGAGGCTCAAGCAGAGCCTGTCCGACACCTACTGGCTGAACGTCAACGACCCTGGATTCCCTTTCGTAGGCGTCATTGAGCACACCAACTTTGACACCCCGGAAAACTACAAAGGCAGCCACATCGCCTATCTTTCCCGCTATTTGGCGACTGAAGACCCGGTATGGCAGTTCTCGGACGCGGAGTATCTCGATTTCGCCCTCACTCACCTGAAGCGCATGTTTCCGCATTTTGAAAAAGACTGGATCATCGACTTCAAGGTCTGGCGTTCGGAGTATGCGCAGCCAGTGACCGAGCGTAACTACTCGCAATATGTACCTGATGCTTCCACGCCTTATGACAATGCTCTGATCTCGACCATGGCCCAGATTTATCCGGAAGACCGTGGCACGAACTACGCCATCCGTGAGGGTCGTCTGATCGCCAAAAAGCTAAGCAACGGATAAGGAAGTCTGGACGTGGATCGAATGTGGCTGCTGCCATCGCGTTTTCTGTGCTTGGTACTGCTGTTGGTAGCAGGGCTGATGGTGCTCATCAACCTTGACTCGCTGTGGAGTCAATCGGTGGACCTGGCGCATCACTATGCGCTGACCTATCGCATCTCAGAGCAATTTCATTTGATGGACTCGAATGATCCTACTCTGGGGGAGATGAATTACTACCCGAGGCTGAGCCATGTATTTGCGGCCATCGTCGGGTGGCCACTCAACTCGAACTTGCTGGGTATCCAAGTAGTCACCCTGCTGTCTCTGAGTGCCATATGGGGTGGATTCGTCTACCTGTTGAACACGCTGCCGAAACCGCTTGGGTGGCTATCCACCGCAGCCTTGGCGGCGGCGCTCTTGCTTAACAGGTTCACGCTGAAACTTGAGGTGCACGGCGCAGAAGTCGTCAGCAACTTTTTCTATTCCCAGTTAGTGGCGCAAGCCATCATCGTGCTTGCCATAGCGGGCGCGGTGTATCTGGAATCGAAGAAGGGACGTTGGGCCGCATACGTGTTCCTGATCGGGGTCATTGCGCTCAACACTGGTGTCCATCTGCTGCCTACGCTCGAACTGCTGGCAATGCTCGGGGCCATGACACTGTTCAATGGCTTCCAGGACATCATTCAGAAGAAAAGCCGGACGACCGCTCTCGCAGGCCTCGTCGTTCCGGTGATTGCTCTGTGTGGCGTGGTATTGAACCCGGCATTTTCCGCCATGCGAAAAATCGCCGAGAACGACGGCGGGCTCGAACTTCAACGTGTCAGCTACCCATTGGGGCTGGGGACACTTTGCGTTTTGGCTTTGGTGATCTCAGCGGGATTGATCATCGCCCACATGAAGCCCGGCAGTAGGCTGTCTCATCCCGCCGTCAAATACATTGCGTTGTATGGTGCGGGAGTCGCAGCACTTTGCCTGCTTCAGATGGTGTTAGTGAAGTTCGGGTTCGGCTCCAACTATGCAGTGAAGAAGTATGGATTCGGGATCATCAGCTACCTCTTCGTGGCCATGGCCATCGTTGCAGGTGAGTTTGTGCTGCGGGTGGGTCCGACGGTACTGACAACCCTTCGCATGCCCTCAGCCGCCGAAGCGTTGATTGCTGGCGGCTGCCTGTGGGTCATTATCAAATCTGTGATCATTCCGTATCAGGTGATCGATTTCTCTGAGCTTCTGCAGACTGAGAAAAAGATCATCAACATCACCTCAACCGACATCCCGAGAATACCCGGCAAGGCCAATGCGGTAATCGGCCTGGCGGGCTATTACAAGACATTCAACTATATGTTTTCGCTGGCAATGGCGCACACGCCGCGAACGCTGGCGATCCCCGACATTCTACTGGCGGACAAGCTGGATGATTATTCCAACTATGGCTACATCGTCAGCAGCGAGGGCTCAGCGAAATACGACATGATTGAGTGCGAGGTAAGTCGGCAAGGGGGTATCACCATCAACAATGCCGGCTGTATCGCCGAGCAGCTCAAGCAAACAGATGCGTGTCGGAACACAATTGACTTCTCAAGCGCAGGCCTTGTGGATTCAAACCGTGTCACTGGATTTGGTGCCGCCGAATCTGATGGGCGCTGGATCAACAGCAAGCTGGGGACTTATACCTGCGATGTTCCGAAAAGAGCGCCTGAAGCGCTCGATATCGAGATGCACCCGCTTCTCACCGCGTCGTTGAAAAGCCAACGGATCAAAATTCTCGCCAATGGGCAGCCTGTCTATGACGCGAGCATTGATCACGTTTCGGATGAACCTGTCAGGGTGCCACTCCCGGCTCCGGATGCTTCGGGTAAGCTGGTTATTACCTTCGAAACGCCGGACGCAACGTCTCCAAAGCAACTTGGGGTGGGACAGGATGACCGTACGCTAGGCTTCTTCGTGAAATCGATCAGGTTTCAGTAACCACTCACTGCGACTCCCAATTCAAGGGTCGTAGGTTCAAAAGAAAGGGGGCCATGATCATGGCCCCCTTTTTTATATCCGTGTCTCGTCATCCCTATCCCTTGGGTTGGATCAGGACGCGCCCACCGTTACCTTACGATCAATCAAAGGCTTGTTGCCCGACAGCCTTTTGCCCAAGTGCATGGTTGGCTTCTCTACCAAAACATGCAGCGCGTACGCCAGCACCAGTACGAAGACTAGCGTGATGAGCCCGGCAATCGGGTAAATGACGCCTTGATCCATCAAGATCCGAATCGACAGATAACCGATGATCGAATGCAGCACGTAGACCGAGTAGCTGATATTAGCCAGGAAGTCGATCGGAGGGATCGGTCTGAAATAGCGACGAAACGCATAGCTGACACTGAACAGAATCAGCCCGTACAGGTAGTTCTGAGGCACGTCAGGGATCTGGTTGACCCACGATGTATGCTGCCAGCACATCATGAACAGGATGACCAATATCGCCGCGTACTGGACTAATTGCCGCGTCGTGTAGGTACCGGTGTAATGGTGATAAAAACCGGTCCCGACGAACATGAAAATGACGCACATCAGTTCCGTCTTTAGCGAATCCATCAACTCGGCGGAGGCGTTCATCTGGCCAAGCCAGTTAGGAAACGCTTGAGTTGCAGCAAGGACAGCAGCGGAAAACAAAAATATTGGGTAGGCGTTGCCAGTCCTGACTGAGCGATAAAGAAGCGTGGCAACTATATAAAACTTGATTTCGATCGACAGCGTCCAGTTCACCAGGTCGATCGTCGGGCTTCCAAAGTTACCCTGCAATAGCAGCAAATTCTCAACGAACCGATCTAGCGGCATGCTGAATTCTTTACCCCAGTAAACGCTGGACAGGTAGACCAGCCCCAGCATTATCAAGCTGGCTGCGATATAGGTCGGGTAGATTCGTAAAAAGCGGGCAATCAAGAACTTGCCGGGAGCCAGTCTCGCCAGCGAGAAAGGAATCACGAAGCCACTGATCAAGAAGAATATTGAGACACCGAAAGGCCCGTAGTTGAAGGTCGGAATGGTCAGCCACTGAATCATCCGGGATGAAGGTCCCTCGACCAGCGGCGCGTGAATGTACGACGCTACTGTCTCCCGGGCGTACCAGTAGACGCCACACCAATGCACGATGATGACAGCTACAACTGCCAACCCTCTTAGCTGATTGGCAAAAAGGGCTCTGTCCGTGTTTTTCTGCATTATTTCCCCAACTCCCACTTCAAAACCCGGCGCAAACCGCGAGGCGCACTGGGTCATCCTTGTTACAGTTTTAACTTCATCAAAACCAACGAGGTATACCTGAGCATCCACGCAAGTCGATTTCGCTGCCGAGTCGTGACGGTGCAGGCTTCACGCAGTACGGCTACATGGTCTAACCGGTGATGAGTGCCCGTCTGAAACGCGACTATACGCGACGCAGCTTAGTAACTCATCGTTCTCTATCGTCGTCCGTCACGTTCATTTTCTGTATGATGGCGCCCTTGTTTACGCTTGGCGCCCAGCCAGGCTTTGTCTTCGGCGCTATGGGGTTTAGAGGATTCGCATGAAAGCAATTGTTACCGGCATCACTGGTCAAGACGGCGCCTATCTGGCTGAACTGCTGCTTGGCAAGGGCTACACCGTCTACGGCACCTATCGTCGTACCAGTTCTGTCAATTTCTGGCGGATCGAAGAACTGGGCATCCAGAACAATCCAAACCTGCACCTGGTCGAGTACGACCTGACCGACCTGTCGGCCAGCATCCGCCTGCTGCAGACCACCGAAGCCACCGAGGTGTACAACCTCGCCGCGCAGAGCTTCGTGGGCGTTTCCTTCGAACAGCCGATCACCACTGCCGAAATCACCGGCCTGGGCGCTGTGAATCTGCTGGAAGCCATCCGTATCGTTAACCCGAAAGTCCGCTTCTACCAAGCGTCGACTTCCGAGATGTTCGGTAAGGTTCAGGCCATTCCTCAGATGGAAGACACTCCGTTCTACCCGCGCAGCCCTTACGGCGTCGCCAAGCTGTACGCTCACTGGATGACCATCAACTATCGCGAGTCGTACGGCATTTTTGCGACCAGCGGTATTCTGTTCAACCACGAGTCGCCACTGCGCGGCCGTGAGTTCGTAACACGCAAAATCACTGACACCGTTGCCAAGATCAAGCTGGGTCTGCAGGACTCGCTGGTACTGGGCAACATGGACGCCAAGCGCGACTGGGGCTTTGCCAAAGAGTACGTCGAAGGCATGTGGCGCATGCTGCAGGCTGATGAGCCGGACACCTTCGTTCTGGCCACCAACCGCACTGAAACCGTCCGTGACTTCGTCGCGATGGCATTCAAGGCTGTCGACATCACCATCAACTGGAGTGGCGAAGCCGAAGAAGAAATCGGTACTTGCGCCGCCACTGGCAAGGTTCTGGTTTCGGTCAATCCGAAGTTCTATCGCCCAACCGAAGTTGAGCTGTTGATCGGCAACCCGGCCAAAGCCAAGGAAGTTCTGGGCTGGGAGCCTAAGACCAACCTGGAAGAGCTGTGCCGCATGATGGTGGAAGCGGACCTGCGTCGTAACGAAAAAGGGTTCTCGTTCTGATGAGTATCGCCGGCAAGCGAGCGCTGATAACGGGTATTCATGGATTTACGGGGCGCTACATGGCCGCCGAGCTCACAGCCCAGGGCTGCGAGGTGGTTGGCCTCGGCAGCAATCCGTCCGATGAAGCCAATTATTATCAGGCCGACCTCACCGATCTGGTGGGTCTGAGCAAGCTGCTGGCGGACCTTCAGCCGGACATCGTCGTTCATCTCGCGGCACTGGCGTTTGTCGGGCACGGCGCGGCAGATGCGTTTTACCAGGTCAATCTGATTGGTACGCGCAACCTGCTCGAAGCCATCGCCCACTGCGGAAAGGCGCCCGAAAGCGTTTTGATCGCCAGCAGTGCCAACGTGTATGGCAATGCGTCGGAAGGGTTGCTTGACGAAAGCACCAGGCCGGCGCCGGCCAACGATTACGCCGTGAGCAAGCTGGCCATGGAATACATGGCCAGTCTGTGGCTCGGGCGGTTGCCGATCATCATCGCGCGCCCGTTCAACTACACCGGCGTCGGCCAGGCGGAAAACTTCCTGCTGCCGAAGATCGTCAAACACTTCCGCGAGAAGGCCGAGAAAATTGAGCTGGGCAACCTGGATGTCTGGCGCGATTTCAGCGACGTCCGTTCGCTGGTGGCCGCTTACCGCGGGCTGCTTGAAGCCAAGCCGTTCGGTCAGTACGTCAACGTCAGTTCAGGCAAGACTCACTCGCTGCGTGAAGTGCTCGACATGTGTCGCGCCATCACCGGCCACGACCTCACCGTCGAAGTGAATCCTGCTTTCGTGCGGGCCAACGAGGTGAAGACCTTGTGCGGCGACAACAGCAAGCTGAAGTCGCTGGTCCCGGGCTGGCAGACACCCGAGCTGAGCGAAACGCTTGGCTGGATGCTGGCCGACGCGTAACGCCGCAGTACCCAACCCGAAGCGCTGTGTGGCGCTTCGGGTTTTCCTTTATCCTCCGCTCCACACATCCCCGCTCTGCCCGCAACGCACCTATCGCGAGAACAGCGGACGTTATCGTTTCGTCAGAGAATCCTGATGACCAAAGTTTTGCACTTCTTCAAGACCTACTTCCCGGAAAGCAAGGGCGGTGGGGTCGAGCAAGTCATCTTCCAGCTGGCACAGGGTTGTCAGGCCCACGGGATCGAGTCCCAGGTGCTGTCGCTGAGCAAACAAGGCGCGGCGCGTAACGAGACCGTGGGCAATCACATCGCACACCGCTCAAAACAGGATCTGTACGTCGCGTCGACGGGCTTTTCGTTGTCGGGCATTCGGGATTTCAAAGAGCTCGCGCGCGACGCGGATATCGTGCATTACCACTTCCCGTGGCCGTACATGGACATCGCGCACTTTGCCGCGCAGATCAAAAAGCCGACGGTGGTGAGCTACCACTCGGACATCATCAAGCAGAAGACGCTGCTCAAGCTGTATGCGCCGCTAATGAACCGCTTTCTGGGAAGCGTTGATCGGATCGTCGTATCGTCGCCGAACTATGCCGCCAGCAGTGAGGTGCTGACCCGGTTCAGGGATAAGGTTGAGATCATTCCGTTCGGGCTGGATCGAGCCACCTACCCTGCCCCTTCTCAGGCAAAACTTGAGCAGTGGAAGCTGCAATTGGGCGAACGCTTCTTTCTGTTCGTCGGTGCGCTGCGTTACTACAAGGGCCTGGATTTCCTGCTTGAAGCGGCGCACAAAAACCGCCTGCCGGTGGTGATCATGGGCGGCGGGCACCAGGAGCTGGAGCTCAAGGCGAAAGCCAAGGCGCTGGGGCTTAGTAACGTCGTGTTTGTGGGCAGCCTGCCGGACGAGGACAAGAACGCGCTGCTGATGCTTTGTGAAGTGTTTGTGTTCCCGTCGCACCAGCGCTCGGAATCGTTCGGCATTTCGCTGCTGGAAGCGGCGATGTATGGCAAGCCGATGATCTCGTGCGAAATGGGCACGGGCACCACCTTTATCAACATCGCGGACGAGACCGGGCTGGTGGTTCCGCCACGGGATTCGGATGCGTTGGCGGCCGCGATGAATACGCTGTGGAATGACAGAGAGCGGGCGACGCAGATGGGGTTGAAGGCGGCGCAGCGGTTTGAGTCGATGTTTACCGCGGAGAAGATGGTGCAGGGGTATGCGGATCTTTATCAGGATGTGCTGCGCCGGCGATAGGTATTAGCAGGATTGGCTTTAGCCGGGAAGACGCCGGTCGTCACGCCGCACAATTAATGGCGCTCACACTGCCCTCTTCCCGGCTGAAGCCGGTCCTACTGACACAGCGCGGTCCCGCATTGATCGCGTACACCCGTAGGACTGGCTTTAGCCGGGAAGGCGTCAGGTGTCACGCCGCAAATCTCATGGAGCTCACACTGGCCTCTTCCCGGCTAAAGCCGGTCCTACTAACACAGCGCGGTCCCCCATTGATCGCGCTGAAGTCCGGGCACTGGTGAGAGGGCCCGGACTCTGCCGCTCTTCTTACGGCTTACGCTTGCGCGGTCCGGTGTTGAACACCGGCACTTTGCGCACAGGCTTGATGGACGGCACTTCTGCCGCCGCTTCGCCGCTGTCGACCCACTTGCCCAGATTGCGTTTGCCGCCTCCGCCGCTGGTTTTGGGTTTCTTCGGCTTTTTCGGCTTTTTCAGAATCTGCCCGGTCGCGTCGGTGGCCGGCACGCGGTGTTCTGGAATGAAGTCGGGTTCTTCGCGGCGCTGGAGGGTCTGGCGGGTCAGCATTTCGATGGCGCTGAGCAGGTCGACTTCGTCGGCGCACACCAGGGAAATCGCTTCACCGGTCTGGCCCGCGCGGCCGGTGCGACCAATGCGGTGGATGTAGTCTTCGGCAACGATCGGCAGGTCGAGGTTGACCACGGTCGGCAGGTCGTCGATGTCCAGACCGCGAGCCGCCACATCGGTGGCAACCAGGATCTGCACGTCGCCGCTCTT
This sequence comes from Pseudomonas sp. CFBP 8772, assembly GCF_014841665.1. Taxonomy (NCBI): domain Bacteria; kingdom Pseudomonadati; phylum Pseudomonadota; class Gammaproteobacteria; order Pseudomonadales; family Pseudomonadaceae; genus Pseudomonas; species Pseudomonas sp. CFBP 8772. The sequence goes on along the minus strand of NZ_JACYUI010000007.1, from coordinate 257,970 downwards.
GAAGCGATCCAGCGCGCGCTGGCGAGTGGCCTGGGGTTTGTCACCGTGAATGCCGTCGGCGTTGAGGCTCAGGCCTTGCAGACGCTCCACCAACTGGTCGACGCCGACGCGGGTTTTCGCGAAGACCAGCACCTGACCCCAGCGATGCTTCTTGAGCAGATGGATGAACAGTTCGCTCTTGCGCTTCTTGTCGACGGTGACGATCCACTGCTTGACCGACGAGGCCGCAACGTTGCGCGGGCTGACTTCGATGGTCAGCGGGTTGTCGAGCATCTGCCCGGCCAGCGCGCGGATCGCATCGGAGAAGGTCGCGGAGAACAGCAGCGTCTGGCGGCGTTTCGGCAGCGCGGCGTAGATGTCGCGCAGTTCTTCGGAGAAGCCAAGATCGAGCATGCGATCGGCTTCGTCGAGGATCAGGGTCTGCAACTGCGAGAACTTCACGGCGTTCTGGCGATACAGGTCGAGCAGGCGGCCGGGGGTAGCAACCAGGACGTCAACGCCTCGACGCAGTTTCATCATCTGCGGGTTGATGCTGACGCCGCCGTAGGCCGCGTAAGTGGTCAGCGGCAGGTGTTCGGCGTATTGCGCAATGGCTTCGTGAACCTGCTCGGCCAGTTCGCGGGTTGGCACCAGCACCAGCGCACGCACGGAGTTGGCAGCGACCTTCGGGCCTTCCATGGTCAGGCGTTGCAGCAACGGCAGCGCGAAACCTGCGGTCTTGCCGGTACCGGTCTGGGCAGCGGCCATGAGGTCGCGGCCTTCGAGCACGGGCGGAATCGCCTGGGCCTGAACGGGGGTGGGAGTCTGGTAGCCCAGTGTTTCGAGGGCACGCAGCAGGGGTTCGATCAGGCCGAGGGAGGCGAATGTCATTTCAGTACCGTTGGAAAAAGGTCAGCGCACAAGAGTCTGTAGAAGACAATGGCGCGCAGTTTACCCTTTCTGCAACGGTTTCTGCTTGCGCCACTGCGGCAGGCCGATGAGCACGACGGCGCTGATGATCACCGCCATCGCTGCGCCTTCCGCCCAGCCAATGTGTTCGCCAGCGAACAACACGCCGAGCAACACCGCCACCGCCGGGTTGACGTAGCAATAGCTGGTCGCAGCGGCGGGTCGCACGTTCTTCAGCAGGTACATGTAGGAGCTGAACGCGACGATGGATCCGAACACCACCAGATACGCCATCACCAGCCAGCCGGACAGGCCGGGGGATTGGGTCATGCGTTCGCCGCTGATGAAGCTGCCAAGCAACAGCACGGCGCCGGCCACCAGCATTTCGCAGGCGCTGGCCATGGGTCCGGCGGGCAATGGCAGGTAGCGGCTCCACACCGAACCGAACGCCCAGGTCGCGGCGGCGAAGATCACCAGCGCAGCGCCCATGGGGCTGGCCTGCAGGTTCGAGCCGAGGTTGAGCAAGGAGATGCCGACAAGGCCGAGCAGGATGCCCGCCCATTCCAGCCCCGTGTTGCGATGGCCCCAGAACAGGCCGAACAGCAAGGTGAACAATGGCACCACGGCTACTGCCAACGCTGCGACACCAGAAGCAACGCCTGCGTGCTCGGCCAACGTGACGCCGCCATTGCCGCAGGCGAGCAACAGAAAGCCGATCATGCCGGCGGATTTCCACTGTTTCCAGGTGGGCATCGGCGCGCCACGAAAGCGCATGAAGGCGAACAGGATGGAACCGGCGATGGTAAAGCGCACCCCGGCCATCATGAGCGGAGGCCAGGTTTCGATACCGATGCGGATGGCGAGATAAGTTGAGCCCCAGATCACATAAAGCGCGAAAAAGGCCCCGATGAGCAGCAGGGGAAAACGGCGGGCGGCAGGCATGAAAGGCTCTAGTACAGTCGTTTATTGTGGGACTGATTCTAGAAATCTCAGGGCCGCCGGCGTCAGTTACAAATGTGGTTTATTCGACCCATACACTTTTGCTGGCGAGGTGTTCGCAGCCGCTCACGAGGGCGCGGCAAGATGATCGGGAATTGAAAGTACGCAGTAAGCGATAGGCGCCATGACAGCCCGGCGGGCAGCCTGCCGACAACGCCTGCCCGGCCATCGCCCTCCTCCAGCCTCTCCCAGCGGTATTTCGTCGGCCCTGGAAAAAACCGCCTTTAGTCGCCAGAAAGCATGCCGACAACCTCATCAGGAATGGGCACTAGCGTCTTCGACCGTGCCCTGCCGTACCTTCTCGAAGAGCCACACCCTCGTCAAGACCAAGGCGGGTCAACGCGCGTGAAGGTCATGTAGCCCGTTTTCAAAGCTGGCTCAGCGGATTGAACTCATCACCGATCCCTACCCGATTATTGCGTCATTGACCTGGCCAGGCCTGCCTTGCCCCGGAGTTTCTACATGTGTTCGATGTGCGATGCGCTCACCCAACTCTGGACGGACGGAGCGAACAGCCAGGGTGTGAGCCAACAGACAGCCACCAGCCAGGCGACGCTTGGGCACCTGACGCTTGATCAGCAAGCCAACTACCTGACTGATGGCTATTGGCACGACGCCTATGGCGGTTCCCAACACCACTTTGACGTGCACGCCGGTGGGTCGCTCACCGTCAACCTGGCCAGCTTGAGCGCGAATGCTCAGGTTGTTGCTCGATATGCGCTGCAAAGCTGGACCAATGTCAGCGGCCTGAAATTTGTGGAAACCACCGCTGCCGCTGCGATCAATTTCAGCGAAAACAAAAGCGGTGCGTATAGCAGCTCCAACTATGCAGGCAGCATCATCTCGAACAGCAGCGTCAACATCGCTTCCGATTGGGTGAAATACGGTTTGTATTATCAGCAAACCTACATTCATGAAATCGGCCACGCGCTGGGGTTGGGCCATGCGGGCAATTACAACGGGAGCGCGACCTTCCCCAACAATGTTTTCTATCAAGAGGACAGCTGGAAATACTCGGTAATGTCCTACTTCAGTCAGGACGAGAATACCTATTCCAATGCCTCTTTCGGCTATGTCGCTACGCCTATGCTGGCGGACATCGTAGCCATCCAGTCACTGTACGGCACCGCCGTTACCCGCACAGGTGACAATACCTACGGTTTCAACAACAACGCCGGAACCGACTTCATGCCAGGTCTGGTGGGCACAATTTATGATGCGGGCGGCAATGACACGATCAACGTCGGCACCTATGCCGGCGCTCAAACAGTCGATCTGAGAAGTGAAGCTTTTTCCAGCCTGTACGGCGGTGTATCGAACATCGCCATCGCGCGCGGTACGGTTATCGAGAACGCCATAACGGGTGCAGGCGCGGATACGCTGATCGGCAACGCCAGTGACAACTTCCTCAATGGCAACGCGGGCAATGACCAGTTGTTTGGCGGCGATGGCAATGATCGGCTGATGGGAGGGGCGGGTTCGGACATGCTCAATGGTGGCAACGGCTTAGACACCGCCTTGTATACCGAGGCAGGTGCTCGCTACTTTGCACACTACGATGCCGCGCTTGTGAGTGGTGCCAGCCTCAGCGTTCATGACGCGCAAACGTCCGATGTGGACTCGCTTTCAAGCGTCGAAAAGCTGGCTTTCATGGACCGCAATGCCAGTGTCGACGAACTGCTGATGGCTTTTCACAGCCGGTATGGCGCCTTCAACGCCGAGAGTGACGCCGCTGTTTCATTGAGTTTTGGCATGGACCTACATCACACAGCGCTCACCGAGGATCAGGCTTACGTTGCCAGGCTCTACTCATTGTTCGGTCGGACGCCCGATTATCAGGGCTTGAATTATTGGCTGACGCATCAGGCGATGGGCAGTTCGGATGCAGAGATTCGCGATGGCTTTCTGAATTCCGCTGAAGGGATACAGCGCTTCAGCATGCTTGGTAGTCGGGACTTTGTGCTTGAGCTCTATCAGAACGTACTGCATCGCACAGGCGATGATTCAGGTGTGTCGTACTGGAACACGCTGCTGCAGCAGGGTTTGAGTCGAACAGCGGTTGCTGATGGCTTCCTGAATTCGCGCGAGAGCCATGACTTCTCGGAGGGCGAGGCAGGCTACATCAGGATCGTGGCTCATAACGCCTGGAACAATCTGGATATGGTGGTGGGCAAGGGCGTGGCCACCGGCACGGCTGGCGACGATCAGATCAGCGAGCAGGAAGTCAGGCTTGACGGCAATGGGGCTTCGCATCTGGCGGGCAATGCCGGTATCGACACCTTTATTTTCAACGACGCTGCATCCGCCTACACGATCAGCGCGCTCGATACCGATACGCTATCCGTTAGTCGTTCCACGGGAGCTGCGGCGACGTTCGACCTGAGTGGCTTCAATGTGCTGGATTTCGCAGATCGCGAACTGTTCGTTCTCGACTCGGCGCAGGCAAGTATTGGTCGTCTGTATTCCATCCTGGATCGTGCTCCCGATATCGAAGGCCTGAAGTTCTGGCTGTCTCACGGCGCCGCAGGCGAAACCGGTGCCCAGATTGCGGATGGTTTTGTGCAATCTGCCGAGTTTTCCCAACGCCTGCCCGATGGCAGCAACGCAGCCTTTGTCGAAAATCTGTATCACAACGTCTTGGGCCGAGGCAACGACGCTGCCGGGGTTGCCTATTGGGTGCAATCGCTGGACGGCGGCACGAGCCGTGGGCAGGTCGCATTCAATATCGCCAACTCCCCGGAGTCTGCTGCACTGACTCAAGGCGATGCCGGCTTCATTCACCTGATAGGGCATGCTGATTGGGTTTGAGCCACCTGCGCCACAGTCTGGCTAGAGCCCCCGATGCTTGCTGATGGCATCCGCAATCTTCTTCGCCGGGACTTTTTGCAGCGTGCAGAGTAACTGGTGGGAAACGCCGGCCAGACCGTGGGTGTCGCGCAGCTGGTGGCCCAGGTGCAGCGTAAGGTTGGCGGCCATTTCCGCGTCGGCCATGGCCCGGTGAGCCTTGCCGGTGTGGGGCAACCCGGCCCAGCTGGTGAGGGTGCCGAGTTTGTGGTTCGGCGCGTGTGGCAGGAGACGCCGCGCCAGCAGCATCGAGCAGGCAAAGCTTTGCACGCGATTGCGCTTGATGCGCGACAGCTCGAAGTCCCAGAACTTCTGGTCAAACGAGGCGTTGTGCGCCACCAGTGGCGTCAGGCCGACGAACTCGGCGACCTCGTTCATGACCCGGTCAGCCGGCGGCGCCGTGCGCAGCATGCTGTTGCTGATGCCGGTCAGGGACTCGATAAAAGACGGGATGCGCACGCCAGCGTTCATCAGGCTTTGATAGCGCTCGACGATCACGCCCTGCTCCACGATCACCACAGCGATTTCCGTGGCGCGGCAGTAGCTGCTGGGGGAAATGCCGGTGGTTTCGAAGTCGATGACGGCGATACGTTCTTGCATGGCGTGGCCTTCAAATAGCGGGGTGGTGCGTGGACGTGAGAAGTATCGGGCGGCCTGATCAGCGCGCTGCTGGCATCAATTCTTGAGCAGCAACCCGCCCTCGATGGGCACATAACGACTGGCCGCGCGGATCAGCGAGTTGGCGGTCAACCCCGGCACACCGTAGGCAATCGCTTCGACGCCGTGCTTGCTGATGATGCGTTCCAGCAACAGGTCGAAATCGCCATCGCCGGACGCCAGCACAACCTCATCGACATTCGGCGCGACGTCCATGATGTCGATGGTGATGCCCACGTCCCAGTCGCCTTTGGCCGAGCCGTCGCTGCGCTGGATGTAGGGCTTGAGTTTGACGGTAAAGCCGAGGTTGCGCAGGATCTGCTGAAATTGCTGCTGCTTGCTGTCGCCACGGTCGATGGCATACGCATACGCCTCGACGATCTGCCCGCGCTGGCTGATGTCAGCCCACAGGGCGGCGTAATTGAAGTGACAACCGTGAGCCTGACGCACTGTGTAATACAGATTCTGTACGTCGGCGAAGACCGCGATTCTTCTCACCCAAATTCCTCGATGCGCTGACAAGCGACAGGGATCCGAAAACCGGACCGGCGCTCAGTATGCCAGTTTGGGGAAGGGATAGAAGGATTGGGTGGAGGGCGCGGTTGTGCTGCGCAGACCTGATCCCTATAGAAACAATCCTGTGGGAGCAAGCTTGCTCGCGAAATGGCTTGGCCATCCGCCGAATCTTCAGCGACTGAAATGCCGCCTTCGTGAGCAAGCTCACCCCCACAGGGAGGGCGTTAGCTGCGGCTATCAGACGAACGAATCGTCGTCGTCAAACATGCCGCCACCGGTGTCGCTGCCGTAATCGGTATCGGCGAAGCCATTCGAATCACTGCCCCAGGCGTCATTCCCGGTGTTGTCGTTGCCAGTGACGCGCTGCTGGTCGTCACCCCAACCACCGCTGCCGCCCTGATCATGTTCAGCGGCAGGCTGGGCCGGCTGCTCCTGGATGATCTCGACGACTTCCTGCGGTTGGCTGTTGTGGTGGAACAGGCTGCTGATGCCTTCCGCCAGCATCACGCCACCGGCCACACCCGCGGCGGTTTTCAGTGCGCCACCGAGGAAACCACTGCCGACGGGCGCCGCCGGTGCCTGTTGCGGTTGGGCATAGTTTTGCGGTGGCTGAGCATAGTTCTGCTGCGGCGCGTTGTAAGGCGGCGCGCTTGCAGGGCCACTTTCGCGCCAGCCGCCCGACGAAGGCTGCGGATTCGATGGACGCGAGAACGACGAAGCCGGTTGCTGAGCCTGAGGCTCCCGCGAACCGCCGCCAAAGATGCTCGACAGAAACCCGCCGCCACTGCCGGACGGGGCAGGCGCCGCAGATTTTGACCGCTCCAGTTCAGCCCGCAGTTGTTGAATCTGCTCGTCGCGCTGACGGTTCTGGGCCTCCAGCTGCTTGATCGCGACTTCCTGCACCAGAATCGACTGCGCCATGTAATAAGGCGCAGCGGGCTGGCGAGTCAGGTGCTCCTTGATCAGCGCTTCGGCCTGCGCATCACGGGGGGCCGATTCGGTTTCTGCTTGCTTGAGCTTGCCAAACAAGCCGTCGATCAGGGTTTGTTCTTCGCTGTTCATGGCGACCTCGTTAGATTGCCGTAGGAATTCTGTTCTGAGCCATTGCTCAGGCATAGCCAGTAATGGGGCTGTTCAAGGGCGTTTCAATAGCATGTAAAAAAAGTTAAGAACGCTCGCAGGTCGCGGCCGGTTGGCCGGTTCTGCGGCGCTACGTTACAGTGTTGGCCTGCTTATCCTTGTGATCCGTTCATGAATCCGCTGACCCTTCTGCAAGACTCGTTTTACTTCTTCCGACGCAACTTCGGCAGCATTCTTACGCTGTGCCTGCCGCTGGTGGTACTGGAGGCCCTGACCAAACAGCTCGTCGGCTTCGGGGCGAGCACCGGGGCCGCGCCACTGTTGGTCGGGCTGCTTTTCTACCCGCTCTATACCGGCGCGCTGATCCTGTTTATGGACGCCAAAACCCGAGGCGAAGAGCCGGTCAAATCCAACCTGTGGGCCGTTGCCTTGCGCCTGTGGCCCACCTTCGCGGTGCTGACGGCGCTGAGCACGCTGCTGATCATGGCCGGCATGTCGCTGTTCATCCTGCCGGGCGTGTGGGTGATGATCAAACTGGTGCTGTCGGAATACCTGCTGGTGTTGCGCGGGATGGGGCCGCTGGAGGCAATGCGCGAAAGCTTCAGGATGACCCAGGGCCATGTGGTGCGGATTTTCGTCTGCGTGCTGTGCGTTTACATCCCGCTGTCGCTGCTTGAGGCGCTCAGTTATTACGTGCTGCCGGACCAACAGAGCCCGGGGCTGTCGATTGCAGTGGACAGTATTTCCAGCTTCCTGCAGTTGTTTATCAGCGTGGTGATGTTCCGGTTGTTCATGCTCATCGACCCACCTGCCCGGTCGGCCTGACAAGATGGCACGCCCGACGCGGTATCTGCTTTACCTCGCGGTGTGTGCCGGGCTGTTCGGGATACTGCTGTATGACGTGACCTGGCACCCTGCCCGACACGAAAACGCGGCGGTGTCCTGCAACGCGATGGACGCAAAGCCACCGGTATTGGCGCCGGGTCAGACGCTCACAGTGATGACCTGGAACATTCAATACCTGGCCGGCAAACGTTATGTCTTCTGGTACGACCTGCCCGACGGCAGCGGCCCGGATGAACGGCCAACGCCAGAAGACCTGGCCTACAACCTCGATGAAGTCGCACGAGTCATCCGCGACGAGCAGCCGGACATTGTCTTGCTGCAGGAAGTCGACGACGGCGCGAAGAACACCGACTACGGCAATCAACTCGCCCTGCTCCAGGCGCGGGTCGCCGACCTGTACCCGTGCAGCAGCGAGGCGTTTTACTGGAGGTCCGACTTCGTGCCGGATCAACACATCTTCGGCAGTGTCGGCCGCAAGCTGGCAACGCTGAGCCGCTACCAGATGGACAGCGCCGAACGCCTGCAACTGCCCTCGCCGCCGGGCCATTTCATCAGCCGACTGTTTCAACCCCAGCCTGCGCTACTGGTCAGCTACCTGCCGCTCAAAGATGGCGGGCGCCTGGCAGTGACGAATACGCATTTAAGCGATGCCGAATCGGGCGGCGACGTGCAACAGCGACAGGTCGCGGCGGTTAGTGGGTTGCAACACGCCTTCGAGAAAAACGGCACGCTGTGGATAAGTGGTGGCGATTTCAATCTACTGCCACAGGGGCAATATCAGCGGCTACCTGCCGGACAGCGCACGCCGTATTCGGCGGAGAGCGAGCTGCGCAGCTTGTGGGAAAGCTTCCCGATGATCCCGAGCAATGAAGACGTAGCCGGTGAGGATCGTCGCACGTGGTACACCCGCTTCCCCAACGACCCGAGCATCAGCGGCCCGGACCGGACGCAGGACTTTCTGTTCTACAGCCCGAAGCTGAAGCGGGTGGAGGCGCGGGTGAGGCAGGCGGATACCCTGTTGATCTCTGATCACATGCCGGTGATTGCGCGATTCAGGGTACCAGCGAAGGTCGAGTAGAAAAGCGCCTCTAAAGCCTGCTTCCCAGGTGCACGGCAGGGGCGCTTGATCTGAACAGACCAGTGCCGGATTGCCCGGCACCGGTCGCTGCAATCAGAACGTGACGCTGGCCGTCAGCCGCGCGGTTCGGAGCGCCCCCTCCTCCACCTGAAGCGTGCTGCTGCCCGTGGTGGCCGGGTAGTATTCCTTATTGAACAGGTTGTCGATATTCAACTGCAGGCTGGTCTTGTAGTCATGGGTGGGCAAATCCCAGCGCACAAAGGCATCGGCCGTTGTGTAGCTGTCCAGCCAGAAGCTGTTGGCGTCGTCCCCCGGCCGCTCTCCGACGTATCGGGCACCTGCACCGACATGCCACTTACCGGTTTCGGCAGGCAGTGCGAGTTGATGGCTGAGGTACAGGCTCGCAGTATGCATCGGCGCATTGGGCAAGCGGTTGCCTTCCTGCTCGGGTGATTCCTGGTTTTTCAGCACTTCCGTGTGGTCATAAGCGTAGGTGCCGATGATGCTCCAGTTACGCGCTATCTCTCCGGTCACATCCAACTCAACCCCTCGTGAGCGGGCCTTCCCCACCGCTTCGTCGATGCTGTCGCCGTTGCTCTGCAGCACGCTGTTCACAAGGTTCTTCTTGACGATGTCATACACGGCCAGGTTCACATTGAGCGCCTGGACCGGGCTGTATTTGATGCCGACTTCGTAGCTGCGCCCCTCGGTAGGCTTGAAGCTGTTGCCTGCATCGTCAGCATCGTTAGGCACGAAGGAACGGCTGTAGTTGGCGTAGAGCGCAACGTTGTCGGTCGGCTGGTAAACAATCCCGCCAAAAGGGAGAAACTTGTCGCCGTTGGAGTCGGCGCCCGGTGCGTACGAACTGCCAAGCCCCTGATCGCTGTATTGATCCCAGTGTTCCTGACGACCACCGAATACCAGAATCCAGCGATCATTGAGGTGCCAGTTGTCCTTGAAGTATGCCGACGTGGTGACCAGGTTATTTTCGGCGTTGCTCTGCGCCGCGCTGACCGTCGAAGGCTCAGCCAGATTGCCGTAGGTGGGGTCTTGGATGTTGAGGTTGCCGGCGGTGCTGCTGGCATTGCGATAGGTTTTACCGCGGTATTTATCCAGCGACTCGTTGTCCACCCCGACGACGATCTCATGCCTCTGGCCGAACAACTGCTGATCGCCTATGAAGTCCAGAGCGGTATAGCGGCTCTCATAATCATAGTGCCCGCCGTTGGCAATCCGGCGCAGGGTGTCGCCTTTCAAGGTGCTCGGCTGTGCAATCGCCAGGCTGTAACGATCCTCGGTCCATCCGTAGGTCAACCGGCTTCGCCAGGCGTCATTGAGCTGGTACTCGAACTTCGCGGTGGTGCTTTGGCTGATGCCGACGGTCTTGGCCCAGCGCTCATCCAGACGGTCGCGGTAACTGATGTCGGCCGGGTGGCCATTGGCGAACACGGTGCCGCGGTCAAAGGGGCTCGCGTAATCGTTGTAGGTGTAGGCCAGCGAGAAACTGGCGCGGTCGCCCACCCAGGCGATCGAGGGCGCAATCAGCGTGTGCTCATCAACACCATAATTACGCCAGTAGTCCTCGTGGGAGCGCTCGGCAACCAGCCGATAAGCCAGGTTGGTATCGCCCAGCGGCCCAGTGGTGTCCAGACCAAACGTCCCGCCGCCTTCACTGTAACCAGATCCGGTCAGAGTCGTGCTTTGGGTGAATTGCGGCTGCTTGCTGATCACATTGATCAGCCCGCCCGGCTCCAGCGCGCCGTACATGAGCGATGCCGGGCCTTTCAGCACTTCTACGTGATCGGTGGTGGCGCCGAGATTGCGGCCGATCGCCGAGCGCACCCCGTCCCGCAAAATGGAGTTGTCGTCGTTGCTGCCAAATCCGCGCTTGATCACAGCATCCTTCGTGCCCCCCAACGTATTCGTCTGGCTCACACCACTGACAAAGCGCATGGCGTCGTTGAGATCTTTGACCTGATAGTCATCCAGGGTTTGCGCAGTGACCGTGTTGACGGTCTGTGCTTCATCCCGATTCTGGGTGGAGGTCTTGCTGGCCGTACTCCCTTCAGAAAGCGTATAGCTCCCCGAGCCGTCAGCTGCATCGCGTGTGGACTGGATGACACTGGGCGCCAGCTCGGCAACCGTCTGAGCGGCCATTGCAAGACCAGGTAGGGCAGAACACAGCAGGACCGATGCATGAGTCCGGTTAAAGAGCTTGACCACGAGCTGACTCCGTAATGAAAAGAACGCTAATGCGATTCGTTACTATTACACGGGTTGAACGCGTATTTACCTCACATGGCTGATGAAGTTTTTTTTCATTCGCTCGGGGTCATGCCTTTGTACAGCCGATCACTTCCTCGGCTTCACCCGCGCGGTCGGTTCTGCAATCAATGGATCGTCCGGCCAATAGTGCTTCGGGTAACGGCCTTTCAAATCCTTCTTCACCTCGGCATAGGTACTGCGCCAGAAGTTGGCGAGGTCTTGGGTGACTTGCACTGGGCGGCGTGCGGGGGACAGCAGGTGCAGCTTGACGATCTGCCGGCCGTTGGCGATGCGCGGGGTGTCGGCCAGGCCGAAGAGTTCCTGCAGGCGCACCGCCAGAATGGGCGGGGACTCGCTGTAATCCAGGCGCACCGATGAACCCGACGGCACGGTCAGGTGATGCGGCGCCAGTTCGTCGAGCCGCTGGGGCAAGGGCCATGGCAGCAGGTTGTGGAGGATCGATGACAGGTCCAGATTGCCAAAGTGGCTCAGCCGCGTGACCTTACCCAGGTACGGCAGCAACCAGTGCTCCAGCGTCGCCAGCAAGCCATCGTTGCTCACGTCCGGCCACTCGCTTTCGCTCAGCTTTTGGAGATCCATCTGACGCAACAGACCGACTCGCGCCTGCCACTGGCGCAGCTCCGGTGTCCATGGCAGCAGCTCCAGCCCTTTGCGCCGCACCAGCGCCAGCAACGCCTGCCCCCGTGCTGAATCGTCCAGCCCGGTGAGCGGCTCGCGGCTGATGATCAGTTCACCGGCCTTGCGCTGACGTTCGGCGCGGAATACGCCCTCGCGCTCGTCCCAATCCAGTTGATCGAACTGCGTCACCTGTTCGGCGAGCACTGTGTTGAACAGGTCGGGATCGAACTCGGCGGCCAGATAAATACGCTCCTCGCGCTGGCCCTGGCGGCTGCCCAGGTCGGCCACCACCAGCCACGGCTGTTTCATCAGTGCGTCTGGCTCGGCGAACAAGGCGGCACGGCCGTTGGCGAGTCGATACTCCGCGCCGCCAGCACGGCGTTGCTGTGCAACGCGATCGGGATAGGCGAGCGCCAGCAACGCGCCGAGCCAGCGCGGGTGATCAGGATCGACGAACGGTTTCCGGGCCGCGCCCCTCAGATAACCCCGATATTGGCGGGACAACTGCCGCGCTCGCTGCACGCCGCCTTGCGCACCTTTCGCTGCGCGTTCTGCGCCCGCCAGCAACGTGAGCCGACTGTGCAGATCGGCACCGGCGCCGCGCAGAATGTCGCGCTCGCCCAGCAATGCAGCGACATCGCACGCCAGCGGGCCCAGGCCCAATTCATGACCGCGCAGCAGCAAATGGGCGATGCGTGGATGCGCGGGCACCTCCGCCATCGACTGGCCGTGAGGCACGAGTTTCCAGTCTTCGCCCGGCTTGCGCGTCAGAGCGCCCAGCCGAGCCAGCAGGTCTTGCGCCTGGGCGTACGCGCCGGCAGGCGGCAGGTCCAGCCACGTCAGCTGCGCCGGTTCGACGCCCCACCGCGCCAGTTGCAACGCCAGGCCGGCGAGGTCGGCCTGAAGGATTTCCGCCGCGCCGTAGGCCGCCAATTGATCGTGCTGAGCCTCGGACCACAGCCGATAACAGACGCCCGGCTCAAGCCGCCCTGCCCGACCCGCCCGCTGAGTGGCGCTGGCCCGGGAAATCCGCTGGGTGTCGAGGCGCGTCATGCCGCTGCCGGGATCGAAACGCGGCACCCGCGCCAGCCCCGCGTCGATGACCACCCGCACGCCATCGATGGTCAGGCTGGTCTCGGCAATGTTGGTGGCCAGCACGACTTTGCGTTTGCCCTTGGGCGCGGGTTCGATTGCCGCGCGCTGAGCGCTCAGGTCGAGCTCGCCATGCAGCGGACACAGCAGCACGTCGCTGCGATCGCCCACCGCTTCAATCAGCTGCTGATTGACCCGACGGATTTCGGCCTGCCCCGGCAGGAAAACCAGCACGCTGCCGGACTCGCTGCCCAGCGCATCGAGCACGGTCTGCACCACCCGCGGCTCGATGAACTCCCCCGGCTGAAACGGCCGCCCCCACTGCATCGACACCGGGAACATGCGCCCTTCGCTGCTGATCACCGGCGCATCGTTGAGCAAGCTCGACAGCCGCGCGCCTTCGAGCGTCGCCGACATCAGCAGAATCTTCAGCGGCTGCTCGTCACGAAACAGCGCGCGACCGTTGAGGCTCAGGGCGAGCGCGAGATCAGCGTCGAGGCTTCTTTCATGAAATTCGTCGAAAATAAGGAGGCCGACACCTTCCAGCGAAGGGTCCTCCTGCAAGCGCCGGGTGAGAATGCCTTCGGTGACCACTTCAATGCGGGTATTGGGGCCGACTTTGCTGTCCAGACGAATCCGATAACCCACCGTCTCGCCGACGCCCTCCCCCAGCTCGCTCGCCAGTCTTTCAGCAGCAGCACGAGCAGCCAGACGCCGGGGCTCAAGCATCAGGATCGTTTGTCCACCCAGCCACGACTCATGCAAAAGCGCGAGCGGCACCCGGGTGGTCTTGCCCGCGCCAGGCGGCGCTTCGAGCACGGCCTCATCCCGGTCGGCAAGGGCCTGGCGCAGGGCAGGGAGAACGGCATCGATGGGCAAAGAATTCATGGTGGCTCCCAGATCAGCCGGGGAGTATACCCACGAGCATCGCAGGCCCCCAGCCTGTGTGGGGATGCGTTTGCGAAGGGCGCCAGAGAACAGCGTGCTGCCGATTCTCAAACGCCAGAAACAAGGAAGCCCCGCAAGCGGGGCCACAACTTAACCTAGTCTCATCACCGTTTCAAAAGCCCGGGAGTGGAGGTGCTAGGGCAGCGACGCAAATTTATCACAGAACCTTCGCCGGCGAATTCTCGAAATCGATGCCCTCGCCCATGACCTGCTTAATGGATCCTGAACAGGCGCGGAATCCAGCTCGAAATCAGCTTTCGCTCATCTGCCTTCAACGAACTGTCTTCCCCCACGGATACTCTTATTGATTAGGCATTTGCCTTGTATAGTTGCGCCTTCTTCTGAGGAGATCCCCATGCGCATTCCATCCCGTTTGATTGGCGGTGTTCTGGTCGCCACCCTGCTGACTCAACTGACTGCCTGCGGCAGTATTTTCTACCCGGATCGTCGCGGCCAGATTCAGGGCAGTGGGCGAATGGACCCGGCGATCGTGATACTCGACGCCATCGGCCTGTTGTTCTACATCATTCCCGGCGTGATCGCGTTCGGCGTGGACTTCGCCACTGGCGCGATCTATCTGCCAGGCGGCACTCACGCTCAGATCGATCCGCAAAAGCTTGAACCGGCGGTGCGCACTGACGGCACCGTCGACAACGCCAAGCTGCAAGCCATCATTCAAACAGAGCTCGGCCGTACCCTGCCGCTGGATGATCCTCGTCTGATCCAGCACAAAGGCAGCACCCAGCAGCTTGCCTCCCTTGGCCTTGTACCGTCCGCTTGAGTCTGTGATTTAAAGGAAGCGCCATGAGCACCAGTCCCGAACACGCCCGCTTATTGCGTCTGGCAACCCGCGCCTCGCTTGCCGTGGCGAGCATTCTGATCGTTGCCAAAGCGGTTGCGTGGTGGCTCAGCGGCTCAGTGAGTCTGCTGGCCGGCCTTACGGACTCGATGCTCGACGGCGCGGCGTCTTTCCTCAATCTGCTGGCCGTGCATTACGCATTGCGTCCCGCCGACGATGATCATCGCTATGGCCACGGCAAGGCCGAGGCGTTGTCGGGCATGGCCCAGGCGCTGTTCATCGCAGTAAGTGCGTTTTTGATCGGCTTTCAGGCGGTGGACCGTATCCAGCACCCGCAGCCCCTCGGCGCTCCCGGGTTGGGTTTGCTGGTGATGGTGTTGTCGATTGGTCTGACGATTGCCTTGCTGATGTTGCAGCACCGCGTGGTGAAGGCAACCGGTTCGGCGGCGATCCGCGCCGATTCCCTGCATTATCGCTCTGACCTGCTGCTCAATTTCAGCATCATGCTGGCGCTGGGCTTGGCCTATTTCGGCTACTCCCAGCTGGACGCTTATTTCGGTCTGGCCATCGCGTTCTACATTTTGTGGAGCGCGATTTCCATTGCCCGGGAAACGGTGTCAGTGCTGATGGACGCTGAGCTGCCTGTCGATGTCAGCGCAAAAATGCTCGAGCTGGCCCAGGGCGTGCCGGGTGTGCTGGGTGCCCACGACCTGCGCACGCGGATTTCGGGCAATCACTGGTTTGTGCAGCTGCACCTGGAGTTGCCGGGCACGCTGACGCTTTCAGTGGCGCACGATTTGTGCGAGCGGGTGGAAGCGGCAATTCAGCACGAATTCCCCAAGGCCGAAGTGCTGGTGCACGCGGATCCGCAGGAAGTGGTGGGGCGTGAGGATGGACCGGTTTTGAATTGAGACGGTGGTAGGACCGGCTTTAGCCGGGAAGGCGTCTGGTGTCATACCGCAAATCTGATGGCGCTCGCACTGGCATCTTCCCGGCTGAAGCCGGTCCTACTATCGGTGTGTACTTTAGTGGGACTGGCTTTAGCCGGGAAGGCGTCGGTTGTCACACTGTAAATCTGATGGTGCTCAATCCGGCCTCTTCCCGGCTGAAGCCGGTCCTACAAAAACAGTGCGCTGCGCATTGTGCATCCCAGGCTACATCCCGCACTCACTGCTGAATGCTATACCCCCGCCCTGCATAACAACTGGCCATCGCCTGACGGTAGACACCCAGCACTTCCGGTGCCGGCTGAAAGGCCGCGCCTGCCGGGTCGAAATTGCTCTGCTGCACGGCGTAGCGGTAGCAGTCGTAGCGGTCCTGTTCGATTTCCTGTTGCGGCTTGCCTTCGGGGGGATAGGCGACAACGTCATAGGGATTCGCGGCCTGCTGAACGGGCTGCGGCTGCTGCGGCGAGTACACCGGTTCGACATTCTGGGGAGGCTCGGCGACCACATATTCCTGGGTGTTCTGCTCGTAGGTGTAATAGGTGCCGGCGGCGACGAAGAACAGCGCGCTGCCAAGCCAGACCTGTTGAGCGTAGTCAGGCAGATAGCGCACGCGGACACCCCGTGGGGGCTGGACGACCACATAACGCGGTCCCTGTGGGCGATACCAGTAGCCGCCTGAGTAGAAGTAGTCCCCGCCGCGATACGGCACGCGGGAATACCCGCCCGGCATGCGATCAATTTCGTAACCCGGGCGATAGCGCGGGCCCGAACCCCAACCATCGCCATGACCACCGGGACGGCCGGGCTGCCAGTTACCGTTATCAGGACGACGGTCGCCGTCGCGCCAGCGGTTGTCTCGGGGCTGGTCGCGGTAGAAGCCCTGCCGCGGCTCTTGAGTCTGAACCACTGTGTCCGGCCGACCCTGAATCGGCAGGCCGCCTTGGCGATCCTGCAACTGACGCTGTTGTTGCTGCTGCTCTTGCTGGCGTCGTTGCTGATCCTGCTGTTGCTGGCGCTGTTGCTGCTGTTGCTGTTGCTGCTGTTGGCGTTGATCGTCGCGAAGGTCGCGCTCGCGTTCCTGCTGCTGGCGCTGCTGATTGGCGCGCTCTTGCTGGTTCTGCTGAATCTGGCGGTTTTGCTGCAGCTGCTCCTGCTGCCGCTGCTGTTGTTGCTGCTGCTGCGCCTGCTGTTGGCGTTGCTGCTGACGCTGCTGATCCTCGGCAAAACCGCGCTGCTTCTCCTGCTGCTGACGCTGCATCTCAAACCCGCGCTGTTGCTGTTGGCGCTGCTGCTGCTGTTGTTGCTGTTGCTGCTGTTGCTGCTGATTATTGTCGTCGGCCCACACCTGAGCACCGATGCTCAAGGCCAAGAGACTGACACCTGCCAAACGCCAGATGCGCGTGTTCATGCTTTCCTCACTGCGGCGCGGATACCTGTTGATAGGACTGCTAGTCGGGTGCGCCGTTCGCCGCACTCTATCAGCGTGGCGGATGAAACTGTAGAAGCACCACTGCGGCCTGAGCTGAAAAGGCAGGCACAAAAAAAGAGGGCTCAATGGCCCTCTCTGGAATACTTCGTCCTGGCTCGACGCTTTTGACGCCGGCTCACCTCGCATCGTCTTCTGGACAGTGCGTAGCCCGGTGGCCTGCTCAACCCTGTCGGGTTGGAGACCGCGGCTGGCCTGATTCGGCGGGCCGCGCTGGACGCTGTGTCCGGGCAGTGATTCTGGTTAAAAGAATAGGCTTTGGGGGACGACACAGGATTGCGAATATTGCTAATGAAAACACCACTTGCGCAATAATTCACTTCAGATTAATAATCCTGCGCAATCCATTCAATAAAGGCGCTTATGGTGAGCAAGCTCGATAGGTATGACTTGAGTATTTTGGCCGAACTGCAAAAGGACGCGCGCATTTCCAATCAGGAGCTGGCCGAGCGCATTGGCCTGTCGCCTTCACCCTGCTCGCGTCGCGTCAAGCAGCTGGAAGACGATGGTTATATCGTGGGGCAGGTCGCGCTGCTGGACCGCAAGAAGCTGGGCCTTAGCCTGACGGCCTACGTGCTGATCGGCATGGACCGCCATACGCCCGACCGCTTCGAGAATTTCGAGCACCACATCCGCAACCTGCCGCAGGTGCTGGAATGCAGCCTGGTCACCGGTATCGACGCCGACTACCAGTTGAAGGTGGTCGTCCCGGACATGGATCACTACCAGAAATTTCTGCTCGGCCACCTGACCCGCATCGACGGCGTGACCAGCGTGCGCTCCAGCTTCGTGCTCAATCAGGTACTGGCAAGCACCGAATTGCCACTGGTGCATTTGCGTGGGTGAAGCGCGTCCGCGCAGGTACAGGGTTTTTGTGGGAGCGACCGGGGTGGCGATCCACCTTGCTCGCGAAGAGGCGGGTACAGCCGCTAAGTCTTCAGCGGCTGTAACGCAGTCTTCGCGAGCAAGCTCGACTCCCACAGGGGTTGCGTTTGCTTCGCGACGGCCTGTCGTTTTTACTCAAAGCTTCGCCGGCACTTCCCGCCACTGCCCCTGATCCAGCCCATCAAGGCACCAGTCGCCAATCCGCACGCGCACCAGTCGCAACGTCGGCAGGCCGACCGCTGCGGTCATCCTGCGCACCTGGCGGTTGCGTCCTTCTTTGATCACCAACTCCAGCCAACTCGTCGGCACGCTTTTGCGAAATCGCACCGGCGGGTTGCGCGGCCACAGTTCGGGTTCGTCCAGTTGCCGGGCCTGGGCAGGCAAGGTCGGGCCGTCGTTCAGCTCGACGCCGTCACGTAGCTTTTGCAGTTGCTCTTCCGTCGGCTCGCCTTCCACTTGCACCCAGTAGGTTTTCGCCAGCTTGTGCTTGGGGTCGGCGATGCGCGCTTGCAACTGGCCGTCGTTGGTCAGCAGCAGCAAGCCTTCGCTGTCGCGGTCCAGGCGACCGGCCGGGTAGATGCCAGGGATCTCGATGAAATCCTTGAGCGTCGCCCGGCCTTCGCCATCACTGAACTGGGTCAGCACGTCGAAGGGTTTGTTGAACAGAATCAGCCGAGGTTCGGCGGGCGGTGCTTTGGCGACACGCCGAGGCGCACCGGGACGATCGGGTGAAGGACGGCGGGGATCAGGACGTTGATTGCGGGGCATGGGAAACCGGTAAAGATGACGGGAACAGAAAAGATCACTAAACAGAAAGGGCCACTTTAGTGGCCCTTTCGTTGAACGCCTAACGCCTTAACGGAGCCCTTAGCGGAACGGCGGTTCGTCGAAGCTGCGCAGCTTGCGCGAATGCAGCGAGTTGAGCTGCGTGCGCATCAAGTCCAGCGCGGCGATGCCGATCTTCAAATGCTGGGTGACCGCACGCTCGTAAAATGCGTTGGCCGAACCCGGCAGCTTGATCTCGCTGTGCAGCGGTTTGTCCGAGACACAGAGCAAGGTCCCGTAAGGCACCCGCAGGCGATAACCCTGGGCAGCGATGGTGCCGCTTTCCATGTCCACCGCCACGGCGCGAGACAGGTTGATCAGCGGCCGCTCCTGAGCCCAGCGCAGTTCCCAGTTGCGATCGTCGTAAGTCAGGACGGTGCCGGTGCGCAGACGCTTCTTCAAATCGTCGCCGCGTTCGCCGGTAACTTGCGCGGCTGATTCCTGCAACGCCAACTGCACCTCGGCCAGGGCCGGGATCGGGATATTCGGCGGCAGCACGCGGTCAAGAATGCCGTCGCGACGCATGTAGGCGTGGGCGAGGACGTAGTCACCGATGGTCTGCGACTGACGCAGGCCGCCGCAGTGACCAATCATCAGCCAGCAATGCGGACGCAATACCGCGAGGTGATCGGTGATGTTCTTGGCGTTGGAGGGGCCAACGCCGATGTTGACCAATGTCACGCCATGGCCGTCTTCGGCGATCAGGTGGTACGCCGGCATCTGGTAACGGTGCCAGACCACGCCGGAGACGATGGCCTGGGCTTCGCCGTAATCCATGCTCTTGTCGACAACAACGTTGCCCGGCAGGACCATCTTCACGAAGCGCGGGTCGTCGCGCAGTTTTTCCAGGCCATGCACGATGAACTGGTCGACGTAGCGGTGGTAGTTGGTCAGCAGGATCCACGGCTGAACATGGCGCCAGTCGCTGCCGGTGTAATGCACCAGACGGCGCAGCGAGAAATCCACCCGGGCGGCGTCGAACAGCGCGAGCGGCAGCGGATCGGTGTTGGCCCAGTCGTACAGACCGTCGGCGATGCCATCGGTGGCCGCCGACAAATCGGTGCTCGGGAAGACACGCGCAAGGGTCGCGGCGGTGACGCCGGTACCGGCCAGCTCATCGCCCTGCTCGACCACGTAGGGGTACGGAATGTTCTGTTCGCTGACGCCCACTTCCACCGTCACGGTGAAGTCGTTCATCAACGGCACAAGCTGTTCGAGCAAATATTTGCGGAACGCCGCCGGGTGGGTGACGGTGACGCTGTAGGTGCCCGGCAGCTGAACCTTGGCGTAGGCGCGGGTGGTCAGCGGCACTTCGCCCTGGCAGTGATAGGTCAGACGCAGTTCGGGGTAGCGAAACGTCAGACGCTCGGCGGCAGTCGGTTCGACGCGGTCTTTCAGGTAGCGCTTGAGCGCCTGGCTCAAGGCGGTGGTTGCCCGTGCGTGCAGCTCAGCGAGCCGGTCCACGGCGTGTTCGGCAGTTTCTACGACAATGAAAGCTTCGGTCACGATGCATATCCTTCTTATCTTGCAAGCGCATATCTTGCCTGCAACAGATGACGAAGGCACGAGTTGCCTGTGGCAGACGCGGCAATGGACGCGTTATAGCTGCGGCGATGACCGCGCGACCAGCGCCTGAACATCCACCCCGCGCGGCAAGGCGCCGTAGACGCGTCCCGGCCGCTCAAGGCGTCCGGCAATAAACCCGTCGCTGACCACGGCATTGCCCGCTTCCAGCAGCAGCTTTGCCTGCAACGCAACGGCGATGTCTTCGGTCAGTTGCCGGGCGCGGTACTGGATGTCGCCGGGGTCCTGAAAAGCCTTTTTCAAGCCATGAATATGCGCGGCCAGACGCGTGTCGCCATGACCGTCGCCAAGCTCATCGAACAGCGCATCCAGCACGCCAGGCTCTTTGGACAACGCCCGCAGGACGTCCAGGCACTGCACATTGCCGGAACCTTCCCACGTCGAATTGACCGGCGCCTCACGGTAAAGGCGCGGCAGAATGGTGTCCTCCACATAGCCTGCGCCGCCCATGCATTCCGCCGCTTCGTTGATCATCGCCGGCGCGCGTTTGCAGATCCAGTACTTGCCCACCGCCGTCACCAGTCGTGCGAAACGGGCTTCGTGGCCGTCGTCCAGACGCTCCAGCGAGCGTCCCATGCGCAGGGTCAGTGCGAGGGCCGCTTCGCTTTCCAGTGCCAGATCGGCGAGCACGTTTTGCATGAGCGGCTGCTCACTGAGCAAGCGACCACTGACGCTGCGGTGGGCGCAATGATGCGCGGCCTGGGTCAGGGCCTGACGCATCAGCGCGCTGGAACCGGTCATGCAATCGAAGCGGGTCATCGCCACCATTTCGATGATGGTCGGCACGCCGCGCCCCTCCTCGCCCACCATCCACGCCAGGGCGCCGCGGAATTCCACTTCGCTGGAGGCGTTGGACCAGTTGCCCAGTTTGTTCTTCAGCCGCTGTATGTAGAACGCGTTGCGGGTGTCGTCCGGGCGATGGCGCGGCAGCAGGAAACAGGTCAGGCCCTTGTCGGTCTGCGCCAGGGTGAGAAAGGCGTCGCACATGGGCGCTGAACAAAACCATTTGTGCCCGACCAGCTCATACGCCTGACCGGGTCCGGGCTGGCCAACCGGATGCGCCCGCGTGGTGTTGGCGCGCACGTCGGTGCCGCCCTGTTTCTCGGTCATGGCCATGCCGATGGTGGCGCCGGCCTTGTGGGCGATGCCGACATTGCGCGGGTCGTAGTGGGTGGCGAGGACCTTCGGCAGCCAGGTTTCGGCCAGGTCCGGTTGAAGGCGCAGGGCCGGGACGCTGGCGAAGGTCATGGTCAGCGGACAACCGCTGCCGGCTTCGGCCTGGGTGTGCAGATAGCTCATCGCCGCGCGGGCGACGTGGGCACCTTCCCTGGGATCGGTCCACGGCAGCGACGGGATGCCGTGCTCGACGGCGGTTTGCATCAACTGGTGGTACGCAGGATGAAACTCCACCAGATCGATGCGATGGCCGTAGCGATCATGGCTGGCGAACACCGGCTTGTTCTGGTTGGCGAGAAAACCCGCTTCCATCAACGGGCCGCCGGCCAGCGCGCCGTAGGCGTCGATTCTGTCTTGCGCCCAGCCTGCGCCGAAACGCCGGGACCACTCTTGCAGCGGCAGGTCGATGCGGTACAGGTTGGTGCCGTCCAGAGAAGGCGGCTGATTGGTGACCTCGTGGGTCTCGGCGAACTGATGCAGATTGATGGGCTGGTCCATGAGGCGACTCCGGTCCGGGCAGCACGGGGCGGTTGTGCTGCTGAACTAGTGAATCACGCCCCCCTTCCCGGCGACAGCGCCATAGAAGACGAAATCACGGCGGTTTTGCCTTGTATTAGCCCTGTAGGGACTGAGCTACGCCTGAGTGAACGCGGATCGACTGTAGGAGTGAGCTTGCTCGCGAACGCGGTGGGTCTGTTACGGAAAAGTCATCTGACACACCGCAATCGCGAGCAAGCTCACTCCTACAAGGGTCAGCCTTTACAGTCCCAACGCGTTGCGACCATCACACGCTGCAACCGCCCAAAATCTACTTGAATAGACACAGATCAACTGTAGGAGTGACCGGGGTGGCGCTCCTACACCGATTGCGGTGCGATCTGCACATCCAGGCTCAAGCGGAACTGGCTGCCATTGCCCGGTTCGGACTGATGGCTCAGGCGCCCGCCCTGCAATTCAATCAACTGTCGGCAAATCGCCAGGCCGATGCCCAGCCCGCCGTATTCCCGCGTTGTCGATCCATCCACCTGGAAGAAGTTGGCGTACAGCGTCTCTTCATCCAGTCGACTGAAGCCGATGCCGGTGTCGATGACGTCGATCACCAGCCGCACGTGCTCGGCGTCTGGGCGCTGGCCGTTGACGCGGACTCTGATCGAACCGGTTTTGGTGAACTTGATCGCGTTGTCCAGCAGGCACTCCAGGCACTGGCGCAACTTGACGCTGTCACCTTCAAGGCTGTCCGGCAGCGTTTCGTCCAGCTCCACACTCAGCGGCAACGCCTTGCTGCGGGCCAGCGGCTCGAAGCCACTGCGCAGCTGGAACAGCACATGCCGCAGGCTGAACGGCTCGTTGCGCACAGTGACCCGACCGGCTTGCAGTTCGGTCAGCGTGAGGATGCCGTTGACGATGCCCATCATGTTTTGCGCCGAATCGGCGGCGGTCTGGCGATACAGCTCGATCTCGCTCTCGGCCACGTCCATCTGCATCAATTCCAGCGAGCCGATCACACCGTTCATGGGCGTGCGCAGTTCATGGGTCAGCGTGGCCAGAAACTCGTCTTTCAATCGGTTGCTCACCGCCAATTGCTGATTCAGGGTCTCAAGGCCCTGCTTCGATTCCGCCATGATCTGCGCCTCACGCTCGCGCATGGCATTGATGCGGTCGGCCAGCGCCAGCGACAGCAATGCCACCTCGATCACCGAACCGATCTGGCTGGCGTACATGGTCCAGAAGGTGTTGGGCAGATGCCCCAGCAGCATGGTCGCGTTGACCACCCCGCCGATCAGGAACGCCGACCAGCCGATGATGAAGTACCGCGCGACCCGCCGGCCCTTGAACCACGCCGCCAGCCCGATCAACAGCACGACCGGCGTGAACAACAACACCAGCCCGGTCACCAGGCGCAGCGCAACGCCGTAATCCATGCTCAACGCGAGGGCCATGATCACCGCGGCGCAGACCATCATCACCCGCAACGGCACGTCCAGCCAGCGACCGAGGCTCGGCGTCTGCAGGAATTTACGGGTGAACTGGCTGGCAAACAGAATCGCGGCGGCGATGAGGAAGGTGGTTGAGGTATTGGCCCACCACGGGTTGTCCGGCCAGAAATACTCAATCGCCGCGCCGTTGACCGACACCTGATACAGGCCGAAAAAGGTGATGTAGAGGATGTAATACAGGTACGCGGTGTCGCGCACGCTGAGGTAGATGAACAGGTTGTAGACGAGCATCACCGCCAGCACGCCGTAAATCATGCCGAGGATGTACAGCCGCGACGGCTGCTCTTCTATATAGGCGTGACTGGCCCACAGATTGAGCGGCGCCTGCACCGAGCCGTGGCTGGCGACTCGCAGGTAAACGGTCTTGGTTTCGTGGGCGTTCAGGTTGAGATCGAACACGTAGTTGTTCTGCTTAATCTGCCGGCTGGCAAACGGCAGCATGTCGCCGGTCTGCCAGGCCAGACGGGGTCGCGCGTCGCCGTCGCCGAGGTAGAGATCAACGTGGTCCATCGGCGGGTAGGCCATTTCCAGCAGCCAGTCGGCGGACGCCAGCGGGTTGCCGGGGCGATACGTCAGACGCACCTTCAGCCAGAAAGCGGAGCGAGAGTACCCGGCGTTGAGCGACTGACTGGCAAGCGGTTGGAAGCGTGAGGCGCCCTCGGGGGACGAGACTTGCTGGATGGTCGCATCGCCGGTGGGGTCTTCGAACACTTGGGTGTCGCGCCCCAGTGCCAGGCTGCGGGTCTTTTCATCAAAATCGACGGCGCTGGCGAACATCGGCAACAGGCAGAGCAGGACAATCAGCACCAGGCGCATGGGGCACCGCCTTGGCACTGATGGAGTCCACGAGCTGCCGTGGGCAAATCGCACGGCTTCGCAATTCTGCGAGCGACCGCTGTATCGGTCGAATAGGTCAGCGGGCAACGCACTTGCATTCACTCTTCTGGCGGAATGTATGAAGCGCCACAGGATAGCGACCGATAGCTCGATGACACCATCTAAATCTGCGCATTGTGCGGGGCGGGTTTGTTCCCGTGTAGGACCGGCTTTAGCCGGGAAGGCGTCGGATGTCTCGCTGCAGAATCAATGGTGAACGCACCGGCCCCTTCCCGGCTGAAGCCGGTCCTACTAAAACACCGCGCTCCCTTGTAGGACTCGCTTTAGCCGGGAAGGCGTCAGATGTCTCACCGCAAAATTGATGGCGTTTACACTGGCCCCTTCCCGGCTGAAGCCGGTCCTACTAAAACACCGCGCGGCCCTGTAGGACTGGCTTTAGCCGGGAAGGCGTCGGATGTCTCGCTGCAAAATCAATGGTGAACGCACCTGCCTCTTCCCGGCTGAAGCCGGTCCTACTGAAACACAGCGTCCCTTGTAGGACTGGCTTTAGCCGGGAAGGCGTCGGATGTCTCACCGCAAAATTGATGGTGTTTGCACTGGCGCTTTCCCGGCTGAAGCCGGTCCTACTAAAACACCGCGTTCCCCCGTAGGACTGGCTTTAGCCGGGAAGGCGTCGGATGTCTCGCTGCAAAATCA
The DNA here is from genome assembly GCF_014841665.1 of Pseudomonas sp. CFBP 8772. Taxonomy (NCBI): domain Bacteria; kingdom Pseudomonadati; phylum Pseudomonadota; class Gammaproteobacteria; order Pseudomonadales; family Pseudomonadaceae; genus Pseudomonas; species Pseudomonas sp. CFBP 8772. Next base: position 232,886 of record NZ_JACYUI010000007.1, on the reverse strand, counting down.
ATGGTGAACGCACCGGCCCCTTCCCGGCTGAAGCCGGTCCTACTGAAACACAGCGTTCCCTTGTAGGACTGGCTTTAGCCGGGAAGGCGTCGGATGTCTCGCTGCAAAATCAATGGTGAACGCATCTGCCTCTTCCCGGCTGAAGCCGGTCCTACTGAAACACAGCGTTCCCTTGTAGGACTGGCTTTAGCCGGGAAGGCGTCGGATGTCTCACCGCAAAATTGATGGTGTTTGCACTGGCGCTTTCCCGGCTGAAGCCAGTCCTACTAACAGCATGCGTCCTGCCGCAAAATTGATGGTGTTTGTACTGGCGCCTTCCCGGCTGAAGCCGGTCCCACCGGCAAAAACTTTAGTGGTAAGCTCGCGCACCATGAATATCTATAGCTCCCGCCCTGTTGTCCTCTGTCTCTCCGGTCACGACCCCAGTGGCGGCGCCGGCTTGCAGGCAGATATCGAAGCCCTGCTCGCCCAGGGTTGCCACGCGGCTCCCGCCATCACCGCCCTCACTGTTCAAGACACCGTGAACGTCACTGACTTTCGCGTGCTGGATCGTGAGTGGGTGCTGGCGCAAGCCAATGCCGTGCTCAACGATTCCGTCGTCGCGGCAGTGAAGCTGGGCATGCTGGGTTCGCTGGAGATGGTCGACACCGTCGTCGAACTGCTGACGGCGCATCCGCACCTGCCCATGGTCTGCGATCCGGTGTTGCGTGCCGGTGGCGGCGGTCGGCTGGGCAAGGACGAAGTGGGTTACGCCATGCGCGAGCGTCTTTTGCCTCTGGCGACTATCGCCACGCCGAACCTGCCGGAAGCGCGCATTCTGGCTGAGCTGCCTGAAGGCACGGCCGATGAGTGCGCCGAGAAGCTGCTGCCGTTCTGTGAGCACCTGTTGATTACCGGCGGTCATGGCGATGAGCACGAAGTTCACAACCGCCTGTACATCCGCGGCGGTCAGTCACGCACCTTTACCTGTCAGCGTCTGCCGGGCAGCTATCACGGCTCCGGCTGCACACTGGCCAGCGCACTGGCGGGAAGACTGGCCCAGGGTCAGGACCTGATCGGCGCTGTGCAAATGGCGCTGGACTACACTTGGCGCACGCTGCGCGATGCCGAACAGCTGGGCCGGGGACAATTTGTTCCGCGCCGCCTGCCGCTGGATTTCTGCTCGTAACGCCACGAAAAAGAGGCACCTTGATGAGATTACGTGGCTTGTATGCCGTGACCGACAGCCAGCTGTTGGCCGGTAAATTCCTGTCTTACGTCGAAGCCGCCCTCGATGGCGGTGTGACCCTTCTGCAATACCGCGACAAATCCGGTGACGAGACCCGCCGCCTGCGTGAGGCCTCGGCGCTGCTCAAACTGTGCGAGCGCTACAAGACCCGCCTGATCATCAACGACGACGCCGAAGTGGCCGCGCGGCTGGGTGTCGGCGTGCATCTGGGGCAAACCGATGGCTCGCTGCCGGACGCCCGCGCCCTGCTCGGTCACAAAGCCATTGTCGGGGCGACCTGCCACGCGCAGCTTGAGCTGGCCGACAAGGCCAAGGCCGACGGCGCCACCTATGTCGCCTTCGGACGCTTTTTCAATTCCCAGACCAAACCCGGCGCGCCGACGTGCAGCCTCGACCTGCTCAGCCAGGCGCGCAAGCGCATCAATCTGCCCATCGCGGTGATTGGTGGGATTACCCTGGAAAATGCCGCGCCGCTGGTGGCCCATGGCGCCGACTTGCTGGCCGTCGTGCACGGGCTGTTCGGCGCGGAAACCACCCAGGAAGTCACCCGTCGCGCCCGCGCCTTCAACGATTTGTTCAAGCCCGCCTGATTCTGAATCAGGCCGGTTACGCACTCATTCATTCCCGATTCAAACAGAGACCTCATCATGTCCCGTTCTGAAACCCTGTTCGCCAACGCCCAGAAACACATCCCCGGCGGCGTCAACTCGCCGGTCCGCGCCTTCAAAAGCGTTGGTGGCACGCCGCTGTTCTTCAAGCACGCGGTGGGCGCCTACGTCACCGATGAAGACGACAAGCGTTACGTCGATTACGTTGGCTCGTGGGGCCCGATGATTCTGGGCCACAGCCACCCGGACGTGCTGGACGCCGTGCGCAAGCAGCTGGAACACGGTCTGTCGTACGGCGCGCCGACCGCGATGGAAACCGAGATGGCCGATCTGGTCTGCTCGATCGTGCCGTCGATGGAAATGGTGCGCATGGTCAGCTCCGGCACCGAAGCGACCATGAGCGCGATCCGTCTGGCCCGTGGTTTTACCGGTCGGGACAGCATCATCAAATTCGAGGGCTGCTACCACGGCCACTCCGACAGCCTGCTGGTGAAAGCCGGTTCGGGGGCACTGACCCTGGGCGTACCGAGTTCGCCCGGCGTACCGGCGGCGTTCGCCAAGCACACGCTGACCCTGCCGTTCAACGACATCGACGCGGTCAAGACGATGCTGGCTGACGTTGGCCAGGAAGTGGCGTGCATCATCGTCGAGCCGGTGGCGGGCAACATGAACTGCGTGCCGCCCGCGCCGGGTTTCCTGCAAGGCCTGCGCGAGGCCTGCGACGAACATGGCGTGGTGCTGATTTTCGACGAAGTGATGACCGGTTTCCGCGTTGCCCTCGGCGGCGCGCAGGCGTACTACGGCGTGAAGCCGGACCTGAGCACCTTCGGCAAGATCATCGGCGGCGGCATGCCGGTCGGCTGCTTCGGCGGCAAGCGCGAAATCATGTCGCACATCGCGCCGCTGGGCCCGGTGTATCAGGCCGGTACCCTGTCGGGTAACCCGCTGGCGATGGCGGCGGGTCTGACCACCCTGCGCCTGATCAGCCGCCCGGGTTTCCACGACGAACTGACTGCCTTCACCACGCGCCTGCTGGAAGGCCTGCAACAGCGCGCCGACGCCGCCGGCATCCCGTTCGTGACCACCCAGGCGGGCGGCATGTTCGGCCTGTACTTCAGCGACGCCAAAGAAATCGTCACCTTCCAGGACGTGATGACCAGCGACGCCAATCGCTTCAAGCAATTCTTCCACCTGATGCTGGAAGGCGGCGTTTACCTGGCGCCAAGCGCCTTCGAGGCCGGCTTCACCTCCATCGCCCACGGTGACGCGGAGTTGCAGCAGACGCTGGACGCGGCAGAAAAGGCGTTTGCTCAACTGAAATGACCGGCAGACCGGGCGGAACGGATGCCGCCCGAGTGTCTACGGCCTGGTCAACCGCCCTGAATTCAGGTCTATCAAGCCCGCGCAGCAGAAAATCAGTAAAGACTTTGTAAGGTTGCCCTCGCTTATTTCATAATGCGCAGCCAGCACGTTTCGCTGGACGGGCATGCCCGCACCTTTTTCAGAGGTAAGTCGACTTCCATGAATCGCACCGGCCGCACCCTTGCATTGGGCTGCCTGTTGCTTCTTCATCCCCTGCTGGCTAATGCAGGTGGCAACTCGTTGTTGATCCCGGCGGTGGGTCGTTGCACCCTCGATACCCAGCCAGACAACCTGCCAGCAGCGTTGTCCGCTTGTCAGCAGGCGGCTCAGGATGGGGATGCGCAGGCGCAATACGAGTTGGGGGAGTTCTATTACGAGGGCAAAAGTGCGCCACGTGACTTGCCCCAGGCACTCAACTATTTCGAAAAAGCTTCGTTGCAGGGCCATGCCCAGGCGCAGTACCAGCTGGGTTTGATGTTCTTTCGTGGCGAAGGGGTGCAGGCCAATAACATTCAGGCGTATATCGTGCTGAAGATGGCGGCGGTCAACGGTTCGGAAGATGCACTGGACCAGGCGGATGAAGTGTCGGCACAGATGAAGCGCGAGGATCTCGAAGTGGCCACGCAAGTGCTCGGGCAGATCTTCCGCAAATACCTGCTGGAGCTGCAAACCGCTGAAGGACGCACACCGTTTGCGCCCTTCCCTGCCGACAGCGTCAAGCCCTGATCCCGTTGTTGTTGCCGATCGCCTGTCCGGTATCGGCTACTTGTAGACCGTCGGTTACTTGTCCGGCATGGGCATCGGAAACGGCATGACGTTGCCGGTGTGACGCGCCTCGGTGATCTTCGCTGTGCCCATCCGCTCGACTTCATCGATCCGCACGATCGAGTGCATCGGCACGAAGCTGCGTACAACACCATCGAACTGCGCCTTCAGCTTCTCTTCACTCGGGTCGACCACCACGGTGGTGCGCTCGCCGAAGACGAATTCTTCCACTTCCAGAAAACCCCACAGATCGCTCTGATAGATCTGTTTGGCGTACATCTCGAACACCTGTCCCTGGTTGAGAAAAATCACCTTGTAGATTGGAGCTTCGCGTTTGGTCATAACAGGCAGGCAGTGGTCAGCGTTTTGAAAAGGGCGCGAACTATAGCATGCCGCTGGTTAGACGACGCTAGGAAGCCGGGGCCCGCATCCCTATAATGCGCGGTTCTTTGAATCACCTGATGAACCCGCGCATGGCCAAGAAGCTTTACATCGAAACCCACGGCTGCCAGATGAACGAGTACGACAGCTCGCGCATGGTCGATCTGCTGGGCGAACATCAAGCACTGGAAGTCACCGCACGGGCGGAAGACGCCGACGTCATCCTGCTCAACACCTGTTCAATCCGCGAGCGGGCGCAGGATCGGGTGTACTCCCAGCTTGGCCGCTGGCGTGAACTGAAGCTGGCGAACCCGGAAATGGTCATCGCCGTCGGTGGCTGCGTGGCGAGTCAGGAAGGCGCGGCCATCCGCGACCGCGCACCGTACGTCGACGTGGTCTTCGGCCCGCAGACCCTGCACCGCCTGCCGGAAATGATCGACGCGGCGCGCATCACGCGCCTGCCCCAGGTTGACGTCTCGTTTCCCGAAATCGAAAAATTCGATCACCTGCCCGAGCCCCGTGTCGATGGCCCGAGCGCTTATGTGTCGGTCATGGAAGGCTGCAGCAAATACTGCACGTTCTGCGTGGTGCCTTACACCCGTGGCGAAGAAGTCAGCCGGCCGTTCGACGACGTCATTAACGAGGTGCTTCATCTGGCCGAGAACGGCGTGCGTGAAGTGACCCTGCTGGGCCAGAACGTCAACGGCTATCGCGGCACGACCCACGACGGGCGCCTCGCTGATCTGGCCGAATTGATCCGCGTGGTTGCAGCCATCGACGGCATCGACCGCATTCGCTACACCACCTCGCACCCGCTGGAATTCTCCGACAGCCTGATTCAAGCCCACGCCGAAGTGCCGGAACTGGTGAAGCATCTGCATTTGCCCGTGCAATCAGGTTCTGACCGGATTCTTGCAGCGATGAAACGCAATCACACCGTGCTCGAATACAAGTCACGCCTGCGCAAGCTGCGCGCGGCGGTACCGGACATCTGCATCAGCTCCGACTTCATCGTCGGCTTCCCGGGCGAAACCGAGAAGGATCACCTGCAAACCATGAAGCTGGTTGAAGACGTCGGCATGGATTTCTCCTACTCCTTCGTTTACAGCGCGCGCCCCGGCACGCCCGCGGCTGATCTGGCCGATGACACGTCGGAAGAAGTGAAGAAAGAACGCCTCAAGCAGCTGCAGGACCTGATCAACCGTCAGGGCCTGGACATCAGCCGCAAGATGGCCGGCACCGTGCAGCGCATTCTGGTCACCGACTATTCGAAGAAGGACCCGGGCGAATTGCAGGGCCGTACCGAGAACAACCGGATCGTCAATTTCCGCTGCGACAACCCCCGGCTGATCGGCCAGTTCACCGACGTGTACATCGACAGCGCCCAACCCCACTCGCTCCGCGGGTCGTTGTTGCAATAAGCCAAAAGCGCCCCAATGTAATCGTCACGTCTATTTTTTCGTGCAGGCCCAAGCGTTGAATCAGGTGCCGGACAGCCGCCATACGTCGGCTGCACCGGCCCGCGATTCGGCGCACGGATCCGGCGGGCTGTCTGCCAAAGGGCATCCTGCCGGGCGTCTGCTGACCTCATTTACCCATTAGTGCGCGAACCCTTCCGGACACTGCCTGCAGGGGTTATCCTTCACGTCACTTCACATTGCCGTCGGGCGGCCCAAAACCACTTTGAACGCACCTATCGAACCACATCGCTTCAGCCTCGAACCTATCGAGGCTCACCGCTTCGCCAATCTGTGCGGGCAATTCGACGAGCATCTGCGCTTGATCGAACAGCGCCTGGACATCGAGATCCGCAATCGCGGAGGCCAGTTCGAGATGATCGGCGAACGCAAACAAACCACCTCGGCAGAGAACCTGCTGCGCCGGCTGTATCGGGAAACGAAAGCGACCGAGCTGTCACCGGACATGGTCCATCTGTTTCTGCAGGAATCCGGCGTCGAAGAGCTGGACAACCACCCTGCTGCCGAGGTCGGCGTCGCTTTGCGTACCAAGAAAGGCATGATTCGCCCCCGTGGCTTGAATCAGCAGCGGTACGTGAAGGAAATCCTCGCCAACGACATCAACTTCGGCATCGGCCCGGCCGGTACCGGCAAGACCTATCTGGCGGTGGCCGCTGCGGTGGATGCGCTTGAGCGCGAGACCATCCGCCGCATTCTGCTGGTGCGTCCTGCCGTAGAAGCGGGCGAAAAGCTCGGCTTCCTGCCCGGCGATCTGTCCCAGAAAATCGACCCGTACCTGCGCCCGCTGTATGACGCGCTGTACGAAATGCTCGGCTTCGAATACGTCGCCAAGCTGATCGAGAAGCAGGTGATCGAAGTCGCGCCGCTGGCGTACATGCGCGGTCGTACCCTTAATAACAGCTTCATCATTCTCGACGAGAGTCAGAACACCACCGTCGAGCAGATGAAAATGTTCCTGACCCGTATCGGCTTCGGCTCCACGGCCGTGATCACCGGTGACGTGACCCAGATCGACTTGCCCAAGGGCACGAAATCCGGTCTGAACCACGTCATTGAAGTGCTCAAGGACGTGCCGGGCATCAGCTTCACCCACTTCAAGCCCAAGGACGTCGTGCGCCACCCGCTGGTGCAGCGCATCGTCGAAGCCTACGAGCGCTACGAAGAACGCACCGACAACCCGGCCGCTCCCCACGGTTCACCGGACACTCGCCGCGATGCTTGAGCTGGATCTGCAACTTGCGAGTCAGGCCAGCGCCCCGAGCGAAGCCCAGTTCCGCCTCTGGTGTGAAATGGGCCTGCGCCAGCGTTCGGCTGACTCGGAACTGACCATTCGCCTCGTCGACGAAGCGGAAGGCCGAGAGCTGAACAACACGTGGCGGCACAAGGATTACGCCACCAACGTGTTGTCGTTTCCTGCCGACGTCCCCGACGAGATGCTGGACATTCCGTTGCTGGGCGATCTGGTCATCTGCGTGCCTGTGGTCACCCGTGAAGCCGCTGAACAGGGCAAATCACTGGATGCCCATTGGGCGCATCTGGTGATTCATGGTTGCCTGCATCTGTTGGGCTACGATCACATCGATGATGACGAAGCGGAAGAGATGGAAGCGCTGGAACGGGAGTTGCTTGCAGAACTTGGCTATCCGGATCCCTACGCAGACGAAGAACCTGTCGAAGCTGTTCATAAAGAAGCATCGCATTCCGACACACCCCATTTAGAAACATCAGCCAAGGACCACGAGTAAGGGCTATGAGCGAAGACCGATCGAGCAACGGGCAAAAGTCATGGTTGGGCAAACTGACCCAGGCATTTGCCCATGAGCCGAAAAACCGCCAGGAGCTGCTAGAGCTGCTGCGCGAAGCCCATCAGAACAAGCTGCTGGACAGTGAAGCGCTGGCCATCGTCGAGGGCGCTATCCAGGTCGCCGACCTGCAGGTCCGCGACATCATGGTGCCGCGTTCGCAGATGATCAGCATCAAGGCCAGCCAGACCCCGCGCGAATTCCTGCCGGCCGTGATCGATTCGGCGCACTCGCGCTACCCGGTCATCGGCGAAAGCCACGATGACGTGCTGGGCGTATTGCTTGCCAAAGACCTGCTGCCGCTGATTCTCAAGGAAGACGGTGGCAGCGGCGACGTGAAAAGCCTGCTGCGCCCGGCGACCTTCGTCCCTGAATCCAAGCGCCTGAACGTGCTGTTGCGGGAATTCCGCGCCAACCACAATCACATGGCCATCGTCATCGACGAATACGGCGGCGTCGCAGGTCTGGTGACCATCGAAGACGTGCTTGAGCAAATCGTCGGCGACATCGAAGACGAGCACGACGTCGAGGAAGACAGCTACATCAAGCCGCTGCCCAGTGGCGATTTCCTGGTCAAAGCGCTGACCCCGATCGAGAGCTTCAACGAGTTCTTCGACAGCGGGTTCTCCGATGACGAATTCGACACCGTCGGCGGTCTGGTGATGAACGCGTTCGGGCATCTGCCCAAGCGTAATGAAATCACCGAAATCGGCGCGTACCGTTTCCGCATCCTGAATGCCGACAGCCGTCGTATTCACTTGCTGCGCCTGAGCCCGATCAACCGCACGTAATGCCCTACCCGCTTTAAGGAATGTAAATGCGCTGGATCACCCGCCCCGGCTGGCCCGGTAACCTGCTGGCCATGGTGGCCGGCGCGTTGATTACCCTGGCCCTGGCACCGTTCGATATCTGGCCCCTGGCGATTGTCGCGCTGGTGGTTTTCTATCTCGGTCTGCGTGACCTCACACCGCGTCAGGCCCTCTGGCGCGGCTGGTCCTACGGGTTCGGCCTGTTCGGCGGCGGCACCAGCTGGATTTACGTCAGCATCCACACCTATGGCGAGGCGCCGGTCTGGCTGGCGGCTTTCCTGATGGTGCTGTTCTGCGCAGCGGTGGCGTTTTTCTTCGCCCTGCCGGCGTGGATCTGGGCCCGCTGGATCCGTCGTAACGAAGCGCCGCTGGCAGACTCTCTAGCCTTCGCAGCCCTGTGGTTCGGCCAGGAGATGTTTCGCGGCTGGTTCCTCACCGGTTTCCCCTGGCTTTATTCCGGCTACAGCCAATTGGACGGCCCCCTCAAAGGACTCGCGCCACTGGGCGGCATGTGGCTGATCTCCTTTGTGCTCGCCCTGAGTGCCGCGCTGCTGTGCAATCTGCCTCGTTTGCGCACCCGCGCGCCAAAATTGGCGGCAGGCATTGCGTTGCTGCTGGCGCCATGGGTTGCCGGGCTGGCCCTGAAAGATCACGCCTGGACCGAGCCTGCCGGCAAGCCGCTGACCGTCGCAGCCATGCAGGGCAACGTCGAACAGAGCATGAAGTGGGACCCGGCGGCGCTCAACGCGCAACTGGCGCTGTACCGCGACATGACGTTCACCTCGAAGAAAGCTGACCTGATCATCTGGCCGGAAACCGCCGTGCCTGTGCTCAAGGAATCGGTCGAAGGCTACCTGTCGGTGATGGGCAAGTTTGCGGCCGAGCGCGATTCGGCGCTGATCACCGGCGTGCCACTGCGAGAGAAAGGCACCCATGGGGAATACCGTTACTACAACGCCATTACCGTAACCGGTGAAGGCGATGGCACTTACCTGAAGCAGAAGCTCGTGCCGTTTGGTGAGTACGTGCCGTTGCAGGACCTGCTGCGGGGGTTGATCGGGTTCTTCAACCTGCCGATGTCCGACTTTGCGCGCGGCCCGTCCGGGCAAGCGCTGTTGCAGGCCAAGGGTTATGAGATCGCGCCGTTCATTTGTTATGAGGTGGTGTACCCGGAGTTCGCCGCAGGGCTGTCGGCGCAAAGCGATCTGCTGCTGACGGTGAGCAATGACACGTGGTTCGGCACCTCGATCGGTCCGCTGCAGCACTTGCAGATGGCGCAGATGCGCGCCCTGGAAGCCGGCCGCTGGATGATCCGCGCCACCAACAACGGCGTCAGCGCGCTGATCGACCCGTTCGGCGAAATCACTACCACCGTGCCGCAGTTCGAGCGCGCCGTGATGTACGGCGAAGTGACCCCGATGCAAAACCTCACGCCGTACCTGCACTGGCGCTCGTGGCCGCTGATCGTGCTGTCACTGCTGCTGATCGGCTGGGCGTTCTTCGCGGGTCGGATGGCGAAGGCGGTGTGAGCCCTCGAGCACAGCCAGCTCCGCTGACTGCGCTTGGTCCTACAACTGGCCTGCAACAGCCTGACTGAATGCACGCGGACCATTAGTGGGACCGGCTTCAGCCGGGAAAGGGCCAGCGCGGACACCATCAAACATGCGGTGTGTCACCTGACGCTTTCCCGGCTAAAGCCGGTCCCACAATAAATCTCAACTAGCCCCGCTGACTGCGTACGGTCCCACCATTGAGCCTCAGCCAGCCCCGCTGACCGCGCGCGATCCTACAATTGGGCCTGCACCCGCCTGAATGAATGCACGCGGACTATTAGTGGGACCGGCTTTAGCCGGGAAGAAGCCGGCACGAACACCATCAAATATGCGGTGTGACACCCGACGCTTTCCCGGCTAAAGCCGGTCCCACAATAAATCTCGCCAGTCCCGCTGACTGCGCACAGTCGCACCATTGAGCCTCAGCCAGCCCCGCTGACTGCTTGAGGTCTCACAGTTGGCCTGCACCAGCCTGATTGAACGCACGCGGTCTATTAGTGGGACAGCTAAAGGCAGTCCCACTCAAGCATCCATTCGCAGTCCCACAGTGGATAGTCCCCCCGGTGCATCACCAGCCCTGCTCGAATCGGGTTGTTAATGACATAGCGAGCCATTTCGACGAGCTCCTCATCGGCCCTGACCCCATGATCGTGATAACCCTTCTGCCATGTCATTTTTTTTGCGCCATGTGCCTTGTTCACTGCGAAAGCGGTTCTGCCCTTCAGCGCTTGCATGAGCGCAGGCAGTGATCCTGACTTGAGTTCAAACAGCCAATGCAGATGATCGGGCATAACCACCCAGGCGAATGAGTGCACAACGCCTGAGTCGTGCAAACGTTTCATTTCCTGAACCGCTAGGCGGCCTATTTGAATATTACTGAACAGAGGGGTGCGATCCTTCACCACAGAGGTTACGAGATAGACGTTCCCCTGTTGGGAATATCGACCGATACGCAAAGACCGTTCATGTTTGCTTCCATGCATTTCGCCGCTCTCCCTCGTTGTGAAGGCGAACAGTAAAAGCAGTGAAACGCTTTACCTAGGGCGAGTGGGTATCGAGAGATGTCTGGTGGATGAGGACATCCCCGTGGGACCGGCTTCAACCGGGAAGAGGCCCGCATGAACACCATCAAATATGCGGTGTGTCACCTGACGCTTTCCCGGCTAAAGCCGGTCCCACATTAAACCGCAGCCAGTCTCGCTGAACGCGTACGGTTCCACCATTGGGCCACCGCCAGTCCCGCTGAGTGCGCATGATCTTACAATTGGGCACCAGCATGACTGGATGCATGCGGTCTATTAGTGGGACCGGCTTTAGCCGGGAAGAGGCCAGTTTGCGCATCATCAGATTTGCAGTGTGACACCCGGCGCTTTCCCGGCTAAAGCCGGTCCCACTAACAGCGTGCGCGGTGTCAGGGGATACGCGCTTTGACAGCGGGACCGAACGCCTGCTGCTCAGCTCACCGGTAAAACAACCGATACCCCACCAACCCCGCCGCTTCGTTGATCAATTGCCCGTTCTGCCACACCGCCCTCGCCTCCGGCGTCCAGCCTCCAAATGGGCGGGCGTTGTCCACGCTCAGGAAGCCGACCGGAGCTGGAACCACGCTGAACCCGGCCTTCTCGAAACTCCAGACCGAACGCGGCATGTGCCACGCCTGGGTCACCACGACCACGCGCTTGATGCCCTGCGGCAACAAGATCGCGGCCGTCATCTTGGCGTTTTCCCAGGTCGTGCGGCTTTCACCTTCCTGCCAACGGACAGTCACGCCAAAGTCGTCGCGCAGGGAGTCGGCCATGATCGCCGCCTCGCTCGGCGGCTCGCCGTAATGCAGCCCGCCGGTGGTGAGGATCGGCAGGCCCGACGCCTTCGACAGACGCGCGGCGTATCTCATGCGTTCCAGCGCAACCCCCGTCGGGATGTCGGTGCCCCAGCTCGGGTCATTGCGTTCCCGGCCCGAGCCCAGAATCACGATCGCATCGGCGCGCTGGGCCAGCGTTGCCCACTTGCTCTGCGGCAGCGGCGGGATGCGCTCGATGCCCTTCGCCGACCACTCCACCACAATCGGCAGACTCATCGCGGCCATCCCGCCAACGCCCATCACGAACAGCACCCGCGCCAACACTGGTCGCCTGTTTCTCAACCACCAGGCGAGCACTAACAACAACAGGAATAGGCCCGGAGGCAGCAGCAGATTTTTGATGAAGTAACGAAAGGGCATCGGGCATCTCCAAAGATGCCCGAAGCCTAGAAGCAATGACGCTAAGCAGCAATGCTCGATTGGCCGGGGTCAGTCCCCGCAGAAGTTAACGCTTGAAATGTTTGCTGGAACTGTAGCGACTCAACTTTGCCGACACCTTGGCTCGGCGCTGATCCTTGAGCCAGATGACATTGGCGTGGGGATGGGACGCTCGCATCGGCTCTGAAGGCTCCCGTGAGGTGCTGGAACTTCCCCTCGTGGCGATCGGAGAATCCTCTTTCACAACGACTTCAGTTCTGCCCAGATAAGCCTCGATCAACTGAAACTCGGCGTGACTCAAGCCACGCAACTCAAGCTCAACGGGGGATTCGTTTCGAAGTCGCACCGCTGTTTTTGCCGTGTCCAGAGCCAGGCCCAGACGATCGATCAGACGGTCATACACATCAGGTTGCTCTACTTCATGCTGCAGCTCTGCCATCCGTTCACCTCACTGAAGATAAACACTTACCCCCGTCAGTGAGCTTAGCGCCGCTGCAAAAACCGGCGCGATGCCGCGACCAACGGCGGATGCCGCAGATGCCGAGTCTTGAGCACGCAATCAGGGTTTCCCTCGGCTTGGTAGCCTCATGTATGCTACGGCGCTTCCTGTAAATCCACTTCCGCCCAACCGGGCATGGATGCATCGCAATGCGGACGGCCCCGTCTGGCATGCGAAGGCTTCCTGATCCGGTCACGCCGAGAAGCGGTCAAGGGTCACTCATTTCAGCCAAAAGTAGCCATGCACGAACTCTACCAGCCCCGCGAAATCGAAGCCGCCGCCCAGACCTTCTGGGACGAGCAAAAGTCTTTTGAAGTCAGTGAACAGCCAGGCAAGGACACCTTCTACTGCCTGTCGATGTTCCCTTACCCCAGCGGCAAGCTACACATGGGTCACGTGCGCAACTACACCATCGGCGACGTGATCGCCCGCTATCAGCGCATGCAAGGCAAAAACGTGCTGCAGCCGATGGGCTGGGACGCGTTCGGCATGCCGGCGGAAAACGCCGCGATGAAGAACAACGTCGCCCCCGCCAAGTGGACCTACGAAAACATCGCCTACATGAAGAACCAGCTCAAGAGCCTGGGTCTGGCGATCGACTGGTCCCGCGAAATCACCACCTGCAAACCCGATTACTACCGCTGGGAACAATGGCTGTTCACTCGCCTGTTCCAAAAAGGCGTGATCTACCGCAAGAACGGCACCGTGAACTGGGACCCGGTCGACCAGACCGTCCTGGCCAACGAGCAAGTCATCGACGGGCGCGGCTGGCGTTCGGGCGCGGTGATCGAAAAACGCGAAATCCCGATGTACTACTTCAAGATCACCGCCTATGCGGATGAGCTGCTGGAGAGCCTCGACGAGTTGCCGGGCTGGCCTGAACAGGTCAAGACCATGCAGCGCAACTGGATCGGCAAATCCCGTGGCATGGAAGTGCAGTTCCCGTACGACCAGGCGTCCATCGGCGAAGCCGGCACCCTGAAAGTCTTCACCACCCGCCCCGACACCCTGATGGGCGCGACCTACGTCGCCGTTGCCGCCGAGCACCCGCTGGCGACCCTCGCGGCGCAGAATAATCCCGAGCTGCAAGCGTTCATCAACGAATGCAAAAGCGGCAGCGTCGCCGAAGCCGACGTCGCTACCCAGGAAAAGAAAGGCCTGCCGACCTCGCTGTTCGTCGAACACCCGCTGACCGGCGAGAAGCTCCCGGTGTGGGTCGCCAACTACGTGCTGATGCATTACGGCGACGGTGCGGTCATGGCCGTGCCTGCACACGACGAACGCGATTTCGAGTTCGCCACCAAGTACAGCCTGCCGATCAAAGCCGTTGTGCGCACCAGCGCGGGCGATGAAACCCCTGCGCCCTGGCAGGACGCGTACGGCGAGCACGGCCAGCTCATTAATTCCGGTGAGTTCGACGGTCTGGACTTCACCAGCGCGTTCGACGCCATGGAAGCCGCGCTGCTCAAGAAAGAACTGGGCAACTCACGCACCCAGTTCCGCCTGCGCGACTGGGGCATCAGCCGCCAGCGCTACTGGGGCTGCCCGATCCCGATCATCCACTGCGACACGTGCGGCGACGTGCCTGTCCCGGAAGATCAACTCCCGGTCAAGCTGCCTGAAGACGTGGTACCGGACGGCGCGGGCTCACCGCTTGCGCGCATGCCCGAGTTCTACGAGTGCAGCTGCCCGACCTGCGGTGCGCCGGCCAAGCGCGAAACCGACACCATGGACACCTTCGTCGAGTCCTCGTGGTATTTCGCCCGCTATGCCTCGCCTCACTACGAGGGCGGCATGGTTGACCCTAAGGCCGCGAATCACTGGCTGCCGGTTGATCAGTACATCGGCGGTATCGAACACGCGATCCTGCACCTGCTGTACGCGCGCTTCTTCCACAAGCTGATGCGCGACGAAGGCCTGGTCAGCTCCAACGAGCCGTTCAAGAACCTGTTGACCCAGGGCATGGTCGTGGCCGAGACGTTTTATCGTCTGGAAGCCAACGGCAGCAAAACCTGGTTCAACCCGGCGGATGTCGAGTTCGAACGCGACAGCAAGGCCAAGATTATCGGCGCCAAGCTGATTGCCGATGGCCAGCCGGTTGAAATCGGCGGCATCGAAAAGATGGCGAAATCGAAGAACAACGGCGTCGACCCTCAGTCGATGATCGACCAGTACGGCGCCGACACCTGCCGCCTGTTCATGATGTTTGCCTCGCCGCCTGACATGAGCCTGGAGTGGTCTGACTCCGGCGTGGAAGGCTCCCACCGCTTCCTCAAGCGCGTCTGGCGTCTGGCGCAGGCTCACGTGACGGCGGGCGCTGCAGGCGCACTCGACAAAACCGCGCTGAACGACGACCAGAAGGCCATTCGCCGCTCGATCCACCTGGCCATCAAGCAGGCAGGTCAGGACGTGGGCCAGCACCACAAATTCAACACCGCTATCGCTCAGGTGATGACGCTGATGAACGTCCTGGAAAAAGCGCCGCAGGTGTCGGCTCAGGACCGCGCGCTGTTGCAGGAAGGTCTGGAGACGGTCGCCCTGCTGCTGGCGCCGATCACCCCGCACATCAGCCACCAATTGTGGGCGGCGCTGGGCCACTCAGGTCCAATCATCGACGCCGGCTGGCCTGTGGTGGATGGCTCGGCACTGGTGCAGGACACGTTGCAGCTGGTGATTCAGGTCAACGGCAAGCTGCGTGGCCATATCGAGATGCCGGCCAGCGCCACCCGCGAGGAAGTCGAGGCTGCCGCACGGATCAACGAAAACGTGCTGCGCTTCATCGACGGCCTGACGATCCGCAAGGTCATCGTGGTGCCGGGCAAACTGGTTAATATCGTCGCCAGCTGACGCAATCATCGGGCGCCTGTCTGCAGGCCCCGCATAAATTTCAAGAACCCGGGATGCCGGGTTCTAACGGATTCAAGGGAGCAACAAGATGATCAAACGCAATCTGCTGGTAATGGGACTCGCGGTTCTGCTGAGCGCCTGCGGTTTCCAGCTGCGCGGCACCGGCACCAACGCCCTGTCGATCAAGGAACTGGACGTGAGCGCGCGCGACGCTTACGGCGACGTCGTCACCCAGCTGCGTCAGACCCTGACCAACAGCGGCGTGCACGTCTACACCGGCGCCCAGTACAAGCTGTTCATCGCCCGTGAAGACGAAGCCCAGCGCACGGCGAGCTACGCCGGCTCCGGTCGCTCCGCCGAATACGAGCTGACCACCGTGCTCAAGTACGAAATTCACGGCAGCAAAGATGTTCTGCTGCTTGATGACTCCGTGCAGTCGCAGAAAGTCTTTGTCCATGACGGCAACAACCTGATCGGCTCTGACCAGGAAGCCGATCAGATCCGTAAGGAAATGCGCACTGACCTCGTGCAGAAAGTGCTGGCCCGTCTGCAGCAGCTGACACCTCAGCGCCTTGACGAGCTGCAAGCCAAAGCCGACGTCGCTGCTCGCGCCCAGGCGGATGCCGAAGCCGCTGCTCAGCGCATTCGCGACGAGACGCCACAGCAGTCGCCTATCGAAATCCCGTCCAAGTGACGGCGTCGGGGCCGGTTCGCCGGCCCTGATCTTTTCTGACCCATGAAACTCGCCCCCGCCCAGCTTTCCAAACACCTTCAAGGTGCGCTTGCGCCTGTCTACATCGTCAGCGGCGATGACCCGCTGCAATGTCAGGAGGCGTGCGACGCCATCCGTGCGGCTGCGCGCCAGCAAGGCTATGACGAACGTCAGGTGTTCAGCGCCGACTCGAGCTTCGACTGGGGCACCCTGCTTCAGGCGGGCGCGAGCATGTCGCTGTTCGCCGAGCGCAGGCTGCTGGAGTTGCGCCTGCCATCCGGCAAACCCGGCGACAAAGGCGCCGCCGCACTGCTGGAATACTGCGGCCGCCCTGCCGAAGACACGCTGCTGTTGATCAGCCTGCCCAAGCTCGACGGCTCGGCGCAGAAAACCAAATGGGGCAAAGCGCTGGTCGAAGGGCCGCAGACACAGTTCGTGCAGATCTGGCCGGTGGACGCCAGCCAGTTGCCGCAATGGATTCGTCAGCGCCTGTCACAGGCCGGCCTCGCAGCGACCCCGGACGCCATCGAACTGATCGCGGCGCGGGTTGAAGGCAACTTGCTCGCCGCTGCGCAGGAAATCGAAAAGCTCAAGCTGATGGCCGAAGAAGGCCAGATCACGGTTGAGACCGTGCAGGCGGCGGTGGCCGACAGCGCGCGCTTCGATGTTTTCGGTCTGACTGACGCCATCCTCAACGGCGAAGCGGCCCACGCGCTGCGGATGCTCGAAGGCCTGCGCGGCGAAGGCGTCGAGCCTCCGGTCATTCTCTGGGCACTGTCCCGCGAGCTTCGCGTGCTGGCCAATCTGGCGTTGCAGTTCAGTCAGGGCATCCCGCTGGACAAAGCCTTCAGCCAGGCGCGTCCGCCCATCTGGGACAAGCGCAAGCCGTTGATGAGCAAAGCCCTGCAACGCCACTCGGCGCGACGCTGGGGCCAGTTGTTGATGGACGCCCAACACATCGACGCGCAGATCAAAGGCCAGGCCCAGGGATCGGTCTGGAGCAGCCTCAGTCGTCTGACGCTGCTGATGGCGGGGCAACGACTGGCATTGCCGGCGGAATAATCTGTAACGTTTCGATAGCTCAGGTTAATTGGACAGCGGCGCCTAACTGGCAGAATATCCCCGCTGCTCCACCCCACCACTTGAGCGAGAACGCCATGAGCAAAGCCAAAAAGCGGCCGAACAAGGCCAAATCCATCATCGCCCAGCCACTGTTCCGCAGCCGTCAGGAACAACCCGGCAAGGGCAAAGGCAGCTACCGCCGCGAAGCCTTCCAGTCTAAAAGCTGGGAGGCTTCTTCCGTTATGGCGGCTTGAAAACTTCAGGTTACTGACTGACGCCCCACCGACAGGGCCGGCATGTTAAGGTCTGCACCTTCCGGTTTAGCCCTGTGGACCCCAGAATGCCCCCAAGCTTTCCCCGTCGCTGGCACCTCCGCCAGTTGATCGCCGCTTCCAGCCTCTTCGCGCTGGTTGCCTGTGCCGAGCAGCCTACCGCTGCCGTTGCCACCCCGCTCCAGGCCGCACCCGCGGCGCAAGTCGTCAAAAGTCTGCCCGTGCCCTCCGGCGCTGTTGCGCAACCTGACGACGGCAACTTTGAAATCCAGCCCGCAATGACCTTCAGCGAGTGGCAGAGCCAGTTTCGTGCTCTCGCGCTGAACGCGGGTGTGCGCCCGGAGGTGTTTGATAACGCATTTGCCGGCGTCACGCCGGACATGAGCGTGGTCAAGGCCGATCGCAGCCAGCCGGAGTTCAGTCGTCCGGTGTGGGAATACCTCGACGGCGCCATGTCCGCCGTGCGTGTACGCAAGGGTCAGGCCCTGCTGAATCAATACGCCGACGCGCTGAGCGCCATCGAGCAGCGTTATGGCGTCGATCGCCAGGCACTGGTCGCCGTGTGGGGGATGGAGAGCAGCTTCGGTCAGTTCCAGGGCACGCAGTCGGTGATTCGCTCGCTGGCGACGCTGGCCTATGAGGGACGCCGACCACAGTTCGCCCAGGATCAACTGATCGCCGCGCTGCAGATCATTCAGCACGGCGACATCGATGCGCCGAGCATGCTGGGCTCCTGGGCTGGCGCCATGGGCCAGACGCAGTTCATACCGACGACCTACAACACCCACGCGGTGGATTTCGACGGCGACGGTCGCCGTGATATCTGGAACTCCCCCACCGACGCACTGGCCTCCACTGCACATTACCTGCAAAGCTCGGGCTGGCAGAAAGGCCAGCCCTGGGGATTCGAAGTGCAGCTGGCTCAGGGGTTTGACTACGCCCTGGCGGACGCCTCAACGCGCAAATCCATCGGCGAATGGCAGCAGCTGGGCCTGAAGCTGCCGAGCGGCTCTGCGCTGCCGGCCAATCTGCTGCAACAACAAGCCGCCTTGCTGCTGCCTGCGGGCTATAAAGGCCCGGCCTTTCTGGTGATGGATAACTTCCGCGCCATCCTGAAGTACAACAACTCGTCGTCCTATGCGATGGCGATCGGCTTGCTGTCCGAACGATTCAGCGGCGGCGGTTATGTGCAGGGAAGCTGGCCGCGCGGTGATCGTCCGCTGAGCCGCACCGAGCGGATCGAGCTGCAGACGCTGCTCTCGGCCCGACAGTACGACGCAGGCGCGCCGGACGGGATCATCGGCGCCAACACGCGCAAGGCGATTCGCAGCGCGCAGCAATCCTTTGGCTGGCCGGCGGACGGGTACCCGACCCAGGAATTGCTGCAGCAGTTACGCCAGCCTTAACTGCGCAGAATGAAACGCAACACAAAAAAACGGGCCGGATATTTCTATCCGGCCCGTTTTGCTTTCTGCGTCAGCGACGCCGTGATCAACCCGCCGTGAGCAGCGACTTGACCAGCTTGGCTTGCTCGTCCGCATGGTACGAGGAGCGGACCAACGGGCCGGAGGCGACGTTCTTGAAGCCCATTTTGTAGCCTTCTTCGGCGAACCAGTCGAATACGTCAGGGTGCACGAAGCGCTGCACCGGCAGGTGGTTGCGCGACGGTTGCAGGTACTGACCCAGGGTCAGCATGTCGATGTTGTGCTCGCGCATGCGCTGCATGACTTCGATGACTTCTTCATCCGTCTCGCCCAGGCCCAGCATCAGCCCGGATTTGGTCGGCACGTGGGGAACCATTTCCTTGAAACGCTTGAGCAAGGTCAGCGACCACTGGTAATCCGAACCCGGACGCGCGGCCTTGTACAGGCGCGGTACGGTTTCCAGGTTGTGGTTGAAGACGTCTGGCGGCGTCGCGGCGGTGATTTCCAGCGCGATGTCCATACGGCCACGGTAATCCGGGACCAGGGTCTCCAGCTGGACGTTCGGCGACAGCAGGCGGATTTCGCGGATGCAGTCGGCGAAGTGCTGAGCGCCGCCATCGCGCAGGTCGTCACGGTCCACGGAAGTGATCACGACGTACTTGAGTTTGAGGTCAGCGATGGCGACGGCGAGGTTCTTCGGCTCATCGGTGTCCAGCGCCTTCGGACGGCCATGGCCGACGTCGCAGAACGGGCAGCGACGGGTGCAGATGTCGCCCATGATCATGAAGGTCGCGGTGCCGCCAGAGAAGCACTCGCCCAGGTTCGGGCAGGACGCCTCTTCGCACACGCTGTGCAGCTTGTGCTTGCGCAGCAGCGCTTTGATGCGGTCGACTTCCGGCGAGACCGGGATACGCACACGAATCCAGTCCGGCTTCTTCGGCAGATCGACCGTCGGAATGATCTTCACCGGGATGCGCGCGACTTTTTCGGCGCCGCGCAGCTTCACGCCGGCTTCCACTTTAGGACGCGCCACACGCTCAGGCGTGGCCACGTTCACCGTCGGGATCAGGGTTTGTACGGCATTCTCTGTATTCACGACAGTGTCAGCTGCCTCATACGCAGTAGTCATATCAATCGATTCCGCCCGTTAGGGTCGTCTGCTCAGCGTAGTCGAGGTGGTTGACGAGCTGCGCACGCAGCCGGGCACTAACCTCGGCAAATTCAATCGGACCTGCCTGTTCGCGCAGCTGGGTCATTGCCAGCCCCGCATACCCGCAGGGATTTATCCGTTTAAAAGGGTCCAGATCCATATCGACGTTCAGCGCAAGGCCATGAAACGAACAGCCGTTACGGATGCGCAGCCCCAGTGAGGCAATCTTGGCGCCGTCGACGTAGACCCCTGGCGCATCAGCCTTGGCTGCGGCGGTGACACCATAACCGGCCAGCAGGTCGATCAGGCTGTGTTCGATCCGGGTGACCAGGTCGCGAACGCCAAAGCCCAGACGGCGCACGTCCAGCAGCAGATACGCCACCAGTTGGCCGGGGCCATGATAAGTCACTTGGCCGCCGCGATCGACCTGCACCACCGGGATATCCCCCGGAAGCAATAAATGCTCGGGCTTGCCGGACTGGCCCTGGGTGAAGACAGGCGGATGCTGCACAAGCCAGACCTCATCGGCGGTTTCGCGGTCGCGGCCGTCGGTGAAGCGTTTCATGGCCTGCCAGGTGGGCTCGTAGTCGGTCAGACCGAGTTCACGAAAGCCCAGAGCCGCACCCATCACAGCACCATGTGCACGAAGCCGGTGGCCCGCAATTCGCTGTTGATGTCGTAAAGCTGGTCTTGCCCGGTGGCAATGATGTGCAGCTGAACGGTGGTGTACTTGCCGTTGCTGCTCTGGCGCTCGGCCAGGGTTTTCATGTCGACGGTGGCGTGCTTCTCAAGAATCTCGATGACCTTGTCTTTGAAGCCCACGCCCGTGTCGCCGATGATCTTGATGGGATAGTCGGCGCAGGGAAATTCGATTTTTGGCGCTTTTACTTCGGTATCTGTCATGGCAGTAACGGCCTCGTAAGCCGGAAAACGGACAGGCCCCCGGCGCGGTCGGCGACGGGGGCGTACGGAGCAACGGTCAGCTTTTGATCAATCGTTGATCAGTTGAACAGACCGTAGAAGAACAAGCGGATGCTATCCCACAGGCGGCGGAAGATACCACCCTCCTCGACGGCGTCCAGAGCGATCAGGTTGGCACTGTGCACGACCTTGTCGTCCAGCTTGACCTCAACCTTGCCGATGACGTCGCCTTTGGCGATCGGCGCAACCAGCTGTGGATTCATGGTCATGCTCGCGGCCAGCTTCTTCAGCTCGCCTTTTGGCATGGTCATGGTCAGGTCTTCAGCCAGACCGGCTTTGACTTGACGCTCTGTGCCTTTCCAGACCGGCGCCTGAGCCAGTTCGGTGCCCTTCTGATAGAAGGTCTGGGTTTCGAAGAAACGGAAACCGTAGGTCAGCAGCTTCTGGGTTTCGGCAGCACGAGCTTGCTCGCTGTTGGTGCCGAACACGACAGCAATCAGACGCATGCCATCACGCACGGCCGAGGACACCATGCAGTAGCCGGCTTCTTCGGTGTGACCGGTTTTCAGACCGTCGACGGTCTTGTCACGCCACAGCAGCAGGTTGCGGTTTGGCTGTTTGATGCCGTTCCAGAAGAACTCTTTCTGCGAGTAGATCGCGTAGTGCGCCGGGTCTTCGTGGATGATCGCGCGCGCCAGCAGGGCCATGTCATGGGCGGTGGCGTAGTGATCAGGGTTCGGCAGGCCGGTCGGGTTCATGAAGTGGCTGTTGACCATGCCCAGGTCGGCAGCGGTCTTGTTCATCAGGTCGGCGAAGGCGTCTTCGCTGCCGGCGATGTGCTCGGAAAGCGCAACGCTGGCGTCGTTACCCGACTGAATGATGATGCCGTGCAGCAGGTCACTGACGGTGACCTGGCTGCCCACTTTGATGAACATCCGCGAACCGCCGGTGCGCCAGGCGTTTTCGCTGACGGTCACCGGGTCGTTTTCGCCGATCTGGCCACGACGGATTTCCAGCGTGGCGATGTAGGCGGTCATCAGCTTGGTCAGACTGGCCGGTGGCAGGCGCTGGTCGCCATTGTTTTCGACCAGAACGTTGCCACTGTTGGCGTCCATCAGCACATAAGCCTTGGCAGCCAGTTGCGGTGGCGATGGCGTCATCTGTTCGACCGCAAACACGGCAGGCGTGGTGAATAGCGGGATAAGCAGGCAAAGGCGTTTTGCAAAGCTGGTGATGTTCATCCGTCTCTCGAAAATGCTAATGGGCAAACATGCCCTTGCGGGCAAAGCGGGTGCCGGGCTACCCCGGCAAACGGGCTCACATTCTACAGAACGTGCCGTGAAAAGCTGCTGACAACGACAAACCCGGTCGGCACGTCGTCGGTCAGGCAGCGAAACGCGCCTCCGTTGCCGGGGCGTTAATCGCTGATGAAAGCGTTACTGGTCCGACGTGACGACGCTTGGCGAGCCGAGATTGGCCGACCTTACGCTGTTTTGCAGCTGCTGGGCTTCACCCGGCGTGTCGACCGGTCCCATCCGCACGCGATAGAGCGTCTGTTGGTTGCGCGCGATCGAACTCACGAACACCGGCGCGCGGACCATCCCGCTCAATTTCGACCTCAGGAGTTCCGCAGCGTCCGGGTTGGCGAACGCTCCCACTTGGAGAAACAGCCCAGACGCTTGTCCGGAAGCGTTTTTTTTTGCGTCGATCGGCACGGGCGTGACCGGAGCGGCGTGTTGCTGCGGCGGTGGCGTCCATTGCTCGATCGTACCGGCCGATGCGGTAATCACCGGCGCCGCTGCCTGCCGAGGCGGCGGATTGCTGCTTGCCACTTGCGGCTGATCCAGCATCAGCGGCGCCGGTTTGCCGCGCTGCGCCCAATACTGAGAAGGGTCGATGCCTTCAACTTTCACCCGTGCGGTGCCGTTTTCGGCATAACCGAGCTTCTTCGCCGCTGCATAGGACAGGTCGATGATGCGGTCCGAATAGAACGGGCCGCGATCGTTGACCCGTAGGATCACGGTGCGGTTGTTGTCCAGGTTGGTCACGCGAACATAGCTGGGCAGTGGCAGCGTCTTGTGCGCCGCGCTCATGCCATACAGGTCATAGACTTCGCCGTTGGCCGTATTTTGCCCGTGGAACTTGGTGCCGTACCACGACGCCGTTCCCGTCTGGGAATAGGTCCTGGAATCGCTGAGGGGGAAATAGGTCTTGCCCAGCACAGTGTACGGGTTGGCCTTGTACGGGCCGGTGTGCAGGGTCGGAATGGCATCGGGGATGCGCGACACATCAACGTCCCACCAGGGCGCGCCGTCTTTGTGCGCCCTGTTGATGTCCAGCCCGGGCTGCGAGCGAATGACGTTGCCCTGCTGCCGCTGCGTCGTTGTCGTCGGGCGGCTGGTCGAGCAGCTGACGATCAGCAACGTCAGCGCCGTGAAGGCCATCAGTTTCAATGGTTGGTGCATCGGCAGTGGCCGCATTACTTGACGTCCCGGGCTTGAACAAGCATTTCAGACAGTTGATGCACGGCCATGGCGTACATCACGCTGCGGTTGTATCGCGTGATTGCGTAAAAATTCTTCAGGCCCATCCAGTATTCAGGGCCTTTGTCGCCATCGAGGCGAAATGCCGTGACCGGCATGTCGTCGCGCAGCGCATCATGACTCGCCCAGCCCAACGCTCGCAACTCCCCAACAGTCTTCACCGGATCGATGCCCGGGCTCAAGCCCTGGTCGACGCGGTCACCGCGCACGTCCGCGCGGCTGACAACCGGCTGGCCGGCCACCCAGCCGTGACGCTGAAAGTAGCTGGCCACGCTGCCGATTGCATCGTCCGGGTCGTTCCAGATGTTGATGTGGCCATCGCCGTCGAAGTCCACTGCATAGGCGCGGAAACTGCTCGGCATGAACTGGGGCAAGCCCATCGCCCCGGCGTAGGAGCCTTTGAGCGTCAGCGGATCGACCTGCTGTTCGCGGGACAGCAACAGGAACTCGCGCAGCTCCTTGCGGAAGAAGTCGGCGCGCTGGGGATAGTCGAACGCCAGGGTCGACAATGCGTCCATCACCCGGTAATTCCCGGTATTGCGGCCGAAAAACGTCTCGACGCCGATGATCGATACGATCACCTGAGCGGGTACGTCGTACTCCTGCTCGGCGCGCGCCAGGGCGGCCTCGTGCTGACGCCAGAAGTCGACGCCCCGGGCAACGCGGGCGTCGGTGAGGAACATCGGGCGATAGTCTTTCCACGGTTTGACGCGTTCGGCAGGCCTGGAAATAGCATCGAGGATTGCCTGCTTGCGCTGC
This sequence comes from Pseudomonas sp. CFBP 8772, assembly GCF_014841665.1. NCBI lineage: Bacteria > Pseudomonadati > Pseudomonadota > Gammaproteobacteria > Pseudomonadales > Pseudomonadaceae > Pseudomonas > Pseudomonas sp. CFBP 8772. The sequence goes on along the minus strand of NZ_JACYUI010000007.1, from coordinate 208,472 downwards.
ACATCGCGGAACACATCGATCAGTTGTTCACCCGCGAATCCATAATCGCGGGTCATTTCGCTGACGAACTGGGCGACTTGAGGAGAGCCGTCATAGTCACCGGCAAGTGATTCCTGCACTGAGCCGAAGATGCCCATCAGACCGACCAGCGGCGCATATCGAGCAGCCCAGCCACGCACTACTTGCATTGAGTTCTTCACCTTAATCAAACCTGAGCGATCCATTTGCGATGCGTATGGACCGACATCAAAACACCAAACGCTGACAGCAGCGTCACCAGCGAAGTTCCGCCGTAGCTAATGAAGGGCAACGGCACGCCTACGACCGGCAGCAGACCGCTGACCATACCGATATTGACGAAAACGTAAACAAAAAAGGTCATGGTCAGGCTGCCCGCGAGCAGCTTGCCGTAGAGCGTCTGCGCCTGGGCGGTGATCACCAGCCCGCGGCCGATGAGCAACAGATAGATCAGCAGCAGCGCGCAAATCCCGACCAGCCCGAATTCCTCGCCGAGCACCGCAATGATGAAGTCGGTGTGACTTTCAGGCAGGAAGTCCAGGTGCGACTGCGTCCCCATGAGCCAGCCTTTGCCGAACACGCCGCCCGAACCGATCGCCGCCTTGGATTGGATGATGTTCCAGCCGGTGCCGAGCGGATCGCTTTCCGGGTCGAGGAAGGTCAGGATCCGCTGCTTCTGGTAGTCGTGCATGAAGAAGAACCACATGCCGACCGCGACCGGGACCGCTGCCGCCACCACGCTGATGATCCAGCGCCAGCGCAGGCCGGCCATGAACAGCACAAAGGTGCCGGAGGCCAGAATCAGCAGCGAGGTGCCGAGGTCCGGCTGACGCACGATCAGAATGAACGGCAGACCGATCAACCCGAGGCTCACCGCCACGTGCTTGAGGTGCGGTGGCAGCGTGCGCTTGGACAGGTACCAGGCGATGGTCGCCGGCATGATGATCTTCATGAATTCCGAGGGCTGAAAGCGGATGACTCCGGGAATGTTGATCCAGCGCGTCGCGCCCATGGCGTTGTGGCCCATGACGTCCACCGCCACCAGCAGCAGAACGCCGATCACGTAGGCGGCGGGCACCCAGCGGGCCATGAATCGGGGTTCAAGCTGGGCGATGACGAACATCGACACTAGGCCGATGCCGAAGGAGGTCGCTTGCTTGATCAGCAGGTCCCAACTCTTGCCGCTGGCCGAATACAGCACGAACAGACTGCCCGCCGCCAACGTCAGCAGCAGGATCAGCAGCGGGCCATCGACGTGAATCTTCTGCAGAAACGTGGCGCGACGGCGCATCACATCTTCGCTGGACAGGATGCGGTCGAAATTACTCTTCACGGGCCGCGGTCTCCGGAGGCTGTGCATTGCTGGCGTATTCGGGTTTCAGATGGCCCTGAGGATCAAGCAGCCAGGCGTCCATGACCTGCCGCACCACCGGCGCGGCAACGCCCGACCCTGACTCGCCGTTTTCGATCATCACCGCAACGACGATCTTCGGGCTGTCGGCCGGCGCGAAGCCGACGAACAAGGCGTGGTCGCGGTGGCGTTCCTGGACTTTCGAGCGGTCGTACTTCTCGCCCTGCCGAATGGCCACGACCTGGGCCGTACCGCTCTTGCCGGCGATGCGGTACTGGGCACCGATCGCGGCCTTGCGCGCGGTGCCGCGAGCGCCGTGCATCACTTGCTGCATGCCGTGGTTGACCTTGGCCCAGTCAGACGGATCACGCAGGACGATGTCCGGCATCGGGTTGTGGTCCACCGGCTTCTGCCCTTCGACGGTCCTGGCCAGGTGCGGGCGGTTCCATTTGCCTTTGTTCGCCACCAGCGCGGTGGCCTGGGCCAACTGCAGCGGGGTGGCCTGCATGTAGCCCTGGCCGATCCCCAGAATGAGTGTTTCACCCGGGAACCACGCCTGCCGCCGGGTGACACGTTTCCAGTCACGGGACGGCATCAGGCCGGGGGATTCTTCGAACATGTCCAGCGAGACTTTCTGGCCGATGCCGAACTTGTTCAGGTACGCCGACAGCCGATCGATCCCGACCTTGTGGGCCAGATCGTAAAAGTAGGTGTCGTTGGAGCGCATAATCGCCGTGTCCAGATCCACCCAGCCATCGCCGGTGCGGTTCCAGTTGCGGTATTTGTGGTCGTAGTTCGGCAGCATGTAATAGCCGGGGTCGAACACCCGCGTGCTCGCCGTGATAACGCCAGTATCGAGACCGGCAATCGCCACCGCCGGCTTGATCGTCGAACCCGGTGGATACAGGCCCCGCAAAATACGGTTGAACAGTGGGCGGTCGACCGAATCTCGCAGTTCGGAGTACGCCTTGAAGCTGATTCCGGTGACGAACAGATTCGGGTCGAAGCTCGGCTGGCTGACCATCGCCAGCACCTCGCCGGTGCTTGGGTCCAACGCCACCACGGCGCCGCGACGCCCGGCCAGCGCGGCTTCGGCGGCTTCCTGCAACTGGATGTCGAGGCTCAGGACGATGTCCTTGCCGGGCACCGGATCGGTCCGTTTGAGCACGCGCAAGACGCGGCCGCGGGCGTTGGTTTCGACTTCTTCGTAACCGACCTGGCCGTGCAGCTCGGGCTCGTAAAAGCGCTCGATACCGGTTTTGCCCATGTGGTGAGTGCCGCTGTAATTCACGGGATCGAGGCTTTTCAGCTCTTTCTCGTTGATCCGCCCCATGTAACCCACCGAGTGGGCGAAGTGCTCGCCCTGCGGATAGTGACGAACCAACTGCGCCACCACTTCAACGCCCGGCAGCCGGAACTGATTAACGGCGATACGGGCGATTTGCTCTTCGGTCAGCTCGAACAGAATGGGCACCGGCTCGAACGGCCGTCGCCCCTGCTTCATGCGTTTTTCGAAGATGATCCGATCATCCGGCGTCAGCTCAAGCACTTGAACGATGGTGTCAAGCACTTGGGTCCAGTCACCGGAACGTTCGCGGGTCATGCTCAGGCTGAAGCTCGGCCGGTTGTCGGCAATGACCACGCCGTTGCGGTCGTAGATCAGCCCGCGACTCGGCGGAATCGGCTGCACGTGAACGCGATTGTTCTCGGACAGCGTCGAGTGGTACTCGTACTGGATGACCTGCAGGAAATAAAGCCGCGCGATCAGAACGCAGATCAGCACGACGACCGCGACTGCACCGACCACGACTCGGCTGCGCACCAGGCGTGCGTCCTTTTCGTGGTCTTTCAGGCGGATCGGCTGAGACATTTAGGGCAGGTTCACAGTGAAGGCAGCGGCGCTACTTGTGATAAGGGTGACCGGACAGCACGGTCCAGGCACGATAAATCTGCTCGCCGATGAGGATGCGCACCAGCGGGTGCGGCAACGTCAGTGGCGACAACGACCAACGCTGCTCGGCCCGTGCACAGACTTCCGGCGCCAGCCCTTCCGGACCGCCGACCATCAGGTTGACCGTGCGCGAATCCAGACGCCAGCGATCGAGCTCGCCCGCCAGTTGCTCGGTGCTCCAGGGCTTGCCGTGCACTTCAAGCGTGACGATCCGCTCGCCCGGCTGCACTTTCGCCAGCATGGCCTCGCCTTCCTGACGGATGAGGCGTGCCACGTCGGCGTTCTTGCCACGGGTATTGAGCGGAATTTCCACCAGGTCCAGCGCCAGTTCGGATGGCAGACGCTTGGCATATTCATGCCAACCTTCTTCCACCCACTTGGGCATGCGGGAACCGACAGCGATCAGACGCAGACGCACAACGACGCCTTAGGCCTGGTCTTTGTTCAGCTTGTCGAAATGCTCGTGAGCGTTTTCCGGGCTGTGGTGTGCAGCGCTGGCCGAACGGCTCTGCTCGGCACCGGCCCACAGACGCTCGAGGTCGTAAAACTGGCGAGCGGAGGCGGTCATCATGTGAACAATGGCGATGTCCAGGTCCAGCAGCACCCAGTCGCTGTCGCCCTTGCCTTCTTCGCCCAGCGGCTTGAGGCCCTGCTTTTTGACTTCTTCGCGGACCTTGTCGAGCATCGCGTTGATCTGGCGATTGGAAGTACCGGTCGCGATGACCATGTAATCAGTGATGCTTTGTTTGTCACGAACGTCCAGCACCTGGATATCCTGGGCCTTGACGTCTTCCAGGGCAGCCCTGATCACTTCGATGATTGGGTTTACAGCGCGTTTGTCAGTCATAAAAAACTCTTTTAACTCGTATGTTTGGGCGTTTCTTCGCGCACTTGGCTGCGTAGCAACACACCTTCAGTTCGACGCACGGTACAGCCCGTGCGTATCGATATAGGCCAGTACCGCGTCTGGCACCAGAAAACGTACCGACTTACCGCTGGCCAGCAGTTGACGGATCTGGGTGGCAGACACCGAAAGCGGCGTCTGCCAGACGAACGTAATCTTTCCGCCGGGCCCCTTGAGGGCCTTTGGATCACTGACGGCACGTCCCGCGAGCAGATTTCGCATCGCATCCGGGGACTCGCTGTCGGCGTCCGGGCGTTGCAGCACCACGATATGGCAGTGCTCCAGCAACTCTTCCCACCGATGCCAGGAAGGCAGCCCGCAAAAGGCGTCCCAACCCAGCAATAAAAATAGCTGGTCATCGGCGGCGAGTTCCGCGCGCATCGATTCCAGCGTGTCGATCGTGTACGACGGCTTGTCGCGCAACAGCTCGCGATCATCCACCGTCAAGGGTGGCACCCCGGCGACCGCGCACTGCACCATCGCCAGACGGTCCTGCGCCGACACGCTCGGCGTGTCGCGATGAGGCGGTCGGGCGCTGGGCGTCAGGCGCAGCTCATCGAGTTCCAGCAGTTCGGCGACTTCCAGTGCGCCACGCAAGTGGCCAATGTGCACCGGGTCGAACGTGCCGCCGAGTATGCCGATGCGCTGTGGCACCCGTGCCGTGTTCAGCGGAACCGCAATCGGATCGGCCATTGCCTGCGCGCCGCTTCCTGAAGCCTGACCGACGTGGGCCAAGTCAGACCGGCCCCTGCCCGCGCAACTGCGTGCCGTCGCCGACAACGATGTATTTCTCGCAGGTCAGGCCTTCAAGCCCCACGGGACCGCGCGCGTGAATCTTGTCGGTCGAAATGCCGATTTCCGCACCCAGGCCGTATTCGAAACCGTCGGCAAAACTGGTGGGCGCGTTGACCATCACCGAACTCGAGTCGACTTCAGCCATGAAGCGGCGAGTCTGGGCTTGCGAGTCGGAGATGATGGCGTCGCTGTGATGCGAGCCGTAGTGATTGATGTGTTCGATGGCTTGGTCCAGACCGGTGACGATGCGGATCGACAGGATCGGCGCAAGGTACTCGGTGTGCCAGTCGTCTTCGGTGGCCGGCAAGACATCGATCAGGTCGCGGGTGCGCTCGCAGCCGCGCAGTTCGACGCCTTTCTCGCGAAACTGGGTAGCCATGGGAGGCAGAAACTCTGCGGCGATGGCTTGATCGACCAGCAGGGTTTCCATGGCGCCGCAGATGCCATACCGGTAGGTCTTGGCGTTGAAGCTGATGCGCTGGGCAGCGGCCAGGTCGGCATGGGCACTGACGTAGACGTGGCAGATGCCGTCCAGGTGTTTGATGACCGGGACTTTGGCATCACGGCTGACGCGTTCGATCAGGCCTTTGCCTCCACGCGGCACGATGACGTCCACGTACTCCGGCATGGTGATCAGTGCGCCAACGGCGGCACGGTCGGTGGTTTCGACGACTTGTACGACGGCGGCAGGCAAACCTGCGTCATCAAGGCCGCGCTGGATGCAGGCGGCGATGGCGCGGTTGGAATGTATGGCTTCGGAGCCGCCACGCAAGATGGTGGCGTTGCCGGATTTGAGGCAGAGGCTGGCGGCGTCGATGGTTACGTTGGGACGCGACTCATAGATGATGCCGACGACGCCCAGTGGCACGCGCATTTTGCCGACCTGGATGCCGGAGGGCTGGAAGCTCATGTCGCGCAGGGTGCCGATGGGGTCTGGCAGGCTGGCGACCTGGCGCAGGCCGGCGATCATGCTGTCGATGCGGGCCGGGGTCAGGGAGAGGCGTTCGAGCAGAGCGGGTTCGAGTCCATTGGCGCGGCCAGCGGCGAGGTCCTGTTCGTTGGCGGCGGTCAGCTCGGCACGGGAAGCGTCCAGCGCGGCAGCGGTGGCTGCGAGGGCGCGGTTCTTCTGTGCGGTGCTGGCACGGCCGATCACGCGGGAGGCTTCGCGGGCGGCGCGACCCAGGCGGGTCATGTAGTCAAGAACGGACTCAGTCATGGTCTCGGGGGTCTTGGCAAATGGGAAAGCGGCGGATTATAGCTGTCGGGCGTGCTGAACGACAGCGGCGACAGGCGGATGGTCGGAATAAGGAGGTTTTGTTCAGTGAACCAGGCCCACCGAGCGTGGATTCCGCCTAACGACGGAACTGTTTCGCCTTCGGCGAGTTACTTGGAAAAGCACCCCAAGTAACCAAGGGTGCCTGCTCCCGGTTGGGCCCGACTTCGTCGGGTTCCTTCACTCCGGTCTCGCTCCGTGGGCCCGCGCCGAACGGACATCCATGTCCTGACGGCGCTCTCGCCGCATCCCTGCGGCTCGGCCCACTGCGCGAGACCTGCGTTCAGCCTGCACCCAAGTCGCGTTTGGCGGTGTCTGGGCTTTTTGTGTATGGAGATCAAGATCAAAAGCGCGTTTAGGCAGATCAAGAGCTTCCCGGCTGAAGCCGTTCCTACAGGGATCGCCGCCGGTCTCACTGGCGGGACGCGATGCTTTTTAGTGGGACCGGCTTTAGCCGGGAAGGCGCACGTGTGGGCAATGAGATTTTTGATCTGCTCCCCGTTGGTAGGGGACTGATTTATTTACAGCGCTTCACCGTAAATCAATCTGTCCCCGGCTTCGCGCCCACCCTCACCCATTCAGCTCCAATTAAGGCCGATGTTGATATGATCGCGGTCCATTCTCTGACTGCCGTTGTTTATGCCTGACCAATCGCCACGCGCCCTGCCGGACAGTTTTTTTCATCGCGACGCGCAGACGCTTGCCCGGGAGTTACTCGGCAAGGTCATTCGTCACAAGGTCGACGGGGTGTGGTTGTCGGCCCGGATTATTGAGACGGAGGCGTATTACGTGGCCGAGAAAGGCAGTCATGCGTCCCTCGGTTACACGGAAAAACGTAAAGCTTTGTTTCTGGAAGGCGGGCACATTTATATGTATTACGCCCGCGGCGGTGATTCGCTGAATTTCAGTGCGGAGGGCCCGGGCAATGCGGTGTTGATCAAATCGGCCTATCCCTGGGTCGATGCGGTGTCCGATGAGAACGCCCTCGCCCGCATGCTGCTGAACAATCCCGACGCCAGTGGCAACGTGCGCACGCCCGAGCGGCTGTGTGCCGGGCAGACATTACTGTGCAAAGCGCTGGGCCTGAAAGTGCCGATGTGGGACGCCAGGCGCTTCGATGAAGAGCAACTCTTTGTCCAGGACGTGGGTCAGCGACCGCCGCGGATTATTCAAACCACGCGCCTGGGCATTCCCGCCGGGCGTGACGAGCACCTGATGTACCGGTTCGTTGACGCCGCCTATGCCCGCTTCTGCACACGGAACCCGATCAGACGCGGGCAAGTCGAAGGGCGCGACTATATTCTCATCGAGCAAGGAAACTGAACCCATGGGCGCATGGCTCGACAGCATCACTTCTTGGCTAAGCGCCAACCCTTCCTGGCTCGGCGCGGCGATTTTTATCGTCGCGTTCATCGAATGCCTGGCGATTGCCGGCATCGTCGTCCCCGGCACCGTTGTGCTGTTCGCGATTGCCGCACTGGCCGGCAGCGGGATACTCCCATTGAGCGAAGCGCTTTTGCTGGGCTTCCTCGGCGGTATCCTGGGCGACCTGGTGTCGTACTTCCTCGGCCGGCGCTTCCATCCGAGGATTCGTCAATTGCCGGGTCTGCGCAGTCACCCGGAGTGGATCGGCGGCGCCGAGACCTACTTTCAGCGCTACGGCATTGCCAGCCTGCTGGTCGGCCGCTTCATCGGCCCGCTGCGCCCGATGCTGCCGATGGTGGCCGGGATGTGCGACATGCCGTTCGTGCGCTTTGCCGGCGTCAGCCTGATCGCCGCGGCCGGATGGTCCGTGGCCTATATTCTGCCGGGCTGGGCGACCGGTGCTGCGATCCGCCTGCCGCTGCCGGAAAACTTCTGGCCCCAGGCTGCCGTGGTGGGCGGCGGGCTGGCGCTTCTGCTGGGCATCAGCATCCAAAGCAGCCTGCGACAAAAGCCCTACGCGACGAAAGTTATCGCCCTGACCTGCTTCATTTTGCTGGCAAGCGTTTTCCTGGGCTGGCCGTACCTGGCCGATTTCGATCAGGGCATCATGACTGTGGTGCAGGCCAGCCGGAGCGCTGCAGCCGAGAACTTCGTGGTGATGGTGACGGGCCTGGGGGATTTCCGGACTCAGTTCTGCGCGGCCGCCCTGCTGACCATCCTGCTGGTCGTCACGCGGCAATGGCGCCATGCAATCTTCGTGATCGGCACCACCCTTGGCGCGGCGCTGATCAATCAGAGCATGAAATACACCTTCGCCCGCGCACGGCCTGAGGTCCTGACGGAGGCCCTGGGGACTTACAGCATGCCGAGCGGACATGCCTCGGCCTCGTTTGCGCTATTCATGTCGCTGGCGGTGCTTGCCGGCCGGGGTCAGCCGGTTCGGCTGCGATTGACCTGGCTGCTGCTGGGCGGGATTCCGGCGCTGGCGATCGCCATGTCTCGGGTGTATCTGGGTGTGCACTGGCCGACGGATGTCACGGCCGGGATGCTGCTGGCGTTTTTCACCTGCGCCGCGAGCCTTGCGTTCGTGCAGAACAAGAAGCCGTTGGAGGCGCTGCCAATCAAGGTGTGGTGGCTGGTGCTGCCGGCGATGGTGGCGCTGTTCGGCGGGTTCGGCCTGCACTCGTTCCCCCACGGTTTGATCCGCTACCAGTACTGACGCGACGTGCATGCGGCCCGGCGGGGTAACGAGCCGGGCTGCGAGCAACATCTATCTTCAGGCCTGCATGTCGCCCTGCATTTCGTCGAGCAGGTCCTGAATCGCATCAAGCCGTTCTTCGGCGTCTTCGATTTCCAGCAGCTCGATCTTGTCTTCTTCCGCGAACGGCAACAGGTACGCCAGTTGATTGGCCAGCGAGTGCTGACCGCTGGCGGTGAGGCCCATGTTCAGCGCGGCCACCATCGGGTGTTCAGCCAGCGCAGCGAGCAACGCGACCAGATCGTCGTCCTCTTCCTGCAGCGGTTGCTCCTGGGGATCGTCCAGCCACTCGACCTCGCCGACCAGCAGGTTGTCGCGCTGGGTGCTGTAGTCCTTCACCCGAAAGCGTCGAGCCCCCACAACGCGAATGCCGAGCAGGCCGTTGTCCTGCTTCTGGAAATCGGTCACCCGTGCTTCGCAGCCGATCAGCGAGAAACCGTCCGGCACGTCGCCCGTCTCACTGCCTTCAGTGATACAGACCACGCCGAAGCCTTCGCCCTGCTTCATGCAGCGGCCAATCATGTCGAGGTAGCGCGCCTCGAAGAGCTGCAGATCGAGCACGCACCCCGGGAACAGCACGGCATTCAGTGGAAACAACGGCAACGACATAAACCCATCCTCAAGCAACCAGAGACACCGCCAACGGCAGGAACAAGGCCGTGGCGACACCCATCAAACTCATTGCCAGCGCCGCGAATGCGCCGCATTCCTCACTTTCCTGCAGGGCCGCCGACGTACCCACCGCGTGGGCCGTCAGCCCGAGGGCCATGCCTCGCGCTTCCGGGCTGGTTACCCGCGCCAGGGTCAGCAGACCGGGGCCGAATATGCCGCCGATCACCCCGGTTATCAACACAAACACCGCGGCCAGCGCCGCCACGCCGCCAATCTGCTCGGCGACGAGCATGGCGATCGGCGAGGTCACGGACTTGGGCGCCATGGTCATCAGGATCATGTGATCGGCGCCGAGCATCCAGCCCAGCCCCACGCACAGCCCGGTGGCCAGCACGCCACCCACCACCAGCGTAGTCAATACCGGCCAGAACAGTTGCCGGATGCGCCGCAGATTCAGATAAAGCGGCACCGCCAACGCAACCGTGGCGGGGCCCAGCAGAATGCTGAGGATTTCAGTGCTCTTGCGGTACTCGACGTAGGACAGTCCGCAGCTCACCAATACGCCAATCACCACCAGCATGGAGATGAGCACCGGTTGCAGAAACACCCAGCGGGTTTTCTCGTAACCGGCCAGCACCAGTTGATAAGCGCCCAGCGTGATGGCGATGCCGAACAAGGGGTGATGAATCACCGACAGCCAGGCGCCGTGCCAGTCCAGACTCATGATGGCTCCCGGCGATTGGCCTGACGGTCGATGAGTTTCTGCATCAGCCAGCCGGCGAAGGTCAGCGAGACCATCAGAGAAATCACCAGCGAGCCGACGATCGCCCAGAAATCTTCGGCGATCTGGTCCGCATACACCATCACGCCCACGGCAGGCGGTACCAGCAGCAGCGGCAGGTAGCGCAGCAGGCTGCTGGCCGCCAAACTGATGGGTTCGCTGACTTCGCCGCGGGTCATCAGGTAGATCATCAGCAGCACCAGCCCGATGATCGGGCCGGGCAGGATCGACAGAAACAGGTGATTGAGCGCGGTTCCGATCAGTTGGAACAGCACAAGCCAGGTCAGGCCTCTTAGCAACATAGAAAACTCCAGCAGATTCGCGCCGACATTATAGGCACGCCACCCGCTCTGCCTATGGGGTGGCATTCGCCAGTTGAGGGAACGTTGACCCGCGCGGTGCGGCGTGCTGATCTTCAGTGCCAAGCAATAACAGCGCCGACGCCACGCTGCCTGTGAAGATCGCGCGCAAAAAAAATAACTGACAAGGAGAGTAGCGATGCCCCACGTACCCGTTGCAGAACTCAAACGCTATGAAGGCAAGGACTTGGGATGCTCCGAATGGCTGACCATCGATCAGGCGCGGATCAATCTGTTTGCCGAGGCCACCGGCGACTTTCAGTTTATCCACGTTGATCCGGTGAAAGCGGCGCAAACCCCGTTCGGCTCGACTATCGCCCATGGCTTTCTGTCGCTGTCGCTGATCCCCAAGCTGATGGAGTCCCTGATGGTCGTGCCCGAAGGCATGCAGATGGCGATCAACTATGGCCTGGACAGCGTGAGATTCATTCAGCCGGTGAAAGTGAATTCGCGCGTTCGTCTAAAAGTCACGCTGGCGCAGGTCACCGAAAAGAAGCCCGGCCAATGGCTGCTCAAAGCCACGGCAACGCTTGAAATCGAAGGCCTGGACAAGCCCGCGTTCATTGCTGAACCGCTTTCGCTGTGCTTCGTATAACCCCGCCGTCCCTCTACAAAGCCTCTGCAAACCTTCCAGAAACATGAAACAGTCGTAACAGACTGTTTCATGAGCGTTCCTCGCTGCGGCATACTCGCTGCGGCTGTGTGAGCGACTCGATACACGTACGCGATCAGATCACGCCGAAACATCTTTTTTTCGGGATTTACCATGCGCGCGTTTGCTCCTTTGGCCCTGACCTTCCTTCTTACCGCTTGCGGCGACGGCGAATCGCTGTTGCCCCCGGACGCTCGCCTGCCCGACGGCGGACGCTATCGCGGCGACGTGATCAATGGCGTGCTGCAAGGCAAGGGCCGGATCGATTACCCCAATGGCAGCTGGTACGCCGGGGAATTCAAGAGCGGGCAATGGAACGGCCAGGGCGAATGGCACGCCAGCAACGGTGACGTGTACCGCGGCGGTTTTCAGGACGGGCTTTTCCATGGCCAAGGCTCGCTGACGACCAGCGCCGGCAGTTACGTCGGCGGCTACAAGCTGGGGCGGCGCGACGGGGAAGGCACGCTGAAAGAGCACGGCATGAGCTATCGCGGCGAGTTCAAGGCCGACCTGTACGACGGCGCCGGTCATCTGGAACTGGACGACGGCAGCGAGTATCAGGGCCAGTTCGCCCACGGCAAACCCAACGGCGAAGGCCAGCGCAACGATTCGGCGGGCAACCAGTTCAGCGGCAAGTTCGTCGATGGCCAGCTTGAAGGCACGGGCAATTTCAACAGCGCCGATGGTGACCAGTACGTCGGCGGCTTTCACAACAATCAGCTCAATGGCCGCGGTCGCTACGAAAACGCCGATGGCGATGTCTGGTCGGGGCAGTTCAAGGATGGCGCGTTCACCGGCAAGGGCGAGTTGATCGGCTCCGATGGCACCCGCTATCAAGGGGACTTCAAGAACTGGCGCTTCGCAGGCTCAGGCAGCCTGAAGCTCCCGGACGGCAGCGTGTACATCGGCCAGTTCGAGAACGATAACTATCAAGGCAGCGGCGTGCTGACCACGGCGGACGGCGAAGTCCAGAGCGGCACCTGGTCCAACGGCCAGCGCGTGCGCGATGCGGCCGGAAAGCTGCTGCCGGACCCGCTGGAAATGGGCCTGCTCGCCCAGGGCGCCTTGGTCGAAAAAGCCCTCGCCGCCGTGCCCGCCTCCACGCCGGCCATCGAGCTGTACAGCCTCGTCGTGGGTGGCGATGGCAAGCAGAGCGTGTTTCTGCGCGAGGCCGATTACGTGAACAAGCTGCTCGCCACGCGCTTCGGTGCGTTTGGCCAGATCACGCTGGTCAACCATCGCGATCACATGGCCGATCGCCCGCTGGCAACCCGCGAAACCATCAGCCGCGCCGTGCAGACGTTGGCCAAGCGCAGTGGTCCGGAAGATTTGATCTTCATCTACCTCACCAGTCACGGCACCCATGAACACGAGCTGGTGCTGGATCAGCCGCGCCTGGAGCTGTCCGACCTGCCCGCCAACGAGATGGCCGGCGTGCTGGCGCCGCTGAAGAATCGCGACAAGGTGGTGGTGATTTCCGCGTGCTATTCGGGTGGTTTCATTCCGGCGATCAAGGACGAGCGGACGATGGTGATTACCGCATCCCGTGAGGACCGGGTGTCCTTTGGCTGTTCTGAAGAGGCGGATTTCACCTACTTCGGCGAGGCGCTATTCGGCAAGGCGCTGGTGGAAACCGACGATCTGGTGCAAGCGTTCAATGAGGCAAAAGACATCGTCGCTCAGCGTGAAACGGACGAAAGCTTCGAAGCCTCCGAGCCGCAGATGTGGGCACCGAAAGGCGTGGTCAACCATTGGCGGCAGCTGCGAAAAAGTCAGGCGGAGCGCGCGCTGAATACCGTTCGACGCTGAGTCCCATCGCACCTGATGCAGGACCGGCTTCAACCGGGAAGGGGCCGGGCGGGTCCGCCTGCAAACCGGTTCCGACAGATTGATCCAGGCTCAAGTGCGGGATGCGCGAACATTTCATGTGTTTTTGTGAAACCCTCCCGCTACGCCCGCAGTCTGTTCCGGTACAGCGCCTATGCTTGTGGCGTATCAAGGGAGAAAGATCATGTACTTGACGCCTCAGCACATTTTGCTTGCCGGAGCTACCGGATTGACTGGCGAGCACTTGCTCGACCGCCTGCTCAACGAACCCACTGTCACCCGCCTCCTCGCCCCCAGCCGTCGCCCCCTGGCTGAACACCCACGTCTGGAAAACCCGGTCGGCGATCTCCAGAGTTTGCTGCCCACCCTCGAAGGTCCTGTGGACATCGCCTTCTGCTGCCTGGGCACCACGATCAAACAGGCCGGCTCCCAGGAAGCCTTCCGGGCCGTCGATCTGGACATGGTCGTGGCGTTTGGCAAACGTGCTCGCGAGCTGGGGGCGCGTCATCTGCTGGTGATCAGCGCAGTGAACGCGGACCCGCAATCGAGCATCTTTTACAGCCGTGTGAAAGGCGAGATGGAAGAAGCGCTGAAGCTTCAAAGCTGGCCGCAGCTGACCATCGCGCAGCCGTCGCTGTTGATTGGCGAGCGCCAAGATCAACGGTTTGTGGAACAGCTGGCCGCGCCGATTGCCAAGTTGATCCCTGGCAAATACGGCGGCATCGAAGCCTGCAACCTCGCCCGCGCGCTGTGGCGCCTGGCGCTGGAAGAGCAGGAAGGGGTGCGGGTTGTAGAGTCGGATGATTTGCGGCGGTTGGGGAAGTAGCGCCAAGCTGATCCACCTGACGACACAAACGGTGTAGGAGTGAGCTTGCTCGCGATCAGGTTCTGACAGTCACCATTAATGGAACGGTCAGACCGCAATCGCGAGCAAGCTCACTCCTACAGGGATCGCCGTTCTGAGTTACATCCCGCCCGTAGCCTGAAACCCCACGCCCAGCGCGGTGAGGATCGACAACGGCAGCAGCAGCGTGTCGAGCAGCGCGCTACCGGGCAGGTCAAGCATCGGGTATTTCGGCGCCTCGGTGCCGAAGCGATCCTTCTCGCAGCAGCCCCCTTCGATGGCGTACAGATCCAGTCGCGTGCCGGCATAAACGACCGGTGCGCCGGGCTGATTGGCGTCGAGGGTGCGCACGGTCGAGCAGCCTGTCGTCAGCAACAGGCCCAGCGCAAGGACAACGAGCTTATTCATCGGCGCCAAAATGATGCTCGCCCCAACGCGGCAGCATGTCCTGCGGGATGTTGAGCAGATTCAGAATCCGCGCGACGACGAAATCCACCAGATCGTCGATCGTCTGCGGCTGGTGATAGAAACCGGGCGACGCCGGCAGAATCACCGCGCCCATGTTCGACAGCTTGAGCATGTTCTCCAGATGAATGCTGGAGAACGGCGCCTCGCGGGGCACCAGGATCAACTGCCGGCGCTCCTTCAACGTCACGTCCGCAGCGCGCTCGATCAGGTTGTTGCAGGCGCCTGTGGCAATGGCCGACAAGGTCCCGGTCGAACACGGCACCACGACCATCGCACTCGGCGAACCTGAACCGGACGCCACCGGCGACATCCAGTCTTCCTTGCCGTACACGCGAATCTGGCCCGCTGTCGCGCCGGTGTATTCGTTGAGGAAGGCCTGCATCATCTGCGGTTTGGGCGGCAGATTGACGTCGGTCTCGGTGGCCATGACCAACTGCGCGGCCTTGGAGATGAGGAAGTGCACTTCGCGGTCCTCGCGCACCAGGCAGTCCAGCAGGCGCAGGCCGTATTGCGCGCCGGACGCGCCGGTCATCGCCAGGGTAATGCGTTCCGGGCCGCTCATTGCAGGGCCTCCGCGAGTTTGCCGTGCAGGCCGCCGAAGCCGCCGTTGCTCATGATGACCACGTGGGTGCCGGGCTCGGCCTGGTTTTTCACAAGCTCGATGATGCCGTCGAGGCTGTCGCACACCAACGATGGAATGGTGCACTCCGCGGCGGTTGCCGCCAGATCCCAACCCAGATTGGCCGGCGCATACCAGACCACCTGATCGGCCTGGACGACGCTTTCCGGCAGGCCGTCGCGGTGGGCGCCGAGCTTCATGGAGTTGGAGCGCGGCTCGACGATGGCGATGATCGGCGCATCGCCAACCTTTTTGCGCAGTCCATCCAGCGTGGTAGCGATGGCGGTCGGGTGGTGGGCGAAGTCATCGTAGATGGTGATGCCGCGCACTTCGGCGACCTTCTCCATGCGCCGCTTCACGCTCTTGAACGCACTCAGCGCGTCGACGCCCTGCTGCGGCACCACACCAACATGGCGGGCAGCGGCGAGGGTCGCCAAGGCATTCGCCACGTTGTGCTGGCCGGTCATGCCCCAATCGACGACGCCTTGGACCGCACCTTCAAACAGCACTTCGAATTTTGAGCCGTCTTCGCTGAGCAGGTTCGCCTGCCATTGACCGCCTTCTCCAGTGGTCTGCACCGGCGTCCAGCAGCCCATTTGAATCACGCGCTCAAGGGCGGGCTCGGCGGTCGGGTGGATGACCAGGCCTTCGCTCGGGATGGTGCGCACGAGGTGGTGGAACTGCCGTTCGATGGCCGGGAGATCCGGAAAGATGTCGGCGTGATCGAATTCCAGGTTGTTGAGGATGGCGGTGCGCGGGCCGTAATGGACGAACTTGGAGCGCTTGTCGAAGAAGGCGCTGTCGTATTCATCCGCCTCGACGACGAAGAAGGGCGTATCGCCCAGGCGCGCCGAGACATCGAAGTTCTGCGGCACGCCGCCAATCAGGAAGCCCGGGGCCATGCCAGCGTGTTCCAGCACCCAGGCGAGCATGCTGCTGGTGGTGGTTTTGCCGTGGGTGCCGGCGACGGCCAGTACCCAGCGACCGCGAAGGACGTGATCGGCCAGCCATTGCGGCCCTGAAACGTAGGGCAGGCCCTTGTTCAGGACATGCTCGACCGCGGGATTGCCGCGCGACATGGCGTTGCCGACCACCACCAGATCCGGTGCCGGTTCGAGGTGCGAAGGGTCGTAACCCTGCATCAACTGAATGCCCTGCGCTTCGAGCTGCGTGCTCATCGGCGGGTAGACGTTGGCATCGGAGCCCGTGACTTTATGGCCCAGATCCTTGGCGAGCACCGCCAGCGAACCCATGAACGTGCCGCAGATACCCAGAATATGAATGTGCATGACCGACCTCTTAGAACATGGGCCGCAGGTTAGCGTAGAAGGCAGTGGATGCGCACGGGGGAATTGAGGGTGCTCGATCAGACTGGTTGAAGGGGACTGATTTATTTACAACGCTTCACCGTAAATTAATCTGTCCCCGCTTCAGACAGTGCCCCCTGCGGTGTGACGCCTGGCGCCTTCCCGGCTAAAGCCGGTCCCACTAATTGACCGCGATCCCCCTATAGGACTGGCTTTAGCCGGGAAGACGTCAGATCGCACACTGCAGAATTGATGGCGCTCACGCCGGCCTCTTCCCGGCTGAGCCGGTCCTACAGGGGACCGCATGCACACGCAGAATTGCGAGCGTTCACACCGGTTTCATCCACTCAGAACCTCAGCGGTTGATCCCATGCTTGCGCAGCTTTCTGTACAGCGTATTGCGGCTCACCCCCAATTCCCGGGCGGCGTGGGTCATGTGCCAGCGCTGGGTGTCCAGGGTGGCGATGAGCGCTGCGCGTTCGGCGTTGTCCAGCGGCGAGTGGACCTCAACGGGCTTTGTCTGCGCACTCACCTGCCGAATCGCTGCCGGCAGATCTTCATAACCAATCCGCCCCTCGTCACACAGCGCCGCCAGGGTCCGCAGCACGTTGCGCATCTGCCGCACGTTGCCGGGCCAGTTAAAGTCGAGCAGCGCCTGCCTCGCCTTCGCCTCAATCACAATCGAAAGCCCATCCGCCTCTTGCTTCAGCAACAACTCCAGCAACTGCGCCTTATCACTCCGCTCTCTCAACGGCGGCAAGGCGATTTCCAGGCCATTAAGCCGATAAAACAAATCCTCGCGAAAGCTGCCGTCCTCCACCCGCTCCAGCAGGTTCCGGTGGGTCGCGCTGATCAGTCGTACATCCACCGCTTGCGGCTCGCCGCCAATAGGCACCACCAACCGATCTTCCAGCACGCGCAATAACCGTGTCTGCAAGGCCACCGGCATGTCGCCGATCTCATCCAGAAACAACGTGCCGCCATCGGCCTGTTGCAGCTTGCCGCGCATGCCTTCCTTGCGCGCGCCGGTAAAGCTGCCGCCGCGATAACCGAACAGCTCGCTCTCGATCAGGCTTTCCGGAATGGCCGCGCAGTTCAGCGCCACGAACGGCTTGGCGGAGCGCTGACTCGCCTGCTGCACTGCCTTGGCAAACGCCTCCTTGCCAGAGCCGGTTTCACCGTTGATCAGCAACGGCACGTCGCGCTCGAATACCTTCAGCGCCCTGCGGAAATCAGTTTGCAGCGACGCATCGCCCAGGCAGATGTCGTGCGAAGAAAACGGCACAGCCAACGTGCTGACCACCGGCGCAACAAGGCCCTTCAGCTCGGCACGCGATTGCCCACGCAATACGGCGAAGAATCCCCGCCCGTCCCGCGTGCGCAGCGGCCAACTGGCGGCGGCGTCCGGCGAAGCGCGGCTCAGCAGCTCATCCAGCGAGCAGTCAAACAACGATTCCACGCCCTGCCCGACCAGTTCGTCACGGCTCAAGCCGAGCAGATTCAGCGCGCTCTGGTTCAGCGCATTGACGCGGCCCTCGCCGTCTAACGCCAACAGCCCTTCGCTGAACAAACCGACCGCGCCAGCCTGAAGATGAAAACGCAGGAGCCACTGACCGTCGAAATGACGCAGGAAGTAGCTGCTTTCGATCATCTTCGCCGACAGATTCACCAGCGCCATGGTGTGAAACTGGCTCTGGCGGGACACGTCATGACGCGCCGATGAGACGTCCAGCACCGCAAGCAGATCGCCATGGGGATCGAACACCGGGCTCGCCGAACAAGTGAGGCCGGTGTGACGGCCGCGAAAATGCTCGTCGCGATGGATCGTCACCGACTGACGCTCGACCAGGCAGGTGCCGATGCCGTTGGTGCCCTCTCGCGCCTCGCTCCAGTCGGCGCCCAGCCAGAGGCCGGCGCGCTCAAAAATCCGTCGATCCCCTGGCTCGGTCACGCAGTTGAGGATGATCCCGCGCGCATCAGTCAGGAGCACCGCACTGCCGCCGGCAAGCTGACGGTGCAGGCTGTTCATCTCGTCGCCGGCGATGGTCAGGACCTGCTGCAACTGCTCGCGACTCTCCAGCACGCGCGCATGCTCCAGCACGGTGGGCGCCATCGCTTGCGCGGGGTCGAGGTGGTAATCCTCCAGGCACCGCAGCCAGGAGCGGGCAATGGAAGGGTCGGCGCCGGGGCCGTATTGATGGGGGATTTTGCCTTGAGTAACGGTCAGCACTTGTTCGGCGTGACGCGTCAGGTGATTGCTGTGCATTTTTATTGTTCATCCTGAGCCAGGGCTCTGCGGAGGATTTGCCGATCAGCATCCTCCTCGCCCGGACTCATTGCAATGCTGCGAAAGGCGGGGTCCGCCAAGCTGTCACGCAAAGGGTACAAAGTGTCACCCTTGCCGCCCCGCCGTTGATACACCACTCGGGCATGACCACAGGATTCATCGACAAAACCCCGATAAACCGGGGACCGGACGGCAGTGGCCCGCGCTTTGCTCTACGCTCTAACCATGCGACCTAGTCATGCGCCGCAACGCGTTATCCCCAGACAATCACAAGAGCAAGGAGATATTCACCATGCGTTATGCCCACCCCGGTACTGAAGGCTCAATCGTTACCTTCAAGACCCAGTACGGCAACTACATCGGTGGCGAATTCGTGCCGCCGGTCAAAGGCCAATACTTCGAAAACATTTCGCCGATCACCGGCAAGCTGATCGCAGAATTCCCTCGCTCCACCGCCGAAGACATCGACAAAGCCCTCGACGCCGCCCATGCCGCGGCCGATGCGTGGGGTAAAACCTCGGTGCAGGAACGCTCGCTGACCCTGCTGAAAATCGCTGACCGCATCGAACAGAACCTGGAATTGCTGGCCGTCACCGAGACCTGGGACAACGGCAAAGCCGTGCGCGAAACCCTCAACGCGGACATCCCCCTGGCAGTCGACCACTTCCGTTATTTCGCCGGCGTGCTGCGTGCCCAGGAAGGCTCTGCTGCGGAGATCGACGGCAACACCGTGGCGTATCACATTCACGAGCCGTTGGGCGTGGTCGGGCAGATCATCCCGTGGAACTTCCCGCTGCTGATGGCTGCCTGGAAACTCGCGCCCGCCCTCGCCGCCAGTAACTGCATCGTCCTCAAACCCGCCGAGCAAACGCCGCTGGGCATCACTGTGCTCATGGAACTGATCGGCGATCTGCTGCCAAAAGGCGTGCTCAACGTGGTGCAGGGTTATGGCCGCGAGGCCGGTGAAGCGCTGGCCAGCAGCAAGCGCATCGCCAAGATCGCCTTCACCGGTTCGACGCCGGTGGGTTCGCACATCATGAAACTGGCGGCCGACAGCATCATCCCGTCCACCGTCGAGCTGGGCGGCAAGTCGCCGAACATTTTCTTCGAAGACATCATGCAGGCCGAACCGGAGTTTATCGACAAAGCCGCTGAAGGCGTGGTGCTGGCATTCTTCAACCAGGGCGAAGTCTGCACCTGCCCGTCCCGCTGCCTGGTTCAGGAATCGATCTACCCGCAGTTCATGGAAGTCGTGATGAAGAAGGTCCTGAAGATTCAGCGCGGCGATCCGCTGGACACCGACACCATGGTGGGTGCGCAGGCGTCGCAGCAGCAGTTCGACAAGATTCTTTCGTACCTCGAAATTGCTCAGGGCGAAGGCGCCGAGCTGCTGACCGGTGGCAAGGTCGAGAAGCTCGAAGGCTCGCTGGCGACCGGCTATTACATCCAGCCGACGCTGCTGAAAGGCAACAACAAGATGCGCGTCTTCCAGGAAGAAATCTTCGGCCCGGTAGTCAGCGTGACCACCTTCAAGGACGAAGCGGAAGCCCTGGCCATCGCTAACGACACCGAATTCGGCCTGGGTGCCGGCGTCTGGACCCGCGACATCAATCGCGCCTATCGCGTGGGCCGCGCAATCAAGGCCGGTCGCGTCTGGACCAACTGCTACCACCTGTACCCCGCCCATGCTGCCTTCGGCGGCTACAAGAAATCCGGCGTCGGCCGTGAAACCCACAAGGTCGCGCTCGAGCACTATCAGCAGACCAAGAACCTGCTGGTGAGCTACGACATCAACCCGCTGGGCTTCTTTTGATTTAGCGTAAACGAGCGACAAGCAACGGCCTCTTCGGAGGCCGTTTTTGTTGGCAGATAGCGACTATGCACCCTGTAGGAGCGTGGCTTGTCCCGCGATCTCGCGCGCAGCGGCAGCAATCCGGCCAATGCGGGCTATCCATAATCGCGCGGCGGCAGGTTTACGACTGCTTCGCAGCCGATCGCGGGACAAGCCACGCTCCTACCGGTTCGTACCCGCCGTTGACACGTAGCAGACGCAAACCCTGCGGGAGTGAAAGGGGGCGGCATGTCGAGCGCCATAATTGCATTGCATGCCTCTATAATGCCGCGCACATTTCCCCTCTTCGCCCCGCACGACCCGGATCGGGTCTCAAAACCAGGTGCCTAATGGATTTCAACCCGCTTGATCTGATTCTTCATCTCGACGTCTACCTCGACCTGCTTGTGACCCAATACGGCACCTGGGTGTACGCGATCCTGTTCCTGGTGATCTTTTGCGAAACCGGCCTGGTGGTCATGCCTTTCCTGCCAGGCGATTCGCTGCTGTTCATCGCGGGCGCCGTCGCGGCCGGTGGCGGCATGGACCCGGTGTTGCTGGCGTGCCTGCTGATGGCGGCGGCGATACTCGGCGACAGCACCAACTACATCATCGGCCGCACGGCCGGCGACAAGCTGTTCAGCAATCCGAATTCGAAAATCTTCCGTCGCGATTACCTGACCAAAACCCAGGAATTCTATGGTCGCCACGGCGGCAAGACCGTCACCCTCGCGCGCTTCCTGCCAATCATCCGCACCTTCGCACCCTTCGTGGCCGGTCTTGGCCGCATGCCTTACCTGCGCTTTCTCGGGTTCAGCGTGCTGGGCTCGGTGCTGTGGGTCGGCGGGCTGGTCACTCTGGGCTTCTTCTTCGGCAATATCCCGTTCATCAAGAAGAACCTCACGCTGCTGGTGCTGGCGATCATTCTGATCTCGCTGCTGCCGATGATCATCGGCCTGATCCGCAGCCGCGCAGGTCGCTCCGCCGAGGCGCGCTGATCCCATGTGGTCGTTCCGGGAATGGCGCAAACGGCGCACGCTGGCCCGCCATCCGGTCGATCCGCAGGTGTGGGAACGCGTACGCCAGCGCCTGCCGATCCTCGACGGGCTGACGGCCGATGAGGACCGCTACTTGCTCGACAGTTGCGTGCTGTTCCTGCAGGCCAAACACCTCACCGCGCTGGAAGGCGTCGAGCTGGATGACGAATCGCGGCTGTTTCTAGCTGCTCAGGCGCAACTGCCGTTGCTCGCCCTGGGCGATCTGAACTGGTACCAGGGTTTTCACGAAATCATCCTCTACGCCGACGATTTCATCAGCCCGCAACGCCATCGCGACGCCAGCGGCGTCGAGCACGAATGGGATGGCGAGCACAGCGGTGAGGCGTGGTCCCAGGGCCCGGTGATTCTGGCCTGGCCCGGTGTGCTGACCAGCGGCGGGTGGGAAGCCTATAACCTGGTAATCCACGAACTGGCGCACAAGCTGGACATGCTCAACGGCGAGGCGAACGGGCTGCCACCGCTGCACCCGGACATGCGCGTCAGTGACTGGGCCAGCGCCATGCAGAGCGCGTACGACGATCTCAACCGGCAACTCGACGCCAACCCGGACGCTGAGACGGCCATCGATCCGTATGCCGCAGAAAACCCCGCCGAGTTTTTCGCGGTCATCAGCGAATACTTCTTCAGCGCCCCGGATTTGCTCGTCGACGCCTATCCCGCCGTCTACGGGCAGCTGAAAGCGTTCTATCGGCAGGATCCGTTGGCGCGGCTGACGGCACTTCAGCACGACAACCCTGTCTATCAGGCTCAACACGACGCCTGAAGCCCGCCGTCACGCATGGCAACGCTTCAGGAATGTGCCTATAATCCGGGCCACTTTTTGGCGTTGCATGCCAGATTCTGAATGGTCAACCAAGGGGGCAAAGCCCAATGAGCTACAGCAAGATTCCGGCCGGTAAAGACCTGCCGAATGACATCTACGTCGCAATCGAGATCCCGGCCAACCACGCGCCGATCAAGTACGAAATCGACAAAGAAAGCGACTGCCTTTTCGTTGACCGTTTCATGGCCACCCCGATGTTCTACCCGGCCAACTACGGTTTCATCCCCAACACACTGGCTGACGACGGCGACCCCCTCGACGTGCTGGTCGTGACCCCTTATCCGGTCACCCCGGGTTCGGTGATTCGCGCCCGTCCGGTCGGCGTGCTGAACATGACCGACGACGGCGGCGGCGATGCCAAAGTCATCGCAGTCCCCCACGACAAGCTGTCCCAGCTGTACGTGGACGTGAAGGAATACACCGATCTGCCACCTCTGCTGATCCAGCAGATCGAGCACTTCTTCGCGAACTACAAAGACCTCGAAAAAGGCAAATGGGTGAAGATCGAAGGTTGGGCTGGCGCTGACGCCGCTCGCGAAGCGATCACCAAATCGGTAGCGGCCTACAAGGGCTGATCCGGTTGCGCCCCGCCGAAGCGCTCGCCGCTTCGACGGGGCCATGTTTGACCCGCATGTCCCCGCCTTCTGCTTTTTGAATACCCCTCCCCCGTACATCCCGCTTTTTTTGTCCTCTGTCGTTTCGCAAATGTTTAAAACTCGCCTCGTGCACACAGAGTGTTTAATTGCGTCGTATGATTTTCTTCTTTGAACACGATCGGGCGTTTGAAACTTCTCTGGCAGCCGCTTTAATCAGGCCCCTGTGCCCGTTAATCGCCCAAGCCCAAGAAGGACAACGGTTTCAGCCATTGTTGACGCAAGCGAAAACAGTGAAAGAAACGGGCTACAAAAACAGCCGAACGTTGTAATCCTTACATTCACGCCCAGGCATGACGGCGTGCTCATTTGAACACTTCGTTCATTTAAACGAGCTTCAACCCGCCGTAAACTTCGGCCCATGAATACATCAGGTGATCGACTGCGCGGCCTTTTGCGAGAGTGCCATCTCTCCGCAACAGACTTTGCCGCCAACCGAAAAGTTACGCCGCAACACGTGAACAACTGGTTCAAGCGCGGCATCCCCATGGCGCGCATTGAAGAAGTCGCTGAACTGCTGAGCGTCAACGCGCGCTGGCTGCGCAGTGGCGAGGGACCCAAGCACCCTGGACACGATCGGGACACTGGCCAGAAGGCAGAGACTCAACCACCCCGGCCCGAGCGAAACGTACGCGAAGAACTGGAAATGCCGGTCTACACCGAACTGGAGACGCAAAGCTCCGGCCGGACCGCGGTGGGCGAGATCCACAACCACAAAGTGCGCTTGTCCCGACGCGTGCTCGAAACCATGGACGTTGAGCTGCACAACGCGATCTGCGTTGCGATGGTCGGCAACAGCATGGCGGACAAGATCCAGGACGGTTCGCTGATCGGCATTGATCGCGGGCGCGTGCAGATCATCGATGGCGAAATGTACGCCCTCGAACACGACGGCATGCTGCGGGTGAAATACCTGTATCGCCTGCCGGGCGGCGGTTTGCGTCTGCGCAGCCACAATTGCGCCGAGTACCCGGACGAGATCTTCAGCGCCGAACAGGTGCAGGCGCAGCACATTCAGATTCCGGGGTGGATCTTCTGGTGGTCGACGCTCAATAACCGCCGCCATCCGGCAACGTTGCGGTGAGGTGCGCAATGAGCGTGTTTCAGAACTGGGCAGACGCCAGCAACATGGGTATCCTGCACGCCTTCGTTTTAGCACCCGTCAGCCACACGCTGATGGGTGATCGACTTGGCACCGTCTCCGCGACCTGCCCGGTCTACCTGACAAGCGCCTCTTTGCAGCGCGCACTTTTGCGGACGGGTGCGGTTAGCCAAAAACTAATCAAACCCGTCACCGAGAAGCCGGCCACAAGCCGGCTTTTTAACTCCCCGTGAATATGTCGCACCGCTAACCCATGCGGCGCCTCCGCGCGCGCGTCAATCGGCAATCAATGGACTGAGCGCCTTGATCAACGAAGCAGACAACCGCCTTCGCTTTACTACAGGAAGTTCATCATGAGTTATCGCAACAAGACTTACATCGCCTTCGCCAGTGAAGACATCAAGCATTACTGGCTGATGAAAGCCTGGAAACAGAACGAGAGAATCGACTTCGACTTTTTCAATGCCCATGACTTGTTCGAAGCACGGGACAGCAGTTCGCCCGAGACCATCAAACGCCGACTGCGCGAGCGCCTCAACAACACCAAACAAGTCATCTTTCTGGGCAGCGAAGATGGCCGTCGCAAAGGCGGCGACGGGGATTCGTTTCTTGCTTATGAAGTCGAGGTGATTCTCGAACTCGACCTTCCGATCGTCATCGCCAATCTCTGCCAGAGCAGAAACATCGTCATGGATAACATTCCCCAGCCGCTGATCGATCAAAAACACTTCAATGTGTCTGTGTCCTTCCAGCCAAAAATCATTCAGTACGCGCTGGACAACTACGTCGAGGGCTACGCGAAGAGCGAGATGCAGGGTCCCCATCGGTATGTCGGAAGAATCTACAACGAGCTGGGCCTGCAATGACCATTCTTCAGGACATGCAAACGTGGCGCTTCTGGCGCCACTTTCTGGTGGCGTTGTTCGCCTGCGTCGGCGGACTGTCGACGATCATGCAGACCTTCAACGTCATTTACCCTGGCAGCCATGCGATGGAAGGTGTCGGCATCCTGATAGCGATCATCGTGGTGTCAGTTTCCGCAGCGCTTTTCAAGGCATGGCCGCGCCCGATTGTCGAGGAATACAACGCGCCGAAAACGCGGATCACCATCGTGCCCGGCGACCTTCTTAAGGAAGACAGCCATCTGGTGATTGGTACCAACGACACCTTCGACACGGAAACGCCGAACATCATTGCCACCTCCAGCCTGCAGGGCCAGGCGCTGCAGGTGCTCTACGGCGGCGACCTGAAAGAACTTGATCGGCACCTGGACGACGCGCTGGTCAACGCGCCCTGCGTCGGCACGCTCAACAAGCCAGGCAAACACGTGCAATACGGTGTCGGCACCATCGCGACGCTCAAACATGCACACCGGCTGATCTTCTTCCTGGCCTACTGCGAAATGGACGCCCAGAACGTCGCGCGCTCCACGCCGGACAAAGTGTGGAAGGGCTTGCTCGCGCTGTGGGCCGAAGTGTCCCGGCGCGGCAACGGCGGGACGATCTCGATCCCGGTCATCGGCGGCGGACAGGCGCGACTGTCCAGCGTGCTCCCCGCCCAGGACGCCATCCGCTTTACCCTGCTGTCATTCATGTTCGCCTCCCGCAACTCGAAGGTCTGCGACGAACTGCGCATCGTCGTCCGCCCCGACGACTACCGAAAACTTGATCGGCTGGAACTGCAGTCGTTCCTCTCGTCATTGAGGTCATCATGAGCGCGACCACCAGCCTGGACATGCCGGACAACCCCGACTGCGCGTTCTGCGCGTACCTGAAAGGCAAACGGCCCTACACCATTCTCTCCTGCACAACGCAAACCGCGACGTTCGTGACCCGCGAACAACGGGGTCACCCGCACGTGCTGGTGCTGCCCCAACGCCACGTGCCTTCGTTGCTGGAAATGACCGACGAGGAGGTTGCAGCGGTTGCGGTGGAAGTGCGCAATGCGGCGAGGCTGATTGAAAAGGCGTATGGGAAAACCGGGATTGCGGTCTGGCAGAACAACGGCGTGCCGGCGGGCCAGGCGATCGGGCATGTGCACTTTCATGTGGCGGGGACGTTGTCGGGTGGGGGGACGGAGTTTGGGGAAGTGCAGGAGATATCGGTGATGGAGACGGATGAGATTGCGCGGCGGTTGCTGGAGGCGAGATAGGCCATCGCCGCAGCGTCGGCCACTTTCATTGCCGCGCAGTTTTGAATACCTTCCAGAACAGCGATTTCGCGTTCCGCACGTCTGGGACCAAACTAAGAAAATGAAGAGGGTATGGATCTTTCAGTGTTGCGTGGGCCCGGTTCGGATCTGGCGGCCTATTTGGGCAGCAGCCTGCTGCCCAATTTGGCTTGGCCTCACTTATGAACCCGTGCTGGGACATCAACGACTCTGCACCCCCAGGGCAAATCTCTATTCGGCAACCGTGCAGCAGTCTCACAGCCACCTTCGCATCTCTCATTCGCTGGAATACACCTGCTACTTGCGCGAGACAAATCCGTTATCTCGCGCCACCTGAAAACATCTTTGACAGCAGCGAGTTGCAACGTCAGGCAGTTGTTGCAAAAAAGGCAACAACTGTCTCTGACTGCTGGTGATTCTGAAGACGTTGAAGTCGGCTGGGTTGGATGCGGGCGACTGCCGTAGCACTTCTTGACCCCCGAAGCCTTGCGACAGACGATCCAGCGGAGGCATAAGGATGCATATCGGTTTTTAATCAGAATCCGAAAAGCTTTCTTCTTAGGGTTTTGATTTCGCTGTCGAGCAATGCGGATACGGTGGTCAGGAATACATACAGATCACCTTCGAAGTAGTCTTCGGCGAAGGAAGTATCTTGGGCAAAAGGCGGATCGACGTACTGCAATCCTTCAGGAGACATGTTCCTTCGGATATAGGTCTTTATCTGTCGTTTGAATAAGATTGCATGAAGCAGATCCATAAACCCATAGCCGATATATTCATTGACTATCTGGGGCAACGCGAGGGGTTCGAATTTTTTCTTTTCTTCTTCGGCTAGAAACTCGCCTACTGCATCACCGACGGAAAACATGAATCCGAGTAAATAGCTGTATTGCATATTCAGACCTACAAGATTAAAACTGCGGGCGCACTCATAGTAAGAACCTGAAAATTTTCGGGGCTCGAACTTTGATTTCTCTGTTCAGCAACATCAGGACGTCAGTCAAAAACACAAATAGATCACCCTCAAAATAATCTTCCGCGAACGATGTTTCCTGTCCAAAAGGGGGATAGACATACTCCAAACCTTCAGCGGTCATATGATTTTTTATATAAAGCTTTATTTGGCGCTTTAGAACTAAGGCGTGAACCAAGTTTAGAACCCCGCCCTTAGCAAAAGACTTTTTGACAATCTCAGGCAGGGTCAGCGGCTTAAAGTGCTGCCTTTCTTCATCCGACAGAAATTCGCCGACGCCTTCGCCAACCTCATACATAAAGCTGTGCAAGTGCATATATTTGCTCAACGTATCACCTCATAACGATGGGAATGCAGTGACGATATAGTAAGGCATGTGGTTATACTCGGAATATTTGATTGTGATGGTGATCTTTGACATCGTGAGTGCTTTAGATTGGTCCCATCTAGTGATACCCCAGCCTACAGCTTTTTCAAGACTAGTATCAAAGGTATATTGCTCATGCCTTAACAAGAATTTAGCTTTGGAATACATTAAGATCTTAAGCCTGTTTTTTTGAAGTGCACGACTGACCGCCCACTCCGCCACTTCCAAGCCATAGAACGTGGATGACACATCTACCTTTTTCGATGCGAACCTTGTGACTAAGTAACCAATGTCCTTACCTACATGCTTGCGCTGTGCATGCCCTCCGCCCAAATTCTTAGGTACATTTGGCATTTTTTCGCTCGTGACGACCGATATTCGGCCTGCTCGCACGGACGACACTCTGAACGCGCTGTACAGAGAAGCGGTGGAAATCGGAACGGCAAACTCAGTTGCAAGACCGATCACCTGGCCAGCCGATTTAGAGGTGCCGAGCGCTTCAGCGGCAGATGAACCGGCTTTGAAAGCAAAAGAGTCAGTCTCTTTGCCTGTTAGGAGCTGTGTTGCTCCTGAGGAAAGTTGGTCGGAAGCATGCACGCCCATTGCGACACATCCGATTTTAGTAATCATCGTTGGTTCGGGCACGGCGCAGAGTACCCCTGAACCTGCCAGCTCTACGATACCGCCAACAAGGCGCAGACTCCCGAAGATACGGTTCGACATTATCTCCGCAGGTGTGAGCGACTCTTGCGTCAAGATCGCAGCCATCTGAGCAAAGCTTAGCGCCACGCGAAACTCTCCATCGTCTGCCATGTTGCGTTTCCTCACGCGAATGGTTTGTTGGCGGTTCTGTCCCAACCTCCGGACACGATCCCTGCACTACCGCCATCAGCACGACGCTGTTGAGAGTATTCGAATTTGATACGACCATAATTCAGACTAATGACCTCGACAGGAAAACCACCTTGTTCGGCACCTTGCCCGCTTACGGTTGCGATTAGAACTTCCTCAAGTACGATGTCCATGTATTTGAATTTTTCACCACCAGAACGATGTATGCGAATCGTCACCGTCTTGATGTGCGAGCCTCGGCAGCACAGCTCGAAGAGCTTGGGTGTTGCTCGATCTATATATTTGCTGATCTGGAAATCGCCCAGTGCCACTCCGCCTGCGGATGCCCCGCCGTTGGAACTCGCTGACTGGCCGATCGACTGGATTGCGTCGTAATGATAAGAGAGCAGCTCGATCCAACCCTTATGGTCGGCATCCATCGACTCACCCTCTACCCCGTCCACCTGCATAAATGCGTCAAACGACATCGTTAGCTCCCTGCTTTTTTAAATGAAAAGCGATGCTACCTGATGAACGTTAATGATCACACCCCATTGGCGGCATATATTTGTGACGTCGACGACAGTTTAAAAAACTTCGGATCGATGTTCGGGCAACCCTATACAGATCAGTCTTCATAATAAGTACAAAGAGTGACTAACTCAGCTCGATGCTGCCCCCCCTAAAGCTGTTTTACAAGATTTGCCCAAGCGAAGAGTATGTCCAACAGGCTGTTGGACAATTTCGTGTGATCAGGTCCTCCTCGCCAAGGGCTGGAATTCAACCCCCCGGATACCGCTTCCAAATCTCATCATCAAACTCCCCGCCATACCCCGAATAATCCCTCGGCACTCTTTCAATATCCTCCGCCACCGCCTCAATCACCCCACGCAACTCAAGAGGCCCAAGCCACCGATCCGGGATCGCTTCAACGCCGTGCTGAATACCCAGCAAATGCCCGGCAATCAGCCCGGTGCTGTCGCTGTCTCCGCTGTGGTTCACGGCATTGATCACGCCATCTTCAAACGAAGTCGCAGTCAGTGCGCACCAGATGCCAATGGCCAAGGCTTCCTCCGCGATCCATCCGCCGCCCAGTTCGTCGATCCGCTCGGGGGTTGGGCGGTGGCCTTCGTAGCTAAAGAAGAGCACGCGCTCGACGATCGCTCGGGTTTCCTCCATTCCAGGTTTGTCCCCGTGCTCGGCCAGGCTTTTGGCAATGGCGTCATCCAGACTGACCTGGCGGTCGACGATGCGCTGGAGAATGTCGGCGAAAAGACCGCCCGCCATGTAGCCCGTCGGGTGACCGTGGGTCAGACGGCCGGAGTCTGCGGCGACGTCGAAGGCGTTGCGGAAGAATGCGCACGGCGCAACGCGCATGACGGCGCCACAGCCTTTGCTGTCGTTTTGAGCGAAAGAGCCAAATTCCGTACTGGCCTTCAGTGCGCTTAGACAGGTGAGGCCGGGCGCGCGGCGGGACCACAACTCGCGCTCCTTCACCAGCCAGCCATCCAGGCTGACGCTTGTGATGGCAGGCGAGTAGTCCTGAGTCATCAACCAGCGCAACAACGCATGGTGGATGACGCCGGGTATGTGGCAAATACCGCGGGAGACACCGCGCACATGGGCGCGCAGCAGACCTTCAGCGGTGAAGAGCATCATTTGCGTGTCGTCGGTGATGGCGCCCACGCGGCCGTAAGCCGGGGCGAAATCGACGATGCCACGCGCACCGAATGTCGCGTGGATGTCGTTCCATTTGAGAAATTCAACCGGCGCACCCAGCGCATCGCCCACCGCGCCGCCGAGCAGGCAGCCTTTGATCCGTTCAAGTCTGTCCATCTGTGCTTCCTTGCAGTAACTGCATCATGGTTGGAGCCGTTTGAGCGTTTTTTGAGTGGAACGAGAGGATCATATGCTCGCAGGGCGGATCGGTGTTCCCTTGTACGCCCTCACCGCCCCATCTGCCTAACCCCAAGCATCACAATCACCGCCCCACACGCCCGATCAATCGCCTTTTTCTTGCTGGCATACGCACCGGCAATCCGAGGCCGTGACAGCGCGGTCGCGATCAGTGCGTACCAGGCAGATGACACGAGGCCGACCATCGCCAGCATCGCCGCGAAGGTTTCAAACTCGACATGGCTGGGTGCGGCAGCGGAAAAGATCGCGGCGTAAAACGCGACTGACTTGGGGTTGGCGATGTTGGTTGCGACGCCCTGTTTGAAGGCGCTTCGCAGGCTGGGCATCTGGCCGGCCCGGGCATTGAGTGTGGGGGGTTTACCGGAGGCGAATATCAGGCGCATGCCGAACCAGACGAGGTATCCCGCGCCTAGGCATTTGACGACGAACGCCAGCCACGGCAGCAGCGAGAAAACCGCGCCAATGCCCAGGATGGCGCATGTCGCCCAGAACAGATTCACCACCACGATGCCCGCCACCAGCATCAGTGCGTGAGCCGTTGTCGCAGAAACCGCTTTGTGCGCGACCGCAACGAAGGTGGGGCCGGGGATGATCACGCCGGCACAGTAGACCGAGAAGACAGCTGTTACGGCGGGCCAATTAACCATGTGAACGCTCCTTGTTGTCGGGTATCCAGCGGCTGGCGGATGAGATCAGTGTCAGGCAGCCCCTCACCAGCCTGCGTGACTCATCGAAGGAAGCAGCAAGGCGGGTCACCGCACCTGCAGTTCCATTCGGCGATAGTCGAGGATAACGGCGATCAACCTCACCCCGCCAACACATGCCGCAAAAACAACGCCCCCGCCACCGACAAACCCTCCCTTGATCTCACACAAACGTTGAGTTCGCGACTGGCCCACTCCTCTTCCAGTTGAACCACTTTCGCACCGTCCATGCGGTAAATCCCTACGCTGCCCTCGGGCATGATGCCGATGCCGACGCCGGCCTGAACCATCAGGCTCAAAGCGTCATAGCTGGCGACCTCCATGCGGATTCTCAGGGAGCGGCCGAGGTCGTTGGCGGCTTTGATCAGCTGGAAATTCAAGTGGGTGCCGCTGCGCAGGGCGACGTATTGATGGTCGAGGGTGTCGCTGAAACGAACAGATTCGCGGCCTGCCAGCGGGTGGTCGTTGGGCACGATCAATACGAGGCGATCAGTGCGGAACGGGAAGACCTCGATGTCGGCGCCATGGGGCAAGCGCGTGAATATGCCGATCTCGGCGCGGTTTTCGGCGACGGCTTTGGTGATCGCCAGGCTTTGTTGTTCTTCGAGGACGATGTTGATGAGCGGGTACAGCGCCATGAACGACTTGATCAAGCCGGGCATGAATTGGGTGATCGCGGAGATGTTCGCGAGCACGTGCACCGAGCCGCGCGTGCCGTTGGAGTAGTCGCGCATCTGCAGGACGATGTCGTTGAGGTTGTTCAGCGCGCTGCGGGCCATGAACAACAGCGACAGGCCGGCGTCGGTCGGCGTGATGCCTTTGTTGGTGCGGGTGAGCAGTCGCGAGTCGAGCAGCTCTTCCAGTTCGCTGAGCCGCTTGCTGACGGCCGCCGCCGCGATGTGTTCGCGCTTGGCGGCGGCAGCGATGGTGCCTTCTTCGACGACGCTGACGAAGAGGCGCAGCGAGACAGGGTCGAGTTTCATGTGGGGTACCGGGCGTGCTGGCCTGAGTGGCCGCCATAGTACCCCGTCAGGCATCGCCTCAGAACGCGCCGGATAAGAGATGGCCGGCGTTGGGAACCTGCGCTGTAAGGCCGAGGGTTTTAAGCATCTGGTAGACGGTCGCCACGGACGCAGACAGCACCGGCTTATCCAGCCAATCCTGCACGACCTGGATGGCGGGCAGCGACGGCATCTGCACGCAGCACGACAGCACGACGCCATCGGCTTGCCCGATGTTGAGCCGGTCGGCGTGGGAAACCAGATCCATCGGGTCGAGGCGACCGACTTGCAGGTTGTCGGAGACTTCCAGGCTGATGGCGTCCACCACCTCGATTCCGGCCGCTTCGATGTAGTCGATGACCTGTTGGGTGAGTGGCTTCATGTAGGGCGTGATGATCGACACTTTCTTGTAGTTGAGCATCTGCAGGCTGTCGATCAGCGCGCCGGCCGAGCTGAGCACCGGTGCGTCGGAGGCGTTGGTGGCGACGGTTTTGCTCAAGCGCTCCTGGGAGACTTTATGGTAGCCGGCGCCCTGGCACATGATTGCCACCAGGCAGGCATACGCCATGACATCGACCCGCGCATCGCTCAATTCCAGCGCGCAGCGGTCGCTGTCGATGTCCATCTTCCTCAGTTCTTCGGGGCTGACTTTCATCATGCGCATGCGGGAAGAATGGAAGGTGAAGCGCTCGTCCGGAAACAGGGCGTACCGCGACGTCAGCATCGCCGGGATCTCGGTTTCCATGGTGGTGTTGGAGCTGGGGACGATCTGGCCAATCCGGAAATTTCTCACAAGGTCTTCTCCATTTCGCCGACGGCGAGGTCATGTGCGACCGATGCTAGGAGTGACCGTGAGCGGCGTATATCAGGCAATGGCGAGCCTGCCATCGCGGCTGGCGATGGCAGGCCCTGATTCTCGTCTACGCGTGAGAAAGCACCTCGCCCCGCGCAGGCGCTTCGGCCTTGTGATTGCCCAGCATCGCCCGAGGGATCGACAGGATCAGTCCGGCGCTGATGAACAAGCAGGCGCCCAGCACGTAGGTGCCGTTGTTGATGTTGCCGGTGAGGTTCTCGGCGACGGCGGTGATCATCGAACCGGTGAAGCCTGACAGGTTGCCGATGGCGTTGATCATGCCGATCCCCGCAGCGGCCGCGACGCCGGACAGCACGGTGCCCGGGAGGGTCCAGTAGATCGGCATCAGGCTCAGCACGCCGGACGCGGACACGCTGAGGAAGATGATCGACAGCACCACGTTGCTGGCGAAGTAGGCGCTGAGGATCAAGCCGATGCCGCCGATGATCGCCGGAATCGCTGCGTGCCAGCGGCGCTCGCCGGTCTTGTTGGAGTGCCGCGCGTTGAGGGTCATGGCGATCACGGCGATGCCATAGGGAATGGCCGTCAGCAGGCCAATGTCCATCGGGTTGGAGACGCCGGCGCTTTTGATGATCGACGGCATCCAGAACGCCAGCCCGTAGAACCCGGTGTTGAACGTCAGCAGGATCAGCACCAGCAGCCACACGCGTCCGTTGAAAAACACCTCGCGCAAATTCGTCGCCTTGCCTTTGCTGTCATTCTCCAGATTGGCCTTGAGCATGGCCTTTTCCTGGGGCGACAGCCATTTGGCCGCGTCGATGTTATTGGCCATGAACGCCAGCACCACGAATGCCATCACCACCGAAGGCAGGCCTTCGATGATCAGCAGCCACTGCCAGCCGGCCATGCCGTTGACGCCCTGCATTCGGGTCATCAACCAGCCGGAAATCACACCGCCCAGCGTCAGACTGATGGGCATCGCCATGAGGAAACCCGCCATCACCCGGCTCTGCCGACGGGTAGGAAACCAGTAGTTGAGGTAAAGGATGACGCCGGGAAAGAAGCCTGCCTCACAGATGCCGAGCAAAAAGCGCAGCACGTAGAACATGGTTTCCGACTCGATGTGGAAAAACTTCGCCAGCGGCACGGTAAACGCGACGGCCATGGACACGATGGCCCAGGTGAGCATGATCCGGGCGATCCAGAACCTTGCGCCGAAGCGATGCAGCAACAGGTTGCTCGGGACTTCGAAGAGGAAATAGCCCCAGAAGAACATGCTCGCGCCGAGGGCATAGATGGTGTTGCTGAATTGCAGGTCGTTGAGCATGTCCAGCTTGGCGAAGCCGATGTTCACGCGGTCGAGGTAGGCCGCCATGTAACACAGGAGCAGGACGGGAAGGATGCGAAGGATGACTTTGCGGTAGGTGCGGTCTTCAAAGCTGGCGTGCCCGGGACCCGAGGACTCGGGCAGGCGCTGGGAAACGGTTTCCATGGTGGGACCTCCAGGCACTCGGAGGCGCCTGTATTGTTGTTATGTGAGGGTCGAAACACGGGCCGATGGTACTGACAACGGCATTGATTAGGATAATGACTTGTTTCCATTGATTGATAACGCCGCGTTATCGCCTATTGATGGGCCAGCCGCGCATTTGCCAGCAGGATCTCGGCAAATTCCGATGCAGCTCCGAGTAACGGCTCACCACGGCGGGTGAGAATTCCGTAATCCTGGGGCGCCAGTTTCAGCGGCGTATTCAGCACTTTCAGCAAACCGGAATCCAGATGCGGCTGCGCCATCGAGGCGGGCAACATGGCGATCATCGGCCCTGCCTGCAGCACCTGGAGAAAGGTCTGCATGGAGATGGTGTCGATGGTGTTCTTTGGGGTGGGGATGCCGGCTTTGGCGAAGGCCTGCTCCATCCGTGCGCGAATGGGCGTGCCCAGCGGATACAGAATCCATGGCCAGCTTCCGAGCGCTTGCAGCGGCGTCTGCGGCAATTCGATCAGCGGGTGACGACTGTTGACGACCATGCAGAATGGCTCCGGCGCCAACGCCTGAAAGTCATACACCTGCTGCTGGTTTTCGTTGGTGTAGCGCGCCACCGCGAGATCAAGCTTCTTGTCGTCGAGCATTTCCATTAAATGGTCGCTGGTCTGCTCGACCACCTCGATCGACAGCAGCGGCCAGCGCGCTTTCAACTGCACGATGGCTTCCGGCAGCACCACCGCGGTCGCCGCGAAGATCGCCCCCACCTTCAGGAAACCATGCCCGCCCTCGCGCAGGCTGCTGATCTGATCAACGAACTTGCTCGCGTCGTTCAGGGCGATCTGCGCGTAGCGAACCACGTGTTCACCGAGGGCGGTCGGCGGCATGTTCCGCGGCAGACGCTCGAACACATCAAAGCCCAGCAGCCGCTCGATCTCGCGCAGCATTTTGCTCACCGCCGGTTGGCTGAGGTTCATGTGTTGCGCCGCCGCGTGCATGTTGCGAGTGCGCGCGAGGGTTTCGATGAGCACCAGATGCTTGAACTTGAGCCAGTTACAGACCGTGGAAAATGAAATGTCCGACATGAGCGCGGCCTCAATAAGCGATAACCCAATGTTATCGATTCTTGAGCAGATGTCATTGGAGTTTATCGACGGCGCTGATTAGGGTCGTTGATAAATCATAAAAAGCGTTGAGGACTTCACCATGCCGATTCAGCTCACTCCCGAAAACACCCTCCCCGCCGACGGCCTGAATGGCACGCTGATCGGCCGCGCCTGGGTGCCCGGTAAAGTTGGCGGCCCGTCGCCCGTGGTGGTGCGTAGCGACGGGGTGTTCGATCTTTCGTCGAGCTTCGCCACGTTGAGCGACTTGCTGGAGGTCGACTCGCCATTGGCCGCCGTTCGCGAAGCCCAGGGTACGCGCGTCGCCAGTCTCGAAGAATTGCTGGCGAATTCGACCGCAACGCCCGATCCGAACAAGCCATACCTGCTGGCACCGGCAGACCTGCAAGTGATCAAGGCCGCCGGCGTCACCTTCGCGGCGAGCATGATCGAACGGGTGATCGAGGAACAAGCGGCGGGCGACCCGGCCAAGGCGGAGAGCGTGCGCGCCATCGTGCAGAACGCGATTGGCGACAACCTGCGCAACATCAAACCGGGCTCCGAACAAGCCCGCACACTCAAGGCGCTGCTGGTCGAGCAAGGCATGTGGTCGCAGTACCTTGAAGTCGGCATCGGCCCGGACGCCGAGATTTTCACCAAAGCGCCGGTGCTGGCGGCAGTGGGCAGCGGCAGCCAGGTGGGCATTCATCCGAAATCCGAGTGGAATAACCCCGAGCCGGAAGTGGTGCTGGCGGTGAACAGCCGCGGGCACATCCAAGGCGCGACCCTGGGCAACGACGTCAATCTGCGTGACTTCGAAGGCCGCAGCGCGCTGCTGCTGAGCAAGGCAAAGGACAATAACGCCTCGTGCTCCATCGGCCCGTTCATTCGGCTGTTCGACGAAACCTTCTCCCTGGATGACGTGCGCAACTGCGTGGTCGATCTGCAGGTAAAAGGCGATGACGGCTACGTGATGAAAGGCTCCAGCTCGATGTCGCAGATCAGCCGCGATCCGGCCGACATCGCCGGCCAGGCGCTCAACGCCAACCATCAATACCCGGACGGCTTCCTGCTGTTTCTCGGTACCCTCTTCGCCCCGACCGCCGACCGTGACCATGTCGGCGGCGGTTTCACCCACAAGTTGGGCGATCAGGTCAGTATCAGCAGCAGCCTGCTCGGCGGCCTGCACAATGAGGTGACCCACAGCAGTGACGCGGCGCCGTGGAGGTTCGGCGTCGGCGCGTTGATACGCAATCTTGCCGTGCGCGGTTTGTTGTAACGCTGAACACCTACGCAGCACACCTAATTCCAAGAGAGACCCGAACCATGTCCGACACGCCGAAACGCCCCCTTCGCAGCCAGCAATGGTTCGATGATCCGGAACACGCTGACATGACGGCGCTGTACGTCGAGCGCTACATGAACTACGGCCTGACCCGCGAGGAGCTGCAATCGGGCCGACCGATCATCGGCATCGCCCAGACGGGTTCTGATCTGGCGCCCTGCAACCGTCATCACCTTGAGCTCGCCCAGCGGGTCAAAGCCGGCATCCGCGATGCGGGCGGCATTCCGATGGAGTTTCCGGTGCACCCGATGGCCGAGCAGACGCGCCGGCCGACCGCGGCCCTGGACCGAAACCTGGCGTACCTCGGGCTGGTGGAAATTCTTCACGGCTACCCGCTGGATGGCGTCGTTCTGACCACCGGCTGCGACAAAACCACGCCAGCTTGCCTGATGGCGGCGGCGACCACCGACCTGCCGGCCATCGTGTTGTCCGGCGGGCCGATGCTCGACGGTCGTCACAAGGGCGAATTGATCGGTTCCGGCACGGTGCTGTGGCACGCGCGGAATTTAATGGCGGCCGGCGAGATTAATTACGAAGGCTTCATGGAAATGACCACCGCCGCGTCGCCGTCGGTCGGCCACTGCAACACCATGGGCACGGCGCTTTCGATGAACGCGCTGGCCGAAGCACTGGGCATGTCGCTGCCCGGTTGCGCGAGCATTCCGGCGGCGTACCGCGAGCGCGGGCAGATGGCGTACATGACCGGCAAGCGCATCTGCGATCTGGTCCGCGAAGACGTGCGCCCTTCGCAGATCATGACCCGCGAGGCGTTTGAAAACGCAATCGCGGTCGCCTCCGCGTTGGGCGCTTCAAGCAACTGCCCGCCGCACCTGATCGCCATCGCCCGGCACATGGGCGTCGAGTTAAGCCTCGACGACTGGCAGCGCATCGGCGAAGACGTGCCGTTGCTGGTCAATTGCATGCCGGCCGGGAAGTATCTGGGCGAAGGCTTCCACCGCGCAGGCGGCGTGCCGGCGGTGATGCACGAGCTGCAGAAGGCGGGCAAGCTGCATGAAGACTGCTATACGGTCTCCGGCAAAATCATCGGTGACATCGTGCGCAACGCCGTCGCCCACGACACCGACGTGATTCGTCCGTACGAAGACCCGCTCAAACACCGCGCGGGCTTTATCGTGTTGAGCGGTAATTTTTTCGACAGCGCGATCATGAAGATGTCGGTGGTCGGCGAGGCGTTCCGCAAGACCTACCTGTCCGAGCCCGGCGCGGAGAACAGTTTCGAGGCGCGAGCGATCGTGTTCGAGGGCCCGGAGGACTACCACGCGCGGATCAACGATCCTTCGCTGGAAATCGACGAGCGCTGCATTCTGGTGATCCGTGGCGCTGGCACGGTCGGTTATCCCGGCAGCGCCGAGGTGGTGAACATGGCGCCGCCGTCTGCGCTGATCAAACAAGGCATCGATTCGCTGCCGTGCCTGGGCGATGGCCGGCAGAGCGGCACCTCGGCCAGCCCTTCGATCCTGAATATGTCGCCAGAAGCAGCGGTGGGCGGTGGCCTGGCGCTGCTGAAAACCAACGACCGGCTGCGCGTGGATTTGAATAACCGCAGCGTCAACGTGCTGGTCAGCGACGAGGAAATGGCCGCACGCCGCGCGCTGTTCGAGCCGAAGATGCCGGCCTCGCAAACCCCGTGGCAGGAGCTGTATCGGCAGTTGGTGGGGCAGTTATCCACCGGCGGATGCCTGGAGCCGGCGACGTTGCATTTGCGGGTGATTGCACGCAGCGGCGAGCCGCGGCATTCCCATTGAGCAGCCGCGCGCGCTCTTGTAGGAGCGTGGCTTGTCCCGCGATCGGCGACGAAGTCGTCGCAAAACCTGTCATCTCGGTGTGGAAGGTTTCCCGAGGTAGTCAATTTACGGCTGCTTTGCAGCCGATCGCGGGACAAGCCACGCTCCTACAGGGACATCATTGTGCCGAGAGTTGCGCCATGGACGCAGAGGGTTGGGCAGTACTCACAACAACGCCGGCAACCCCTTTTCCATGCCGGCAAGGCGGTTTTTCAACAGCGAATGCAGCTGTTGCACCGCCGGGGAAAACTGTTTGCGGTGCGGGCAGACCAGATTGAGCGGGGTCGGCTCGCCCGGGTAATCCGGCAGCAACAGTTCCAGCCGCCCGGCGCGCACGTCCTCGCAGACATCCAGCCACGACTTGTACGCCACGCCCTGCCCGGCCACCGCCCAGCGTCTCACCAGATCAGCGTCATCGGTGAGCAACGGGCCTGACACCGAGAACACCCGACCACCGAGCCGCCACTTGTCATATACCCGGCCCGCCAGGGTGAACAGCAAGCACTCATGGCGCAGCAAGTCGTCGGAGACCACGGGTCGGCCCTTGCGCGCCAGATACTCGGGCGATGCCACCAGCACTCGGCGATTCCACGGCGCCAGCGCCAACGCGATGTAGTTAGCGTCTTCGATCACGCCGTAGCGAATCGCAACGTCCACCGGATCGCGAAACAGATCGGCCACTTGATCGGAGATAAACAGGCGCAGATTCAGCGCCGGGTGCTGACTGCGAAAATCCGTCAGCCAGGGCAGCAGCATGTTTCGCCCCAGATCCGAAGGCGCCGCCACTTGCAGCGTACCTTGCAGCTGAGCGCTTTCCCGCTGCAGCTTTTCCCGGCCATCCCGTAAGGCATCGAGCACCGTCTGGGCGGTCGGCAGGTACTGCTCGCCTTCAGCGGTGAGGCGCAGGCTGCGCGTCGAACGGGCAAAAAGGCGGATATCCAGCTCCCGTTCGAGGCGCTTGATGGCCGCCGCGACTTGCCCCGGCAGCAGATCCACCTCCCGCGCAGCATTGGAAAAGCTACCCAGCGCGGCGGTGCGGACGAAGAGTGTCAGGTCGTCGATGCGGATCATTTTCACTCCAGCCGTGAAAGTGTTGCCGGATTCTGCGGGTTTTTCTGCCCAACGAACAAGAACAAGATGGGTCCAACGTTTCAGCCACCTTTTGTCCACTGACTAG
The DNA here is from genome assembly GCF_014841665.1 of Pseudomonas sp. CFBP 8772. Taxonomy (NCBI): domain Bacteria; kingdom Pseudomonadati; phylum Pseudomonadota; class Gammaproteobacteria; order Pseudomonadales; family Pseudomonadaceae; genus Pseudomonas; species Pseudomonas sp. CFBP 8772. The sequence continues at coordinate 168,585 of NZ_JACYUI010000007.1, read as the reverse complement.
AGAGATCGCCATGAAAGCCATCGCCTTCACCCAGCACGGTCTACCCATTGAAGACCCCAACGCGCTGCTGGACATGGACCTGCCCAAGCCAACGCCCGGCCCTCGGGATTTGCTGGTCGAAGTCAAAGCAATTTCGGTGAACCCGGTCGACACCAAAATCCGCGCCGGCTCTGCCGCCACCGAACCCAAAGTGGTTGGCTGGGACGCCGTCGGCGTCGTTCGTGAAACGGGCAGCGACGTCACGCTGTTCAAAGCCGGGGACGAAGTGTTCTACGCCGGCTCCATCGCCCGTCCGGGCAGCTACAGCGAATTCCACCTCGTCGACGAGCGCATCGTCGGGCACAAACCCAAGAGCCTCGACAACGCCCACGCCGCCGCCCTGCCGCTGACCTCGATCACCGCCTGGGAATTGCTCTTTGACCGTCTGGGCGTTAAAGAAGGCGGCGGCGAAGGTGACAGCCTGTTGATCATCGGTGCCGGTGGCGGCGTCGGGTCGATTCTGGTGCAACTGGCCCGCCAACTGACCAAACTGACCGTGATCGGTACAGCGTCCCGTCCGGAAACCCGCGAATGGGTCGAAAGCCTGGGCGCCCACCACGTCATCGATCACAGCCAGCCGCTGGTCGAGCAACTGAATCAGATCGGCGTCGGTCAGGTGAGCCATGTCGCCAGCCTGACCCACACCGACTCGTACTTCACGCAGCTGATTGAGGCCCTGAAACCGCAAGGCCAGTTAGCGCTGATCGATGACCCGAAATCCCTCGACGTCGTCCCGATGAAACGCAAGGCCCTGTCGCTGCACTGGGAACTGATGTTCACCCGCTCGCTCTACGAAACCCCGGACATGATTGCCCAGCATGAACTGCTCAATCGCGTCGCCGACCTGATTGACCAAGGCGTGCTGAAGACCACCCTCGGTGAGCACTTCGGCGCGATCAACGCCGAAAACCTGCGCCGCGCCCACGCCGTGATCGAGAGCGGCAAGGCCAAGGGCAAGATCGTTCTCGAAGGTTTCTAACCCTGTCCATTTTTTGAAGGGCCTGCTGCGGCAGGCCGGGAGCCGTTTGTGTCCATGAAGCAGAACATGATGTTGTCAGCGCTGGCCCTGTCAGTCGCTTTGATCAGCCAGACCGGCATCGCAGCCACGACCGCCACCGCACTACCCGCCAATGCACCGGCGGAGAAAACCATCGGTCAGCTTGAGCAGGTGTTCACCTTTCACGACGCCATGCCCACCGGCGTGACCGTGACGGAAACCGGGCGCATCTTCGTCAACTACCCGCACTGGGGCGACGACGTGCCGTTTACCGTAGGCGAAATCCGTGACGGCAAGGTCGTCGCCTACCCCGATGCAGCCATCAACAAAGAAGACCCAAAAGACCCGGCCAAAGGGCTGATCAGCGTGCAGAGCGTGGTCGCCGACGGTCAGGGCCGCGTCTGGCTGCTGGACACTGCCGCCCCGAATTTCGCCGCGCCAAAAGCCGGCGGCGCCAAGCTGGTGGCGGTTGATCTGGCCAGTAACAAAGTGGTCAAAACCCTGGTCTTCCCGGCCAACGTCATCCTGCCGAGCACCTACGTCAACGACATGCGTTTTGATTTCCGCGCTGGCAAGGAAGGCACGGTTTACGTGACAGATTCGTCGGTCTCCGGGCCCGGCGCGATCATCGTCATGGACATCGCCAGCGGCAAGGCGACCCGTCGTTTGAGCGGCGCGAAATCCACTTCGGCCGACCCTGACTTCAAGCCGGTGGTCGAAGGCCAGGCCGCCCTGGTCACCAAAGGCCCGGACGGCAAGCCGAAAACCATGGCCGTTGCGTCTGATGGCATCGCGCTGTCCCCTGACGGCAGGACGCTGTATTTCAGCGCGCTTTCCAGCCGCCACCTGTATGCGGTGCCCACCACCATGCTGCGTGATGCCAACGTCAGCGAGGCTCAACTGAACGCAGCGGTCAAAGACCTCGGCGAAAAAGGCGCGTCCGACGGCCTGGAAGCAGACGCCAACGGCGCGGTCTACGCCGGCGACTACGAGCACAACGGCATCCGCAAACGTCTGGCGGACGGCAGCTGGCAGACCATCGTTCACGACCCTCGCGTGCTGTGGCCGGACACGTTGTCGGTCGGGCCGGACGGCTATCTGTATTTCACCGCCAACCAGCTGCAGCGCCAGGCCGGTTTCCACGATGGCAAGGACCTGCGCGAAAAGCCCTACAGCCTGCTTCGGGTGAAGATCGACGCCGCGCCTGCGCCGACTCGTTGATCGTGCAGGCATAGTCAGTCGCGCGAAAGCGCAGATCCTGTAGGAGTGAGCTTGCTCGCGAAGACGGTATTTCAGCCGCTGAAGATTGAGCCGATGTGCGGCCCCCTTCGCGAGCAAGCTCGACTCCCACACGCCCATCATCTTTGGTCAACATCCGCCAGGCTGATGCAATTCTTGTGGGAGTGATGCACTGCAAGCCGTCACCTGCGTACCCCTTCTCATTTGCCCCGATGCGTGCGCTCTGCTAGTGTCGCGCCGGTTTAACGTCTACCGGGATAGCCGCCATGGCCCGCAAGAAAGCTGCACTGGATTTCGAACAGTCCCTCACGGATTTGCAAACGCTCGTCGAGCGTCTGGAGAACGGTGAGCTGTCGCTGGAAGACTCACTGACCGCCTTCGAACAAGGCATCCGCCTGACCCGCGAGTGCCAGAGCGCACTGGCCCAGGCCGAGCAGAAGGTGCAGGTCTTGCTGGAGCGCGACGGAGAACTGGCCGAAGAGCCGTTCGACGCGGAACAGCCGGAATGATCGCGGCGTATCAGGCACTCAGCCAGGCTCGCGTAAATGCGGCGCTGGAGACGCTGTTCGATGCGCCCGCCCCTGAATTGACCCGCCTTTACGCCGCCATGCGCTACAGCGTCACCAACGGCGGCAAGCGTGTGCGCCCGCTGCTGGTCTACGCCGCCTGCGAAGCCTTGGGCGGCAACGCCGAGCACGCCAACGGCGCAGCCTGCGCCGTCGAATTGATCCACGCGTATTCGCTGGTGCACGACGACCTGCCGGCCATGGACGACGACGATTTGCGTCGCGGCCTGCCCACGACCCACAAAGCCTTCGACGAAGCCTGCGCGATTCTCGCCGGCGACGGTCTGCAGACCCTGGCCTTCAGCGTACTGAGCGATAACGCACTGACCCCACAGAACGCCGAGACCCGGCTGAAGATGGTCGCCACCCTCGCCCGTGCATCCGGCCCTGCCGGCATGGTCGGCGGACAGGCCATTGATCTCGGCTCTGTCGGACTCAAGCTCGACCAGACGGCGCTGGAATTCATGCACCGGCACAAGACCGGCGCACTGATTGAAGCCAGCGTCAGGCTCGGCGCCTTGGCCAGCGGCAACGCAACCCAGGTCCAGCTCGATTCGCTGCAGATTTACGCCCGCGCCATCGGCCTGGCCTTTCAGGTGCAGGACGACATTCTCGACGTCGAGAGCGATACCGCCACGCTGGGCAAACGCCAGGGCGCCGATATCGCCCGGGACAAGCCGACCTACCCCGCGCTGCTGGGCCTGGAAGAAGCCAAACATTACGCACTTGAGTTGCGCGACCAGGCCCTCGTGGCCCTGCGACCGTACGACGCATCGGCCGAACCCTTGCGAGCCTTGGCGCGTTATATCGTCGAACGCCGCAACTGAGCGCAGGTCATAAAACTTACCGGGTGTCGGCAGCCTTGCTGCCGCTGCCTGATTTCGCCGGCAATCGTTGCCCCTGAACATCCCGTTGCTGCACATCGTGCGCAGCCGGCAATGCATCAGGTAAACTGCCGCCTCTTTTACTTATAACGATTCGCCTGATGCCCACGACGTTCAAAGAGATTCCCCGCGAGCGCCCGTCCACGCCCCTGCTCGACAAGGCAGTGACGCCGGACGGCCTGCGCCGCTTAGGTGAAGCAGAGCTTGAAGCCCTGGCTGACGAACTGCGCCTGGAGCTGCTCTACACCGTCGGCCAGACCGGCGGCCATTTCGGCGCCGGCCTCGGCGTCATCGAACTGACCGTGGCCTTGCACTACGTCTTCGATACCCCCGACGACCGGCTGGTCTGGGACGTCGGTCACCAAGCGTACCCGCACAAAATCCTCACGGGTCGTCGCGAACACATGTCGACCCTGCGCCAGAAAGGCGGAGTGGCGGCATTCCCGCGTCGCAGCGAGAGTGAATACGACACCTTCGGCGTCGGTCACTCCAGCACCTCCATCAGCGCCGCGCTGGGCATGGCGATCGCCTCCCGGCTGCAAGGCAGTGAGCGCAAGTCCATTGCCGTGATCGGCGACGGCGCACTGACCGCCGGCATGGCCTTCGAAGCGCTGAACCACGCCCCCGAAGTCAGCGCCGACATGCTGGTGATCCTCAACGACAACGACATGTCGATCTCGCGCAACGTTGGCGGGCTGTCGAATTATCTGGCGAAAATTCTCTCAAGCCGCACTTACACGAGCATGCGCGAAGGCAGCAAGAAAGTACTGTCGCGTCTGCCCGGCGCGTGGGAAATCGCCCGTCGTACCGAGGAATATGCCAAAGGCATGCTGGTCCCCGGCACGTTGTTCGAAGAACTCGGCTGGAACTACATCGGTCCGATCGACGGACACGACTTGCCTATCCTGATCGCCACCCTGCGCAACATGCGTGACCTCAAGGGTCCGCAGTTCCTGCACGTGGTCACCAAGAAAGGCAAAGGCTTCGCGCCGGCCGAGGTCGATCCGATCGGCTATCACGCGATTACCAAGCTTGACCCGCTGAACGCACCTGTCGTGCCCAAAAAAGCCGGCGGCCCCAAGTATTCCGGCGTGTTCGGCCAGTGGCTGTGCGACATGGCGGAAGCGGACGAACGTCTGGTCGGCATCACGCCTGCCATGAAAGAAGGCTCGGATCTGGTGGCGTTCAGCGAACGTTTCCCGGAGCGCTATTTCGACGTCGCCATCGCCGAGCAGCACGCGGTGACGCTGGCGGCGGGCATGGCCTGCGAAGGCGCCAAGCCGGTTGTGGCGATTTATTCGACGTTCCTGCAACGCGGTTACGACCAACTGATTCATGACGTGGCCGTGCAGAATCTGGACGTGTTGTTCGCCATCGACCGCGCGGGTCTGGTGGGCGAAGACGGCCCGACCCACGCCGGCAGTTTCGATCTGTCGTACCTGCGCTGCATCCCCGGCATGCTGGTCATGACGCCGAGCGATGAAAACGAGCTTCGCAAGATGCTCACCACCGGCCATCTGTTCAAAGGCCCCGCAGCCGTGCGTTACCCGCGCGGCAACGGTCCCAATGCCGTGATCGAGAGCCGTCTCGAACCGCTGGAAATCGGCAAGGGTGTGGTTCGCCGTCAAGGCAGCAAAGTCGCCATGCTGGTGTTCGGCGTGCAGTTGACCGAAGCGCTAATCGTGGCGGAGAAGCTTGATGCGACCGTGGTCGACATGCGCTTCGTCAAACCGCTGGACGAGTCACTGGTGCGCGAAATGGCCGGCAGCCACGACCTGCTCGTGACGATCGAAGAAAACGCCATCATGGGTGGCGCGGGCGCGGCGGTCAGCGAGTTCCTGGCGCGGGAGAACATTCTCAAGTCGGTCCTGCACCTGGGCCTGCCGGATGTGTACGTCGAGCACGCCAAACCAGCGCAGATGCTGGCTGAGTGCGGGCTGGATGTCGCTGGCATCGAAGCGTCGATCAACCAGCGCCTGTTGAAGATGTAGCCTCTCGCAAGCGTGACCGAGGTGCAGTCCACCCCGGTCATGCCTGCAAGTTATGCGATCAATCAAATGACCCTTTCCCGTCTTGCCCTCGCCTTCTCCCTGATCCCCGCCACGCAGGTCTTTGCCGATCAGCCTGATCGCGAACGCGCCCTGAAGCTGGACAGTGTGCTGATCAGCAGCAATCGTCAGGTCGAACAGCGGGACGCCAGCAGTGCGGCGAACACCGTGTTCACTCGCGCTGACATCGAGCGGCTGCAACCGAGTAGCGTCACTGACCTGCTGAGTCGTGTCCCCGGTGTGCAAGTGGCGCCCAGCGGCGGCCGGGGCAGTTTGCCGGGGATTTTCATTCGCGGGACCAAGGCTGCGCAGAGTCTGGTGTTGGTCGATGGCCAGCGCATTGCCAATGCCACGTCGGCGGACAGTAACCTGCAATACCTCGACGTCGAGCAGATCGAGCGCGTGGAAGTGCTGCGCGGTTCACGTTCGGTCATCTACGGCGCGGACGCCATTGGCGGGGTGATTCAGATATTCACCCGACGAGGCGCCGAGCAAGGGCTGCAAGCTCGGCTGCATACGGGTTTCGGCAATCGCGGCACGCAGCAGCAGAGCCTCGGTCTGTCGGGTGGCGACCAGCAAACGCATTTCAACCTCAGTACCAGTTTGGATGAAACGGCAGGCATCAACCGTACCGGCCCGTCCTTCGCCAGCGATGACGACCACGACGCCTACCGCAATAAATTCCTGAGCCTGAGCCTCAGCCACTGGCTCAACGACGACGTGGAAGTGGGTCTCAACGCGCTGGATAACCGGGGCAAGACCGAGTTCGACAACCCGTTCGGTCTGTTCGACCCGGTCACGTTCGACACCGTGGGTCAGCAGCAATACAGCAAGTTTGAGCTGAGCAGCCTCGGCACTTACGTCGACGCCCGCATCAACCAGACCTGGAAAACCCGTCTGGAACTGGGCCATAGCGAGAACCGCGAGAAGACGCTGGACAAGCTGAGCGACGATCACTACGTGTTCAACACCTACCGCGACTCGGTCAATTGGCAGAACGACCTGACGCTGGACGAGCGCAATAGCCTGACGCTGGGGGGCGACTGGTACGAGGACCGTGTCAACAGCAGCACGGCGTTCGAGGAGGACAGCCGCTGGAACCGCGCGGTGTTCGTTCAGCACCGTTTCAAAAGCGAGCATTTCTCCACCGAGCTGGGCCTGCGCCATGATCAGAATGAGCAGTTCGGCAGCCAGAACACCTGGAGCGGCACGGTCACCGTTCCGCTCAATGACGCCAACGACGTGCTGCTTTCCTACAGCGAAGGCTTCCGCGCGCCGACATTCAATGACCTGTATTACCCGGATTTCAGCAACGCGGATCTCAAGCCCGAGCACTCCAAAAGCTACGAGCTGCAATGGCGCAGTCGTCTGAGCGAAACCGCCCGTCTTGAGGCTTCGCTCTATCGCACCGACCTGCAGGACGCGATCGCCCTCGACAGCGACTTTCGCCCCCAGAACATCGGCTCGGCACGGATCAATGGTTTCGAAGGGTCCCTTGAGCAGCAACTGTTCGGCTGGACCGGCAAGCTTGGGGCGTCGGTCATCGACCCGCGTGACCGAGACACTGGGCACACGCTCAACCGTCGCGCTCGCCGCACCCTGAATCTCGATATTGATCGGCAGTTTGATCGGCTCGGCGTCGGCGCCAGCTGGCAGGCCGTCAGTGACAGCTACAACGACGAGGCCAACACCCAGCATGTCGGAGGTTATTCGTTGTTCGGTTTGCGCAGCAGTTGGAAGGCCAGCGACGACGTGAAGCTGGAGTTCAAGCTGGATAACGCCTTGGACAAACGTTACAGTCGCACGCTGTACAGCTTCGATGGCAGCAATTACGGCTATCGCGAAGAGGGCCGGACGTGGATGTTTGGCGTGACCTGGACGCCGACGCTGTAAATGTATAGCCGCCTGATTTAGCGATCTGGCGCGATCACGCTGCACACTTTCGCCACCGCGCCCACCATTTGCCCGCTGGCTCGTTCGAGGCCTTTGTCGGGCACGGCAAGCAGGCGGCCGGCTTTCACCGCCTTCAACTGCGACCAAGTCTTCCATCCTGGCAACAACACGGCATCACTGGCCAGAATCACGTCCGGGTCGCGCTGCAGCACTGACTCGAGACTGACCTGAGGCGCAGGCAGTTTGAGGTCATCAAAGACGCTGCGTGCGCCGCACACGGTCAGTGCATCGCTGATGATCTGCCCCCCGCCTACCGTATAGAGCGGCTGATCCCACACTTGGTAAAAGACTTTCAACGGGGCATCGCGTCGATACCGCTCACGCAACGCGGCCAATCGCTCACGGAAGTCCTTCGCTGCCTGTCGTCCACGGTCAGCGCGGCCAAGGCGCTCACCCATCTGTTCGATCTGATCAGCCAGCTCGTTCAGCGTGTGAGGCTCAGCGGTGTAGGTGGGAATGTTGAGGCGCTTCAACTGATCGCGCTGGGCCGCGCTGACGCTGCCGGGCCATAGCAGCAAAAGATCGGGCTGCAAACTGAGCAGGCGCTCGATGTCGAGCTGCGCGTATCGGCCCACCGAAGGCAGGCCCGCGACCTTCTCCGGGCGCGGGCCGCCATCGAGCACGCCGACCAACAGATCGGCAGCATCCAGTTCGATAACGATTTCGGTAAGAGAGGGTGCGAGGCTGACGACCCGCTGTGCAGCGCCGGCCTGAAAAGCGATCAGCAACAGCAGGCAGGCACTCAGTGGGCGCATCAAGCGCGTCGAGCCTGCGCAAGACCACGGCGCAGGCTGCCGCGTGTCATGCCGGGTCGACTTCGCTCTGATGCTCGTTGCCCATCATATGACCCAGCTTGCCGGCCTTGGTCGCCAGATAGAGCTTGTTGTGCGGGTTGTGGCCGGTGTGCAGCGGCACGCGCTCGGCGACGGTGATGCCCATGTCGGTCAGCGCTTTGACCTTGCGCGGATTATTGGTCATCAAACGCAGAGACTTGATGCCCAGGTGCTCAAGCATCGGCAGGCAAATGCCGTAATCGCGCTGGTCAGCGGCGAAGCCCAGGCGCTCGTTGGCTTCAACGGTGTCGGCACCGCCGTCCTGCAATTCATACGCGCGGATCTTGTTCATCAAACCAATGCCGCGGCCTTCCTGGCGCAGGTACAACAGCACGCCACGGCCTTCGGCGGCGATGGCGCGCAACGCCGCTTCAAGCTGGGAACCGCAATCGCAGCGCTGACTGAATAGCGCATCACCCGTCAGGCATTCGGAATGCACACGCCCAAGCACCGGGGCGCCATCGGATACATCGCCCAAGGTCAGCACGACATGCTCGCGACCGTTTTCCTGCTCGAGAAAGCCATTCATCTTGAAAGTGGCAAAGGGGGTAGGCAGCTTGGAAGCCGCGACAAATACGACGGGCACCGGGTGCTCCTGATCAGTATGAGGGCTGGAAATTCGCAACATTGTAACAGCAGGTTCCGACAGACGCTTAGGCTGAATTGTGAGCCAATCAGATCAACTCGTTTGATCAGTGGCTCTCGCCAGCGCGGGACTGAGCATCGCCTGAATCGAATGGATACGCATGCTTCCAGCGCGCGAAGATCGGCCGCAGCTTGCCGCTGCGCACCAGATCGCTCATCCGCACGTCAAACAGATCCCGCAGCGCATGCCCTCGGGGAGTATCCGCGAAGCCGAGATACAGAGGAATCGCAGTGAGGTAGGTCAGTCGATAGCGCTGCGGGTCGCTGGTCTGCGCGAGGATGAAGTCCATCTCCGGCTTGGCATCGATGTACAGATCCGCGCGCCCATATTCAAGCATCGGCACAATGTGGTCACGCCGGGCGACTTCGTTGAAGTGCATCACGTTGGGCAGGTAGTGCTGATACTCGTAGCCACGGACCCAGGCCAGACGATATTTGCCCAGCGTCTGTAGCGAAGGGGGCGGCTTCGACGCCAGACCCAGTGTGTAGATTTCGTCTGTGTCGTAGTGCCACTTTGAATAAAGCGCGCCCTCGACCTCACCCTTGTAGGCGGCAATCCAGGCATCGGCCTCGCCGCGCTGCACCAGCCCGACCGCGCGGGTGTAGGGCTCGATGCGCTGCTCGACCTTGACGCCAGCCGGCTCGAAGATCTCCCGCATCAGTTCCCAACCCAGCCCCGTGCCGTCGGTTTCGGTGTAGCGAATCCAGTGCTCGCTCACCAGCAGGATGTCGGAGGGTTTGTCAGACATCGGTGCAATGGTTGCAGCGCCGGCAGTCGCCCACACACTCGTCATCATCAACGCCAGACTCAGCAGCCATACCCCGCCTGAACGCCTCATGAGCGCAGCCCCTACATCACGGCCCACAACCAGACCAGCCCTTGCATCGCCAGCCATGCGAACACACCGGCCAGCACATCATCGAGCATGATGCCGACGCCCCCGTGCACGTGCTTGTCGATCCAGTGGATGGGCCAGGGCTTGAGGATGTCGAAAAAGCGGAACACCAGGAAACCCACCAGCAGCCAGACCCAGCCTTCGGGCACCAGCCACAGGGTGATCCACATGCCGACCATCTCGTCCCAGACGATGCCTTCGTGGTCGTGGACGCGCAGGTCATCGGCCACCTTGCCGCACAGCCAGAAGCCGAACAGCATGGTCAGGCCGAGCATCAGCCAATAGCCCCAGTCCGGCAGCATTTGCCACAACGGGATGAACGGCACGGCGACCATCGAGCCCCAGGTGCCGGGCGCTTTGGGCAGTGTGCCTGAGCCGAAACCGAAGGCCAGGAAATGCCACGGATTGGTCCATACCGACGGGGGAACGTTTTCCGCCGGGACCTGATTAGGATGATCTGTCACCGTGTCTCCTGAAAATGTTGATAGCCCCGAGTCAACGGGGTGACGTCCTGCCCAAGTGGGTCAATCAGCGCCACGCCGCGACCTTCGACCACTCGACCCAGAACGAAAACAGGCAAGCCGGCAGCCTGCAGTTCAGCCAGCCATGATGGCGGCAACGTGAAAGCCAGTCTGTAGTCATCGCCCCCACTGAGCGCGGCATTCAACGCAGCGTCAGGCCCGAAAAACGTCAGCAGCGCGTCAGACATCGGCACTTTCTCGCGCTCCACCAGCAAACGCACGCCCGATGCCGCTGCGATGTGTCCACAGTCGGCGAGCAGTCCGTCGGAGATGTCCAGCGCCGCGCTGGCCCTGCCGCGTAACGCAATGCCCAACTCGAACTGCGGCTGCGGCGACCAGTAATGCGCCAGCAAGGCCTGAGTGGTAGACGCCTCGGTGCTGCGCTGGTTCAACACCAACGGCAGCGCCCCGGCCGCGTCGCCCAGCGGACCGCCCACGCACAACAAATCGCCAGGCCGCGCGCCGCTTCGGGTCAAGGCCTGCCCGGTCGGGACTGTGCCGAAGACAGTAAGGGTCAGGCTCAAGGGACCGCGCGTGGTGTCGCCGCCGATCAGGCGCAGGCCGCAGCTCTGGGCAATGGTATTCAAACCACGGGCGAACGCTTCCAGCCAGTCGGCGGAAACCTGCGGCAGGGTCAGGGCAAGGGTGAATGCAAGGGGACTGGCGCCCATGGCGGCCAGGTCGCTGGCCGACACGCCGAGTGCGCGCTGGCCAAGCAAGAAAGGATCGCAGGCGTCGGGGAAATGCACCCCGGCGACCAGCGTGTCAGTGGAGATGGCGAGTTGCTCGCCAGCGGCCACCGACAACAGGGCGCAGTCGTCGCCGATCCCCAAGGCAACGCCTTCGCCGGGCTGCGCGCAGGGCGCAGCGGCAAAGTAATTGCGGATCAGCTCGAACTCGCCCATGGCGGAGACGCTCAGGTTCTGGAGAAACCCAGAAGCCTCAGCGCTTGTGCGCCTTCACTTCGACTTCGCGCAGACGCGGAGCCAGCTTGTCGAGCACGCCGTTGACGAACTTGTGGCCGTCGGTCGAACCGTAGACTTTCGCCAGCTCGATGCCTTCGTTGATGACCACACGGTACGGCACGTCGATGCGCTCCAGCAGCTCCCAGGTCGACAGACGCAGGACAGCGAGTTCAACAGGGTCCAGCTCTTCGATGGTCAGGTCCAGACAAGGCGCCAGCGCCGCGTCGATCTTGTCCTGATTGGCCGGGACACCGTGCAGGATGTCGTGGAAATAGCTCGCATCGACGGAGGTGAAGTCGTTGTCGACGCGGAATTGGGCTTCGATTTCGTTCAACGACTGACCAGCCATGTGGCGCTGGTAGAGGGCTTGCATCGCCATCTGGCGAGCTGCGCGGCGCTTTTCGCTTTTGGAGGGCTTGCCGGCGTCTGCCGCACGTGGATCACGCGGGTTGAACTGATCGCTTTCGTCGTTAATCACTTGGCCTCCAACTGCGCCAACAGGCTGACCATCTCAATGGCGGACAGCGCAGCTTCGGCGCCTTTATTACCGGCCTTGGTGCCGGAACGCTCGATCGCCTGCTCGATGGAATCAACAGTCAGGACGCCGAAGGCGACCGGCACGCCGAACTCCATGGACACCTGGGACAGGCCCTTGGTGCATTCGCCAGCAACGTATTCGAAGTGCGGGGTGCCGCCACGAATGACGGCGCCGAGCGCGATGATGGCAGCAAATTCGCTGCGTTGAGCGACCTTCTGCACCACCAGCGGGATTTCGAACGCGCCCGGTGCGCGGATGATGGTGATGTCGCTTTCGCTCACGCCATGGCGAACCAGGGCATCAACGGCACCGCTGACGAGGCTTTCGACGACGAAGCTGTTGAAGCGGCCAACCACCAGGGCATAGCGACCTTGGGGGGCGATGAAGGTACCTTCGATGGTCTTCAGGGTCATTCGGCTGAGTCTCGTGTTCTCGTATTAAAGAGCATGAAAGCGCGCATAGGGCGCGCGCTTTCAGGGATTTTAGGCCACGAATCGGGCGACTGCCGGGACAAAAACCACCAACGGCTGAATGCTGTCGGGGCCTGTCACCTGCCGGCCTTTATTCGGAGGGCACATATTCTACAACTTCCAGATCGAAACCGGATATCGCATTGAACTTCATTGGTGAACTCATCAAGCGCATTTTGCGCACGCCGAGGTCACGAAGGATCTGCGAACCGGCACCGACGGTACTGTAAGTGGTCGGCGTCTTGATCGGTGTGCCGCCGGCGGTTTCACGCACATGGGCCAGAACCGTGTCGCCATCGAGTGGGTGACCGAGCAGCAGCACCACGCCGCTTCCAGCCTCGGCCACAGTCTTCATGGCAGCGCGCAGGCTCCAGCGGCCGGGCTGTCTGACCATCAACAGGTCGCGCAGCGGGTCCATGTTGTGCACGCGAACCAACGTGGCTTCTTCTGCGCAGATCTTGCCCAGCGTCAGCGCCAGGTGGACGTCGCCTTCAACGGAATCGCGGTAGGTCACCAGATTGAAATGGCCCAGTTCGCTGTCGAGGGGCTGTTCGGCAATCCGCTGAACGGTACGTTCGTGGATCATCCGGTAATGGATCAGGTCGGCGATGGTGCCGATCTTGATGTTGTGCTCGGCCGCGAAAGCTTCCAGCTCCGTGCGACGGGACATGGTGCCGTCGTCGTTCATGACTTCACAGATCACGCCGGTCGGCTCGAAACCGGCCATGCGCGCCAGATCGCAGGCTGCTTCGGTATGACCTGCGCGGGACAATGTGCCGCCGGCCTGGGCCATCAACGGGAAGATGTGGCCAGGGCTGACGATGTCTTCGGCTCTGGCCTCTTTGGCCGCAGCCGCCTGAACGGTGCGCGCGCGGTCGGCGGCGGAGATCCCGGTGGTGACGCCTTCGGCGGCTTCGATGGACACGGTGAACTTGGTGCCGAAGCCCGAGCCATTGCGCGGCGCCATCAACGGCAGTTTCAGGGTTTCGCAGCGCTCGCGGGTCATCGGCATGCAGATCAGGCCACGGGCATAACGCGCCATGAAGTTGATGTGCTCGGCCTTGACGCACTCGGAGGCCATGATCAGATCGCCTTCGTTCTCGCGGTCTTCGTCATCCATGAGGATGACCATCTTGCCTTGGCGAATGTCTTCAACCAGTTCTTCGATGCTGTTGAGCGCCACGCGGCACCCCCTTCGATTCAGGATTTGAGGTAGCCGTTGGCGGCCAGAAAGCTTTCAGAAATGTTGCCGCCCTGGGCCGGCGTCGGGTCGGCCGCTTTGTCACCGAGCAGCAAACGCTCGAGGTAACGCGCCAGCAGGTCGACTTCCAGGTTGATCTTACGGCCTGCGCGGTAGTCGCCCATGATGGTTTCGGCGAGGGTGTGCGGGACGATGGTCAGCTCGAACTCGGCGCCATTGACTGCGTTAACGGTCAGGCTGGTGCCGTCGACGGTGATCGAGCCTTTGTGGGAGATGTACTTGGCCAGCTCGCGGGGGGCGCGCAGGCGGAACTGGATCGCACGGGCGTTTTCTTCCCGGGACAGCACTTCGCCGACGCCGTCGACGTGGCCGCTGACCAGATGGCCACCCAGGCGCGTGGTCGGGGTCAGGGCTTTTTCCAGATTGACCCGGCTGCCCGTTTTCAGATCGACGAACGCAGTGACGTTCAAGGTTTCGCGGCTGACGTCGGCCCAGAAGCCGTCGCCTGGCAATTCAACGGCGGTCAGGCAGACCCCGTTGACCGCAATGCTGTCGCCCATCTTGACGTCGGAGAGGTCGAGCTTGCCGGTCTCTACGTAGACGCGGACGTCGCCGCCTTTCGGAGTGATGGCGCGGATGCTGCCGATGGATTCGATTATGCCGGTAAACATGGGTGCTCCTGGAAAACAGGGCCAGCGCTGAACGCGAAAGCCGGAATTATACGCCGGGGTGCGACGCGGGTATCGCAATGACTCGCCAGTCATTGCCGACTGCACGCATTTCAACAATCTTGAGTTCGAGCGCTTCGCTCATCTGCGCCAGCGGCAGGTCCAGCAACGGCCGCGCCGACGAGCCCATGAACTTGCCCGCCACGAAGATCTGGTATTCATCCACCAGACCGAGCCGGGTAAACGCGCCAGCGAGCTTGGGCCCGGCCTCGACCAGCACGTCGTTGACGCCGCGGGCGGCCAGTTCGATCAGCAACTTGCGCAGATCGACGTGCCCGCCACTGCTCGGCAGCGCCAGCATGTCGTGACCTTCGTCGTGGTAACGCTCGCGGGCCGAGGCAGCCGCGCAGGTCACCACCAGCGCATTGCCCGCTTTAAAGAAAGGCGCATCGAGGGGCACCCGCAAGCGCCCATCGATCAACACGCGCAACGGCGGTCGGGTCGCGGCCAGGGCAGTCAGTTCGGCGTTCAGGCCCAACTCGTCAGGCCGCACGGTGAGTCGCGCGTTATCGGCAAGCACGGTATCGGCGCCGGTCAGCACCACACTCGACTGCGCTCGCAGGCGCTGCACAGCCGAGCGCGCTTCGGGGCCGGTGATCCACTGGCTTTCACCGCTGGCCATGGCCGTGCGTCCGTCGAGGCTCATCGCCAGCTTGACCCGCACGTACGGCAGGCCGTGTTCCATGCGCTTGAGAAACCCTTTGTTCAACGCCCGCGCTTCGCTTTCGAGCACGCCGCTCTGCACCGCAATGCCCGCGCTCATCAGGCGCAACAGGCCACGGCCGGCCACGTCGGGATTAGGGTCTTGCATCGCGGCGACCACGCGCGCCACACCGGCGTTGACCAGCGCGTCGGCGCACGGCGGGGTGCGGCCATGATGACTGCAGGGTTCGAGGGTGACGTAAGCGGTCGCGTCCTTTGCCTTGTCGCCCGCCTGGCGCAGGGCATGCACCTCGGCGTGGGGTTCACCGGCGCGGACGTGCCAGCCTTCACCGACAATCTCGCCATCACGGACGATCACGCAGCCGACTCGCGGGTTGGGGTGCGTCGAGTAGACGCCCTTGCGCGCCAGTTCCAGCGCCCGCGCCATATAGGCTGCGTCGAGCACGCTTTGCTCTGTGGAGGTCATGCTCACTCTTTAACCGGCTCGCGAGCCAGTCGGTCGATTTCTTCGCGGAATTCGTTGAGGTCCTGAAACCGCCGATAAACAGAAGCAAAGCGGATGTAGGCCACTTCATCGAGCTTTTGCAATTCGCCCATCACCAGCTCACCGACGATCAGCGATTTGACCTCACGCTCGCCGGTCGCGCGCAGCTTGCTTTTGATGTGGGCCAGGGCCGCTTCCAGACGTTCGACACTGACCGGGCGCTTTTCCAGCGCGCGCTGCATGCCGGCGCGCAGCTTCTCTTCGTCGAAGGGCTGACGGCTGCCGTCCTGCTTGATCAGCCGGGGCAGAACCAGTTCAGCGGTTTCGAATGTGGTGAAGCGTTCTTCGCAGGCGACGCATTCACGGCGGCGGCGAACCTGATCGCCTTCAGCAACAAGGCGCGAGTCAATGACTTTGGTGTCGTTGGCACCGCAAAAGGGACAGTGCATGGTGGCAGGCAACAAAAAAAGGGAGGGCCATGGTAGCGCATCTCGCTGGCAAGACAAGTGCGAGGCTTTGAGGTATATAGACGCGCATTCAGTGCGGTGAAACCCGCCGCACTCAGCGATACTGCGCTATCCCGTGCGTATCCCGCCCGCATTCTGCTTTTTCTGGAGCTGTTCATGACGCTACGTACGCTTGCTGTAATCAGCCTTGTGGGCCTGCTCGCTGCCTGCAGCACGGCCGAGGCGCCGAAACCTGCCGCCCCCGCCAAGCCTGCCCCCAACGCCATTACGCTGCCGGAAGGGCAAGGTCCGCTGCAGCCCTTCCAGCGCGAACTGAGCGGCCAGTTGCTGGGCGTGCCGGCCGGCGCAGAGGTCGAACTGGCGTTGCTGGTCATTGACGATCGCAACCGCCCGCAAAAGCTGCTGACTAGCACCAAACTGGTGGGAAACAACCAGTCGCTGCCGTTCCAGTTGCGCTTCAATCCCGAAGCCTTCCCGGTGGGCGCGCGCGTGGAGCTGCGTGGTCGCGCCAGCAAGTCGGGCCAGCTGATTCTGCATCTGCCGTCCGTGCTGATCACTCAACCCACCACTCAGGCGCTGGGTCAGTTGCAATTCGCTCCCGCGCCGTGACCGCTCCGCTTCACCTGCAAGCCGCATTGAGCGAGCTGCTGGGCGATGCGCAACTGGTGGCCGAAGCGCTACCGGGCACGGACCTGAGGTTGTGGCTGATCGACGCGAACAATATGGATCGCGCGTTCAGCCCCGAAGAAACCCGGCGCATTCTTGAAGACCCGCCCTACTGGAGTTTCTGTTGGGCCAGTGGCCTGGCGCTGGCGCGCTTTATTGCCGAGCAGCCGCAGTGGGTCGCGGGCAAGCGGGTGCTGGATTTCGGCGCAGGCTCGGGCGTCGCAGGCATTGCGGCGATGAAAGCCGGCGCCCTTGAAGTGGTTGCGTGCGATCTCGATCCGCAGGCCATCGAGGCCTGCCGGGCCAACGCCGAGCTGAACGGCGTGACGCTTGGGTATTCGGGCGACTTCTTCGCCGAGGAAGATCGCTTCGACCTGATCCTGGTGGCGGACGTGCTGTACGACCGCGCCAACCTGCCGCTGCTGGATCAGTTTCTCAGTCGGGGGAAACAAGCGTTGGTGGCTGATTCCCGGGTGCGGGATTTCCAGCATCCTCTGTATCGGCGGCTGGGCATTCTTGAGGCGCTGACGCTGCCCGATCTGGCCGAACCGTGGGAGTTTCGCAGGGTGAGTCTTTACCATGCGGTCAGGTCATGACTCGCTTAGCGCCTGCAATTTAGCGACAGGCATCAACCGCGCTTCCGACAATCCCCCCAGCCCTTTATAGTTCGCGCCATCAAGCCTTCTTTCGAGACCCGCGATGAGCCAGGACACGCCGTACATCTTCGATGCCACCACCGCCACTTTCGATCAGATGGTCATCGAGAACTCCTTTCACAAACCCGTGCTGGTGGATTTCTGGGCCGAGTGGTGTGCGCCGTGCAAGGTGCTGATGCCGCTGCTGCAGCAGATTGCCGAGAGTTATCAGGGCGAATTGCTGCTGGCCAAGGTCGACTGCGACGCTGAACAGGACATCGTGGCGCGCTTCGGCATTCGCAGCCTGCCTACTGTGGTGCTGTTCAAGGACGGCCAACCGGTGGATGGGTTCTCCGGCGCCCAGCCTGAATCGCAAATCCGCGCGCTGCTTGAGCCCCATGTGCAGATGCCGCCGCCAGCCGCCGCCGACCCGCTGAAAACCGCGCAGGCGATGTTCGCCGAGAGCCATTTCGCCGAAGCCGAAGCGGTCCTGCAGACCATCCTCGCCGAGGACAACACCAATGCTGCGGCCCTGATTCTGTACGCGCGTTGCCTGGCCGAACGCGGCGAGCTGACGGAAGCCCGCACGGTGCTGGACGCGGTGAAAGGCGATGAGCACAAAGCCGCGCTGGCCGGAGCGAAGGCGCAATTGACGTTTCTGGCCGAAGCCGCCGCGGTGCCTGACGCCGCTGAGCTGAAATCGCGCCTGGCGCAGAACCCGCAGGACGATGAAGCCGCGCACCAGTTGGCGATCCAGCAATTGTCCCGTCAGCAATACGAAGCCGCGTTGGAGGGACTGCTCAAGCTGTTCGTCCGGAACCGCAGCTACAACGAAGGCCAGCCGCACAAGACGCTGCTGCAGGTGTTCGACTTGCTGGGGAACGATCATCCGCTGGTGACTACCTATCGTCGTCGGTTGTTTGCGGCGCTTTACTAGCCTTCCCGGCTGAAGCTCGTCCTACATTGACGGGCCGAGCCAGTCCCATAGATCTACGCGGTCCTATGGGGGTCCTGCAGGCTGTGTATCACTCAACCCAGTGATACACCGGCGTGTCGCCCTGGCTTTCCACTTTCACGTTGGCGCTGTGACGCATGCGCACCATCAGGCGTTTGCCCGCAGCGGTGCTGCCCGAGAGACCTTCCAGCTGACCGAGCAGATCCGGCCCGTTCAGGTGACCTGCCTTGCGCAACAGCGCCTGAGCGATATCCCAGACAGCATCGTTGCGGCTGGCGACAGGTTTGACCGGCGTATCAGTGGGCGTAGACGCTTCCCGCACCTGCGTGCCCAACTGAACACCCAGCCGAGCCCAATCGGCGTCGTCCATTTCCACAGTCAGATCCACCGGCAGATCGCCGACGGTTCCACGGATTCGCAGCATGGGGTGTGTCCTCTGATAGGGCGGACCGGCATGGTCCCACAGGAATTGGCGACCTGCACGTGATCCCTGAACCCTCCGCGACGCACCTCCATAAGCGCTGCCTGAAAAAGTTAAGAAACGGCGCCACACATTGTTATAAGATTACATAACACATTTCAGACTCGCTTCCGGAGCTTTCCCCCATGCGTCGTTTGCTACTCGCCCTGCCCTTCGCCCTGCTGCCCCTCGCCGTCGCCTTCGCGGCCGATGAACATGACCACGATCATGAGCACGGCAGTCTCGGCGCGCACGTCCACGGTGTCGCGCGGCTGGATATGGCGCTGGACGGCCGCACGCTGGAACTGGAACTCGACACCCCGGCCATGAATATCGTCGGCTTTGAGCACCCGGCAACCACCGACGCAGACAAAATGACCCTTGCCCTGGCCAAGGAAACCCTGCTCAAGCCCCACGCGCTGTTCAGTCTTCCGGAAGCGGCCGGCTGCACCGCCACCAGACAACGGGTGGAAAGCACGCTGTTCGGCGACAAGGATGACGACGATCACGACCACGCCGATGGCGACGCCGCCGAACACGAGCACAGCGAAATTCATGGCCACTATCAATTCACCTGCAGCGCGCCAAATGTGTTCAACAAGCTCGATCTGACCCAACTGTTCAAAAGCTTCCCGGCCACTCAGACCATTCAGGTGCAGTTGGTGACACCGAAACGCCAAATGGGCGCCGAAGTGCGTCCGAGCAATCCGGCGATCAAGTTTTAACCAACGCCGCTCCATCAGCGACCGGGCTTCCCGGTCGATCACTTTTCAGACGCACGTGTGGCCATGACTCAAGCGCTCATTGAATTGTCCGAACTCGGCTTCAGCTGGCCGGGGCATCCGCAACTGCTGGACATTCCGGCGTTTCGCCTTGATGCCGGCGAAACCCTGTTCCTCAAAGGCCCCAGCGGCAGCGGCAAAACCACACTGCTGGGTCTACTGGGCGGTGTGCAGCGCCCGAGTCGCGGCAGCGTTCGCCTGCTCGGTCAAGAGCTGACACAGCTCTCGGCCGGAGCGCGGGACCGCTTTCGTGTCGATCACACGGGCTACATTTTCCAGCAGTTCAACCTGCTGCCGTTTTTGTCAGTGCGCGAGAACGTCGAGCTGCCCTGCCGCTTTTCCACATTACGCACCCAGCGGGCGACCCAGCGCCACGGCAGCGTCGACACAGCGGCTGAAACCCTGCTCGCTCACCTGGGCTTGAAAGACCCTGAAATGCTGGGCCGCCGCGCCGACTCCCTGTCCATCGGTCAGCAGCAGCGCGTCGCTGCCGCACGCGCCCTGATCGGCCAGCCGGAACTGGTCATCGCCGACGAGCCCACCTCGGCGCTGGATGCCGACGCCCGCGAAGCCTTCATTCAGCTGCTGTTCGCCGAATGCCGCGAGGCCGGTGCCAGCCTGTTGTTCGTCAGCCATGATCAGAGCCTGGCGCCGCTGTTCGACCGCAACCTGTCGCTGGCCGAACTCAATCGCGCCGCCGTCGCTGCAGAGGTTTGAGATGTATCTTCTTCGTCTGGCGCTGGCCAGCCTCGCCAACCGCCGCTTCACTGCATTCCTCACCGCGTTCGCCATTGCCCTCTCCGTCTGCCTGCTGCTGGCGGTCGAACGGGTGCGCACCGAAGCGCGCGCGAGTTTCGCCAGCACCATCAGCGGCACAGACCTGATCGTCGGCGCGCGCTCGGGCTCGGTCAACCTGCTGCTCTACTCGGTGTTCCGCATCGGCAACGCCACCAACAACATTCGCTGGGACAGCTTCGAGCACTTCGCCAACAGCAAGCAGGTGAAGTGGGCGATCCCGATTTCCCTGGGTGACAGCCATCGCGGCTATCGGGTGATGGGCACCAACGAATCGTATTTCGAGCACTACCAGTACGGTCGTCAGCAGCACCTGGAGCTGGCCGACGGCCGGCCGTTTGCCACCGACCCGTTCGAAGTGGTGCTCGGCGCAGAAGTGGCGGACGCGCTGCATTACAAGCTCGGCGACAAGCTGGTGCTGGCCCACGGCGTCGCGACGGTGAGCCTGGTCAAGCATGACGACAAGCCGTTCACCGTCGTCGGCATCCTCAAACGCACCGGCACGCCGGTGGACCGCACGCTGCACATCAGCCTGGGCGGTATGGAAGCGATTCACATCGACTGGCACAACGGCGTGCCGGCACAAGGCGCCGGTCGGATCAGTGCCGACCAGGCACGCAATATGGACCTCACGCCCACGGCCATCACTGCCTTCATGCTCGGGCTGAACAGCAAGATCGCGACCTTTGCCGTGCAGCGCGAGATCAACGAGTTCCGCGGCGAACCGATGCTGGCGATTCTGCCGGGGGTGGCGCTGCAGGAGCTGTGGAGCCTGATGGGCACCGCTGAAAAAGCGCTGTTCGTGATCTCGTTGTTCGTTGTCTTGACCGGACTGATCGGCATGCTGACGGCGATTCTCACCAGCCTCAACGAGCGGCGCCGCGAGATGGCGATTCTGCGTTCGGTGGGCGCGCGGCCTTGGCATATCGCCAGTCTGCTGGTGCTGGAAGCCTTTGCCCTGGCGCTGGCAGGCTCGGTCTGCGGCCTGGCGCTGCTTTACATCGGCATTGCCTCCGCGCAGGGTTACGTGCAGGCCAATTACGGTTTGTATTTGCCGCTCTCCCTGCCCAGCGCCTACGAGTGGACGCTGCTGGCAGGCATTCTCGGCGCTGCCGTGTTGATGGGCACCGTGCCCGCGTGGCGAGCCTATCGCCAGTCGCTGGCAGACGGGTTGTCGATTCGTTTATGAGGTCGTTGTGATGCGGATGGGTTGGATGCTGGTAATGCTCGTCGTGACGCCGTTGTGGGCGCAGGACCTGCGCGTGCTGACGTGGCAGGAAATGATCCCGCCTGACGCGCCGCCGGTGAAGCTGATCACCGCGCCCATTCACAACCTGTCGAGCATGGCGGACACCCTGTCAGTCGAGTCGGCGCCCGCCGCCCATCAACTGGCGCCCCATGCGCCGGTGGTCAAATCGCTCGATGGCCAGCGAGTGCGGCTGCCGGGGTATATCGTGCCGCTGGAAGTCAGCGAGGAAGGCCGGGTGACAGAGTTTCTGTTGGTGCCCTACTTCGGCGCCTGCATTCACGTGCCCCCACCGCCGCCGAATCAGATCGTCCACGTGACGAGCGAACTGGGCGTCAAGGTGGACGAGCTGTACCAACCCTACTGGATCGAAGGCCCGATGCAGGTCAAATCCTCGACCAGCGAATTGGCCGACGCGGGTTACCAGATGGAAGCGGACAAGATTCTGGTGTACGAAATGCCGGATGAGCAGTGAGTGGCCGTTAACAGGCACACCCTAATCGAGTTTTCATTGAGCCAGGTCAAAAACCGCGACCTAGACGCTTCGTAACATACGGCATACCTTTTTTATGCCCTTACGGAGCCCCCATGCACAAGTACCTGCTCAGCGCGCCCCTGCTCGCGCTTGCACTCGGTGTCCCCCTCGCTGCTCACGCCCACCAGGCCGGTGACTTCATCATTCGCGCCGGTGCTGCCACAACGGCGCCCAATGAAGAGAGCGGCAACCTCAAGCTGGACGGCACCAAAGTCCCGGGGACCAAAGCGACACTGGACAGCGACACCCAACTGGGCCTGGCCTTCGCCTACATGCTCACCGACCACGTGGGCCTTGAGTTGCTGGCGGCAACGCCTTTCCAGCACACCGTTGCGGTCAAGGGCCTGGGCCCGGGTCTGGATGGCAAGCTGGCGGACGTGAAGCAGCTGCCGCCGACCCTGTCGCTGCAGTACTACCCGATGGATGCGACGTCGAAATTCCAGCCCTATGCCGGTGTCGGCGTGAACTACACCTGGTTCTACGATGAAAACCTGAGCAGCGAACGCAAAGGCCAGGGCATGAACAACCTGCACATCAAGAATTCGTGGGGCTGGGCCGGTCAGATCGGCGCGGACTACATGCTGACGGACAAGATCATGTTCAACGCCGCCGTCTGGTACGTGGACATCGACACCCAAGCGACGCTGGACGGCCCGTCGGCGCTGGGCGTCGGCCGGACCAAAGTGAACGTGGACGTCGATCCGTGGGTGTACATGGTTGGCGTGGGCTACAAGTTCTAAGCGCTTGCGCCCCAACGAACAGGCATAAAAAAGGCACCTCATCGGTGCCTTTTTGCTGCGCGGGTTTCAGCGCCCCAGCAGTCGCGCCAGCCCGACCTTCAGCGGCGTGGGCTCTGGCACTTTGAAGCGCTCAAGCAGACGCTGATTGCTCGCCCGGGAATGCTTGATGTCACCCGAACGCGCCGGCAGGTAGCTTACCGCTGGCAGGTTCCCCACCACCTCGGCAAGGGCGGCCAGCAGCTCATTCAGCGAAGTCGTCGCGTTCAGGCCGACATTGACCGCGCCCTCTGCCACGGTCGGCATTTCGATTCCCTGTACCACAAGGTCAACCAGGTCCTCGACGTAGAAGAAGTCGCGGGTCTGCTCGCCATCACCGAAAACGGCAATCGGCAGGCCGTTTACCGCACGCTCTGCGAAGATGCTGATCACGCCGGAGTACGGCGATGAAGGGTCTTGGCGCGGGCCGAAGATGTTGAAGAAGCGGAACACGACAGGCTCCAAACCATGCTGACGGCGATAGAAATCGAAGTAGTGCTCACCGGCCAGTTTGTCCGACGCATAGGGCGTCAGCGGTGCTTTCGGGGTGTCTTCGGTGATGGCCTCGCCTTCACCGTTGTTGCCGTACACCGCAGCGCTGGAAGCAAACACCACGCGTTTGATACCGGCCTGGCGCATCGCTTCGCAGACATTCAGCGTGCCGATGAAATTGCTCTGGTGCGTCTTCACCGGATCATCCACCGAGGCCTGCACCGACGCGACGGCAGCCAGGTGCGCCACGGCCTGGCAACCTACCGCCGCTCGGGCCACCAGCGCGGCATCGGCCACATCACCTTCGATCAGCTCAACACGCGGGTTGTCCAGCGGCAGGTTGCTGGGCTTGCCGGTGGACAGGTCGTCGAGAATACGCACGGCATAGCCTTTGGCGAGCAGCGCGTCCGTCAGGTGCGAACCGATGAAACCGGCGCCGCCGGTGATGAGGACAGGAGCATCAGACATGGCGGTAATAGCGGTCCAGTAGGTTGGGCAGGCCGGCACGCCAGGCGCGTGGCTTGATACCGAAAGTGTGGAGAATTTTCTTGCAGGCGAGCACGGCGTTCTGCGGCTCCTCGCTGGCGTCCGGACGTGCGGCGTGGGCCTGCGCGGTAGGTACCTCGATCGCCAGCGGGCGCAGCAGACGGGCTTCGGTCAACACGGCCTGACCGAACGCCAGTGGCGTGGTCGCTTCGTGGCCGGCGTAGTGATAAGTGCCCCACAGCGGCGCGGCGCAATCGAGCTGTTTGAGCACCGAAATGATCACCCTCGCGGCATCGTCGACCGGCGTCGGATTGCCACGACGGTCGTCTGCCAGCAGCAATTCACCGGGGGATTCGGCGCGGCTGAGAAAGCGCCCCAGTACGCCTTCGGCGCTGTCGTCGAGCAGCCAGCCAAAACGCAGCAGCACATGCTGCGGACAGGTTGCCCGCACGCTTTGCTCGATGCGCCACAGGGCCTGCCCACGGGAACCCAGCGGCACGGGCTCGTCTTTTTCGCTGTAAGCCGTCGCCCGCGAACCGTCGAAAACTCGGTAGCTGGAGGGTTGAACAAGGACGATGTTGTGGTGCTGGCACAGTTCAGCGAGACGCTCCACAGAGCGTTCCTGATTATCCAGCCTGTCAGCGCTTACCCGATCCGCCTGAAACCAGTCGAAGTAGTAAGCGAGATTGATCAAGGCATCCGGGCGGGTGTCATCGAGCAGTTGCGTCAGGCTTGCCGCATCCCAACCGTCTTGCGGTGGGCGCGGCGCGAGGAATCCAATGTTCTCCTCGGCACCTAGACGAATCAACGCCTGCCCGAGGGCATTCCCGCCGCCCAATAGCATAAGGCGCATTCGCATAGAGTCAGCAGGCTCAGTCTTCAGGTCGATTAAAATTAGGTGAAAAACGTCCGCAAACATAACACGTCGACGGGCAAGTCCCAACAGCCTCGGGCGCGCGGGACTGCGTGAAGCTGTTGAGGCGCGCCGCCGATCACTTGGCCCGGTATCTGCCTCTTGCATCTGCCTGCCTGCGCCCGCATTAATTAGCGATGAACCTTCCCCAGACACCCGACCCGGTGCTCGACGCCTTTCATCCGGCGGTCAGCGCGTGGTTTCGCTCGACATTCCCGGCCATTACCGCGGCCCAGGCCCAGGCGTGGCCGCTGATCAAACGCCGCGAGTCCACGCTGATTGCCGCGCCCACCGGATCCGGGAAAACCCTGACCGCGTTTCTGGCGGTCATCGATGATCTGGTGCATCAGGGGCTGGAGCGGGGTGGCGAGCTGCCGAACGAGACCTTCGTGGTGTACGTTTCGCCCCTGAAAGCGCTGTCCAACGACATCCAGATCAATCTGCAAAACCCGCTGGCGGGCATCACCGATCAGCTGATTCAGCAAGGTCTGCCCGGGCTGCGCATCACCACTGCCGTGCGCACCGGTGACACGCCGCAGAAAGAACGCACCGCGATGCGTAAAACCGCGCCGAACATTTTGGTGACGACGCCGGAATCGCTCTACGTGCTGCTGGGGTCCGACTCCGGTCGGCGCATGCTCGCGAGCACGCAGACCGTCATCGTCGATGAGATTCACGCGATCGCGGCCGGCAAGCGCGGCAGTCATCTCGCCCTGACACTGGAGCGTTTACAGGCGCTGTGTGCAAAACCGCTGCTGCGCATCGGGCTGTCGGCGACGCAAAAACCTATCGAGCGGGTGTCGCGCTTTCTGGTGGGCAGCGACCCGGTCAGCCGGCCGTGCGCCATCGTCGACATCGGCCACGCGCGCCCCCGGGATCTGGCTATCGAAGTGCCGCCTGTGGCCCTGAGCGCCGTGATGTCAAGCGACGTCTGGCAACTGGTCTACGACCGGCTCGCGGTG
Source organism: Pseudomonas sp. CFBP 8772 (assembly GCF_014841665.1). NCBI lineage: Bacteria > Pseudomonadati > Pseudomonadota > Gammaproteobacteria > Pseudomonadales > Pseudomonadaceae > Pseudomonas > Pseudomonas sp. CFBP 8772. The sequence goes on along the minus strand of NZ_JACYUI010000007.1, from coordinate 142,745 downwards.
CTGGCGCGTGAACATCGCACCACGCTGATTTTCGTCAACACCCGGCGCCTGGCCGAGCGCATGGCGCGGCATTTGAGCGAGCGACTGGGCAACGAGGCCGTTGCCGCCCACCACGGCAGCATGGCCAAGGAACAGCGGCTCGACGCCGAGCAGCGCCTCAAGCGCGGTGACCTGCAGGTACTGATCGCCACGGCGTCGTTGGAACTGGGGATAGACATTGGCGACGTCGATCTGGTCTGCCAGATCAGCTCGCCCCGCTCCATCGCGTCCTTTTTGCAGCGCGTCGGCCGCTCCGGTCACCACGTAGGCGGCACACCCAAGGGGCGGCTGTTCGCGGTTTCCCGAGATGATCTGATCGAGTGCGCGGCGCTGCTGGATTGCGTGCGTCGCGGCGAGCTCGACACGCTGGTCATTCCCAAGGCGCCGCTGGATGTGCTGGCGCAGCAGATCATCGCCGAGGTCAGCTGTCAGGAATGGCAGGAGCAGGACCTGCTGGCGCTGTTCCGCAAGGCTTCGCCCTACGCCGACGTCGATGAAGGCCATTATCAGGCGCTGCTGAGCATGCTCGCCGAGGGTTACAGCGGGCGTCAGGGCGTGCGCGCGGCGTACCTGCATCGCGACGCGCTGACCCGCACGTTGCGTGGCCGGCGCGGTAGCAAACTCACGGCGGTCACCAGTGGCGGCACGATTCCGGACAACGCCGATTACAGCGTGGTCCTCGAACCCCAGGCGCTGAACATCGGTACCGTCAACGAAGACTTCGCCGTGGAGAGCGCCGCGGGGGACATCTTCCAGCTGGGCAACACGTCCTACCGGATTCTGCGGATCGAGTCCGGCCGCGTGCGGGTCGAGGACGCCCACGGCATGCCGCCGAACATTCCGTTCTGGATGGGTGAAGCGCCCGGGCGCAGCGACGAGTTGTCGTTCGCCGTCGCCCGCTTGCAGGCCGACATCGACGAGCAGCTCAGCGCCCACCCCGGCAATCTTCAGGCCTGCACGGACTGGCTGGTAAAAAGCCTGGGCCTGGACCTCGCCAGCGCCGAGCAGATCATTGAATACCTCGCCCGCGCGCACTCGGCCCTGGGCGCGCTGCCGTCACAGGACACGCTGGTCATCGAGCGCTTTTTCGATCAGTCCGGCGGCACGCAACTGGTGATTCATTCCCCGTTCGGCAGCCGGGTCAATCGCGCGTGGGGGCTGGCGCTGCGCAAGCGCTTCTGCCGAACCTTCAACTTCGAGCTGCAAGCCGCCGCCAGCGAGGACGCCATCGTGCTGTCGCTGTCCACGGCGCACAGCTTTGCGCTTGACGAAGTCTGGCGTTATCTCAACGCCGCCACCGCCGAGCATTTACTGATTCAGGCGGTGCTGGATGCGCCGCTGTTCGGCGTGCGCTGGCGCTGGAACGCCGGTGTCGCCCTGGCCCTGCCGCGTTACACCGGGGGGCGAAAAGTGGCGCCTCAGTTGCAGCGGATCAAGAGCGATGACCTGATCGCCACGGTGTTTCCGGACCAGATCGCCTGCCTGGAAAATCTGGTGGGCGAGCGGGATGTGCCGGAGCATCCGCTGATCGAGCAGACCCTGGACGACTGCCTGCACGAAGCCATGGACGCCGAAAGCTGGCTGAAACTGCTGCGGCGCATGGAAAACGGCGAGGTGCGTCTGGTCAGTCGCGATCTGCCTGCGCCCTCCCCGCTGGCGGCGGAAATCCTCAACGCCAAGCCGTATGCGTTTCTCGACAACGCGCCGCTGGAAGAACGTCGCACCCAGGCGGTGCTCAATCGGCGCTGGAGCGACCCGGAATCCACCGACGATCTCGGCGCGCTGGATGTCGATGCGATCAAAGCGGTGGCCGATGAAGCCTGGCCGCAGCCGCAAAACGTGGATGAGATGCACGAGGCGCTCATGAGCCTGGGGTGCATCACCGGCGTTGAGGCCCGCGAGCACAGCGACTGGATGAAATGGCTGGAGAGCCTGGCCCGCTCGGGTCGTGGCACGCGCTTGCAGGTCACCCCGGAACAGGCGCTGTGGATTCCTCTGGAGCGGCTGACGTGTTTGCAGGCGATCTACCCCGCCGCTGAAATGCACCCGCCATTGGCGGCATTGGCCGGGTTCGATGAAGCGTGGACCGAAGACGAAGCGCGCGTCGAAATCGTGCGGGCGCGGCTGGGCGGTTTCGGCCCGCTTACGGTCGCTGACATTGCCGAGCCACTGGCGCTGACGCAGAACGAAGTCGCCCAGGCACTCGCGCAGCTGGAGAACGAAGGTTACGTGCTGCGCGGTCAGTTCAACCCTGACGCCGGCAAGGAAGAATGGTGCGAGCGGCATCTGCTGTCGCGCATTCACCGTTACACGGTCAAACGCCTGCGCCGGGAAATCGAGCCGGTGTCGCTGCAGGACTTCACTCGATTCCTGTTCGACTGGCAGCATCTGTCTGCCACGACCCAAAGCCAGGGCAAAGCCGCGCTGCCGGAAGTCGTCGCGCAACTGGAAGGTTTCTCGTCGGCGGCAGGCGCCTGGGACAGTGATCTTCTTCCGGCACGCCTGAAGGACTATTCATCGATCTGGCTGGATGACTTGTGTCGGTCCGGCAAGGTGGTGTGGATGCGTCTGACCAGTCGCAACAAGGTGGGCAGCGCTGCGTTGCGCAGTACGCCGATTGTGCTGCTGCCGCGACCGCAGGTCCGCCTGTGGACCGGGCTGACCGAACAGCCGGCGCCGACTGAATTATCCCTGCGCGCGCAGAAGGTTCACGAGGTATTGTCGAGCCAGGGCGCGATGTTTTTCGATGAGCTGACCGGCGAAGCGCACTTGTTGCGGGCCGAGCTGGAGACGGCACTGCAGGAATTGGTCGGTGCCGGGTTGGTCAATGCCGACAGCTTCGCCGGGCTGCGAGCGCTGATCACCCCGGCGAGCAAACGCAGCAGCCACACCAGTCGACGCAATCGCGGCGCGTTCATTGGCGGCATGGACGATGCCGGGCGCTGGGCGTTGTTGCGTCGCGCGCCGGCGAAAGAAGAAGGCGCGTCACAACGGATCGACAGTGACACGCTGGAGCATGTCGCCATGACCTTGCTGCGCCGATACGGCGTGGTGTTCTGGCGCCTGTTGGAGCGCGAGGCGGACTGGCTGCCGACTTGGCGCGAGCTGCTGCGCACGTTCCACAGGCTTGAGGCACGCGGAGAGATTCGCGGCGGGCGCTTCGTTTCAGGCCTGGCCGGTGAGCAATTCGCATTGCCCGAAGCCATCCCGCTGTTGCGCGAAGTCCGCAACCGCCCATTGGACGGCAGCTTGATTGCCGTCAGCGGCGTCGACCCGCTCAACCTCGCCGGGACGCTGCTGCCCGGCGCGAAGGTCCCGGCGATTGTGGGCAACAAGCTGGTTTACCGCGACGGCATCCCCATCGCCGCCATCATCGCCGGCAAGCCCCAGTATTGGGGCGAGGTGGATGAGGCGCTGATGTTGCAGGTGCGCGATCGGCTGTTCCGGTAGATCTCAAGCCGGGCTTTCGGACCCGTCCTTGTTCACTACCGAGGTCTTGCCGGGCAGCGCTTGTTGCTCAGCGCCCTCTTCCCCCTCAGGTGCCTGGCGATTGTGCGGGCTCATCACCAGCTGTGGATAAGTTTGCGCGAATCGCACCTCAGGAGACTTATCCACAAGTCGCTTGAGCCGATCATTGAATGCACGGCTCACCGCGTACTGCCCGCCCGATGACGTACGGAACTGCGCCGTGATGACGATCCCATTCATGTCCATGCGGTCCAGCCCGAACACCTCCAGCGGCCCCTGCAGTTTGCTCGCCAGCAGTAAATCGTCGCTGATCGACTGGCCCGCTTCACGAATCAGCGAGGTCGCCGCGTCCACGTCGGTGTCGTAGGTGAACTGGAACGAGAAGAAGGCGTAGGCGAACTGCCGCGACTGGTTGGTGACCGCCTTGATCTGCCCGAACGGCACCGAATGCACGAAGCCCTTGCCGTCGCGCAGACGCAACGTACGGATCGTCAGGCTCTCGACCGTGCCGGCATGGCCTGAATCCAGCACCACCCAATCGCCGATGGAGATAGTGTCCTCGATGATGATAAACAGGCCGGTAATAACGTCCTGCACCAACTGCTGCGAACCGAAGCCGATCGCCAGACCGACAACCCCCGCACCGGCCAGCAGTGGCGCGACGTTGATGCCCAGATTGGCCATGGTCGTGATGGTGCAGATCACCACGAGGATGATCTTCATCGCGTTGCGCAGCAGCGGCAGGATGGTCTTCACCCGCGTGCTCGGCTGACGCGCGGAACGTCCATTGGCCGCAGGCTTCAGGGCTTCCTGAATGGCCGTGTCCATCACCACCCATAGCAGCCAGGTCACCAACAGAATCAGGCCGATGCTGCTGAGGGAATCGCTGATCACTTTGCCCAGTGCATTGCGTTGGGCAAATTCGAACAGCGAGAAACCCCAGATCCGGCCCAGCAACTCGATGAAGCCGATCGCCAGCGCAATACGCATGACCGCGTGCAACAGGCTCAGCAGACGCTCCTTGTAAACACTGTCGGTCCGCGTCTCGGTGGGCTTGAACACGTGCTGGAACAAGGTGCTCAGAAACACCGCGCCAATCAACAGGACTGTCGTCAGCAACGCGCAACGCAGGGCTTCCTGACTGCCTTCGCCGGCACCGATCAGATTCACCGCCGAGACCAGAATCATCAGCAGGATCGGCAAGTGCCACAGGCTGGAGAAAATCTTCAGCGTCTGTTGCACCGCGGGCCGCGCCAGCCGGGCGCCGAGGGAACGGTTGCGGATCAGATGGGCGATCGGCCGACGCATGCGGATGACGACCATGCCAAACATGACCGACGCCATCAGCCCGGTGAACGCCGCGATGCTGGTGGTCACGTTGCCACCAAACAGCCGGGCAATCTGCGGGCTGGTCAACGCGTCGCTCAACGCCGCGAGAAAGCCGATGATGAACAGCGGATGCGGCGCGTAGTGACGAATGATGCGCACCGCTGGCCGTTTATGGCCCGAGTTGAACAGCACAATCAGGGACAACAGCACCGAGGTGGAGAAAATCCCGCTGCTGGTCGAGTACGCCAGACACAGCGCCAGCGCGCGTCCGACCGATGTCGGCATGAAGTGGCTGACGTACAGGGTCAGCGGCAGGCAGATGAGCGCCGGCACCATATAAGGAAGCATATAACCCAGCACCCCGACCACGCGATCACGGCGAATCAAAAACCGGTGCCGCGATAGCCGGGTGACGAGGAACGCGCCGATGCGATTGAGCAGCAGGAACGCCCCCGCCCACACCAGGGACAGCATCACGAAATCGCCGGCGATCCGCCACGCTGAGCGCGACTGCGGCTTGTTGACCAGCGCGTCGATCTCGTCGGCGGCGCGGTCAGCGCGCAGACGCCAGGAGTCGAGCAGGTGGCCATCCACATCGAGCTTGTCTTGCACGCTGTCGATGCTGGAACTGATGGCGCCGAGCAATCCTCCCTTGACCAGAATCTCCGCTTTGGCGGGATCCTCCGGTGCAGAATCGGCGGGTGCCGCAGCGGCAGCGGTTGTTGCGGCGGGGGCGTCAGCGGCTTGAACATTGACGCTGCAAACGCTTAACAGCAGGCAAAGCAACAGAAAGGGTTTGAAATTCGGCAAAACGCGAGTCACTCCTTCGATCAGGGAACCGTGGAAAAAACGGCCCTCTGACACTGATCGGATTTCACCCGGCAAGTTCGATCCGACACGCAATCGTCATGTTGGCCGTTGACGGTCCTCTTACCGACAAATGTAACGAACCTTTACCGAGCCGCTTCGTCGTAGCCTTACGAGGGCGACTGTCTCCAGTGCGCCCGCTCCGCCGAGGATCAACCCCATGTCGCTCATCCATCCCAAAGCCCATTTCCGCCCCTACACCTCTGCCGCCGGCGGTTGGGGCTCGGCGAAGTCGGTGATGGAGATCCTCTGGCGTGAGCAGGCACCGATTCGCGCAGGCCTGCCGCTGATCAAGCAGAACAAGCCGGGCGGATTTGCCTGTGTCAGCTGCGCATGGGCCAAGCCCGGCAAACCCCACAGCCTGGAGTTCTGCGAAAACGGCGCGAAGGCCACCGCGTGGGAGCTGACGTCGCGGAAGACCGACCCGGCCTTTTTCGCCCGGCACACCCTCACCGAGTTGCGCCAGTGGCCCGATTACGACCTTGAGCAACAGGGCCGCCTCACGCACCCCATGCGGTACAACGCTGGAACTGATCGTTACCAGGAAACCACGTGGGAGGAGGCCTACCGCGACATTGGCGCGCAGCTGAAAAGCATGACGCCGGAGAGCGTGGTTTTTTATGCATCGGGGCGGGCCTCGCTGGAAACGTCGTTCATGTACCAACTGGTCGCCCGTGCCTACGGCAACAACAATTTGCCCGACAGCTCGAACATGTGCCACGAGAGCACGTCGGTCGGCCTGCAGGAAAGTATCGGCGTACCGGTAGGAACAGTGACGCTGGATGACTTCGAGCACACCGATTGCATCCTGTTTTTCGGCCAGAACGTGGGCAGCAACAGCCCGCGTATGCTGCATCAGCTGCGTGAAGCGCGGCAGCGTGACGTGCCGATCATCACGTTCAATCCGATCCGCGAGCGCGGCCTGGAACGCTTCGTCAATCCGCAGTCCCCGGTGGAAATGCTCGGGCCGAAATCGACGGTCATCAGCACTCAATATCACCAGCTGGCAATCGGTGGCGACACGGCGGTGGTGCTGGGCATTGCCAAATCGCTGTTCGAAATGGACGAGGCGGCGTTGGCTAAGGGTCAGCCCGGAGTCATCGATCAGGGGTTTATCGCCCAGCACACCGAAGGATTCGCCGAGTTCTGCAACTGCGCGCTCGAAACGCCTTGGGACACCATCGAGCGTCAGGCAGGACTGAGCCGCAGCGCGCTGGAGGCGGTGGCGACGGTGTACGCCAGACACGAGCGCGTGATGCTGGTTTACGGCATGGGCATCACCCAACACCGGCGCGGCGTGACTAACGTGCAGATGTTGGTGAACCTGCTCCTGCTGCGCGGCAACATCGGCAAGCGCGGCGCCGGGATTTGCCCGGTGCGCGGTCACTCCAACGTGCAGGGCCAGCGCACCGTCGGCATTACCGAAGACCCGAACAAGATTCCTGTGGATAAGATTGAGGCACTGTATGGCTTCGCGGTCCCCTCGAAAAAAGGCCTGAATACCGTTGAGACCTGCGAAGGACTTCTGGACGGGAGCGTGCGCGGATTCATCGGGCTCGGCGGGAATTTTCTGCGGGCGATCCCCGACACGTCCCGCATGGAGCCGGCCTGGAATACCTTGGACCTGAACGTTCAGATCGCCACCAAGCTAAACCGCACTCATCTGGTGCCGGGCAAGAACGCGTGGATCCTGCCCTGCCTCGGGCGCATCGAAAAGGATGTGCAAAACGGCGTCGAGCAGGTTTATACCACCGAAGACAGCACCGGCTGCGTGCGGGCGTGGCAGGGTAACAGCGAACCGGCCAGCGCCCACGCCCGCGCCGAAGCCGCGATCCTCGCTGGCATTGCCGAGGCAACATTATCCGGTGCCACCCGGATCGATTGGGACGCCTGGCGCCGCGATTACGCGCTGATCCGTCAGGGCATCGCTCAGGTCTATCCCGAGATTTTCCACGACATGGAAACCCGCATGTGGGAAACCGGCGGCTTTCATCGCCCCATCGCGGCAGCGAAGCGTGAATGGAAAACCGAGAGTGGCCGCGCGATGTTCATCACGCCCGAACTGCTCGAAGAAAACGATGACGTGTACCCGAACCACACACGCCGCGACGTGCTGCAACTGATGACGTTGCGCAGCAATGACCAGTTCAACACCACGATTTACGGCTACGAAGATCGCTTCCGTGGCGTGAGCGGCACCCGCGCGGTCATCTTCATGAACCGCAACGACGTCCTGCGAATGGGCTTCAAACCGGGAGACTGGGTCAACGTCACCACCGCCATCGAGCCTCAGGTCACGCGTTCGGTAGGACCTCTGCAGATCATTGCCTATGACATCCCCGAGAACTGCTGCGCGGCGTACTACCCCGAGTGCAATCCACTTGTTCCGTTGTGGCATCACGCTGAACGCAGCAAGGTGCCTGCGGCTAAATCCATCCCCGTAACGCTGGCCAAGGCATCACCCAGTGCAGAGGATTTGAAACGCGCGCTGCCGGAGTCTGACCAGGTGCGCTGAGCCTGTTCTTGGAGGAGCGGCTTGACGCGTGAGAACGGACGTTCTACCTTCTGCATCATGAATACATCAACGGCCAATACCCGCGAGAAAATCCTCGCAACCGCCGAACAGCTTATTTACCAGAATGGCATTCAGGCCACCGGCATGGACCTTCTGGTAAAGACGTCGGGCGTCGCGAGGAAAAGCATCTATCGCTACTTCGCTACCAAAGACGAGGTCGCGGCTGCTGCGCTCAACGCACGTGACGTACGCTGGATGGACTGGTTTCGGACTGAATCAAGCAAGGCCGACACCCCTGAAGCGCGCGTTCTAAATATGTTTGATGTGCTCAAAGGCTGGTTCGAGTCCGAAGGCTTTCGCGGCTGCGCGTTTATCAATACCGCCGGCGAAGTTGGCGATCCACAGGACCCCATCCGTCTTATTGCCAAGCTGCACAAGCAGAAACTGCTGGATTACACGCTGGAGCTCTGCGAGCAGCTCGGGATTGCCGATCCGCACACTCTTGCCAGACAGCTGCTCATCCTCATGGAAGGCGCGATCACCGTCGCTCGCGTCATGGGCGACTACAGTGCTGCAGAGAGCGCGAAGACTGTTGCCCAGCTGATGCTCGAACAGCGCTTGCGTTCCAGTTCCTAGCCACACACGTCCCACCCACCGCCGAATCATCACCGCCTGGAGGCCCATCATGTCGTCCAATGCCCAAACTCGCCCGCCACTTCCCCCTTTCACCCGAGAATCCGCCATCGAAAAGGTTCGCCTGGCTGAAGATGGCTGGAACAGCCGTGACGCTGAAAAGGTGTCGCTGGCCTACACACTCGACACCCAATGGCGCAACCGCGCCGATTTCGTCGAAAACCGTGAAGAGGCGCAAAATTTCCTGATCCGCAAGTGGAACAAGGAGCTCGACTACCGCCTGATCAAAGAGCTCTGGGCGTTCACCGACAACCGCATCGCGGTCCGTTACGCCTACGAATGGCACGACGATTCAGGCAACTGGTTCCGCTCGTACGGCAACGAGAATTGGGAGTTCAATGAAGACGGCTTGATGGCGCGGCGTTTCGCCTGCATCAATGACATGCCGATCAAAGAGGCAGAGCGCAAGTTTCACTGGCCGCTGGGACGCCGTCCTGACGATCATCCCGGGTTATCGGATCTGGGTTTGTAACCCTCGAACGCGACCCAAAACAAAGCCCCCGACAGCTGAGCTGTGCGGGGGCTTTTGTTTGCTGCGTTATCGCGGCTGGATCACGCGGTGTTTAGAAATCTTCTGTACAGCTGAGGGAACTACTTCGCAGTAAAAATATTTGTAAATCAACCAGATGCCCAATCCCGAACGGCATTTTGTCTAGTATTTTGCTAAATTTCCACCTAAAAGGCGCCTTATTCTTTACATGTGCCACAACAAGCTATTCCTGTCTCCCCAGCAAAGGCAGAGAGGAAGCAGGTAACGGGGACAGAGGCTGCAATGACACCCGAACAGGTACTCGGGGATTTCGATCTCTGGCTTACCTGCCATGGCAAACGCTGCTCCCGCGTCAACACGGGAGACGATGGATACGTAGGTTGTATAGGTGGAAGTATTCCCGTTAATTTCGTGACTGGATGTGTGATGAACGACGCACCCGAGCCAATGATGAGGGCGCTATGCAAGAGCTGACGAAAACCCACCAGAACGATCAGCTTCGGCTCACAGCAGGTCGAATTTCAGACACTGACCCGGGTTCCGGCCGCGGTCGAGTGGTTTGCCAACCTGGACTACCCTCGAACACGACGCGCCTACCAAAATGATCTAGAAGACTTATGCGGCTTTGTGGATTTGGCCTCCGCAGATGAGTTTCGCGTCGTCACCCGTTTGCACGTTTTGGCCTGGCGTGCCCAGCCCGAGCATCGCGGTTTGGCCGGCGCCACGATCCGGCGCAAATTGGCCGCGCTGGCCAGCCTCTTAGATCCCCTCTGGAGAGCAACGCGATCGCCGGCGGCAATCCCGTGCATGGGGTGAAACGACCGAAGATTAAAAGCAACGAAGGCAAAACCCCGGCAATGGGCGATCACCAGGCGAAGGCGCTGCTCGAGGCGCCCGATGAAACAACCCTGAAAGGGCAGCGCGACCGGGCAATACTGGCTGTTCTTCTTTATCACGGGCTGCGCCGCGAAGAAGCGGCCCTGCTGCAGGTGAGCGACATCCAGGAGCGCCGTGGTATTCAGCATTTGAAGGTGCATAGCAAGAGCGGAAAGGTGCGCTACCTGCCGATGCACCCGGTGGCAGCTGGGCGCACTCATCAGTACCTGGAAAGCTCAGAGCATCATATGGCCGACGGAAAGGTGCCGCTGTTCATACCGCCGCGAGGCAAGCTGGACGGTGCCTGCATCACGGCCAACGGCATATATACGGTAGTCGCGGCGTACGCGAAAAAAGCCGGGATTGAAGTCGACGGCCTGGGCGTCCATGGTCTTAGAGTAACCGCAGCCACCAATGCCCTGGAGCACGAGGCCGACATCGCCAAGGTCCAGGCTTGGCTCGGACTTGCCAACATCAGCACGACCAAGATCTACGATCGGCGAGAGGACAGGCCGGAGGATTCACCCACCTACAAGGTAAAGTATTAATAGAGCGGGATTAGTGCCTACGCGACTACTAGCCCGCGCGCAATGTCGCGAATACCGCGCAAGCTACCCATGGATAATGGTCGACTCTGTCGCCAGACGCATAGTTAACGGCATGGAAAAAGGGGGCTTTCCCAAACTCGCCACGCAACTCAAGCACTTACGAGCCCGCTGCGGCGCGGAATCATCAAGCGACACTTCCATCCACGATGATTACCCTGTATGCGCAAAGCCCCGGAGTTCAGTCCGGGGTCAAGAGAACGGACGCCGTAGGCGCCCTAGTGAGGAGACTGCTGGTCCTCGATGTATTGCCGCAGGATGTCGATAGGCGCTTCTCCGCCCGACGATGCAAAATAGGACGGCGACCACAGCACGCCTCGACGCTTGAGCCAGGGATGAAAGTCTCCGAACTGCTGTCGCAGGATGCGTGAAGACACGCCTTTCAAGGACGCGACAAGATTGGACAGTGCCACCTTCGGCGGATAGGTGAGCAGCAGATGGACGTGGTCATGCTCGCCACTGAACTCCAGCAGTTCGGCATCAAAATCCCGGCAGACGCTTGCCAATATCGGCTGCATCGCCTCCAGATGTTCTTTCTGGAACACATTGCGTCGAAACTTGGTAACAAAGACGAAGTGAACATGAAGCGCAAATACGCAATGGCGTCCGTGGCGAATATCCCCATCTAGCTTGCGCAGTCTGCCCATTTTGGTTCCTTGATTCCTTTAAAAGACCAAGTTTATAATGGTGTCATGGAACTTACCAAGACATTGAAGTTAAGAATCAAGGACAAGCCCGCCAAGGCAATGCTTGCGACGGCTTGGGACTAGATGGACTCAGAGCGACAGCGGCTACCAATGCCTTGGAGCATGAAGCTGACATCGCCAACGTCCAGCGCTGGCTGGGCCATGCCAATATCAGCACGACCAAGATCTACAACAGCCGGGAGAATCGCTCGGGGTTTACATTTTCCGTGATCTGCGGCACGGGGGTTTAATGTGTAGAACGGCCCATGGTCGCGTCGATGAGTTGGACTAAGCAGATTGTCAGGCAATGAGAGAACCTTGCGTTGAAAACTAGCGAATTATTTCATCGGTGAGTATGTATATGTTTGCACTAACAAGCTCGTATTAATAATGATTGACACACCCGCGAGCAGGGTGGCCAGCATTTTCATTTGACGTAGCATTAGGCATTACCTCCCCGTGATAAGACAGTGAAGTTCAACGATTGGAATTCATAGGTATTCTATGAACTACTAGCACGAGTGGCTCTGGCATAGGGTATCCCGACGTACACGATTTTGATCCTAAAAGTGGAATGAGGTGCAATACAGATTGCGTTCAGGTATCATTGCGAAACGAGCTTTACATTTCGCAAAACTCATGCATGGATGGACTAATGTTTTCTTTGCTTCAAAAATCAGTATATTTGTTTTTCTTAGGCGTCATTAGCTTTACCGTAAGCGCTACCGAACTTAATCATTGGCCACCATCAATAGCGAGTCATCTGAACAATTTAATAAATTCAAATAAAAATACCGGCGGCTACGCAGTGTTTGACATGGACAACACTAGTTATCAATATGACTTGGAAGAAGCGCTACTCCCTTTTCTGGAGATGAAAGGATTACTTAACCGAGAAAACCTTGACCCCTCCCTAAAGCTCATTCCTTTCAAAGATGTAAACGGCCACAAAGAAAGCCTGAGCAGTTATTATTACCGGCTTTGTGCTTTTGACAATATGGTCTGTTACCCTTGGGCAGCACAGGTATATTCAGGGTTCACCTTGGCTCAGCTCAAAGGATATGTTGACGAACTAATGGCCTATGAAAAACCAATTCCTATCTATCAGTACGATAAAAACAATATTATTGAGATTCGCGAAGTTCGCGCACCTAAATTATATGCAGGCCAGCAGGAACTTTATCGTAAACTGATGGAAAATGGTATTAACGTTTATGTAGTGTCAGCAGCGCATGAGGAATTAGTGAGGATGATTGCTAGCGACCCCCGTTATGGCTATGGGGTAAAACCACAAAATGTTATAGGTGTTACGACATTGCTTAGTGATCCAGAAAGCGGAGAATTGACGACTTCGCGTAAGCAGATCGCAGAAGGCCGTTACAATTCTGTTGCCAATCTTAAGCTCAAAATGTCCTCATATTTGTGGACTCCTGCAACCTGGTTTGCTGGTAAACCTGCTGCGATTTCTACCTACATTAATCAGTGGAAAAAACCTATTCTCGTTGCGGGTGATACTCCAGACAGCGATGGCCCTATGCTTTTCCATGCGCTGGATTCAACAAAAGGCGGTATGCGTCTCTGGTTGGATAATAATGCTAAATCTCGAACCGAGATCGACACTATGATCAAGGATAATGCCAAAGCTCAGGCCGAAAATGGAATAGCGGTAACCGCAGACAAAAATTGGATCTTTGTGAGGCCCGACCAAATCAACTAGGTTGAGGTGTGGGTGGCCGTCACCGCAGAAAGGTTGAACTCGCTGGCTACCGGGCTGAGTAAGGAAGTTGATCAGTTTCGTTGAGTGATACACGCGCTGGCCGTGTACTCAGGGCGTAATCAACCGCCGCTGCCTGCACGTTCCAGCAGCCACTGACAGAAACTGCGTACCGAGGCTGGAGGGTTGCGGTGGTGAGGCTGCATCAGATGCAAGCGTCCTCGACTAACCATCGTATTTGGTAAGGCCATGACCAGACGCCCGGACGCCAGTTCGGTCTCCAGCAGGCTGCGCCAGCCCAAGGAAACGCCTTGCCCGCGGATGGCTGATTGCATCAGCAGTTCATAGCTGTTGGTGCGCAGTGCATGACGTGGGGTGCTGTACACCGCGCCGATGGCTGCAAACCAGTCCGCCCAGGTCAGCCAGTCATGGAAATGGTCTTCAACGATCAGCAACGTGTGGGAGGTCAGCAGTTGTTGCGCACTCTGAATAATGCCGCGTCGCGCCAGGTATTCGGGGCTGCATACGCTGATGACCTGTTCGTGCTGGAATACCGGCGATAGATCCAGTCCGTGGGGTGAGAGGAGTTCGTCCAGGTGATAGAACAATCCAAGATCATATTCGCTGACGTCGATATGTTGCGGGCTTTCGCTGCACAGGATGCGGATGTGTAGATCCGGGTGCAGGCTCTCGAACTCCGGCAGCAATTGCGCCAACCATATAGAGCTGATAGTGGGTGTGCTGGCCAGCGTCAGCTGACCATCCGCACCGCGACGACGCAGTTCCGCCGACTCGCGATCAAGCTCTCGCAACAGTCGTTGCACTGTACGGAAATACTGATTGCCAGCGGGGGTCAGGGTGATTCCCGTTGCCTGTCTGTGAAATAAAGGTCGGGCCAGGTTTTCTTCCAGCCGTTTGATCTGGCGACTTACCGCACTCTGGGTCAGGTTCAATTCGTAAGCGGCCTGAGTGAAGCTCAGTTGGCGTGCAGCCGCTTCGAAGGTTTGTAGACAATTGAGTGGCGGTAGGTCGACATTACGGCGCGACATGGCAATTCCAGAGACGAGAGGCGGGCCCAGGCAGAACCGGCCTGCGGCCATCCTGCCATCATCTGTATCACAATGCGACTCGGGCCACTCGTTCCTCCCAGGTGCGGAGATGGATCTCCTTGCCGTTTTCTCGCGCCACTTGCTCAGCGCTGACATAGAACCACTGCTCATCAGCGCAGATACTTAATTGGCTATCAACCTCCACCCCCCATTCGTCCCGGCCTGCCCGGTAGGACCATTGGATATCCGCCCGGGCAGACAACGGATCCCACGGCAGGATCCGATATTGCTCGGAGCATTTCTGGTCGACCCATAGGCCATGATCTAGAAAACGCATGGCACCCAGATCATCATGGATATGCACGCATACTTCGCCGCTGCCGACGTCCTCGTTCAGGCTGCGCTTGGGCTGAGCCTTCCGAATGGTCTCCAGCGCGGTGGGTGTTGAGCTTTGAGGCTCTTCAAAAGGGCAGTCCACATGTTGCCCGGTAAACACCGGTACTTGCACACTTTGCAGTTCAGGCAGGAGCGTCAGCGTGGTTAGCTCGCGGCTCGGCCAGATCAAGGGAAAGCTCGCTGTGCTAAGGGAAATGCGCAGACGATAACCGGCCGGCAGGCGGTAACCAACATGATCCAGATTCAGGCGAACCTGCATGGGCTCGCCGGGTACGGGCGGCGCTAATGTGCTTGGATCGTCACGGAGATTGAGATTCAACACCCCGTAGGTGATCTGCGACACCTGCCCATCCGGCGCAACAGCGTTCAGACGAGCCACTAACTGACCGCCTGCGGTATTGCTGGCAAGACGCAGATTCAATCGGACATCGCCTAGTATCTCGAGCGTTTCGCTGAGTATCGGGCTGTCGAAACACAACGAGTTGGCATCGTCGCGGCGCTGGTCCGTCGGGCCGTCAGGGCCAAACCAGATTGCACAGTACTCGCCTTGATGCAGGCCTGTGGCCAGCGGGGAGCAAACACTCAGCGAGTCTTCCAGTACAGCACAGCCTTTGTTCAAGCCAGAAGCGCAAAGGCTGTAATCCATCCATTGGATCTGTTCATCTGGCCAGCCATCGGTTTGTACCCAATGGCCGGGGCGTTTAGCGTAACTGCCACGGGGCGGCAATGCATCCTGAAGATAAAAACAGCTTGTTGGACCATCCATCACGCCGTTATCGATCCCCTTGAGCCAGTAGTCCCACCAGCGGCGAGCCTCCTGAAGAAATCCGATGGCAGGATTGGGCACGGCGAAGTGTGGATATTTGTGGATCCACGGTCCGACCATCGATTTTGTTGGGCTTTGCAGGTGCTGCATCATGCGCGGAACGCTATTTTTATACGCATCGCCCCAGCCGCCAACGGCATAAACTGCCGCTTTGATAGCTGAGTAGTCTTCGCATACCGATCCATGACGCCAGTAGCCGTCGCGTGTCTGATGCTCCAGCCAGGTCTTGGCCAGCAACGGCATGGCGTTCAAGCGTTCCAACCACTGCTCGCGCCAGCCGTCGCCCACCAGCAATGGGTCCGGGACTGCCGCGCTGAAGTTCAGCATCGTTGCCGCCCAGCCAAAATTTTCCAGCAGCAAGTTGCCACCTTTATAATGGATGTCGTCAGCAAAGCGATCATCCGTAGAACACAACGTAATGATCGCTTTCAAGGCCTCTGGCTGCCGAGCAGCAACCTGTAAGCTGTTGAACCCGCCCCAGGAGATGCCCATCATCCCGACATTGCCGTCACACCAGGGTTGTTTGCACATCCAGTCGATGACTTCCAGCGCATCATTCTGTTCCTGCAGAAGATACTCGTCAGCCATAAGCCCCTGAGACTCGCCATTACCACGCATATCAACACGTATGCACACGTAGCCTTGGCCCGCCATCCAAGGATGGGTCAGTGCGTCGCGTACAGCTGTGCCGTCACGCTTGCGATAGGGCAGGTATTCCAGGACTGCTGGAAATGCCTGCACAGTCTCGGTTTGTGGGAGCCAGATTCGTGCTGCCAACTGTGTGCCATCGCTCAAGGGGATCAGGCGATGCTCGATCTCCCGAACGGTGTAGGCGAACTCTTCAATCACTTTCATTCAATCTTCCAAATCAAAACATGCGCGAACGGATCGCTGCCCGCCCGGTCGGCTTCTGTCGATGAATTGCTTGCCAACTGCCTCAAGGGCAGCGGGTGGGCCTGTAAGGGTGTTGATCAAGCAGATTAATAGCGTCGAATCACTGCATGACTTCTCCCGCACGAGTACCTGCCGGCGCCTCCGGGTCGAGCACTGTTTCAGTTACGTTGCCGGAGAGGATCTCTGGGTGTCTTAGCCAGATGAGCAGGGAGGTGCTAGCGAGTAAAACGATGATCATCCCTGGCAGGCCGCCGAGGTTCGAAAGCATTTTCACGCCATCAATGCCTACAAACGCCACCATCACCCAGGACACGACTCCAATGATCACGCCCCAGACCACCTTCAGCAGCGGGTTGCCATCAAGGTCCGAGTCCGCCGTCACGCCCTTGCTGCACAGATTGCTTATGACGTCGGTGCTGGAGTCCGCCGCAGTTACGAACGAGATGAACGCGACAAATAGAAGGAAAGCGACCATCAACCCGCTGGCCGGGAGTTGCTGGAATAACTGATAAAGCACATGTTCCACGCCCTGGTCAGTGAGCACTTTGTTCAGGCTGCCATCGCCCAAGGCGTCGAAATACAGGCTGCTACCGGAAAAAATGCAGATCCACAGGCCAGTAAACAGCGCGGGATAAAACATGGTTATCTGCGCGAATTCACGTACGGTATAGCCACGTCCGATCTTGCCGAGAAACATCGCACTGACAGGCGCCCAGGCGAACCATACCGACCAGTAGAAGACACTCCAGCTTTGCGGCCACGTGTCGCCACTTGCGGCGCCGGTGAACAGGCTCATGGCGAAGAAATTATCCAAATACACGCCCAGCGATTCGACACCAAGGCTGAACATGTACAGAGTCGGCCCACAGACCAGCATGAACAGACCCAGCGCGAGCATGATCCAAGTGTTGAATGAGGAGAGCATTACGATACCGCGCTGCAAGCCGCTGGCGGCGGAAGCCACGAAGGTGATAACGATGACGCCGATGATTATGGCCAGCCGCAACGGCGTCGTTTCGCCACCGATGTACTGGCTCAGGCCACCTGAAAGCGTCAGTGCGCCGGTGCCCAGTGAAGAGGCCATGCCGGCGACCAGTGCAAACATGGCCATGGTGTCGATCAGGCCCGCGTAGCGTTTGACGCGCGCTTGCCCCAGCAATGGCTGCAGCATCGCACCAATAGAGAAATTGCTGCGCAGGTTGTAGAACACCAGCGCGAAAACGAGCGACGGCACCAGATAGATCGCGTAAGGCGTGATAGTCCAATGCAGGAACATCGTGGCCATAGCGAAGCTTTTTGCCGCCGCGCTGGCTGGTTCAAGTGACAGGCTGCTCGGCGGAGAGTGCAGGTGGTAGAGCGGCTCGGCAGTTGTCCAGAACAACACCCCGACCGCCAGCGTTGTACATAACGCGACCATGAACCAGCGCCATTTGCTCAGCAGCGGTTCGGCATTTTTGCCGCCAATACGTACCTTGCCCAGCGGCGAGAAATACGCGACAAACGTCAACACCAGCAACGCGAAAGAGCCCGCGCTGAACAGCCATGAGCAATTGGTGAGGATCAAGCTGTTGAGCTGCGAACTTGTGCGCAGGAACGACTCAAGGTCGACGTAGCTGGCGGTGACCGCCGCCATCAGAATCAAAAAGGTCGGCCAGAAAACTAACTGCCGTAACGGATACTTCATCTCGTGTCTCCCGGACAAATAGTTCTTAGCCTGAACTGGCTGTGTTATTGCGCACTTTGAACGCATCCCGCGTCGAGTTCGCATCGAAGTCTCGAGGGCCATATAGATAACAGTCTAAAGCCATTGAGGCGCAATCAACGATTGGGCATGGGGGCATTCCGCAGCGACATGTCGCACTGTTTAAGCTCATATCAGATGCCGCAGCCGCTTGAGTGCCTGCAATTGATGCAAGCGGGTCCAGGTTTTTGTCGCCCGGCAGGCGCTGTCCGGCGCTTAGCCGCTTGCCGGGCGATATTGCAATGCCTCGGCGATGTGGTTTCTGCCGATCGCTTGAGCCTGATCCAGATCAGCCAGCGTGCGCGCCAGCTTCAGCAGTCGATTGGCCGCTCGCAAGGACAACGTAAGGCGCTTGCACGCCAATTCCAGCCAGGCTTCGTCGGTGCGTGTCAGTGCGCAATGCCGTCGCAGGGCGGGCAAGTCGAGAAATGCATTGGCGCTAGCCTTGACGCCTGTTCTGGATATCTCGTGTCTGAGCCACTAACAGGGCAGCGCTGGCAGTGCTCTCACCGGTTTGTGGCCCCGGATTGAGTGCTGTGACCTTCCGGGCGACTGTCAGGTGCAGGTCAATACGATCCAATAGTGTCCGGAGTATGTTGCGATTGTGTTGAATCTGCTCGGTCGAGCAACGGCAACGTCCATAGCCTCTACAAATATCCACAGGGCAGGGATTCATCGCTAGTATAATCAAGGCCTTTAACAGAAAAAATGAACCTAGCAGCTATTTTTTGCACATCCACATATCGAATTCGACGCTGCAAGGGACCGCTTGAGGCGCTAATAATTATAGCCAGAGGTAAATGCACTCCGGTTTTCACAACTCATCGCAACCGGTGTTACCGCTCACTTGCATAGCACCGGACTAGGTGGGAAATTGCAGTCCACTTTGGTCCCCGATTTGCAACGGTTTGGACGACGACGCTCATCCACCTTTATCGTTTGAGTGGGTCGTTCAACGGGTGACGATAGGCAGGAATCGGCCAAAAAAGGCCGGCTATTCAATAAGTCGTTATACTTGAATTATCGTCAATAAGAGGCCACAAAATGAATACTCCTTTTTCCGGTGGGTGTGCATGCCGATCGGTCCGCTACATAGGAGCGCAGGAGCCCATTGCCATGATCAACTGCCATTGCAAGGATTGTCAGATCTCAAGCGGTGCTCCTTTTGCCTCCGGTATCGTCGTCATGACTGACGACCTTCAGATCAGCGGTACGCCAAAGACCTACGCAGTGCCTGCAAGCAGTAATGGACTCGCGACCCGCAGTTTTTGCTCCGATTGCGGCACGCCTTTGTTCACATGCAGCGAAGCGCACCCACAGTTCACATCAATCCGATTCCCCTCGCTAGACGATGCTACAAGCTTCAAACCGATGCTTGACATCTACACCGCTAGTGCGCAGCAGTGGGTTTGCCTTGATCCTAGAATCCCTCACTTTCCACAGTCACCTCAGTAGTCGAAAACGCACTGATTTCTCGAGTGATTTCGAAGAGGCAGTCCTGTTCCGATTGCCAATTCCAGCCGAGCTTCTCGGCGTCCATAACTGGCCCAGAGTGTGTATACACTCTTTCTTATCGTGCGTGCTTCAGCCCATTGCTGGTGGGCGTGGCGATTTCCCGACTATTTACCAGGATCTGCGCCGGTAACGCTTCAGAGCACGTATGAAGAGCTTTGGCACCTCTTTGGGGCAGTAAAACCGAGCTTTTATGCCTCCATCGCCTTCAACAAGCTTTCGGTGCCGATGATTTTCATCACCCGCTTCAAGTTATAGGCGAGCACATTCAAGCTCATTTCTGCGCTCACCCCGTTCAGTTTTCGAGTCAGGAAGTGCGTTGCCCCCATCCATTGCTTGAGCGTCCCGAACGGATGCTCAACAGTCCGTTTTCGAACTCGCATCATCTCCGGTGCTTGGTTCAGTCGGCGTTGCATTTCCTCCAGCACAGCTTCATGTTCCCAACGCCTTACTCGACGATTTGTGCTTGGCGTGCACTGGGTTTTCAGGGTGCAACTCTGGCAATTTGAACTCCAGTAGGAGTGCATATTCATGACTTTCTCAACGCTGGAGAATCGCCAGATCAGTGCCTCTCCCGCCGGGCATGTGTATTCGTTTTTCGTCGAGTCATACACGAAGGCATCTTTGTTGAATCGCCCATCAGCCTTGGCGCTTGAAGTTACTGGCTTAGGCACGTAGGCCGTGATGTTTGCGTCGTCACAGGCAAGGATTTCTTCACCCTTGAAGTAGCCTCGGTCAGCCACCACGGATAGCGTTTCTGCGCCGATAGCTTCACGAGCCTGCTTCGCGATTGAACTGAGTTGGTCTTGGTCTGAACCGCTGTTGGTGACCTCATGAGCAACTATTAGATGGTGCTGCGTATCGACAGCCGTCTGCACGTTGTAGCCGACGATACCGCTGCCGCGCGTCATCATCGAACGGGCACCCTGGTCGGTCAAGTGACGCTACCAACTTGTTACCACATCGTTGTGGCGCCCGTTTAATCACAAACTACTCAACGAGAAAGCTGTGGACTTACGGATAGAGATACATGAGACGCCTCAAGAGGCGGATTACCAAGCTATTTTGGTACCGTTTCGCGAATACAACCAAGCACAAACGGGGCTCATCGGAACTAAAAAACTTGCGATCTTAATCAAGGATGACGCGGGGGCTATGCAAGGTGGGCCATACGCAAAAATTTCTGGGCAGTGGTTATTTGTTGAGTTGCTGGTAGTACCTGACGTCGCCCGAGGGCAAGAGTTGGGCGCAAAGTTGATGAACAAGGCGGAAGCTCTGGCGCGTGAGAAAAGGCTGTCAAGGTATCTGGCTGGACACATTCTCTTTTCAAGCACCGGACTTTTACCTCCGGCTCGGCTTCAGCATATTTGGAGAACTTAAAGATTACCCGGTCGTTGGATACAACCGGTTTTTCATGCAGAAAAGATTTGATATCAACAAGTATAACGCTAGTAATACTCAGCCTTGAGGCAATAACAGCAAAAAACCTAAGCAAGGTGTATTACCCGGACGCTTACTCCTTGTCATCAATGTTTGGAAGGGGAATGAAAAAGCCCCATCCATTTCTGGCGGGGCTTCCGGTTATGCTTCTGTTCTAAGCGCGCATCGCCCTATGGCCCGCCAAATGCAGTTATCAAGGGACGCATCATGCTAACTAGATTTGTAGAGGTCATTGATTGATAATCTGGAAATTTGAGCAATGTGTCAAGAACCGAAAATGCAAATTGGCGAATTGCTCTTTCGGGAAATCTGATCGTATTTAGACCATTTGCTCTATCCAGACGACTTCACGAGACGCTTAAGCTTACTAGGCTCCTCGATCTTGGAAGAGTCATGCTGCGGCCTTCTGCCAAGAGTACCTGGAGCTGCGCTGCCACGCCGCGGCTGGAATGCTTGATTAGGGTCAGATTTACCGATTTCCTCCTATACCCGCTAGCCAACAAATCCGCATAGGAAAAGGCCGTATGAGTAAAAAAAGCCGTCTGGTGCGTATTCATTTCGGCAGAACTGGTCGAGCGGCTTAAACGCAGTGCGGTGGTCAACCGCCGCAGCATCAACTCAGAAATAATCGCGCGCTTGAAAGCCCGCTTCCATGAATGCGGGCAAAGCGCCTTAGAAGCTGAAAACAACAGCTCGCTGAAAACGCTATGCGCCAAGCTGGACGTTCAGAGTAGAGGAAATGATAGGGATGAAGATCAATCAAGTCCGTGGATGTATCGTGAATGCATTATCTGTTATTAGCGCAGTGATTTGAGGCAGCAATGGCGAACGGCGGGGTATCAGCTACCGCGATTGCACTGGCTCCTACGCCTGTGATTGTCGGCATCATTTGAGTGGTTTCAGTGATTTCCAAATCGAACTGGTGGCATTCAGAACTGCACTCCGACATCGATCTATCCCCTGGTAACGATGGCGTCTGATCACTGAATAGACCATGACTCAACTGATCGAGGCGCGTCGCGCGCGGAGAGCACCGTCCCACCAGGGGCGGCGCTTAACACTTAGGTAAGCCCAAGAACGTGAAGTACTTGGGCGCTTTACTTAACCGAGAGTGCCCTGGCAGTAGCCTCCCAGAATTTGCAAGCCTCTAAGCTGTCCCTAGGCACGCCGCATTTCACAGTGGTATGACGGTTAGGGCGACAGGTGATTATAGCTTGAAACGCCCTACTAAGGTATTGAACGACATGGCTAATTTTGATAATTCATGACTCGATGAGCTTGTCTGATTTGCACCACATGCGGTTTGCGTCGACAGATCATGAATGTTGACGAGGTTTTTATCCACCTCACGGGCAACTTGCGCCTGCTCTTCAGACGCACTTGCAATTACCAAGTTTCGCTCATTTATCTGACCAACGCCTTCACTGATCCTTTCCAGGGCATGGCCAGCTTCAGCGGCGAGTGTTTGAGTACTTTTGACAAGGTTCCGGCTTTTTCCCATTGCCTGAACCGCATCATCAGCGCTGTTACGCACCTTACTGATCATTATCTCGATCTCCCCTGTCGAAACCTGTGTACGATGCGCCAAAGCGCGTACCTCGTCGGCTACGACAGCAAAGCCACGGCCCTGCTCACCAGCCCGTGCAGCTTCGATTGCAGCATTTAAAGCTAGTAAATTGGTCTGCTCAGCTATGCCACGGATTACGTCCAGAGCCTTCGTAATGCCGTGAATCTGTCCGGCCAATGCCTCGACAGACTGCGTGGAATCGATAATCTCCACTGTGACCGTATTAATAGACGTCACCGCCTGCGCCACTTGTTTCTTGCCTTTCAGCGCATTATCAGCCGTCTGAGTGGAAATCTGGGAAGTGCTGGCTGCGTTGCGTGCCACCTCTTCAACTGCGGCAGTCATTTCATTGACTGCAGTAGCGGCTTGTTGAATTTCGTCGTTTTGTCGCACCAGATCACGGGAACTGTCTTCAGTCACTGACGTGAGCTCTTCCGCTGCAGACGCCAGTTGATTCGAAGCATCTGCTATCTGCCGCACTGTGTCTTTGAGATTGTCTTGCATGTGGGATAGTGACCGTAGCAACTGTCCAGTTTCGTCGGTACCTCGTACTTCGATGGACTGTGTCAAATCACCTTTGGCAACTCGCCCTGCAGCTTCAACTGATCGCTGAATTGGACGAATGATCATGTTAGTGACAACCATACCGAGTGTTGCGGCACCTACTACAGCGACCAAGCACCCTATGATAAGTATCCAGGTAACCTGTTTGTTAGCGATATCGCCAGTTGTGACTACGTCAGCAGCCTGGCGGGCATTTGATTCGACCAAGATCTTGATCTCATCCACAACGATACGGTAAGCAGGTCCAACGCTGCTTGTAGCGACTTTTCGAGCCTGGTCAATGTCACCATGAGTGAGTGCAGTAAAACCGGTCTCGACGGCTGAAATGTAGGTCATCCAGTCACGTTCGAATTTGTCGACAGCAACTCGTTCGTCGTTTTGTAGCGGTGTTTCACGGTAAATTCTGAAGGCAGTCTCGGCATCGGACCTGTTATCACGATACGACTGGATGACGGCGTTGACGTCGGCGGCGCTGGCGTTCGCAGCGGTCAATACGATGGCTTTGAAAAAGTCCCGGTTAGTGGCAATCACATTTGCCTTAAGCGTGTCGGTCTTCTGAATCGAGACCAAATTGGTGCTAACGGTCTCTTGTAGTTGACCGTACATCTTGCTGATGCCGGACTGGCCCAGTGCTGCCACAGCTATGGTGATCAGGGAGCACAAACCAAAAGCAAGCAGCAGTTTAGATTTCAACTTGACATTTACCAACAAAGACATAAAGTTCTCTTAGGGGTTTATAGAAATTTGAAACGGAGCTTTGTATCGGCCGGATCCCGGAAGACTTGAGGGATTGTTGGAATATCTTGATGCGTTTCTCGTTGTACCCGCGAATGTATGAGTCCATGCATTGAATGAACTGCTCAATGCTCGTTGACTGCCAGTTGTGAGAAGAACAGCTCCGTTTTTAGCCGGCCGAAGAAGCCTTCACAAGCCGCGTTATCAGCAACCCTTGCGCGACATCCACCGAATCAGCTTCGCATCAGCGATGCAGGATAGCCAGCCGGGCCATCGGTAGCGCGCGACTCTATCGGAGTGAACCACAGGCCGTTTATCGTCGCCGGCCACCGTTTTAACGGCGGCATCCAGCATCGTGTTGACGAGCCCGGCGTCGGGATGGGTGCCGATCGACCACCTGATAACCTTCCCATCGAAGCAGTCGATGATTAGAGACAGGTACACCTTGCCGGCCGGGATCTGGAACTCCGAGATGTCAGTCAGCCATTTCTCATTCGGAGCAACAGCTTTGAAGTCCCGGTTGACGAGATTCTCCGGCGCGGGACTGACCTCTCCGAGGTAGGAACCGTATCGACGCCGTTTTGGCTTGGAGACCACTAGGCGCTCCTGCTTAATCGAGCGCTCCACCACCTTCTCTGACGAACGCACGCCTGCCCTCTCAGCAAAGCCCTCATACGTCGGTAGCCATAGCAGCGATGATTGCACTCGAAGATGTCTGCCATAGCACGACACACTTCGGTGTAATTTTCCGCCACCTGCATTCGGGCTCGTGAAAGGGTGGCCGGCATTGTCGAGCGAGGAAAGCTAAGGCTGATGGCCTGCGGTGATTGGCTAGCCCGAAATGAACTATATGCTCTGATTACACATATGGCTTACGTTCACACTCTGGATATTGATGGCATGGTTCGCGCTAGGATGCTTATTTCCATTGAGCGGGATGGAGTCCACTATTTTCCGCGATACGCCCTCAGTGCAACCGACAATAGCTATGGCGAATTGCTGCAGATGATCATCACAGTCCTTGGACCCCAACAGGCGGGTGGGGCATGCCTTTTTAACTCGGGTCGACCGACGGCTGTCTAGGAGACTAACAGCCGAAGGATGGGTCGCGGTAGGGATGGCAGTTACCTGCCACCCCCCGCACAGATCCGTACGTGCGGAACTACCGCATACGGCTCCTGCCTCGGGTACGTGACGCGAAGCGATCCTCAGGGTATGGGTGTGCATTCTTTAGGCTGGGTATGTAGTGATTTGTGAGCAACCCGAAGCGAGACCATTGCAGCCGATTTCGCTGGCTACGTCGCATGAGCGCCTGGCGCCAGTATCGACAAACGGCTTTCCTGAAGCCACTCAGCCGCTTCAAGTTTCCCGGTACCGCGTGGTAATTAAAGTACCCACTCACTACTCGGGTAAGCCATTGCCCTTGAACCTGGATGGGTTCATGACGCCGGTATTTCAACTCACTCCGGATAGCCAGCAGCGTCGCACGCATACGCTTTTTGACAGTCAGTCGCAGTACTTGGAAGTCACCGCGTCGGCTGACACTACAACAGTGGGTGAACCCAGAAAATCAAAAGTCTCCGGTTTTCTCAAGCCTCGTTTCCTGCGATTCATCACGGCAAACGACCAAACTCAATCAGCCGTGTTTTCGAGGCGTTGAGCGATAGGCCGAACCTGGCCAACCGATCTTGCAACTGCACCAGGAACTGCTGAGCCTGCACTTTCGTCCTGAACCCCACCACACTGTCATCCGCATAGCGCACGAAAATCACATCACCACGGGCGTGGCGCTCGCGCCACTGCCTTGCCCATAGATCCAGCACGTAGTGAAGATAAATATTCGCCAGCAGCGGCGATATAACTGCGCCTTGGGGCGTCCCCTGGTCGCAGCCACCCTACGGCCATCCTCCATAACACCCGCTTGAAGCCATTTGCAGATAAGCCCGAGCAAGCGCGGGTCTGCAATCCGGTGCCCTAGAAACATCAGCATCCATTCATGGTCGATCTCATCAAAGAACGACGTGATATCCGCATCAAGTATCCAATTCACCTTTTGGCTTTTCAGCGCGACCGTTAACGCATCCAGCGCATCGTGCTGACTGCGGCCCGGTCGAAACCCATACGAGAATCCAAGAAAGTCTTCCACATAGATCGCATTCAGAACGGTGACAACCGCCTGCTGGACGAGCTTGTCCTCCAAAGAAGCAATACCCAACGGGCGCTGCCTGCCATCGGCTTTGGGAATGTAGACCCGCCGCGATGGCGTTGCTCGAAAAGCTCCTTTGTGAAGCCTTCCGTGCAACTCGGTCACACGCTGGGGAAGACCTTCCTCATAGTCTCGCCACGACATACCGTCCACGCCCACCGCAGCATCGCGCCGCAGCGCATAAAAGCTCTGCGCCAATAACTGTGGTGTGATGTGGTGCAGCAATGCCGTGAACTGCATGCCCTTGTTCCTGCGGGCTGCTTCACGTACACCTCCAAGTCCCATCGACGCGCAACTGATCCGGCTCTGTGTCCGGGGCACGGGAGGCCTGTCGGTGTTTCCCTTGGCTACGTCCCTTTCCTCCACCATCTCCGCAGGGCCTGTCCCTTTGTTCGACGGCTTCTCAGTACTACGGACGTATCCGACTTCTCAGCGGCGTAGGCAGCAGGGTTACGGCTTTTGGCCTTTCCTGCTCCGCCCGGTGCTTGCGCGCCGGGCACCGCTGAGATCTTCCAGTTTCTCTGCAAAGGACTTCCCGACGTGCACAGGGTCTCCGACCGCGCGGGATCAGAGCATGACTGGCGTATAGCGCCATATTCCGTATTGCCTTCTGCTTCGCTTAACAGCATCGGCATCCCGAATTCCTGATTACGCGGCTCAATGGCTGGCCCATCGGTTTCCCCTGTCAACGCTTCACCCTGCACCTCGCGGTGCAACATGCATGACTCGGGGTCTGGTTGATTCGCCATTTCTTACCAGTATCGAACTTTCATCGACTATCCTCTGCCAGCTTTAACTGGCGCTCTAAGCGTCCGCCCAACACACCTTGCGTGATTAAACGGGCACCCACCTGTGCGGCAACAGCTCGGTAATCTCACCCACCCGCTGTGTCGGCAGGCGTGTAAGAACATCCTTCAAGTAAGCGTACGGATCATGTCCGTTGAGCCGCGCCGACTGGATCAAACTCATGATCGCCGCCGCACGTTTACCGCCGCGTAACGAGCCCGCGAGTCGAGTCAGCCGAAGGGAGTTTCACCCCTCGGCTGCTCACAGAACCGTACGTGACAGTCTCCCGTCATACGGCTCTTGATCACACATTCGATGCACGTAGTAAATACCAATGCGCGAACAGCTCCGGATTCTCTCTTCGAACAAGACGCAGCCGATGCTCCGCTTGACGTGTAGAGATTCGATACTTGCTGTTCATCTATTTGAGCAGGCGCGATTGCAATGCGCTCCACAATCGATAGCTGAAGTTTCTGTACCAGAATTTACCGTAGTATTCGATCCATCCTCGAATCACAGCGTTGTACCTACGAGAAAAATCCCTCAGGTCATCCGTAGTGGATCGATGGATGCGCCAGTGTTTGATCGTGTCTACCATCCTGCGCATCGCCTTCATCGACGCTCCCGGCATGCACTTACGAAAGAGTTCGCCCTTGGAGTTCCTCAGGGTTCGCACCTTGAAGTCATATCCAAGAAAGGTGGAAGCTCGTCGCGACATTGTGCCGCTCGAATGTGTCGATGTAGACAATCTTCGACTTTTCTTCGTTGATGGTCAGACCCACTTCACTTATCCGTCGTGTCAGGCTCTCCCTGATTCGGACAGCCTCGCTCATCCTTGTGCAGTGAATAACAATATCGTCGGCATACCGTTCAAACGACACGCCGCGATGTGCCCTGTCCATCCAACGATCAAAGGCGTAATGCAGGAATAAATTGGCTAACAAGGGCGAGATCACACCCCCTTGAGGTGTCCCTCGTCCCCGCTCCTGAAGCAACCCCGTCTCACTCTGCATCGGCGCTTGCAGCCAGCGTAAGACCCTGATCGACTCGGTACAGGGTCGACCAGTCCTTGGTGCTTTCCTTTCCACAGGCCATTAGTGGCCCGAGTCAGCCAGCTACGAACGTCATTGCGAGTTGAAGTTGTGAGGGTCAGGGCTAGCCCATGCGTTTTCGGATTCGCACCATTGCCTCGACACCTGCCCTGGCTACTCAACTACATAGTCCACCTGATGCCGGGCAATTCGCAGGTTACCTAGCACTTGCCGCACACGCAGGTGCTCAGGGTGCACGGCATAGCCGCTGAGTGACTGCTGCGAATCAAATTCGGTGTAGAGCACCACATCGCACGCATAATCAATCCGGCTGATATCCACTCCAACTTCGATTTTCAATAAACCTGGCACCCGCCCAGCCAAGCCCTCGAACAATTCCTTAAGCTCCCGGCAGTTGCTGCGGTTTTTTTCCGGAGTCTCGCCGGCCAGATTCCACATCACTATATGCTTGATCATCGCTGTCCCCCCCGCGATGCCCTGGATGACAGCCATATCACGCCTTGCTCTTTTGATAGACATCGACGAATACCGCGGCCAGCAGCACGGCGCCCTTGATCATTTGCTGATAGTCGATGCCGATACCCATGATCGACATGCCATTGTTGAGTACGCCCATGATGAATGCGCCGATCACCACACCTACGACCTTGCCGACTCCGCCGGAGGCCGATGCGCCGCCGATGAATACTGCTGCGATGACATCCAGCTCGAAGCCGGTGCCCCCACGGGGTGTCGCGCTGTTGAGGCGGGCCACAAAAATCAGCCCGGCCACGGCCGCCAGAACCCCCATGTTGACAAAAGCCAGAAAGGTGACGCGAGAGGTGTTAATCCCAGAAAGCTTGGCCGCCTTGAGGTTGCCACCGACGGCATAGACCCAGCGACCGATCACAGTACGGTTCATTACGAAGGTGTAGACGCCGATCAACACACTCATGATGACCATCACGGTGGGAATGCCCCGATAGGTCGACAGCAAGTAGCAGAAGAATACGATCAACCCGGCGACAATGCCGTTTTTCAACGCGAACAAGGCAATAGGGGCCACTGCACCGCCGCTTCTGGCGGCACGTCTGCGGCTGCGGTATTCCACGACCCAGAACAGCGCCGCAACTATCACACCCAGCAGTAACGAGGTGATCCGTAGGTCCGCATAACTGAACAATTCTGGAATGAAACCCGAGCTCAGCGCTGTGAAGGCCGGAGGGAACGGACCGATCGACTGCCCCTCGGAAATGGCGATAGTTGCGCCACGAAAAATTAGCATACCGGCCAGGGTCACAATGAACGAAGGCATGCGCCACACCGCCACCCAATAGCCCTGGGCTGCACCGATCAAACCACCGGCCAACAGACAGATGACCATGACGCTGAAAAAATCCATCTGGTACTTCACCATCAAAACCGCGGCGATGGAGCCGATCACACCGACCACCGAGCCGACTGACAGGTCAATGTGGCCGCAGACGATGACCATCAACATGCCCAGGGCCATGACCACGATATAGCTGTTCTGCAACAACAGGTTGGTCAGGTTCAGGGGCTGCATCAGTGCGCCACCGGTAGCCACCTGGAAGAAGATCATAATGACGATCAACGACGCAAGAAGACCGTATTCGCGCGCACCGCGCTTGAACGAGGTCAATGCCGTCGACTTGTAGGATAGAGGCAGGCTGGCTTCGCTCATTGGATCACCTCATTTTTCATGATTGCTTGCATGATTTTTTCCTGAGACGCTTCGGCGATGGAAAACTCGCCCACAAAACGTCCTTCATTCATCACATAGATACGGTCACAGGTGCCCAGCAGTTCCGGCAGTTCCGAGGAAATCATCACCACTCCCCTGCCCTCGCTAACGACCTGGTTGACGACCCCGTAGATTTCATACTTGGCCCCGACATCGATTCCGCGTGTGGGCTCGTCGAGAATCAGCACCTTGGGGTTGGAAAACAGCCATTTGCCCAGCACGACCTTTTGCTGATTGCCCCCTGAAAGCTTCTCCACCGACTGCTCGACGTCTGGACTGCGGATACGCAGACGACTGCGAAAGTCCTTGGCGACGGCGGTTTCCGCCAAACCGTTCATGACCCAGCGCTGGGAGACGGCAGCCAGGTTGGCCATGCTGGTGTTGTGGGTGATGCTGTCGCCCAGCACTAGGCCTGCGCCCTTGCGGTCTTCAGTTGCATAAGCCAGGCCCAGGTCGATGGCCTTGCGCACGGTGCGCAGGTCAACATTCTCGCCATCAAGACGCGCCTTGCCACGAACATTGGTGCCGTAAGACCTGCCGAACACGCTCATGGCGAACTCGGTACGACCGGCGCCCATCAGGCCGGCAATACCCACCACTTCCCCGCGCCGGACATTGAATTTGATATCGCGGATGCGATCGCGTCCGGCATGCTCGGGGTCGCCGACCGACCAGCCCTCAACCTCGAACAGCACTTCGCCGATATTCGGCACCCGCGAGGGATAGCGATCAGACAACTCGCGGCCAACCATTGAACGGATGACTCGGGCCTCGTCGATGGCTTCGGCGCTGCAGTCAATAACATCCACGGTACTGCCGTCACGGATGACAGTGATCGTATCGGCGACTCGGCCGATCTCGTTGAGCTTGTGGGAAATGATGATCGAAGTGATCCCTCGTCCCTTGAGCTCCAACATCAGGCGGAGCAAGGTGTCGCTGTCTTTTTCGTTGAGGCTGGCGGTGGGCTCGTCGAGTATCAACAAGCGCACATCCTTGGCCAGCGCCTTGGCGATCTCAACCATCTGTTGCTGGCCGATACCCAGGTTGGCAACAAGGGTCTGCGGCAGTGCATCCAGACCGACTCGCGCCAGCAACTCACGGGCACGCCGGTGCGCCTGATCCCAATCAATCACCCCGTGGGTGGCGATTTCATTTCCCAGGAACAGGTTTTCAGTGATCGACAGCATCGGCACGAGCGCTAACTCCTGATGGATGATGCAGATGCCCAGGGCTTCACTGTCACGCAGGCTGCCGAACTTTCGCAGCTCGCCGTCGAAGATGATTTCCCCTCCATAGCTACCGTGGGGATAGACCCCGCTGAGGATCTTCATTAGCGTCGATTTGCCAGCACCGTTTTCACCACAGATAGCGTGAATCTCGCCGTCATCGACGGTCAGGCTCACACGGGTCAGCGCCTTCACCGGACCGAAGTTCTTTTGGATGTCACGCATGTCGAGAATCGTTTTGCTCATTTCATTTCTCCTGCCCGGCAGGCAGCCGTCACCGACCGCCTGCGGCGCAATCAACTAGCGCAACTGCTCCAAGGTGTAGAACTTGGTGTCGTCGACGAGACTCTTCTGCCAGTTGGAGCGGTCCACCAGTTGCGGGGTTAGCAGTTGGGTCGGTACTACCATCGAACCGTTGTCATAGGACTTGGTATCGTTGACGCTGACGGTCTTGCCGCTGAGTTCTGCGTCCATCATCTGCGCTGCGGCCTGTGCCAGGGAACGGGTGTCTTTGAAGATGGTCGAGGATTGATTGCCGGCGATGATCGATTTGATGCTGGAGACTTCGGCATCCTGGCCAGTGATGACCGGCATCGGCGATTTGCTGCTGCCGTAGCCGACACCGCGCAATGAAGACACCACGCCGTTGGCGATCTGGTCGTTCATTGCCAGTACCGCGTCAAGGTGCGCAGTGCCGTAGAACGCGCTGAGCAGGTTGTCCATCCGCGCCTGGGCCAGGCCTCCGTCCCAGTTAGGCGTAGCTGTTTTGTCAATGTCGATCTGACCGCTGCGCACAATTAGCTTGCCATTGTCGATATAAGGTTTGAGCTGAGACATGACACCGGCGTAGACCACGTGGGCGTTGTTATCATCGGTGGAGCCGGCGAATATCTCCAGATTGAACGGGCCTTTGCCCTGCTTGAGTGCCAGCGTGTCGACGATCGATTGCCCTTGCAGCACACCCGTGCGGTAGTTATCGAAAGTGACGTAGTAATCGAAGTCCTTGGAGTTGCGGATCAGGCGATCATAAGAAATCACCTTGATGCCTTTCTCCTTGGCCTGCTTGAGCACGTCAGCCATGGTGGTGCCGTCGATGGGTGCCACGATCAGCCCTTTGACGCCTTTGACCATCATGTTTTCGATCTGCGACAACTGGGTTGGCGCCTCATACTGGGCATATTGCAGGTCAGTGTCGTAGCCCAGCTTCTTCAGCGAATCGACAATGTTGCTACCGTCCGACACCCAGCGGGCTTCTGTCTTCGACGGCATGGCGATGCCGATCGTGCCCTTGCTGTTGGTGTCCTGTTTATTGCAGGCCACCATGGTCAGGCCCAGCACCACGGTCGCAACCAACTTGATGATCTTGTGCATAGTGTCCTCGTTTTCTTGTTGTTTTCATTTTCTTGGCGATGTAGGGGCCCGGCCGGCCTTGAATTCAGGGCCGGACAGGATTTTTTTGCCAATCGGGACTGCGAGGTATTACCAGTTCAGGTGAACTTCCTGACCGTTGGCATCAGCCGACTCGAACAACGCTTCGAGTATCACGTTGATGTTGTGCGCCTGGGTCGCCGGAACGATCGACGGCTCGCCGGTGCGCAACGACTTGACGAACGCAGCCGCCTCGCGATCGAAATAAACCGGGTTACCAATCTCGGCGATTTCCGGCGAATAGACGGTCTTTCTGACGGCCCATATCTCCGGGAAGCTGTTTTCGTTCCAGTGCGTCCAGCCTTGCTGATGGCCAATCTTGCCGTCGTGGTAAAGCTTGTAGGACGCCGGCATGGGCGTGGAATGCATGATGCCGTGCGTGCCGTAGGCGGTGATGTCCCAGCTTTCAGTCCACGGGGTCGGGTCCCAGGACATGAAGTCGATGGTCACCAGTTTGTCGTCGTAGTTGAGAACAGCACCCACCGCATCCTCACGGGCCGAATCGCTCATCTGCCCGGCGAATTTGGTGATCCGGGCGTTGACCGAGTGTGGTTTGCCAAAGTGCAGCAGAATGCGATCGATAGTGTGGCAACCGATCACGTAAAAGGCACCGCCCCGGTCACCGGGCTGCTTCATATGATTGGTGTCAGCCTCATCGTGGGAACATCCGGCATGGGCACGTACTTGCAGTACTTTGCCGATCTCGCCGCTCTCAAGCACCTGCTGCATTTTTTCCACCGATGGCGCGTAGCGCCAGCAGTAACCCACCTGGAACAGCCCGCCAGTGCTTTGCACCGCTTCGACGATGCGCTGGGTGTCATGACTGCCACGCCCGGCCGGTTTCTCGCAAAGCACGGCCTTGCCGGCCTTGAGCGCTTCGATGGCCCATTCGGCCATCAGATAGCTCTTGGGATGTACCAGGACCACGTGCACGTTCGGGTCGGCGAGGATCTCTTCCTTGCTGCGAGCCAGCAGGCCAAGGGCATCACAGAACGGCTGCAGCAGCGGGCTGTCATCGTAGGCTCCGAGGAACCGGGTATCAGCCATGCGCTGGAAGGCCTTGACCCGGCCCGAAGTGTGCGGGTGGGTGATACCCAGGCATGCGACCCCGATGGTGGTACCGCTCTCAAGT
This sequence comes from Pseudomonas sp. CFBP 8772, assembly GCF_014841665.1. Taxonomy (NCBI): domain Bacteria; kingdom Pseudomonadati; phylum Pseudomonadota; class Gammaproteobacteria; order Pseudomonadales; family Pseudomonadaceae; genus Pseudomonas; species Pseudomonas sp. CFBP 8772. The sequence continues at coordinate 109,165 of NZ_JACYUI010000007.1, read as the reverse complement.
TTGTAGGACATGATCTTCTCCAGGAGTTGCAGTCCAGAAATCTGCGTTACCAGCGTTCAAAGGCGTACGGCGCGCCCGGTCTTGACCGATTCAACCGCGGCATCGGCTAATCGCAGGGCCTGCAGGCCGTCCTGTACGGTGGTTGGCATGGGGTTGCGATTAGCCAGAGCATCGATGTAGGCATCCAGCTCAGCCTTGTAAGCTTGCTGGTAGCGTTCAAGGAAGAAATTCAGCAGCGGCTCGCGGGCGTCGGTAACGCTTTCGTTCCAGCGGCGAATGGTGGTAGGACGCAGGTTGTCCATTTGCAGCATGCCTTTGGAGCCGAAGACTTCGATGCGCTGGTCATAACCGTATACAGCCTGACGGCAGTTGTTGATGTGGCACTGTTTGCCTGAAGCCGTCTGCATTTGCACCATTGCAGTGTCGTAGTCGTCATACTTTTCCATCAAGGCAGGGTCGATCAGGCTGCTGCCGATGGCGGTCAGTTCCACCGGCTCTTCGCCCAACAACCAGCGTCCGATGTCCAGGTCATGGATGGTCATGTCACGAAAAATGCCGCCCGAGTGCTGGATGTATTCTTCAGGGGCCAGGCCAGGGTCACGGCTACTGATAATCACCTGACGCACTTCACCAATGTCACCGGCTTCGATGGCTGCACGCATCTGGGCAAAGGTGGTTTCAAAACGACGGTTGAACGCCAACATCACTCGACCATTCAGACGCTCGACCTCTTCGACTGCGGCCAGACTCTTGGCCATGTCGAGGTCGATAGGCTTCTCGCACAGCACTGCTTTACCCTGGCGCACTGCTCGCAGCATCAGATTGATGTGGGTGTGAGTCGGCGTGCCGATCACGATGGCGTCTACATCGGGCCGGTCGATGGCGGCCTCGCAATCGGTCATCGCCTCGGCCCCAAGCTCATCGGCCAGCCGTGCGGCAGCATCGGCGAACGGATCGGCGACCACTACCAGTTTTGCAAGTTTGCTCGCGGCGACGTTGGCAGCATGAATTTTGCCGATACGGCCTGCGCCCAGAACTGCGATACCTACCATGATGTCTCTCCACAATACGATTATTAGTTGTTGTTAACAGCGAAGATGTACAACGGCTTTATGCCGGAAACCTGATATTTTCAAACTGTGCCATGGTGCTATCGAATGCCCGTTTCGCCGCAACTTCCAAAGGTAACTTACGGCATTCAGCGCTAATCAACTCAACACCCCACGGCCCGCGATAACCGACATTCACGATTTGTTGTATGAACTCGGGAACATCCAACTCGCCGTCACCACAGAACTTGCGATGGTGTGTCGAGTCATTGAACAGTGACTCGACAATCGCGTGATTGGCGTCGTCCAGTTCGATCGACTTGATCAGTTCCAGGGGCAACTTGGCGATTTCATCGAATCTCATGCCGCCGCGTGCCACGTGCCAGGTATCCACCAGAACCCCGCCATTTGCGCGTACCCCTTCAGTCACGGCGATGGCGCGGTCGATGGTGTTGACGCTGGAGAACGGCAGAAACTCAATCACCACGTTGACGTCGAATGGCTTGGCTTTGTCGCAGAGCACGGCGAAACTTTCGCGCATCAACGGAATGTCCGGCAGGCCTTCTTCGAACAGGCCACCGGCCACTTTCAGGTTGTGGGCACCGAGTTCCCCGGCAATGTCCAGCAGCTCGTCACGCACTCTGTCGGACGCAGCGCGCAACGGGCCTTGCAGGTGCCAGTCGATCAGAAACTCGACTTCCAGAAACTTGATGCCATTGTCCTTGAAGATGTTGCGCATGGTCGGCAGACCGAGCTTCGCGACGTTGTAGATCAGGTCAGCATGCACCAAGCCCATGCCACGCCAGCCGGCATTCGCGGCTGCCTCGGCACGCGCCTGGAGCGAGAACGGACTGATTTCGCTGGGCGCACCTGGGTAGGTGTCGCCTGCGAGAGTCCAATAAGCAGCCAGCAGTTCTACTTTTTTATCGGGCATGACGCTCACTCATGAATCATAGGGTTGAGAAGCGGTTTTTGGAAATCAGGCCGGGTTCAGGACAAAGTCCCAATTGACGGCCAGGAAAGGCACTTGCAAGTCATACCGTTGGGCAGTGGCTGCATCGGTTTGCGTAGTGAAATGGGCAATCAGCTCTTTCTTCACACCGAACACGGTGTCCTCGTGCAGATAAGGGCAGTCCGGGGTGAAAATGTGGGTGATCACCTGGTCATAACCGGGAGCCGTGACAATGAAGTGCAGGTGCGCAGCACGGTTGGGATGGCGCCCCAGACTGCCCAGCAATTTACCGACCGGCCCATCGGCAGGGATCGGGTAATGCCGTGGCTTGACGGTACGAAACGCGTAGTAGCCATCGGCGTCGCTGGTAAACAGCCCGCGCAAGTTGTAATCCGGCTGTACGCCTTTTTGCTGCACGTCATAGAAGCCGTCGTCGTTGGTCTGCCAGATATCCAGCCTCGCACCGGCGATGGGATTACCATCGATGTCCAGCACCCTGCCACTGACGAGCGTCGGCTCACCCTTGCCGTCCAGGCAAATATTGGCACCGTTTGCGTAGCGTGGCGCATCGGCCACGTAGAACGGCCCCAGGATAGTGTTCGGCGTAGCGCCCTTGGGACGACGATGGTTGATTGCATCGACGAGCATCGTCACACCCAGCACGTCGGACAGCAGGATGTACTCCTGGCGCCAATCGGTGCACATCTGCCCGGTCTTGGTGAGGAAATCGATAGCCATGAACCACTCCTCGTGGGTGGGTTCGATTTCCTTGACGGCCGCGTGCAGGTGCCGGGTCAACACCGACATGACTTCTTTCAGACGTGGGTTGCCTTGATCGGTAATACGAGCGTTAACGATTTCAGCAGAGCGCTCTTCTTCGAACAGACCGCCGATAGGCGTTTCGGCATCCAGGTGGGCTGTCATCACATGTTCTCCTTGATTCTTATTATTGGGACCGGGCCGCAAATCGCACTGCCCGGCATCCGTCAATTCAGTGTCTGTTATGCGCGTGCGGTAATGGCGACGGCGCGGTCTTTGCGCGAGCCCAAACGTTGTTTCATCAATGTTTCGATCTGCTCCAGGGTCAGGCCCTTGGTTTCAGGCAGGCACAGCGTGCAAAACACGATCGAGCCGATGTTGATCACCGCAAACATAAAGAACGTCATCCCGCCCATGACGCTGAGTAGCAGGGGGAACAGCAACGCGACGATGGCATTGAAGATCCAGAAAATACCCACGGCGATACCGTTCATGAGCCCGCGAGCATGGGTCGGGAACATCTCGGACATCAGCAACCAGTAAACCGGACCGATGCACATCTGCATGAAGAACAGGAATACCAGCACTCCAGAAAGTGCCAGGTAGCTCTGCATCAAAGAGTGCGGCAGGAAGTTGACCACCAGACCGAGGTAGATCTGCGCTGCCACGACTACGGTCAGGCCCATCAACAACATCGAGCGCCGCCCCATACCGTTGATCAACCACATCCCGACGAGCGTTGCGATTACCGAGATAACACCGTTGCCAATGGTCGCGATGAGTGCAGCGTTAGTGCCCATCCCGGTTTCCTTGAGGATCATCGGCGTGTAGTACATGAACGCATTGACGCCGGTGAACTGAATCACGAAGCCCAGACCGATACCGATGCCCAGAAGCTTGACGATCCAAGGCTCGCTCAGCTTGCTCCAGGCGCTGCTGTGCTTCTTCTCGACCTTGTGCTTGGCGATGATTTCGCGCATTTCCCGGTCTACTTCGCGTTGCGTATCGCGGATCCCGCTGAGGACCTCACTGGCTTCAACTATCCGCCCTTTGCTGACCAGCCAGCGTGGCGACGTTGGTACGAAATACATGCCGACATAGAGCAACAGGGCCGGTAGCAGTGCGATGGCCAGCATGTAGCGCCAAATGGTCGGGCTGTCGAACAGATGTGCCAGACCAGCGCTGGCCATGTAAGCCAGGCACTGTCCAGAGACAATCATCAACTCGCTCTGGCACACCAGACGCCCGCGATGCTGGGGGGCCGCCAGTTCGGCGATCAGCACGGGCACGGTCGATGACGCGCCACCTACCGCAATGCCGAGAATGAAGCGGGTGATGATCATTGTGGTCAGGTCAGGGGAACAGGCAGTCCCGAGGGCACCGATGGCGAACAGCAAGGCCAGCGCCTTGAGTACGCCCAGTCGGCCGTAGCGGTCGGACAGTTGCCCCGAACACAGCGCACCCAATGCGCCACCGAAAATAAGGGAGGAAGCAACCAGCCCTTCAGACATCGGGGTCAACCCCAGACCGCCATGGGCCGCATCGAGGGTCATGAACGGTAATGCGCCGGAAATGACCCCGGTGTCGTAACCGAAGCCCAGCGAGCCCATCGTGGTGATGGCGGCGATACGCCATAGTATTTTGGATGAAGCCCGGCCGGAGGTTTGCATAGTGGACATGAGGTCAACCTTTTATTGAAATTATGTGTACGCTCAGTGGGTGTGAGATTACTGCCATCGAATTGGAAAAAACATGCCTGTACGGCAAATGTGTTTTCCGCCTGGTGGAAAACCGAAAGCTCCGGTAACACAGCGTCTCAGCCGTGATACCGGCGCAATCCGGTCATTACCTTTCGTTTTTCTAGAACTTGGCCTGCAGCTTGATGCCGGTAATCAAAGCCGAATCGATTTCACGCACGCCGCCGGGGTAATTCACGTATTGCACGTTCGGCCGTACGGTCAGCCAGTCGCTGAAATGGATGCCGTAATAGATTTCGCTACTGATCTCGTTGTATTGGACCGGGACAAAGGCAGGGTTGTCATAATCACTGATGCCATTGCGCTGATTGGTCAGCTGCGCCCTGTCTCTGAATGCCGGGTTGGTATGGACCTCGGCGATGCCAATCCCCAGGTCATCCTTGGGACGACTGTCCAGCAGGCCTTTGTAGACAATGCCGGCCTGGATGAAGTGATCGACTTTGCTGGTGGCTTTGTCGTGGGAAGTAAAGTTAGCGAACACCGACAACCCCCGAAGAGGATCGCCGTCCCGTGCAGTCAGCTGCTGCTGTGCCACTAACCAGTAGCCATGCCGGCTGGAATGCTGATCAAACGTCCCGCCGGACAGCGGTTGCGGATTGCCGTTGCGGTCATCCAGCACGTCATCGGCATTGGCCGTACTTTTGTAGTAGCCCAAGCGGTATTCACCGGCCAGGCCATTAAGCTTGGGACTCCAGACCAGCTCGACGGGAATGATCGCCCCCTTCGCCCCGCTGCCACTGAGTTTGAAGCCGTTGCCGGTTTCCAGGTAGGAAGGGTTTTGCTCGAAGGCCCCGATCTGAGCAAACCACTCGGGTGCAAATTGATAGCGCACCCGCGCTGCCCACTGGCTGACCGGCCAGTTGTACCAGATGTCGCCGATCCAGTTGGCGGCCTGGGCGCCGCAGAACGGCGTGCTCTGGAAGTCGCACGGAAAGGCGTTGAAATCAGACCCTTCATCAAAGCGTCCGGCCTTGACGTCCAGCGCCCCGTCGAGCCAGGCCTTGGTGAACCACATCTGGGTCAGCCGCCAGGTCTGCCCACGCCCGTAAACCTCCTGCGACGATGAGTACCCCCCGACGCGTGGGTCGGCAACCCGGTCATTGGTGAGGTTGCGGCCGTCGCGCTCAGTAATGGTCAATTGGAACTTCGAGTTCTCCCAGCCAAGCAGTTTCTGCAGATCGCCGGTCAGGCCCAGCGCATACTGTTCAGTCCAGCGCGCAGTGCGGTCATCGTCATAGCCGCCATGGACATTGGCCGCCATTTCCCCGGTGTAGCCCAGCTGAACATCGACTCCCTGATTCAACCAGTCGGTGCGCACGCCCCCCCAATCACCGCTGCCCCATTTCGAATCCAGGGAGAATGCATCATTGGCGGCCTGGGACAAACCGGGAATCAGGAGACAAAGGCTGACCGCAACTGTGCTCTTGGCAAAGTTTTTCATGAGAAGAACGTTTCCTTATTGTAAGTATTATTAAAAACGTGCGGGCATAACTACTCCTGACAAAATTGTGTTTGCCAGTGCTACGCAGTTAGTTATCAAAACGACCGCCAAGTACAGGTGACGCACCTGCACTGCGCAGCGGATCATAGGTAGGGAATAATCAAGCGACTAGTCACGAAAAACATAAAAGTGAATTCCGCTACGCGGAAAACTGTCAGCGTGTCCAGTAGCGCTCGTATTGCTGCTCCTTGAAATCGGCCAGCAGAAAGTCGATGAATACCCGAAGTTTAGCAGGCATATAACGACGGCTCTGAAACGCAACATTGATTGTCAGGCGCGGCAAATCCCAATCGTCCAGAACCGGAATCAACCGCCCGGCGACCAGATCAGCATTGATGATGTATTTGGGCTGTACGAGGATGCCGCCCCCCGCCAACGCCGCCGCGCGAACGATCTGGCCGTCGTTGGTTTCCAGTATCGGCTCGGCCTTGTAGGCCATCTCTTCCTCGCCCCGGGTAAAGCGCATGACCCTTGGCTGGTTGGCATGGCTGTATATCAGCAGGTCGTGATTGGCCAGATCATCAATGGAGCGCGGCGTGCCCTTGCGCTGCAGGTAGCCGGGCGAGGCAGCCAGTACCCGGCGGGTTTCGGCCAGGCGGCGAATAGTGATATTTGAGTCAGGCTCGTATTCCTTGGTGCGAATGGCCAGGTCGATCTCGCTATCAATGATGTCGAAGTAACGATTCTCCCCCAGCACCTTGACGTTGATGTGGGGATACAGCTTGCGAAAAGCCGGGATGAGCGGCCCGATATGCAGCATGCAAAAGGAAATCGACGCCGTAATGGTCAGCGTACCCATTGGCTGCACCAGGGATTCATTAAGCGAAGCCTCGGCTTCTTTGAGTTCGCCCAACAGGTTTTTGCAGCTTGTATAGAACTGATGACCAGAATGGGTGAGCGCCAGACGACGGGTATTTCGGTCGATCAAGCGCACATTCAGACGCTGCTCCAGGGCGACCAGATGACGGCTGGCAGCAGCGTTGGAAAGGCCCAGTATCTCTGCGGCTTTACTCAGGGTTCCCACTTCGGCTGTCAGGACAAACAGCTCGAGTTCGGTGAGGCGATCCATGGCGTGCTCCGTTCTTATTTTTTCACTGATGAAATAAAGAATTCCAAAAGCGGACTTTTCTTACACTGCGCGGAACTATAACGTGCGAAACGACAGGCTGAAAAGAGCAGCAATCGGTCTGTCAGTCAGTACCGCCGTAAAGTCGGTGCTCTAATAAGACCGGGAGTCAAGATGCGCAACCTGGACGAAACCACCATCACTCAAGCCGTGTTGGCCACTCATCACAGTGCCGCCGATGGGCGTTTGAGCGAAGTCATGACCAGCCTTGTGCAACATCTGCATGCCTTCGCCCGTGACATCAAGTTGACTGAACAGGAATGGCAGCACGGTGTTGCTTTCCTGGAACAGGTCGCCAACATCGGCACCGGCCTGCAGCCCGAATTTGCCCTGCTCTCCCACGTGTTGGGACTGTCGACATTGGTACTGGCGCAAAACCGCCCACGGACGGCTGTCGGCACTGAACCTGCAGCATTCGACAGCCAGCCCGACTGCCCGGCAGAGAGTCAACATCAGATTCAGGATCAGGGAACAGACATCAGCGCAACCACTGCCGGACCCAGACTCTGGGTACAGGCATCGGTGCACGACACCAAGGCCAGGCCGGTTCCTTATGCCGCAGTGCAGATCAGTTCATCCGGTCAGGACATGCGCCCTGCTCTTTTGCAGGCTGACGGCGATGGCCAGGTGCGCTTTAGCACTGCCTTGCCGCAGCCATATCGCGTCGTTGAACAAGGTGCAGTCAACACTTTGCTTGCTGCTCTGGATCGTCATGCCTGGCGGCCAGCCCATCTGGAGTTCGTTATCCGTGCCAGTGGCTATCGACCGCTGACCACTCTGGTGTTTCGCGACGATGACCCTTATCTGGGTGCCGATGCACTGTTCGGAGTGCGAGCCTCGCTGATTGCCGAATGGAAATACCAGGACAGGGGCCCCGCCCCGGATGGCTCGGTGAGCGATCAGCCGTTCTACACCCTGTCGTTCGACTTCGTGCTGGCGCCTGCCTGATTTCCACCCACCATTTGCACAACTATTGCCAGAGCCCATGACCCAGGACCTACTCATCACCGCACAGATTCGCGCGCTGGAAGCACAGCGCTACACCGCCATGCTGCAAGGCGACCATGGCGAGTTCGCCCGTCTGAGCCATCCGGCGTTGGTCTATGTGCACTCAAACGGTGTCGCGGACAGTCTCGACAGCTATCAGCATAGATGTCGCCAAGGGGTGTACCTGTACCACCGCATCGATCACACCGTGCATGAGGTTCGGCTCAACGAAAACACGGCTTTGGCGTTTGGCGAGATGTCAGCGTCAATTACCTCTCACGGTATCGATAAGAATATTCACAACCGCACCCTCAGCGTCTGGCTGAAAAGCGCTGCGGGCTGGCAACTATTCGCTTACCAGCCCACACCGATAGTGCAGCGCTCCAACCCTGCCCCTGCCACTGGAGAACAATAAAATGTCTACTGCCGATTTCGTCTACAACGGCCAGCCCTCACGCGTTATTTTCGGCAAAGGCTCGCTGCAGCAACTTGAAGCGGAAATAGATCGCCTGGGCGCACGCCGCGCCTTGGTGCTTTGTACCCCCGAGCAGCGTGCGCAAGCCGAACATGTCGCGTCACTGCTGGGTAATCGTGCTGCCGCGATCTTCGACAAAGCAGTGATGCATGTGCCAATTGAAACCGCCCGCGAAGCCCGAGAGGTCGCCAGCAAGCTGGGTGCCGACTGCGCCGTGGCCATCGGTGGCGGCTCCACGACCGGCCTAGGCAAGGCCATCGCCATGGATTCCGGTCTGCCGATCCTGGCTATTCCCACAACCTACGCTGGCTCGGAAATGACTCCCGTCTACGGCTTGACCGAGAATGGCCTCAAGCGCACAGGCAAAGATCCTCGCGTATTGCCCAAGACGGTCATCTATGACCCAGAGCTCACCCTCAGCCTGCCACTGGAAATGTCCATCACCAGCGGAATGAACGCCATCGCGCATGCTGCCGAAGGCTTGTACGCACAGGATGGTAACCCGGTCATGTCGCTGATGGCCGAGGAAGGCATCCGCGCGTTGGCCGAAGGTATGCGCAATATTCACCGCAACCCCAATGATCTGGATGCCCGAGGAGACTGCCTGTACGGGGCATGGCTGTGCGGCACCGTGCTCGGCAATGTCGGCATGGCCCTGCACCACAAGCTTTGCCACACCTTGGGCGGCAGTTTCAACCTGCCGCACGCGCAAACTCACACCATCGTGCTGCCGCATGCCATTTCCTATAACCAGTCGGCCGCTCCAGCCCTGTCGCGCATCAGCCGCGCATTGGGCGCGGATAACGCCAGCCCGGCGGCGGCGCTGTTCGACCTGTCCACCTCCCTCGGTGCGCCCACGCGCCTGAAGGATCTGGGCCTGACCGAAGCTGACCTCGATCGCGCCACCGATATTGCCCTCTCCAATCCGTACTGGAACCCGCAGCCTATCGAAGCATCGGGCATTCGTCAGCTGTTGCAAGACGCCTATGAGGGTGTGCGCCCACAGTAAGAATTTGCCAGATACAAGAAGAAATCATCTTGCATGGCGGGGGCGAAAGAGCCGTTGCTATAGCAACATGAAGCTTGCGCATTAGGCCGTCGCATTTCCTAGAAAGTAATACGACTGCCTGCTTTGGGTCGATAGCGGACGGTCAGTGCAGCGTCAAACCTCTCAAAAAGAAAACTCGATGGTCACAGCCGTTAAGAACATCGTCACCGCTGTCTTCCCGGCCAGCGAAATGAAATGCGGGAAATAAGCCAACCCCACGCTAATCGTGTAGCCCAACACCGCGAATGTGCAGAACCACATGACCCATGATCGGCCATCTGGCGTACTCGCTATACAAAAGATTAACGAGCCCGCAATGCCAGTGAACCCCAAACAACGCAACGCCCGCTGGCTGGGCCATATCGGTCGGTTATTAAAGACGTCACGGTAGTGTCTGTTTAGCGACAGGCACAAGGCCGTCAGGGCCGCGTATAGCAAAGCGCTCCATGTCAGCAGGCTCATGAATGCCTCTCGCGTCGGGGGGGCCTTGAACCCGGCGCACGAGTTTGCGGTATGCACTGCTGCGCAGGTTGGTAGAGCCGCCAGGCCACAACCGCAAAACTCATTCCCAGCAGTCCGCAGACCAGGTTCAGCCCGTTTATTGGATTGGGACCTGTGAGGATATCGAGCACAGGTAAACCACCACACGTCAACGCACACAGCATTGCCTGCTCTCGCCAGGCATGTTGGGTCAACCGCATTTGAGCGTGCAGTAGCGTTAGCAGCCAGGTGCAGAAAAAGGCCTGTATTTCACGAATATCCCGAGCGGGCATATCGCCGGGCAGTAGCCGGTTGGCCCAGAGAAACGCAGCCATCGCCGTGGGCAGTCCGAGCATTGCCGCGATGTTCAGGCCTTCAATATGCCGATAGACCCCACGCCTTGAATTGCCTCTGCGTTTGACCACCCACAGCTGCAGCCCTGTGGCAATCATCGCGCAGCCGCCCAGCCCACTGAGAAATAACAACACACGCAACAGCGGATCGGCGAAATGCGCCAAGTGCAGCCCGTACATCACACCGTAGAAAGCCTTGACGGGCCCCGTTGACGGGTTCGTGCCGACCCACTCACCGCCCACGCCGTCCAGCACCAGCCGTTGCGGCTGCGATGAGACGTGATCCAGGGTGTCCCTGAACAGCTCGACGCGGGCATTGACGGCTCCCGGCGCAGTGATCGACACACGAGCAATATGCTCTTGACCCCAATGCTGCCGGGCTTGCTGAATGAGGGTTTCGGGCGAGGCCAAAACGGCCCTCCCGAGCGCCGGCACCTGCGGCGCACTGAAGTCGCGAATGTCACGAAAGAACGCTGCGCGATCGGGGCCATAGACCAGATCGACGCCCCACGGGATGTACATGAACATCAAGGTGATCAGCCCGGTGTAGGTGATCACTGCATGGAACGGCAGCGCTAACACACTCAAAGTATTGTGCGCATCGAGCCAAGAGCGCTGGCCCTTGCCTGGCCTGAAGGTGAAGAAGTCCTTGAAGATGCGCCGATGGATAATCACGCCACTGACGATGGCGATGAGCATGGCCATGCTGGCAACGCCAACGATCCAGCGGCCGATCTGCGACGGCAGGCTGAGCTGAAAATGAAACGCGTAAAAGAAGTCTCCGCCAAAGGTTTTGCGCGGGGTTAGCGTCTGCGCGTAGGCTGGATCAAGCCACTCGCTGTTGTAACGCCGCTCCCCTGCACCTTGCCACATGACCTGAGTCACAGGCAGACGCGTCGTGGGCAGATCAATCAGCCAGGAAGCGGCATCCGGCGCACACTGCTCCAACCAGTCCATCGCTTGTTTGAGTGAAGCGGCCTCGCTGATCGGCGCCGAGGGGCGAATTTCCGGGTGCATCCAGGCGGTGATTTCACTGCGGTAATAGCTGGCAGTGCCGGTCATGAAAATAGCCAGCAACAGCCAGCCGACAACCAGCCCCGACCAGGTGTGCAGCCAAGCCATGCTTTGACGCAATCCTTCTTTCATCACGCATCACCGGGCAGGGAGACGGCGGACAAGCACCCATAGACGCCCCCGAGCAGCAACATCGCGGCAAGCAGCCCCAGCCAGGCGCGCCTGGCCGAGCGTGCCGCGAAAACCCATATGGCTGCAAGGCACAGAATCAGGAAGGCAGGCAACGTCGCTGCCAACACGGTCTCGGCGCGAGGCTGTAACACGACAAGGGGCAACCCGATGGCCAGGCAGGCGGTGAACAGCGCGGTGACGGCGTACCCGCCTATCACCGCTGCGAGGATTCTTGAGAATACCCCTAATCTATAGCGAACGGACAGCTGGGGCCTGCCATGCCTCACCACTGGTAGCTCACAGAGCCGATGACACTGCGCTCGTCGCCGTAGCGGCACGAGGTATTGCACGACAGGTACGACTCATTGGTCAGGTTCTGGGCCTTGGCAGTCAACTGCCAATGGTCGTCGATGTCATAGCTGACCCGTGCATCAAAGCGGGTGTAGGCCGGGATCTTGCGATCAGTGACGGTCGGTGTGGTGCGGGTGGTACCGGCGTACAATGCGCCCATGCCGATCTTGACCTGCGGCAGACCGAACGCAGCCAGACGATAGTCCGTCCAGAGCGAGGCGTTGTGGTAAGGCACCCCTTCAAGGCGTTTGCCAATGTTGGTGACGACGTTATCTTCCAAGACATGCGCGTCGGTATAGCTGTAGCTGGCCGTCATGCTCACGGTGTCAGTCAGGTCGGTCTTGGCTTCGAGTTCCAGCCCCTTGGAGCGGCTTTTGCCATACTGCTCGTACTGCGCGGTCAGGGCGTTGTAGGTGATCGCGTTGGTCTGTGTCAGCTCGTAGACCGCCGCGCTGAGCACCGTGTTGCTGCCCGGTGGCTGGTAGCGAATGCCGACCTCGTATTGCTCGCCTTCGATCGGGTCGAACGTCCCCGCGACGCCAGGGTTGGCAACATCGGCCGGCTGGAACGACTGGCTATAGCTGACATAGGGCGCTACGCCGTTATCGAACAGGTACAACAGCGCGATACGGCCGGTAGGTTTCTGGTCACTGCGTGGCGTACGGTCGCCATTGACGAAGGAATAATTACGGCTTTCTGCCCAGTCCTGGCGACCACCCAACAGAAACACCCAATGATCGTCAAAGGTGATCTGGTCTTGAAGGTAGAGACCCACCTGACGGCTGTGGATATCCCACCCAGATTCGGGTGCGGTGTTCGCCCCTACCCCGGTGTAGGCAAAGGTCGAGAGGTTCAGGCGGGGAGCAAGTTGCGCCACTGTGGCGCTGATGTGGCGATGGGTGTCGTAGGTCTTGTGGTAGTAGTCCACACCCGCCAGTAGTGTGTGGCGCCAGCGGCCCGCGTCGATCTTCCATTCAACGTTGTTGTCGCTGGTCCAGCCGGTGGAGGTTTCTTCACGTTCGCTGTAACGGCGGTTCAACGTGTTACCGGAAATGCTGAACGGCAACAGGTAGTTCCAGGAAACCCTAGATTGGTAGTAGCGCAGGGCGTGACGTACTTTGAGCGTGTCGCTAAAGCTGTGTTCGAACACGTAGCCCAAGGTATCGATGCGGCTGTTGAAATGATCGTAACCGGGCTCGCCCACAAAATCGTCGCGCCCGATCTTGCGTCCAGGGTTTGGACTGTAGGTGGTCATGGCGTAAGTCAGCGGCGGCGTCAGCCCGGTGAGTGCTTCGGTGTGGCTGGCGAGCACAGTGAGAGAGGTATCGTCGTTCGGCTTCCAGGTGAAAGAGGGTGCAATGTAGCGCTTGTCGTCGCGAATGTGGTCTACCTGCGTGTCAGCGTCGCGCCACAGGCCGTCGAGCCGATAGGAGAATTCACCCTGTTCATCCAGCGGGCCGGCCAGGTCGAAGGTGTACTGCTTGCGATTATGGCTACCGTATTCGACGCCGACCCGATGCAACGGGGTGTCGGTGGGCCGCTTGCTCACGGCGTTGATCATGCCTCCCGGCGACAGCTGCCCGTACAGCACAGACGAAGCGCCCTTGAGCACTTCGGCGCGCTCCAAACCAAACGGCTCGATGCCGCCGTCGTAGACGCTGGACTGCAATTTCATGCCGTCGAGCAGAATACCGCCAGTCCCGGAGCCAACGTTGAAACCGCGCAAGGTGTAATCGTCCGCCACCCGGCTGAAACCATTGGGCTGGCTTACAAACCCTGGCGTGTAGCTCAAAGCATCGGCCAAGGTGTCACTCTTGCGGTCGTCCATTTCGGCGCGGGTAACTACGGAAATCGATTGCGGTGTCTCAATCAGTGGTGTGTCGGTCTTGGTCGCACTGGCGGCACGTTTGGCCACATAGCCATAGACCGGACCGTAGGCCGATTCCTGATCGGACACTGCATCGATGTTCGACACACCCAACATCAGCGCGCCGGTTTCCGGCTGCACGCTCAGCGCGCCGCTGCCACTAATCAAAAGCGACAGTCCGCTGCCCTGCAGTGCCTGCTCGACGGCCTGCTCTGCTGTCAGTTGGCCGGAAACTCCATGGGCCTGTCGCCCTCTGACGTCATCCGGCAGGAACACCACCTGACGACCACTGCGCTGACCGATCGCGATAAGCGTCGCCTCCAGAGGACCTGCGAGCCAGGCGTACATCTGGCGCCCCGCCGCGCTGACCGGCTCTGCAGCAAAAATGATGTTTACAGGCGTAACGACAATGCTGACAGCAATGGCCAAAGGGCAAAGGAACTGAGGACGCATGGGTGAATGACTCTCCGGTGTCAGGACAGAACAGCTGCAAACGGCGCAGCACTGTCTTGCTTGTGCGATGAGCCAGCGAAATATTAAGAGCCTATTGAAAAATTTTTTCTTGCGGACCTCAGCTCAGGGACACACGGGTCCAGAACCCCAGGAAATGCTCGACCCGCAGCGGCAACACATCAGCCATTGCAGCCAGCGCCTGTTCACTTTGATCGAGGCTGAACACGCCGGAGATTTTCAGTCGCGCAGCTTTGGGGCTGAGGGTCAACACGCCTCGGTGATAAGGTCGCAACGCCTCGATGACCGTTGCCAGCGTCTGGTCGTGAGACTCCAGCATGCCCTGCGACCACGCTGAAGCACTGTTCGCGGACCTGCCGATCGGCTCGATACCTCTGCCGGTCAGCCGTACACCCTGCCCCTCTGCCAACGTCGCACCCGAGCCGTTGATGTGCGTTACCCGCAGGCTTTTCTTCAACGCCCAGATACGGGACTCCTCCGGCAAGAGCATCATCATGCAGCGTCCTTCGGCCATGCTCGCAGTACCCAGGCGAGAACACAGCCGCAGGGCATCCCGCTCGCTGGCCCGAACGTCGGCAATCACACCGCCATCAAGCAATTCAACATCGCGCTTATGTGCCCCGAAACGCAGGTTCACTGCACTTTGCGCGTTGAGCAGCAGAGACGAACCGTCTGGCAGAGCGATGCGTTCACGCTGGGCGGTGCCGGTACTCAAATCTGAGCGCAGTCCCGCCAGCCCCCTCCCCGGGCCGGTCAGACAATAACTGCCAGCTGCCAACCCGCATAGCCCCAACGCCCCTCGCAGAAAGGCACGACGACGAACCAGTCGGTCCTTGGCCAACATTCGGCCCGACACACCGTCAACGCCGGCAAACGTTGCCTGCAACCGAAGCTGCAACTGTTGCCAGGCCTCCTGATGGTGTCGGTCGGCCGCAAGCCACTGCTCGAAAGACAGTTGCTGCTGCGCATCGAAAAACCCGGAACGCTGATAGGCCATCCAGGCAATGGCTTCATCCACAGCAGCAGGCGGTGCAGCGGTCATAGCCGCGCCCCGAAACAGGCACGCAGCCCCTGGACCACGTACTGGTGAACACGCGGCACGGACACCCCCAGCTCGCGCCCGATTTCAAGGTAGGTCATGCCATCGAGCTGGCTGTACAAAAACGCCGCCCGGGCCCGGGATGACAGTCCCTCAAGCATACGATCAATCTCGACCAAGGCTTCGACCGCGAGCGCTTGTTGCTCTGCTGACGGGGCAAACTGCTCAGGCTCGCCGGCCAACGTCTCCAGATAGGCACGCTCCAGATCGCGGCGGCGCCAACTGGCGTACACCAAGCGCTTGGCAATGGTCGTTAACAGTGCCCTAGGCTCGCGAATCGAATGTGGATCATCCAGTGCTACCACGTGAGCAAAGGTTTCCGACGCCATGTCTGCGGCATCGCTGGGGCAACCCAATCGCGCCCGCAACCGGTCGAACAACCACCCATGGTGATCGCCGAACAGCTGATGGAGCAGGCTTTGGCGGGCGGTCAACTTGACGCTGGCGACACTGGAATTGACTGCCATCGAGAGCATCACTAATGGAAATGGTTCTCAATTCTGTCAAACCCAATCTGCTCTCGCAATAAAAGTCATTGGCAGGACAGAAAAAGACCGCCCAGATTGGCGGCGATACCGAGATTCGCTATCGCTTGACGATAATTTCAGACACCACAACAGGAGTTGGTCGTTCCACGCCTTGGACTCTGCCATGAACGCCCGCTAGAAGGCGTACCAAGTGCTAGAGCGGCGAAAGCCTTATCACCAGCAGAATCACCAGTTGGGTGTTTATATCCTCCATGTTGACGCTCTACTTGTAAAATCATGCCAAAAGGCAGCTTGACATAAACGATGGGCACCTCTGGTTGAGCCGGTCTGCATCTTGCGTAATTAATTTGCCTGAGCAACGCCTGAGGTGCCGCCGCCTTCGCCACGTTTAAGCATCCGGCGATAGGAGGACGGAACCATATCGACTAGCAGAAAATTTTAATCGTGCCATGCACAAGCCTCATACATCGGTTTGATCACGCGCTACCCCACGCGCTCTTGCGTCTTTTCCTGTGTTCTTAGAGGGCTTACATGCTGTCAATAAAGTGCGATCGCTTATTATGTCATTGCGTTTACTTGCCGGGCTGATCGTGTCGCCTGTTAAGAGAAGAGAGAGAGGGGAGGCATACCCTAGTGCCGAAATACCCCTTGCGTGTCGATCGCCTTGATGGCTAGAGTTGGGCACCGAAAACCGCAGGTAACGCAATGGAACTGCTTGATATTTACCTCCCTCATTACCATTTTCGTGAGCGTCACGCCCTCGATATTCGCGCTACCGCTGCCCAAGTAATGGGGGCTGTCGAAAGCTACGATAGTACCGAGGATCGACTCGTTCGGGCGATGACCGCGTTGCGCGAGATGCCGCAGCGGTTAATTTGGAGGCTAGGTAATGCTCCCGCTAGCAATCGTCCGCCATTCAGTCTTGAAAACTTTACCAACCTTAGAACCATTCCTGATAAAGCTCTCGCATTAGGTCTGGCGGGGCGCTTTTGGAAGCTAGACTACGGCCAAGAAATCGTCCCGGATGCTGAAAGTTTTAAGCATTTCGAACAGCCTGGCGCGGCGCGTCTAGTGCTAGGATTCAGCGCCAATGAACTTGGTGACGGTCTCACCCGCCTTGTTACGGAAACACGCGTGCAGTGCCTTGATGCCGTTGCCCTGCGCCAATTTCGCCCGTATTGGTACCTGATACGCCCCTTCAGCGGGCTGATTCGTAGACGTGTGCTTAAAGCCATCAAACAGGAAGTGTGCAGGATTCATCGCTAAAATTCACCGCAACTTCGGAGGTATAGGTAACCGGCACTTCGAAGAACTTATAGCTGCCTTCATCCACTTATAAGATGTCGATGTTATCGCCGGCCGGTACGGTGCGCGGCTAACTCTTTTTCCTTAGTCGCGATGCTTGAGGCCCACTGAAAGCCGACAGTTGCGGGACTCAATACTCCCCTGCCTGAAAGGCCAGCACGCCCGATCTTTCATGCTGGGAGTTTGCCCGACGATCGTCAGCTTGACCTTCTGCGGAGACTCAGCCCGAGGAGGGATAGAGGGGCTGTGATGAAAGGTGACGATGTTGTGAGCGCCCGTGGGAACAAAGTTCTGGTTATTGAAGCTGGTTTGCCGAGGCCCGGGGTTAGGACCCGTGTCCAACGATGTTGGACTCGAGCGTATGACAGAGCCCCTGTCCACTTCTGCGTTCAACACCTGAGCTTTGGATTCCATCGACGCGACTCCTCGGTGGGGCTCCGATCGGGTTGACCACAGCAAAGCGCTGACTCCAATAACACTGCCTATTGCTAGGCACGCGACAAGACTTTGCACGCCACGCCTGTGGCCTCTTCGGGTAATTCGCTCCGGGGCATCACTGAGTTCTGCTTTCATCCATGACCTACCTGTGATCTCTTTTTGCACATCGGCAACATTCTGGAAGCGATCTTCCCCTTGAACTCTCGGACGCGAAAGACGCGCCCTGGTACTGCCAAAGGCCTGTGGTGCACAGCGGATTTTTCCCAGTAGGCTGCATCAAATCACGCAAGGTGGGTTAGCCGGGCGCATATCGCTCGCCGCTCGCTTACGATGAGATGGGCCACTTCATCACCCAAGCATGGGACGAAGAAAACTTCTTTCGTAGCTTACGATCAACTTCAACGCCGTCGCCTCTTCCACCAGACGCACACACTCCTCATCCTGCGCAGCCTGATCGCGATACCGTTCGTAATCAGCGAGGGTAGCGAAACTGAACAAGCAATAGGCAATGTTGTTGGCACCTTCAGCGGGCAGAAAGTAGCCGTGGTGCTCGCCTCCCAGACGGGTTACCAGACCGATCCACTGGCGCGAATAGCGTTCGAATGCAGCGAGTTGGTAAGGATCGATAACGTATTTGACGTGACAGGTGATCATGCAATCAGTCCATTGAATTAAGGGCCAGCATTCTACCTGCCTAATTGGCACCTGTCCGAATACCATCCTTCCACCCTCTACAGGTTTCACTCTCGCATCCTGGTATCAAGGTGCAATCACGCAAGGTGTGTTGTGCGGACGCTTACGCCCATGTGTCTTCAAGTGCCATCTAGTAGACGACGCGTTTAAGACTTGCGCCGGGCATGGGCCAATAGGCCGGCTGCGGGGATGGAGGTTTCTGAACTGGGTGTGCACGGGCTGCGCGCTGCAGCAGCAACCAATGGCCTGGAGCACGAGGCGGATATCGCCAAGGTGCAGGCCTGGCTTGGCCACGCCAATCTCAGCATGGCGCGTATCTACGATTGCCGGCAGAACCGGCGGGGGACTCACCGACCTAAAAGGTCAAGTATTGATAGAGAAGAAACAGTGGTGCCAGCATCTGCTGGCGTAAGCAATTTCAAACCGTGCTTCTTTTTTCCAGGCTGTTTTTTCGTCAAAAATTAGCCCACGTCTAGCCTGTCAGCTATACATCAGATGAGACAGCGTGCCACCACGGCACACCTACTGGAGGCTCAATATGGCTAATAATGAAAAAACCAGCAAAGGAGTAGCGTCAAAAGCAGGCAAGCAACTGAAAGACGAGAAATCTTCCTCTGCAGAAAAATCAGTCGCTGGTTCAGCACTGACTCAAACCCCCGATAAAAAGAAAAAGTAGATCTGCCTGACGAAAGCGTATGGGCCTGGCATTTTCATTTTCGTGGAGTCGCTGTAATCCAAGGAGACCTGTCGCCTTGGATTACATTGGCCAGCCAGCGGAAAGGCACGCTGGTCACCACCCCCAGCTCCCACAATCCCGCTAGAGTTATTTCTGACTACAGCATTTCAGTTGAGTCGATGGACGCGCTAACTACGCCCACCAAAGACACTTGCACCGTGGACGCGAAGATCATGTCGGTATTGCCCAGGTCCTGGGTCCAATCGCCAGTGAGGGCAATCTCGAACCGATGACCCTGAGCGTCCGGTTCCACATCCTTGAGGTAGGTGCGATCCAGGTCGTGGTTATAGATCATCTTCAGGGTGGTCCCGGTACCGTCTCCGAACCCCGTGTAACCTAATGACGATACGTCGATCTTGTCGTTGTTGTTGGCGAACCGGTCAATCAGGTCCACGAAGCTCTGGGTGTCGGTGCAGTAGCTGTCAGTGGCCGAGGTGTAGCGGAACACGTCAGCGTCATTGATGCCGTTACGGCCGTACACCGAAAGGTTCGGATCGTCGCCGCCGCTCAGATGGTCGGCACCCGCGCCCCCGATGATCACATCCGAGCCTCTGCCGCCGTCGATACGGTCGTTGCCAGCCAAGCCGTAAATGACTTCCGACATCGCGGTCCCTGTGATCACGTCCTTGGCAGCCGTTCCTTCGACGGTTGGGGCCGTGAACACCAGGTTGGTGCTGTTCAACTGCCCCGTCAGGTTGCCTTCGAGCGCCAGTTCAAAGCGCTGCCCGTCGGCGTTGGCATCGAAACTTTTCAGGTAAGTGCGGGTGCCGTCAGCGTTGGCCTGGATGGCCAGCGTGCCATTGTGGCCGTCGCCAATGCCGGTGAAGCCCAACGCAATCAGATCTACACGGTCTTGGGAGGCGTCGAAGTCCAGAATCCGGTCGCTGCCGGTTTCCGTAGCGGTACGGTAGCTGTCGCTGATCTGAGTGAAGCGGAAAATGTCTGCGCCCGTCCCGCCTGTCAGCACGTCACGGCCACCCGCGCCTTGCAGCACGTCGTCACCGCCCAGGCCGTGGATGATCTCGGCCGTGTCGTTGCCAATCAGGTGATTGGCCTCACTGGAGCCATCCACATGGTATTGGCCGTCCTGGCTGCCAAAGGTGGTGTCCAGGCTGCCATCGGCGTTCAATCGGGTGATCACGTCGCCGGCGATCAGGATTTTGCCATCGGGCTGAACGACTACCGAGTGGGCATAGTTCTTATCGCCGTGAGGCACCTGGACGGTGAGCTTGCCATCACCGCTAAAGGAGGTATCGAAGGAGCCGTCCGCATTCAGCCGCAGTACGTTGAAGGCTGTATTGTCATTGCTCTCGCCGGCAATGATGATCTTGCCATCGGCTTGCACGGTCATCGCAGCGCGGTAGTCCAGCCCCAGCGCGGTATCGAAGTACACCACGCCGTCCACGCCAAACGCGGTATCCAGGTTGCCGTCGGCTGCTAGTCGCTGAACGGCGTAAACCGGATCGCCCGGGTCGTGGGGACCGTCGGAGCCCACGTACAGCCAACTGCCGAGCAATACGCTGCCGTCTGGCTGCACAACTGTGGCGATATTGCCGGTGCCGTAATGCCCGGTCGGGTTGAGGACGAGTGCGCCGTCGGTACCGAAATCCTCCGCCGGAGCCCCGCTGCTGTCCAGCTTGAACACCACTGCTTGGGCGGTGCCGCGAAGGCTGACATACACCGAGCCATCCGCCGTCGCGTACATCGCCAGGCCGTCGTAGTTGAAGGGCGGGACCATTGCTGCGGCGCCGTCGTGGCCGAAGGTGGTGTCCAGGGTGCCGTCTACATTGAAGCGTTCAACCTTCAAACCGCCAAGCCCCGGCTGCGCGGCGAGCACTTTGCCGTCAGCCTGCACCGCCATGACGTAGTCAGCATAGGCTTCCGGATCTAGGTTGCCGGGCACGAGGGCAATTCCGTCCTGGCTGAAACTGCTGTCCAGGCTGCCGTCGCTGTTGAGGCGCACCGACGTGAAGCTGCCGCGGGTGCCATAGCTTTCATCGCCCGGCGAGCCTGGATAACCAATGGCGGTCTGGAAGCTTTCGCCGCCGACGAGGATCTTGCCGTCAGGCTGGAGAATGATGCTCCACGTTTGATCGCCCCCGGTGGAGGGGTCGACCTGCACGGTGCCCGGACCGCTTCGTACGGTGTAATCGATGGTGGGCTTGCTGTCTGTTGAAGCCATGACATTGTCCTTTTGGCATGGAACCCGATGGATTGGGATAAAGCTTGGACGGGTCCGTTGAATCTGACCTTGGTAGGATCTATTAATGCGAACTTTTTAGGCTCTGGCTCACCACACCAACTGCACCCCGCGGCAGAAATTCTCGGAAAATTGGGATCCCCGTCCTTCTGCAGCTGCTTTCTCGTGAGTCAGTTGTGGCCTTCCACAGAAGGCCCCCAGACTTCACGCAAAGTCCGGGGGACTATTTAACGGATATCCCGTTACACGCAGTCAAGACGCAGCAAGATGCCGAAGGGCTGAGCGACGCTTTGGATCGATAGCGGTCGGCCGTGGATCACTGCTTTCGACCCGCAGCCGTCTGTGACGATGCTTGAGGCCGATTGAGGCGTGGCATTTCGCGATTCGATACTTCCCTGTCTATAAGCCCAGCACGCACATTCTTTCATGCTCGGCGACTGCCGGACGATCGTCAACTTCGGTTTCGTTGGAGCCTCTGGCCTTGGCGAAAGATCGGAGCTAACTCGAAAAGCGACCACATTGTCAGCGCCTCTAGGAATGAAGTTCCGATCGTTGATCGGTCAATTTTCCATACTAGATTAAACGCTAATTTCAGGTCTTGAAGCGCGCTACCATCTGATTCAAGTTCACCGCTAACTGCGAAAGCTCATTGCTGGCGGCCAGGGTTTGCTGCGTGCCTTCGCTGCTCTGCAGCGCCAAGTTGCGAATGCTCACGAGCGCGCGGTCTACTTCGCGAGCTACATGAGCCTGCTCTTCCGCGGCAGTGGCGATCTGCTGATTGCGGTCATTGATCAGTTGCACCGAGTCGGCGATGACTTTCAGTGACATCCCGGCTTCGTCGGCAGTGCGCTGCGTGTTGTGTGCCTCGATGGTGCTGCTGCTCATCGAATCCACAACCAGTGACGTGCCTGCTTGGATACTTGAAATCATCTGTTCGATTTCCAGAGTTGAGGTTTGTGTGCGATGAGCCAGTGCCCGAACCTCATCAGCCACCACGGCGAAGCCTCGGCCTTGCTCACCAGCGCGGGCCGCTTCGATCGCGGCGTTCAAGGCCAGCAGGTTGGTCTGTTCTGCAATGGCACGGATCACGCTCAGCACCTTGCTGATGTCCTGCGCCTGACCAGCGAGGCCCTGCACCTGTTCAGAGGTCATTTCCACGCGGTCCGTTAGGCTGCGCATGGCATGTAGGGTTTCGCCGACTTTCTGGTTACCGGTGGCGGCAGCGCGTGTGGAGTCCTTGGCCGCTTCGGAGGTGGAGTTAGCGTTAAGCGCGACCTCATCGACGGCGGCGCTCATCTGGTTTACCGCCGTGGCGGCCTGCTCGATCTCACTGTTCTGCTGCTGCAGGGTGAGGCTGGCGCTCTCGGTGATGGAAGTCATCTCTACTGCGGCGGAACTGAGCTGTGCGGAAGCATCGGAGATCTGCTCTATGGTGCTTCGCAGGTTGCCTTGCATGGTGTTTAGCGCGCGCATCAACCGCGCAGATTCGTCATTACCCTTAACCTCCAGGATAAGACGCAGGTCGCCGTCGGCGATTTCCTCGGCCATTTTCAGCGAGGCGCCCATAGGCTGGACAATGCTGCGAGTCAGCAGGGTGGCGAGCACCAGCGTCAGCACCAGCGCGGCGAGTACCACACTATCGACGATGGTGATGCTGTGGGCATACACCTCAGTGGCGGTCACGCCTGCTGCTGCAGCGCCGTCGGTATTGTGCTGGCGCAACTCATTGAGTTTGACCTGGTACGCTGCGGCACGGTCGCGTTGTTCAGTGTTGGCGAATGTCACGGCCTGCTCATGCTGGGTAGCGTCAAGATCGACGACGCGTTGCAGTCCATCAAGATAGGTCTTCATCAGCGCCGCTGCGGCCTCGAATTTGGCCCCTTCTTCTGGGTCGGAAATGAGGTTATTGCGGTAGAAGTCGGTGCGCTCGTTGAGCATGCGCTTAGCGTCTTCCAGGTGCTGCACGGCGGTCGCTTGCTCTTGGGGATTCGAAGTCGCCAGAAGACGGATGCTCTCTAGGCGCGCGCCGAGCAGGGCGATCTGGATGTCGTCGGCGGTCTGCACGCTGATCAGCCAGTTCTTTTCGATGTCCTGCTCGGTGCCACGCAGCTTCCCTAGCTGCACGTATGCGAAGCCGCCGAGGGCAATGACCAGCAGCGTGATTAAACCGAAACACAAGGCGGCACGGGGCGCAATATTTAAAGAACGTAGGTTCACGGTGCAACTCCGAAGGGCAAACGCAGAAACTTTCTGCGTTCTGTACGGAAGCCATCGGCAATGAAAAACGTAAATTTAGAACAAGGGTCAATTACAGCGGTATCAGTGCGGCCAGGTAGCAAGCAATATCGTCGAACCGTCATCGTTGTATCCGAATGTACATCAACAAGATCAAGGTTGTGCATCAGCGTCAGGGGGTGGGCCAGGGATTGCTCTGGCACCTTTGGCAGATCCATCGACTGCCGATCGTGCCACTGTACGAGTACGAGCTGTCATGCGGCTTCTGGGATAAAGCGCGTCTGCGATTCGACGCTGTAGGTGCCCAACTGCTCGATCAGCTGGCAAGCCTTCCCGATACGAATTAAGAGGCGTTACGTTGACGGCATCTAGTACCGAAATCTGACAAAACCCAAGGTCTTTGGGGGGCCGCTATCGACCCAAAGCGGCCATTGGCATCGAATGTCAAACACCTAAAGGCTACCGCGTAACGATGTGTATTGACCCGCTTCTTATCGCCGCTTCGTCGATACCGGCCCATTGCCCGCAACGAAACGGCGTTAATAGCGTTACACCACACGTGCTGTGGACCAACCGCAGATAAGGAACAGGTATGACCCAAATTTCCGGCATCAAGGAAGTCACCAGCTATACGGATTTACAGGTCACAAGTGCCAGTAGCCAGGTCAGCAAGAACGCGATCGAACTCATCGTGCAGGGTACTCCTGGCAATGACTACATACGTGGTGGGCTGGCCAATGAACTGCTAATGGGTGGGGGCGGCAACGACCAGCTAGTCAGCGGGGGGGGCAACGATGTGATGGTCTCCAGTGCCGGATACGACGGTATGGACGGCGGCGCCGGTAATGATGTATTCCGCTTCGACCGCCTCGGCGACAGCTTTATCAAGGACGGAGGCGAGTATACCGACACCATCAACTATTTCGATCCCGCCCACGATATCCTCGACGTGTCGGCTCTGGGCTATAGCCATTTAGGCAATGGTTATGGCGATACCTTGCACATCCGTAGCGAGCCTCTGCGCGGCATTTACATTTTGGAAAGCTACGAGCAAGACGGTAATGGCAAACATTTTGCCGTGCAGTTCCTGGCCAATAGCGGCCTTATTACCGATGCCAACTTCCAGCCGCTGATCAACGGCACTTCGCACGACGATCTGCTCGAAGGCACAGACGCCAGCGAATCCCTTAAGGCCGGCACTGGCCGCGATACCGTCGAAGCAGGCGCGGGCAATGACCGGCTATTCGGCGGCGCCGGCGGCGATACCCTGAGCGGCGGAGCAGGTGCCGACAATTTCGTGTATACCCGGCTCAGCGACAGCTACCGTAATGATGCCAGTGGTAGCTACAGCAGCCGCGACCTAATCACCGACTTCAGTGGCAGCGGCCATGACATGATCGACGTGTCAGCGTTGAGCTTCACCGGGCTGGGCAACGGCTACAATGGTACGCTGAAGGTGGTCCTCAACTTGGCCGGCGATACCACCGCGCTTAAATCGCTGGAGCCCGATGCCAACGGCAACCGCTTCGAAGTTCTGCTCAGCGGGAACCACGTCAGTGAGCTCAATGCCAGCACCGTGCTGTTCGCCCCGCCCAGTGACGCGACCACCGTGACCACCCCGCAGCCGATCACACCCGTGAATCTGGCCGGCGACGACAAGGCGAACATCCTGTATGGCTACTGGGGAAACGACACGCTGGCCGGCGGCGCCGGAAACGACACGCTGGAGGGTAACGCCGGCGACGATGTGCTGACCGGTGGGTTAGGCGCGGACAAGCTCACTGGCGGTACAGGCAACGACCGGTTCGTGTTCACGAGCAGCGCCGACAGCTATGCCGGTAGCAGCGACCTGATCACTGACTTCATCTGGGGCCAGGACAAGCTCGACGTCGCCGCGCTCGGCGTGACCGGTTTGGGAGACGGCCGTGACGGTACCTTGCGCATGACCTACGATGAAAACACTGATCGTACCTACCTGCGCAGCAGCGAAGCGGGGGCCGATGGGCACGCTTTCCAGGTCACGCTAGCCGGATTCGACTACACGCAGTTGATCACCAATGCCGATTTGGTGGTTGCTGATAAGGCAGAGGTGGTCCTCATTGGCCACGCCACTATTGACATTGACCACGTGGGCTAACGCTGCCTGAGCAACTGAGCTATCAGCACGCAACTTTAGCTTACGCAACCGCTATGGTGTGCGTGCTGAACGGCAGCTGTGGGGCGATAGCGGTCACCCATGACCGACCGCTATCGACCGTAAGCAGCCACCAGCCGGGGCTGCTGCACGATATCAAGCCAAGGATGATCGTAGGTGCATCAGTATCCTTGTGCATTTGCTACGCAGTTTGCCCCTTGCCAATATCACCACGGCGCGAATCTACGATTGCCGGTAGAACCGACGGAGGAATGACCGGATTACCGACTCTAAAAGGCTAACTACTAATAGAGGAAAACAGTGGTGCCAGCACCTGCTGATGTAAGCAGTTTCCAAAAAGTCCTGTTTATGATTCGCCCAAAGCCAGCCGCTCAGCTATACATTAGAAGAGAAACAGTGCCATCACCGGCACACCTACTGGAGGCTCAATATGGCTAGCAATGAAAAAACCAGCAAAGGCGTAGCGTCAAAAGCAGGTAAGCAATTGAAGGACGATAAATCTTCTGCTGCAGAAAAATCAGTCGCTGGTTCGGCACTGACTCAAACCCCAGACAAAAAGAAAAAGTAGACATTTGCTACTGAACGCGTCTGACCCCAGCATTTTCCCATGTCCGAGTAATCGCTGTAATCCAAGGACACTTGAGCCCTGGATTACAGCGGCCAGCAAGAGGAGCGACACCTTGGGTACCCCTCCCCGGCCTCCCACAATCCCGCAAGAGTGATTGCCAGCTTCGGCCTTGTCATCGTTGTCGGCGAACCGGGCAATCAGATCCACAAAGCTCTGGCTCTCCGGTAGCTGTCAGTCGCCGCCGTGTAGCGGAACACGTCAGCGTCGTTGGTGCCATTGCGGCGATAGACCGAGAGATTGGGGTCGCCGCCGGCGATCAACAGGTGAGCACCTGTGCCTCCGATGATCAGATCCGAGCCTATGCCGCCGTCGATATGGTCCTTGCCGGCCAAGCCGTAAATGACTTCCGACGTAGCGGTCCCTATGATCACGTCCCTGCCGGCCGTTCCTTCGACGGTGGGGGCCGTGAACACCAGGTTGGGGCTGTTCAACTGCCCCGTCAGGTAGCCTTCGAGCGCCAGTTCATCGCACCTCCTGTTTGGGCCTCATGACGAGGCTTGGAGGTGTCTATGAAACCTGAGGCGACTCATACGGTAGCTACGATCTTACCCAGCTGGTAAGCCAAGGTGCTGACTGCTACGGTTTGACATCGCAGCAGCCAGAGGGCTGGTTAGAATGCTGCCTTCAGGCGAGCGCCGGCATAGGCCTGTGCTTCCTGAGCCTTTTCCACCACCGCAGCGGTGCCGAAAAACTCGTGGGTCACGCCGTCATACAGCTTGCGCTCCACGCTTACGCCCTGGTTTCGCAACGCCTGCTCCAGTTGCGCACCGTCATCACGCAGCGGGTCGATCTCGGCATTGATCAGAGTCACTGGCGGCAGACCGTGAAGGTTGGCGTGCACAAGATCCAGACGTGGATCCTTCAGATCGGCAGAGCTTTTGGTCACATTAGCCACGAACCAAAGCATCATGGGGCGATTGAGTGGCTTGGCGTCAGCGTACTTCAAGTACGACTCGGTGTTGGTCGTGGTCTGCCCCACTGGGTACACAGCAATCACACTCTTAGGCGAGGTCAGGCCCTGATCGCGTGCTGCCACAGCAGTGGCGAGCGCCAGATTGCCGCCGGCGCTTTCGCCGGCCAACGCTAGGCGTTTAGGGTCTCCGCCAATGCTAGCAGCGTTGGTAGTGAGCCAGCGGTAGGCAGCAACAGCGTCTAGATGCGCTGCCGGGAATTTATATTCAGGCGCGCGACGGTAGTCCACTGACACCACGATAGCATTGGCCTGCTTGGCCAGGCCGCGGGCGCCACCGTCATACACGGTGCGGTCCGCGATCACCCAACCGCCGCCGTGGAAATACAGCACTACCGGGAATGGTCCGTTACCAGCAGGGGTATAGACGGTTGCTGGCAAGTTCCCTGCAGCACCGGCTACCGTGATCTCATGGGTTGCCACGCCCGGGACCAGTGCTGTGGGGCTGCTGTCACGCTTCTGGTCGGCCAGTACCCGCTTTACGCCATCAGCCACAGTAGGCTGTTTACGGGCTTCCTCCGGCGTGGTTTTTTCAATAGCTTTAGGATCGAACGCCGCTTGGACGTTAAGCACTTTCTGCATGTCGCTGTCAGTGCGGAACATGCTTTTGGTCGAGCTGACAGCTAATTCCGACAAGGTAGGTTTTTCCGGATCGCGAGCGCAACCGGCCAAGGTTGCCAAGCTGACGGCAGTTACGGTAGCAACCAATGCACAACGTATTGGGTGGGGCGAACGCATGGTGAATCCTCGATGGGTGCAGCTATCTCGACGAATGTGGTGGCAGGCGCTGCACAAGCCGCTCCTACGCTTTGTCCGAGGAAAACACGTAGTGTTCAAAGCAAGCAGCAGTCATCCGGATCAGCGGCAGGAAGCTGAATCCAACACTGCGCGAGTCGGGCGATATTAGCTGTACATCTTTATTACGGGCTGCGCTGCGAAGAAGCGTCTAGGACCATTCAAGTTAATGGGTAGTTGGTTTCCGGTTTTGTAAGAGCAAGTCCAGTCAGTTGCCCGAAACTATATGAAGATGACAGTAGGGGTCCAGGGTTTGGGTGGGCGGCAACGTGTTACATGAAAATGTATTGGGTTGAGGACGTCCAAGATAATAGCCTTGAGCGTGGTCATAGCCTATATCACGCAGTAATTCGAGATCCTGGGCGGTCTCAACGCCTTCAGCCAGCACCTTGAGACCAAAAGCATGCCCTAATTTCAAAAGAGCCATCAACACCTGCTCGCGCTGGGATTTGTCTTCGATTCTCAATACCTGACGGTCAACCTTCAAAGAATGGAATGGAAGCTTCAGGAGATAAGCCAGGTTGGCATGACCTTGACCGAAGTCATCCAGAGCCAGTCGCACGCCCAAGTTGCTGAGGCCTGAAACTGTTTTCAATAGTTGATCATCTATGCGCAAAGGCACTCCTTCGGTTATTTCCAATATGAGGCGATGCCCTGCAAGACCCTGCTTGAGTAATGCACCCGCCACTTTCATTGGAAAATCAGGGTTGGCAAGCTGTATAGGTGAAAGGTTTACCGATATGCTCACAGCGTCGTGCCACCGGCTGGCGTGCTCACAGGCTTTATCCAGAACCCAGTCACCTACAGCATGAATCAATCCGCTACGCTCTGCCATTGCGATGAATAGATCAGGCGGAACATTTCCGAGCTTGGGATGCTGCCAGCGAATAAGGCTTTCGTATCCAGTGAGCTGATAAGGTTCGAGCTGATACAGCGGTTGGAAGTACAAACAGAATTGGTCTGTTGCTAAAGCCTCTCGGATATCCTCCGGGGTCAGAAGCGATTCATCGTTCTGTGAAAATATAAATCCCGTGTCCTCCAAACGGTTACGGCCACCTCTTTTAGCTCGATACAGCGCTTTGTCAGCCTGATCCAGGAGTGAGGAGCTATCGGTTAGCTCGATACTCGCACTGTGCGCTAATCCGATGCTGACAGTGATAATGGAGATGCCGTCTGTACGTCCGAGGTGGGCGATGTTTAGTTCACGTATGGTCTGCAGTACATGGTGAGCGATCCTACGGGCCTCATCATGAGAGGTATCTGGCAAAACGGCAATAAACTCTTCTCCGCCGAATCGTGCTACGGTACAGGGCGATATGAAGCAACTGCCTAGAGCAGTGGCAACAACTCTCAGGCACTCATCGCCAAGGAGATGTCCATAATGATCGTTATAGCGTTTAAAATGGTCTATATCGATCAATAATACTGCACCCTCGGACTGTCGATTCAAATGGTTTGTCGTAATTGCGTCCAGTTGCGGTTGTATGTGCCTACGGTTAGCCAGTCCTGTCAGCGAGTCGGTCTCTGAAAGACGTTGCAAGTCACTGTTGGCATCGGTGAGACTAGAGGCTCTGGTTTCCTCACGGAGCCAATAAAGATAACGTCGTCTGGCTTCGGCGTTGGACCAGTAGTTACCAAGCAATGAGAAAAAAGATGAAGAGCCTATAGCGGTCATTATCAGGCCCCCGGCACTCAGGGAAATCGGGGCTGTATGCACTCCCCAAGCCGTGATGATCAAGCAAAATATGTTATAGACTAAGGCCACATTGAAAGGGCTTTTCATGCACGTATTAACATACATAAGCATCAGCGGCCAGCAGAACATAAACAGTGACTGCTCGCCCGAAGCAGGCTGTTCACCATTGACCACTACGTTGTAGACAACTATAAATCCTGTGTATGACGGCAACATGGAGGCGTACTCTCTCCAGCGCTCAGATAATTTCTTTAGAAGCAACACCCCCATTAGAGTGCTAGGTACACATGTTCCGACCATCTGCAAAATTGCTGATACCAGTTCCTTTGGATTTATGACAGCTGTCCATAGTGAAAAACTACTGAATGTGAATCCTCCCAAGATCAAGCATAAGATCAGGTGGCGCCGGCGGGTAGCATGGATATCGCTCTGATAACGTAGTTCCAATTGATCGGAGAAGCGTACAGCGCTGGGTTTTTTCTCGAGTTCTCGGTCAATCTGGCTAGCGTCTAACATAGGGATTCCACAGCTTGCACTAGTGAAGCCTTGGTGATGGCTATAAGCCACCATTCTACCTTGCCGCGAACGTTGAGCCACCAGAATCTGCCCAGCGGTGATTTCTCGAGGTTTGCTGGTGGAAGCTACACATACAGCACAAGCGGGGTCGTAGTGGCCATGTCGTTTTCCTACCGTGCTGGAGCCGGTCGATCACCCCGGCCTGAAAGATGATTTGCGCGATCCAGCCAGAATTGAGCCTTCTGAAAGCAGCGCTCTGCTTTCGTCACTCGGCCAGCCTCAGCGGCTTGGTTGCCGTCTGCAAGCCATTGGCTTGCCCTTGTCTCGGCATCTAGCACGCGGTCGGCCAGCGGCGCTTTAGGGGCCTTGGTGGGCATGGTCCTGTTCCTACTTGTTGTCCAAGACAGCGGCAACCCAGCATTTCGCGCCGTTACATTCATCACCGCCTTCGGCAATGAAAATGTGATCTATTTCATTCACAGCGTATACGCCTGGGCTCTCATCGCTCGCATCACGCAAGGAATCCTTCCAGCCGTACACCGCGCCTTGCCAGATCAGCACGACGCCGCCACGGTGATCCTGGTTAGCATTCCGCCATTTTCTGGCAGTTGCACGAAGCGCTTCACTAAGATTGGTCACGGCTGATTTTCCTATTCCTGATCGGGGTCAACAGCGACCCACGCTTTCGCCCCGTTGTAGTCGTCGCCACCTGGGCGCTCGCTTGCCGGGTCGCGCAGTTCATCCTTCCAGCCGTACACCTCGCCGTCCCACACCAGCACGACGCCTTCACGGTGCTCCTGGTTGCCTGCTCGCCACTTCGCGGCGGTCGAGCGTAGCGCCTCGATCAGCTTTGCCATGGTCTCGATTTCCGAGTTACTACCGCACAGATGGACGCGGGCGTAATCAAAAAGCTTAACCGCTACGCGGCAAGCTCAACGTAGCTAGACTCCCCACCTCCAGTCGCGCCCGACAACCAACCCCATACGAACAACAGAGTGGTACGTCCTGCGTGATCAACGCCTACCGTGCCACGAGACCAGCCAGCAAGAATTTCACCATCCGTAGTTAAGCAATGATAAAGAAGCTCAATCGTATCGGGGCTAGTCACGCGTCCGACTTGATGACCCATGCGGATCCGGCCACCTTGGTAAGTACCCCAAATGGAATCTTCTTCGACATGGTAGTGAAATACTGTGCCGGCACCGGATAGCCCGTGGGCGTTACCCGCTACCGTAAATCGGCGATTATTCAAACGCTCCCTGATTTGAGCAAGGGGGATTTCCATAAATGTCGCGTCCTTTTAGTCGAGATGTTCCATTACAGTCTTCGATGATCTTAAGCCATTTTCTCTTGCCTGAAGAGTGGTCTGCTTGCCTACCCCGGAGCCGCAACTCACGACGATAGAAAGCAAGATGTGTTCACCGCCCGCTTACGGCACTGCCACTTGCAGGATTCAAGGCAACCACAAAGTCGTGACCTGATGGACCTGAGCCCGCTAGGCTAGATAGTGGTGCTAGTGAAACAATGAGGCACCACGTTGCAACTGAAGCCTTTCTTTGACGGGGCATCGATTTTTCCTATCGGGCTGGAGCTGGGCGCTCGGCCCGGCCGGAAAGTAGGTTCGCGCGATCCAACCAGAACTGAGCTTTCTGAAAACAGCGTTCTGCTTTTACCGTTCGGCCCGCCTCGCGAGCCTGGTTGCCATCGGCAAGCCACTGGCTTGCCCGGGTTTCGGCGTCAAGTGCGCGCTCGTCCAGCGGCTTTGTAGGGGCCTTGGTGGGCATGGGGTTTCCTACGAGAAACAGAGTCGGACGTAGCTGTTCGCGACAGCCAGAATTTCCAGTGCTCGGGCTGAATTCATTTCTTCCCATCCCTGCACGTCCGTGTCTGTATCAAACCCAACGATGCACACGCCTAGTTTGCGACCTTGATCCATAAACTCACGCAATACCTCACGCTCATGCTGAGCCAGCATCGCGACCTGACACCCGTCAATTTTCTTGAGCGCTTCGATGGTTACTTCGGTCATAAGCACTTCTCTGCTTTTCGCGGACGCGAAAATCGCTATCCCTTTACGACCTCGGCCCGCACAGGGCGGGCTTGAGGGTGCAGCTACTTTTCCGTTAACTGTTCATCTGGGCCCCTAAGTCCATGGCTCGATTCAATCGAGCCTGGATGTCGAGAACCAAGCCTTCGATTTCATTCGTGAGTCCTTTCAAGCCATCGGCAGTGCTACCCATTCCGAGCAATGAAGCCATTTTGTGAGCGTCTTGGGCGTAGCGCGGTGTGATCTCGGCGAGCTCGGTTTCAAACCCCGCTAGCGAGTCCGTTTGACTGCTCCGTTTCTGTAACTCTACGTTCGCAAATTCGCGCGCTCGCTCTGTATCAAAATTGTTCATATTGATCATAGAAATCAGCCCCTTAGCGCGCATATAGAACCTGACGATTAGTTGAGAGGTTGCAATAGGCAGTTGGGCTAAAGACCCGGGGGCAGAATCAAAAATGGGAAAAGAGTTATCGCCAATAGGGAAGACGCAAAGGTAGGGGGCACCGTCGGGAATCTGCATTAGCCCAGTAGCATACTCAACTTGGTAGACCTTCCAAGCAGTGGTGACCTCTACCAAAATCAACTGAGCCGTGTTGGCAAGGGTTAGCTGACGTTCATCTTCGACCTGTGCTCGATTATCCCGCCGCTCCTGGGTCGCACGGTCAGATTCTGCCTTCTGGGTGCGATGTGTTGCCCACAGGGTAAAAAGGCCGCCGATGAGCGCACCGCCGAGTGCGCTCCAGAGTTCTTTTGATCCACCGATCCCAGTCAAAAAATCCATTATCAATCTTTCCTTTCTTCGTTGGGCTGGTAGTAAACGGGATGCCTTTTTTCCGTTGTACGTAGAGCTGGTGGTGGATGGGGTGCTTGTCGCGTCTTGGCTCGGCCCTGTTATGAGTAACGTCCCTCGACCATCTTGACCAGCATATGCACAACGCGGCCTACTTCCTGGGCGGCCACTCGCCAGGCCTCGTGCGCCCTGTGTTCCGCTGCGCGGGCTGCTTCGCAAGCGGGCTCGTCCTCATTTTCTTCAGCCAAGGCCAGCGCTTGCGACGCTTGATCAAAAGCCAGTGCGGCAGCATCCATGTCGGCCAACTGGACGTTACACGGAGATGTATCAATCATCGGCATAGTAGGGATTCCTTGTGGTGCAGCCCGTACAACAATCCGGTTCAGTTGTCATTGGTCTAACCCCGCACGATCTGAGGCCCGAAGGTGCCCTTGTGCTACTGACAAAGCCCGCGACTGGGCGGGCTTGTGGGTGCAGCGACTTTTCCTAGACGACGCCGTAGACGGCTGCTTGCTGCATGAGTTCGTCATACTTCCGCTCTGATACCCCTTGATTCCGCCTTAGTTTTTCGAGACTGAGTTCGATCAGGCGAATGTCCTCGCGGCATCTTTTCTCGCTAAACATGGTCCCGTTAGCAAAAACGTTTTCTGCATATGCGGTCGCATCCGCAATACACATCGCGAGAAATTCCTTCTGACCTTGAAGGTAGTCGGAAGCGATCGCTCGCAGTTCAGGTTGGAGGTCTCTATGAAGGCTCAAGCGAAGGATCAAAGTGTCATTTTCCCGATTTAAGGCATACCACTCGGAGCGAACCGCCTCCGCCTTGAGTAAAACAGCCTGCTGCAGCAGAAATCGCTCTGCTTCTCTAGACCTGTTATGAGCCCGCTCGCCACGCCATAGCCCAAACAGCGAGACTGCCAAAGCTAACAATGCTGCAACCGGAATCGCGTCTAGATCCATGCTCTTTTTCCTATTTGGATTTGCTTGGCAAGCGGGTATAGGCGGAAAGCGGTAAATCTGACCCTAATCAAGCATCCCAGCTGCAACGTGGCAGCGCAGTTTCAGGTAGCCTTGACGAAGGCCAAGGCCTGACTCTTTCAAGATCGATTAGACTAGTAAATTGTTCAGCAACATCCTTAACCATGGGAAGCCCTGATGAAAGCACTGTTATTTATTCTCTCTTCAGCTTTGATCGCAGGCTGTGCGCAATCTAAGCCAGCTACTACAGTCCTTCATTCTTATGGCAATGACGGCTTACCGAGCGCCGAGGTCACCGCCTTTCAGGCGGCTGATGCGCGCCTCAAGTATCACAAAGCGCGCATTGAGTACGACCCCAAGGGCTGCGCCCGTTACCAAGGTGTTGCACCTGATGGACAACTCCGCAGTGAACCGCTGCTTGATGCCCGATCACAGCCAATCTGTGCGAAAAATCTTTGAGCTCAAAAATTCGAATGGCTCAGAACTCTGTCGTAGTCGAGGCTACCGACGACCATTGAGCTTAGCCCGCACTATGCGGGCTGCCGAGTCGAGCGAGGTTTCCTTTGCACATGGCCTCGGTAAGGCGAGCTTGAAAAATACCATCACGCCGAACCCCAATAGACCAGGAAACTCGACCGCTCCAATGCTCTGTGGATTACTGGTGTATCCGCCTCCCCTCCGTACCATTCAAGATCGATGATCACGGGAACAATCCCAGCTATTGAGGCTTCTAGGTGACGCGACTCTCTGATCCAAGTTGCTAATGGATCGTAACCGTCCGGCCAAGTCACCTACCGAACTCCAGCATTAAGGGCGATGGTGTCCGCGTATTTTTAAGCGGACACCATCGCCCTTATCGCCAGGATTTTCATGCGCCAACGAAGCTCTTATCCCAAATCGTTCAAAGCCCAAGTCGTCCAGGAGTGCCTGCAACCTGGAGCGACGATTTCCAGCGTAGCCATTCATCACGGCATCAACGCCAACGTGATCCGCAAGTGGCTACCGACTTACCGGGATCGATTACCCGCCACCCTGCCGGCCTTCGTTCCCGTAAAAACGCCCCCAAGACGCGCAAGAGAAGAGATGGCGATCATCTCGCTGTCTCTGGGCGATAAATCCATCACCGTAAAATGGCCATCCTCGGATCCGGACGGCTGCGCACGATTTATCAGTGGCCTAGCCCAGTGATTCGCATCGATGCCATCTGGCTCGCCACCGAGCCCATGGACATGCGTGCCGGCACCGAGACGGCACTGGCCCGAGTGGTCGCGGTATTCGGTGCGGCAAAGCCGCACTGCGCTTACCTCTTTGCCAACCGCCGGGCCAACCGCATGAAAGTGCTGGTGCACGACGGCGTCGGTATCTGGTTGGCGGCGCGCAGGTTGAACCAAGGTAAGTTTCATTGGCCAGGCATCCATCGTGGGACGGAGGTCGAACTCGACCCAGAGCAACTCCAGGCGCTGGTACTTGGATTACCCTGGCAACGAGTCGGTGCGGGCGGCGCAATTACATTGCTTTAAATGCTGCCTTTTAGCTGAAGCAGTCGGGCTGCTTTGGTAAAATCCACACCATGACTTCCTTGCCCGATCTCGACCAAATGAGCCCCGAACAACTGCGCACACTGGCTGCGCAGTTGATGTCCAAGGTCGACACTATGGGCCGAAAGATCCATCGCGATGAAACGATCATCGAGCAGCTCACTCACGAGATCGCCATCCTTAAACGCCACAAGTTCGCCAAGCGCAGCGAGCAGATCAGCCCGGCGCAAGGCAGCCTGCTCGATGACCTGCTCAATACCGACCTCGAAGCCATCGAGGTCGAGTTAAAAGCACTACATCCCGCTCCCGCACAGGCAGAACCACGCCAGCAACCCAAGCGTGCGCCGTTGCCGCCGCAGTTCCCTCGTACCGTGATCCATCACGAGCCGGACAACACTCAGTGCGCTTGCGGCTGCCAGCTTCAGCGCATCGGTGAAGACGTCAGCGAGAAGCTGGACTACACGCCGGGCGTGTTCACCGTCGAACAGCATGTGCGTGGAAAATGGGCCTGTCGGCAGTGCGAGATACTGATTCAGGCCCCGGTGCCGCCGCAGGTGATCGACAAGGGCATCCCCACTGCCGGCCTGCTGGCGCACGTGATGGTGGCCAAGTTCGCCGATCACCTGCCGCTCTATCGACAGGAGAAGATCTGCGGCCGTGCCGGCTTGGCCATCCCTCGCTCGACACTGGCGCAGTGGGTTGGCCAAACCGGCGTGCAGCTACAGCCTCTGGTCGATGCACTGCGCGAAGTGGTGCTGGCCCAGCGCGTGGTTCACGCCGATGAAACGCCAGTACAAATGCTAGCGCCCGGCGAGAAGAAAACTCACCGCGCTTACGTTTGGGCCTACAGCTCTACGCCGTTCTCGGCCCTAAAGGCTGTGGTTTACGACTTCAGCCCCAGCCGCGCCGGTGAACACGCACGCAACTTCCTGGGCACCTGGAACGGCAAGCTGGTCTGCGATGACTTCGCCGGCTACAAGGCCAGCTTCGAGTTAGGTATCACCGAAATCGGCTGCATGGCGCATGCTCGTCGCAAGTTCTTCGACCTGCACGTGGCGAACAAAAGTCAGTTGGCGGAACAGGCGTTGCACTCGATTGGCGCGCTGTATGAAGTCGAGCGGCACGCCAAGGACATGAGCGACGAAGACCGTTGGCGATTACGCCAGGAAACAGCGGTACCCATCGCTGAAAAACTCCATGAGTGGATGCTGGCTCAACGCGAACTTGTGCCCGAGGGTTCGGCCACGGCCAAGGCCCTGGATTACAGCCTTAAACGCTGGGTAGCGCTAACGCGCTACCTGCAAGATGGTACTGTGCCCATCGACAACAACCAGATCGAAAACTTGATCCGGCCGTGGGCGCTTGGGCGTTCGAACTGGTTGTTTGCTGGGTCGTTGCGCAGCGGCAAACGAGCGGCGGCGATCATGAGCCTGATCCAGTCGGCGCGCATCAACGGGCATGATCCCTATGCTTATCTCAAGGATGTGCTGACGCGGCTGCCGACGCAGCGAGCCAGCGAGATCGAGCAACTGCTGCCGCATCAGTGGATATCTGCATAGCTTGAAAAAGGGAGTTTTTCGTGGACGATATATCGATAATCCAAACGCTTATTTCAGAAGATCCCATCCGCTGGCGACTACTAAAAATGGTGCGTTCCCTCAATTTGCCAGACTGCTGGATTGGAGCAGGTTTCCTCCGAAACGCGGTTTGGGACTATTTACACGGGCGCAGTCCTTCTCCTGTATCAACAGACGTCGACGTCATTTGGTTTGATCATAAACGTTGCTCTCCAGAGGAAGATGAAGCCTTGGAGACGCTCCTCAGAGGGCTAGACCCGACTGCAATGTGGTCTGTAAAAAACCAAGCCAGAATGCATGTTCAGAATGGGGATGAACCATACCTTTCAACGACCGACGCAATGCGCTACTGGCCGGAAACCGCAACGGCGGTAGCCGTCAGACTAGGAGAGTCAGGTTCATGCGAGGTCGCAGCGCCATTGGGCCTCGATGATCTGTTTGGGTTGGTTATCAGGCCAGCAGGGAAGTTTGCCACGGAGAAAACAAAGATCTATCAAGAACGGTTCAAGTCCAAAAACTGGATAGATATCTGGCCACTTCTCACGCTTGCATCAGCGCCTTTACCTTCAATCCCTTGCGTCAAGGCGACTTAACCGGACGCTTACTGATATCAGGACTCCTGGTGTCCTGAACGGCTTCGAACTCGCAAAAATCGTATGGGAAAAATGGCCTGACCTGCCGGTAATTCTGACCTCTGGTCACAGGTCAGTTCAGGGACATGAGCTCCCAGCTCACTCCATGTTCATGGCGAAGCCCTGGACGCTGGACCAGCTTTACGAGGTGGTTGCTAAGCAGCTACCTGCGGCCATCGCATAGCACACCTCAGCAACCCCAAAGGTGCATTGATACTCCTACATCCGACCTAATGAGAAGGAATGGACGTCGCTTTGTGCCCGTGCACCTACGCGGCTCCATATATCGGTGGCGTGTGATTACAAAATGGGCTTAACCGAAACCACGTCAACGTACCTGAACTTCTTTCTCGCCAATCGGGTAGCTTCTTGCTCTGCAAGGAGGGTGCTCATGGTGTCAGCTTCGTGAAAGATTTCTTGGGTCTCGCCTTCGAAAATATTCCCAACCCGCAGGGTCACTCCTAGCCTTGGCGTAAAGGCTTTCGCTGTCTTCCTTTTAACGGCAGGTTTTGGTGGGGGCTCGACCACTGTTTGTGAGGCAGGTTCTTTTGCTGCTGCGGATACAGCCGAAGCCGAAACCTCGGAGGTGCCGAAGAGCGCACGTCGCATCTCTTCTTCTGTGAGTTCTGTGTTCATCGGAAGTCTCGGTATAGGGCGTCTGTAAGTGGCTAATTCTACCCGCGCCTGTCGTTAAAGCTGTGTCATGACTACGTTGTGATGAGCGGTAGCGGTTGTCACAGGTGCTGCAGGACGTATTGGCACCGCCTTTTGGTCGGCGCAAATTGACAAGCTGGATTTTCGCCTGGCTGATATCGACGTGCAGACATTCCCGGAATCAGCACAGCGCTTTTCTCTGGATATCAGGATCTTCCGAGCTGCCTTGAAGCGTGCAAAGGCATCGATACCGTTATCCACTTGGCAGCAGACGCAAGCCCCGACGCTGACTTCATGACTTCGCTTTTGCCAGTGAACATTGTGGGCACCTACAACATGCTGCTCGCTGCGTTCGACCATTTCACCCTTCACTTTTCGCAGGGTCCGCCCTACGGGGGATAGGTTCGTTCATCCTGGATGGTCCCGTCCTCCTTATGAATCTTTACAGAAGCTGTCTTACCGTCAAGAAATTCTGCAGCCAACGCCACGATCTCTGCCTTTGTCGACGCGCTTTTTAGACGCCCCTGGTAGCGCCTTCTTTCTTCAAATCCCAACCGTCTACAGATTTGCTAATGTGATAATTGTCCATGAGACCTCCTATTTATTCTCAGCATATGATGCGTTTGAGCAATGAACGTTTATTTTTATCGGCGATTGGACATGGTGGCTGACACAGAGGGACCTTCCTCACTCGACCCATGGGTCACTACAGCCGCTGCGCTTGCGAGAGTTCACGAAAGGCAGTGGCTTACCGTGCAAGCATTTCTTGGATGCTGTTCGCGAGGATGTTCACTGAAAACGGTTTGGCCAACACTGACATCCCTGCTTCTAACTGACCGTTTTCAAGCAAGGCATTTTCTGCATAGCCCGTGATAAACAGCACTTTAAGTCCAGGCCGCGTCAATCGACCTGTGCTTGCAAGCTGTCGCCCGTTTATTTGTCCTGAAAGCCCTATATCGCTGATTAGCAAGTCTAGGCGCGCATTGGACTGCAGCACGCGAAGCCCCCCTGCAGCGTCAGTTGCTTCAATGACGATATAACCCATTTCCTCCAAAACTTCAGTGACCATTAAACGGACGGTAGGCTCGTCCTCGACCACCAGTACCGTCTCTCCCTCTCTCGCGTGCGATGTCAACGTTGGCGCGGAGAGAACGCTTGGCGAACAGACTTCACCTTGGTGCTGCGGCAGGTAGATCGTCACTGTCGATCCCTGACCTACAACGGAATGAATACGGACCTGCCCGTTAGACTGTTTGGCGAATCCGTAAATCATGGATAGACCCAGTCCGGTTCCTTTACCAGCCGGCTTAGTAGTGAAGAAAGGATCAAACGCTTTGGCAATCACTTCAGGCGGCATCCCGGTCCCCGTGTCTGAGACACTGAGCGCTAGATAGCACCCTTGAGGCATGTCCTGACGTAGGGCTGCTTTCTTGTCTATCTCACGATTGGCTGTCTCGATGAAAATCGTTCCCCCTTCAGGCATCGCGTCGCGCGCATTGATGCAAAGGTTCAAGAGTGCATTTTCCAACTGGGACGGATCGACCAGGGCCAGCCACAGACCAGGCGCAGTGTTGACCTTAATCTGGTAATTAGGGCCGACAGTGCGTTGCAGCAGTTCTTTCAAGTCGCAAAGCAGGTCGTTAACGTTGATAGTGATCGGAGCAAGAATCTGGCGACGCGAAAATGCAAGCAGCCTTTGCGTAAGCGCGGCTGCACGCTTGGTCGCACTCAAGGCAGCAGCCAGGTATTTATGAACGTGCGCGAGGCGCCCTTCGTCAACGCGAAGACTCATGAGCTCTAGGCTGCCCAAAATTCCAGCTAACAAATTGTTAAAGTCGTGAGCAATGCCGCCGGTCAGCTGGCCCACAGCTTCCATTTTCTGCGACTGCCGCAGCTGTTCTTCGGAACGGAGCAGTTCTTCGGTGCGTTCAGCGACGCGCTCTTCTAGCGTATTGGCGAGCAAACGCAAGGCAGCGGTAGCATTATCACGCTCGGCTTCAAGGGCGCGACGATCCTCTTTGTCAATGAGCACGCCTGGGAAAGTCGTAGGGGCCCCATCAGCACCCAGGTTGCAATGGCCGTTGGCCTCAAGCCAGTAGTAGCGCCCATCGGCGCGTCGTGTGCGATATTGGTATGCATAGCTCCCGCCACGCTTAAGGACCTCTTGGGTGACTGCAACCAAGTTGTCCCGATCGTCAGGATGTACATTTTCGATGATCTGGGTGAATGAAATTCCCTCTCGGCCCAGCACAGGATCTAAGCCAAATGCCTTCGCGAAGGATTCGTCTACCGTTAGCCGATCAGTCGGAACGTCCCAAACCCATGTGCCGATGATCGCGTTAGCTGCCAAAGCAAGCTGCACCCGTTCGACGTTCGCTTGAGCAACACGCTCAGCTTTCTTCCGTGCGGTGATATCTCGGAATAACAGCAGCACCTGTCGCCGACTGCCTGGGTCGATACGAGCGGCCGATACTGCGATGTCACGGCCTGCTGCTGCGAAGAAACGCTCGAAACGGATAGTACGCCCGGTTTCCAGCACCTCGCGGTACAACTCAACCCAACCGTCTGCTTCGGCCGGTGCCAAGTTTCGAATGGTCTGCCCCACGATGCCGGTGATACCGGTTTGTCGTTGATATCCAGCATTAGCCTCCACATGTATGTAATCGCTAAGTGAACCGTGAGGACCATCGAGAAACTCGATGACGCAGAAACCATCATCAATAATGTTAAATAAGGTCTTATAGCGAATTTCGCTCGCTATACGCGCTCCTTCAGCTTTGCGTTGCTCCGTGATGTCGCGAGCAGAACCGGAAAAACGTACCCAATTTCCGTGTTCATCCGCTTCCATTTTGCCGATGCGGTTGATCCATCGCAGGGCTCCAGTATCTGGCCTGCGAATGCAGTAATCGATGTCAGCACGGTAATCACTTTTTAAACGTCCCCCTATGGCTAAATCAAAATGACCATGCCCTAGGGTCGTCAATGCCTCGATTTCGGCAACCGGATAACTGTCGGATGGAGCCAACCCATAAATGCGGAAAAACTCTGGAGTGCCCCAGAGCACATCGCTGGCCAAGTCGATTGAGAACAAACCAACGCCGCCTGCTTCCTGTGCCTGGCGAAGTAAACGTTCGGTTTGCTTCAGGACTATGCCAGCCAGATGCTCAGCGGTCCGATCTCGAAAAATCTTAACAAAACCGATGTGCTCCTCGTCCTGGCCGCGGAGTACCATCATTTCACCAGAAGCCCAAAACCGTCTTTCACCTTTGCCCAAGTGCCAGCGCTCGTCGCTCGCCCGACCATCGCGCAATGTCGTGGCCATTTCATAGCCGGGAAGCCCGCTGGCGCGATCCTCCGGCGTGAAAAAACATGAGGCGTCATGACCACACACTTCACTGGAAGTCCAACCCATCACCTGCTCTGCGCCTAGATTCCACGCGGTGATGATCCCGCTGCGGTCGGTGGTTATGATGGCGAACTCGATCGCACTGTCGAAGACCGCTTTTGCACGGGCGTGCTCCTCATCCTGACTGCGAAGTTGAGCCTGTAGCTGACGCGCCTTTGCCTCAAGCGCCTGGCGTGATAGCAGAGTTAACTCAATTTCGGACAATTCCCCAAATCCCCTTCCATACCCAAGACGACACTGCTGCGTGTGGCACGCAATTTGTCATGATCGGATTGAGGATTCCAGCCTTCTGTCTGTAGACATGGACGTGAAATGGGTGTCCTTCTACGCGCCTGCCCCCACGCTTGACGACAGAGCCTGGGGTACATCTGAGCGACTTATCCGCGGATCCAATGTTGAATGCGCAGGGCTGAGAATCGCTCACGACCGCTTTTCTGCACCTAGTGCATGAATGCAGTAACCCTGCTTGCCGTTAGGGTAACCATGGACGATTTGAAAGTTGTGTTGACCTATCAGGCACAGAATCCAGTGCAGTGCGCGACCAGCAAGCCTGACTCGGCATCCTGCTGAATCGCGCTGCTTGATGCTTTCCCATTTGCCTGAAGGGTTCCCGTGGCTCGGAATCTGTTCTGTGACCGCATTGGCTTTAAGCTGGCAAGGCAGGGCTATAATCGGAATGTTGCCGAGTGAGTATCAGATGATGCAGCTCCTGCAATACTTCTGGAACGTTGAATTACTGTTGCTACAATACTTTGGAACGAGGTCGATGTTCTAGGAAGGAACGCCATGCTCTCCAGTCTCGAATTGCGCCATATCATCGAGTCAAGCTTCTTGCCTCAAAAGTGCATTTGCACCGTCAACGCTGTTGGCACCATGACCATTCAGCTGCTAAATCCACCAACGAAACAGGTGGACCTTACCGTGCCTGGTATCCCGATCTCCGACCTGATTACCATGAGGTCGGTCTCCGATCTAGTCGCCCAAATAAGGGAGGAGTACAGGTTGGTAATGCTGGCAAACCGCGACTCAAGCTCTCCTATGGACCGTCGGGGATAGTTTCAACAACAAACGACGCAGGACCTTCACTGCAACAGATGCCGCTGCACCCGGTCGCGGCCGGCCGCACTTAGCAGTACCTGGAAAGCACAGAGCATCATCTGGCGGACAGGAGGCTGCTGCTATTCATATCTCAGAGAGTCAATCTGACGGGGGCCGGCATCACGGCCTACGCAAAAAAGCTTGGGCAAGTGGACGGACTGCGCGTTCACGGCCTCAGCGCAACCGTAGCCACCAATGCCCTGGAGCATGTTGAACCGAACCCGTAAGTTGGCTCGGCGTCGTCAATCACTGGCTGGAGCGGCTGTTAGTGCCTTGAGGTGTCGGCGACGAAGCTGGGCCATGAATGTGGCCTGTCGGATCCTTCAGTTGAATTACCTTGCCATGCTGCCAACCGTCCGCAGCTGGATCAGCCTTCGGAATCTGTATGTCTGAGCGCTGAGCCTTGATTGCCGTTGCATCTATCCCCAGGCGTTGGTTTCGTTGCTGCAACATCGCGCGGTCAGCCTGGCCGTCGGCGGTGAAGCCCATCATCAGCTGCGGCACGCCCAAGGGGAGCGTTTTGTCTTGGTCGGTATGCCAGGTATGCCATGTTTTGCCGTAGGTGTGAGCCAGTCTTTCCATGAGCGCATGCTCGGCTGTGGCAGGGATACCTGGAGCCACGAGCTGGCCGGAAGACACTTCGTAACCGTGGTTGTGCCACATTGGCTTCTCAGTAGCGGGCAGCGTTGCAAACAGCTTTTCGTCGATGATGTACTCAACGCCCATGATCTTGGCGTCTTTAGTGTTCCCATCATAGATGACGCACTGGATGACATCCTCATTGAGGATGGAGCAGTAATGATGAGCTTCCATTTGCACCTTGGGATGGCCGTTGTAGAAATGGAACCCATCCAGGTAGGCATTCAAAGCATCAAGCGGTGGTTTTGACTGAAGCGTGGCAGCGCCTGCTTCCAACACTTTGGTGAGGGTGCTCTCGGGCCTGCCAGGAGCCTCAACTGGAGATTCTGTTTTCGCGCCAGAACATGCCCACAGAAGGCTACAGGAGATGGATAAAGTTATTAAATGAGACCATTTGATCTGTGGCACAGCACTGCTCCTTTTTTGTGTAGGAAGTAATTGCTTCGCTTGCCCAACCATCCACTACCTTGACCAGGTACGGCGCACGATCAAACCGGTATGCGCCTTGCAAACCAAGATCACTAAGGATCAGCTGAACTCGCTTCGGTAGGGCATATAGGTCGAACGTTAAAAAGCCGTCGAACGTACGACGGCTTTTTGTGTTTGCCATCTTGAATGGCGCTTCTCGATTCAACCGATCGGGTGAAGGTCAGCGGGTGCCAGGCCCACAAGCTCGATATGCGCAGCGCTCGCGT
The DNA here is from genome assembly GCF_014841665.1 of Pseudomonas sp. CFBP 8772. Taxonomy (NCBI): domain Bacteria; kingdom Pseudomonadati; phylum Pseudomonadota; class Gammaproteobacteria; order Pseudomonadales; family Pseudomonadaceae; genus Pseudomonas; species Pseudomonas sp. CFBP 8772. The sequence goes on along the minus strand of NZ_JACYUI010000007.1, from coordinate 64,796 downwards.
CAGCCACGATCAGGTTATCGGCGGTGAAAGTCTTGGCGACGTTCTTGTCGATACTGATCTCAAATCGGTTACCGTCAGCGTCCGCCTCGTAATCCTTGAGATAGGTGCGGTTCAGGGCGGTGTCGTAGATCACCTTAAGCGTGCCATCGGTGCCATCGCCAAGGCCAGTGTAGCCCAGCGCTGAAACATCGATGCGGTCCTGAGTGGCGTCGAAGTTTTTGATGAAGTCCGAATTGCCCCGGAAGCTGTCGCTCTTCTCGACATATCGGAAGGTGTCGACCCCGGTGTTGCCCACCAACAGATCATCATCACCGCCTCCGACGAGGATGCCGCCCGCGGTCGAATTGGTGAACGTGTCACGGTGGTTATCGCCAGTCAGCGTCTGGTTGGCGCGGTCTGCTGCACTGTCTCCGGCAAAGGTGAAGCGATCCATGTCCTGCAGGCCGGTGAGCGGATCCCGGTCGTATTGAGTCAGGTGCACGGCGAATCGGTTGCCGTCTTCATCGGCTTCAAAGGATTGGGCAATCGCGTAACCGGCTACGCTGTCATAGCTGTAATTGAGCGTGCCGTCGTAGCCATTCCCAAGGCCAGTGAACCCCAGTGCCGAAACGTCCAGCAGATCACCGTCACCGAGTCTGAAATTGTGGATGAGGTCAACGCTGGATTGGCCTGTGCCGTCGTTCACGAAGCTATCGGTGAGATGCTCGAAGACAAACGTGTTACGGGAACCGCCGCCGGACATGTCGTCCGCTCCGCCTCCACCGGTTACGATGTTGCCGGAGCGGGGAACGACCAGAATGTCATCGCCATCGGTCCCGGTGATGACGTATTGCTTGTTGCTTAGCCCATGTTCGCGGCCAGTGCTTTCTGCAGTCAGGTCGTAACGCAGGGCGAAATTTTGCGTGCCAAGCTCAGCGGCGTGATCGCCTTCAAGTCTGACTTCGAATGCCTGGCCCTGGGCGTTTTTATCCAGCGAGCGAACATAGGTAATGTCCTCGTCGACGTTGTAGGTGACCGCCAGATCGCCGTTGTGGCCATTGCCAACACGCTCTAGCCCGAGGGCCGTCAGGTCAAGTACGTCAGTGGATTGGAAATCTTTGATCAGGTCCGAGTGGGAGCCCTGTTTGTCGAAGTAACTGTCCGTCACCGAGGTGTAGACGAACGTGTTCCCGTAGACATAAGCGGAGTGGCTGGTGATCGTATCGACGCCTGCGCCGCCGTTGTAGCGATCCTGTGCGTTGCTGAACGGATCGGGATCCCCTCCCTGACCGATGAGAATGTCGTCGCCCTCGCCGCCAAAGATGACATCAGCGTTGGTGGTGCCGACAATCGTGTCTTCGTCCGCAGTGCCCACATACTTGTCGTAGAAGCCATGCGGGATCGCCACGACAGTGTCATCCGCGTCACTCTGCTGTGCAGTTTTCTTTGATTGAGCCATGTTTGTTCTCGCGATAGGAGGATGTGACGCTGGGTCCGCTCTCATAAAATGAATAACCAGTCACCACGAGCATCGGAAACGTTCAGCATTTCCCGACATTGGCCTGGTAGACCGGTCAAAGCCGTGTTTGTTTGATTTTTCGCATCCATCCAGAGACGACATAGCCCGAATGACTCCAGCGGCATGATTGATTCAGCCCACACAGCCGAGAGGTCATGATCCACATACGCATGCCGACGTAGCGAGCAAAAGAAGGGGGGATGTGCGTCAACAGGATGAACTAACAAACTAAAACTTTCGCATGGACTCCATCGAACCCCGCCGCTCGTCATTCAGTCAGTGTGTTGTTGAAGACAAACAAGCCTTGAACAGGTCTTCCTTTTAACCATCGTCAGGAGTAACTCACATGGAAATCACACTCTTCACGACTGCAATGCTGTTGATCATGTTGCTCATCGACGCCTGGATCATTTACAGCGTTTCTCGAAGTAACAAGAGCGGGTTGGTCAAAGCTGCGTGGGCTGCATTTGTGTTGATCGTTCCCATTGTAGGCTGGGCTACGTGGGGCATCGCAGGTCCGCGCGGTACAGTCCGTCCCCCCTCCTTCCCTGGACACAGCAAGGGATGAAACGTGAGCCCTGCAGCAGCTGGCCGCCCTTATTCAATTTTGGATACCAACTGTCCGCAGCGTCATTCACGGCGATCACTAAGGCCTCTAACTGCTCGGCATTGATGATGCCCCTCTCATGCACCTGCTTGATGTAGTCGATGGTCAGTGCTGCATTGTGCTCGGCGAACGCGTCGCTCCTCCCGCCACGGATCGCCTTGATGAGCAGCTTGACGCGCTCCGGGTCATTTTCTTCATTTTGCAAGTGCAATCAATCATTTAAGATGCGATCGGCCTTCATGCCGGCGTGGTGCGTCTCCCAATCATTGAGCGCCTGCACGTTGGCGGCCATCAGCTCGTTAAACTAGGATTGCTCCAGCAGGCCCAGCTCATACAGCGAGGCAATGTAGTAGCGCGCCTGGGCGGCGTTGTACTGGGCCAGTCAGTCGGACAGCGTGCCAATTGTATCGATGATCTCCTGCCCACGGGCCACGGTGTCGGCATTGGTAATGGGCATGGCGGGCATTCCTCGTTGGACGTCATACCGAAGTCGTATGTGGGCCCCGGCACGTAGGCACTATACTGTAATGGTGTAAGCCACAATCTAAAGGAGGGCAGGATGCCCACAGTAAAAGGACGAAGCACAGGCCAGGTCGCCAAACTTCAGGCGATGATGGACTGGCATCTGGACATGGCCACTGAGCTGGAACGCGCCGGCAAGTTCGATCATGCCCGCATTCACTTGATTCGGGCGAATCTCTTGAAACCTGCGGCAACCTCGTCTCTTCCAGAAATGCCAAGCCTGAGCGCTGATGTGCCCTTTGCTGCGTTCTGAAGCTCATCACGACACGTTTTTCGTATCAGATTGATGCCCGACCCTCACGTGTCTGCAGTACTCAGCGCTCACCCAGCGAAATTGGTCTGCGCTGAGGATCATGCCTGCCCCACGCCTGCCCAGGAAAGCTCAAGCGCCTATTAAGAGTGTGTTTGGATGGCGGCCTTCGGTAGGACTTGGGAAACCTGCTCCACCGAATAGGGTTTGTGCAGCAGTTCGAATCCGTACGTACCGTTTTGCGCTAGCACGTGGCTATAGCCTGATGTCAGCACGACCGGAAGATCTGGGTACAGGCGGCGAACTCGTTGGGCTAGCTCGATGCCGTTCATGCCCGGCATGACAATACAACGTCGAAATGCTCGGCATTCTCAGCGAGACGATCTAGTGCGGCTTGCGTATCAGACACCAGGACAGGTTTATAACCAAGGTCTGTCAGCATTTCGATCGTGAATAGTCCCAAGCTTGAGTTGTCCTCTACAACCAACACTCGCAAACCTTGCCCATCGAACTGACTCATGGAGCTCTCCACCCGCTCAGAGCGTTCGACTGACTCAACTCGTGGCAGGTACAGAGTAAATGTGGTGCCTTTGCCCTGAGTGCTTTTTACGGCAATTTCACCTCCCGACTGTTTCGCGAAGCCAAATACCTGCGACAACCCCAGTCCTGTGCCCTTGCCCGTTTCCTTGGTTGTGAAGAAAGGCTCGAAGATACGCTCGTGTCTGTCAGCCGGAATACCGCACCCCGTGTCTGTCAGCGAGACGGCCACGTAGGGTGCTGAAACCGCTGCATGGCTACGGATGACAGGAAGGACTTCAACAGCGCTTACGGAAACAGTGAGCTGGCCGCTCTGACCCATCGCGTCCCGCGCGTTGGCAGCGATGTTAACGGTGGCGGTGTCAAACTGGATCGGATCGGCTTTCACAAAACAGGGCGTGTCAGGCAGAACGAAGTTGATCGAAATATGGCTGCCAGTGAGCGTATTCATCATGTCAGAGATCGATCGCACCGCATCGCAGGCGGAAAAGACCTCAGGCTTAAGTGCTTGCCTGCGGGCAAAGGCAAGGAGTTGCCCGGTCAGCCTTGTCGCTCTGTCCACCGTTTCTGAAATGGCATCTACGTAGCGACCGCGTCGTTCCTCCGAGAGGTTGGGCCGCTTGAGAAAGTCCGTGGAGGAACGAATGACCGTCAACAGGTTGTTGAAGTCGTGCGCAACGCCGCCGGTGAGCTGACCGATCGCTTCCAGCTTTTGAGACTGGCGCAGTTGCTCTTCAATCTGGCTGCGTTCGGCCAAGGCCTGAGCAACCCTTTCCTCGAGGCTTTCGTGGGCTTGGCGCAGTGCCTCTTCAGCATTCTTGCGCTCGGTAATATCGGAAGCCGCACCAAACCATTCCTTGATTTCACCCGACTCGTCGAGCATGGGAATCGCGCGAGAGAGGGCCCAGCCGACGGAGCCATCGACCCGATTGACTCGGTGTTCTAAGGTCGATTTGGTCTTGGTTGCCCGCGCAATCTCGGCTCGAACAGCCTCGAGGTCCTCAGCAGGTATGTATCTATCGAGCCACTGGCGGTCGTTGCCCTGAGTATCCGTAATGAAGTCGCCGCCATTAAGCTGATGCAATTCACTCCAGTCCGTGCTGATGCGGTAACGGACTTCGGTAGATGACCGGATGAGGGCGTCAAGGGCGCGTTCATTGGTGGTCAGCTCATCGTCGAAATAGCGCAATCGCTCCTGCTCAGAGCAAAGAATTGAAAGCGAAGCGAAAAAATACACTAGTTCCCCCTCTCCGCCGAGCACGGGGTGCACGTGCAAATGGTTCCAGAAGCTCTTGCCGTCTTTGCGGTAGTTTTGAAGCTTGATCTCAATAGGCTCGCGCCGTCTTATGGCCTCTCGAACCCTTGCTATGTGATCCTGATTCGTTGCTGGACCCTGCAGAAAACGACAGTTACGGCCAATAACGTCCTCGGCAGCGTATCCGGTCAACTGATAAAAAGCGGCGTTCGCAAAAACGACAGGGTTGTCATCTTGGCGGTGATCGGTGATCGGTGATCGGTGATCGGTGATCGGTGATCGGTGATCAGCATGGGCATGCGAGTAGCAGAGACAGTAGCTGAAAAAGGGTCTCCGCTTGCCGCTGACTCGACATCCTACTTCACCAGACGCTTTTCCTTTGAAGGCCGGTAGCCGAAATATGTGCTGTAGCATTTACTGAAATGGCTGGGGGACACGAAGCCGCAGGCGACGACCACTTCGACCTGAGACAGCTCGGTGTGCTGCAACAGGCGCCTGGCTTCGGTTATGCGCAGTTCTAGATAATAGCGTTGCGGGGTGGTGCCCAACTGCTCCTTGAACAGACGTTCGAGCTGCCTACGAGAGCGCCCCGCGTAAACCGCCAGTTCGTCCATTTCAAGCGGCTCCTCAAGGATGGCGTCCATGAGTTTTACGACTTCCTTGAGCGGAGCGCTGACGGTGATGTGACGGCTGGGCTTGATGCGTCGATAGCGCGACTCCTCAAAAGACAGGATGTCTTCAATGCCTTCGACTAACGCCTTGTCGTGCAAACTCTTTATCCATTCAAGTGCCATGTGGAAGGCGCCCGACGGACTGGATGAGGTAAGTCGATCGCGATCCACGACAAAAGACTCGCTGGTGACATGAGTGCACTTGCTGATCTCCGCCAGTGCCGGACGGTGCTCGGGGTGGATTGCGCAGCGATAGCCTTCAAGCAAGCCGGCAGCGCCCAGGAACCAGGCGCCATTCCACAAGCCCGCCATGGCGCCCCCCAGCGCCGATGCAGTGATGAGCAGGTGGGTCAGATACTCGTCGGTCTTGAGTTCGGTTCGATAACCGCCGCATATCACCAGAAGATCAAGAGTGTCGAGCGAAGGCACATCAAGGCGCGCGTCCGGCCGGATGACCAACCCTAGGTCGCTGATGACCTCGCGATCATACAGACCGAAAGTCCTCGATGAGAACAGGCCAGGCCGCAGCAGGTTCGCCGTGACGATGGTATTCAATGCCTGAGTAAATGCAGGAAGCGAAAAATGCTCCAGCAGCAAAAAACCTGTGCGGGTGAATGTGCTTGTTGCTTCTTCATGGGCTTGCAGATAGCGCAGGTTCTTGCCCTTCATCCCACCGCTGAATTCCCGTCTATCGCTCAACGTGCCCCTCGCCACGGGTTCCAGCGAACCTGCTCCTGATGTCGATTCGGTGTGCCTGTATCCGCTGCATTCGGCTGATTAGCGTTGCACAGCATTGCGCTCATGCCAGTTGGAAACCATGAGCCAACGGGTCTCGATCATCGACAAAAATAGTATTGTGGCCGGTTATCCGGGCCCATCCAGTGATACTCGGGCGCATGCCGTCAAACTCTCCGACGTTGACGCCCTCTTCGACCTTCCCCTCGTAAAGCGTACCGATCATGCTTTCGTGCCGGTAAATATCGCCGACCTTCAATCGGCCTTTGCCGAATAACTGCGCCATCCTGGCTGAGGTTCCGGTGCCACCGGGGGAGCGATCAATGGCCTTGTCGCCATAAAATACGGCGCAACGACCGTGGGCGGTGCTGCTCTGCGGCTCATCACACCAAATGATGTGATGTACGCCGGTGATTTTGTCGTTCTCGGGGTGCACGGGGTGGCAGATCTGCGCCAGCGCTGCACGCAGCTTCTGACTCAGAGCGACGATGTCGCCAGTGCCTTGCCCGCTCAGGCCGGCCCAACACGCCTGCGGTTCCACTACAGCATAGAAATTGCCCCCATAGGCAATGTCTACGGTTAATTGGCCTAGGCCGGGCACCTGCACAACGACGTCGGCACTGTGCAAGAAGCTCGCGACGTTGAACAGTTTGATCGACTCGACGAATTCGCCGTCCATGGTGTACTCGACGTCAACGCGCCCGGCTGGGGTCTCGATAGCAAGCTTGCCGGGCTCATTGGGCGTCACCAGCCCTTCTTCGATAACCACCGTCGATAACCCGATGGTGCCCGCGCCACACATGGGCAGGCAGCCACTGACCTCGATGAACAACGCACCGAAATCGCAATCCTCGCGCACCGACGGATAAATGATCACGCCCGACATGATGTCGTGGCCGCGAGGCTCGAACATCAACGCCGTACGCACCCAATCATGATCGCGGACAAAAATATCTCGCCGCTCGGCCATCGACACCGAGGGCAATAACGGGCCGCCACCTGCCACAACGCGAACCGGGTTACCGCAGGCATGGGAATCGATGCAGAAAAAACTACGTCTCATGGTGAGTTCCGCTAGACCATCTTGGTTGGGGAATGGCGCTGCAGTGCGCCGCGTGAAAGGCGATCCAGGAGTAACGCAATGGCGACGATAGCAAGGCCTGCCCGAAGGCCCAGGCCCATTTCCATTCGTGATAGCCCGCGCGTCACCTCAGCGCCCAGACCGCCGGCGCCCACCAGTCCCGCCAGCACCACCATGGCGAGCGACATCAGGATGCACTGGTTCAGTCCCACCAGAAGCGTCGGTGCGGCGGTCGGCAACTCGATCTTGAACAGTATGTCTCGGGGCGATGCTCCCGACGCCTGACCCAGTTCGAGCAGGTCCTTGGGCAGTTGCTTGAACGCGAGGGTGGTGAGCCGAAGCATCGGCGGGATGCCATAGACAACGGTCGCGATGATCGCTGGAACGCGGCCGAGGCTGAACAGGATCACCGCAGGGATGAGGTACACCCAGGGCGGAACGGTCTGCATGATGTTCAGAATGGGCAACAGTGCATCGTCAATTCGCCTGAAACGTGCCGCCAACACACCCAGCGGAAAGGCAATCGTGACCGAGACCAGTACCGCCACCGACACCAAGGCAATAGTCTGCATCGACGCAACCCACAGGCCGGAAAACAGACAAAATGCAAGCATCAGCGCCGCGAACACCGCGACACGCTTGGTGGCGAAGAAGAACGCAGCGATGAAGACAATAGCGATGAGTACATACGGATGAGGCGCAAGGAGTATACGCTCGACCAGCCCCAGCACCGCTTCAACGACCTGACTGATGGCCACGAACAGACCATGCAGATTGGCGTTCAGCCAGTCCACGCCGGGCGCAAGGAACTCGCCGGGAGAGGAGCGCAGGTCGGTGACGTTCATGCGTATTCTCCCAAGCCAGATTGCGCCGCGCTCTGCACCAGGCGGTCAAGGATCATGGTCAGAATGACGATGGCAATGGCAGCATTGATCGATTTGGCGATATCCAGTGTGCGGACCGCGCCGTAGATCGACTCCCCGAGACCACCCGAACCGACGATTCCGGCAATCACCACCATGCCGAACGCCATCATCAGGCTCTGGTTGACGCCCGCCATGATGCTAGGCATCGCGAATGGCAAGCGGATCTTGAAAAACATCTGCATTCGGGTCACACCACTGGCGTCACCCAGTTCAATGAACTCCTTGGGCGTCATTCGAATGCCCAACGAGGTCAGGCGCAATGCCGGTGGCAGAGCAACGATAAAGGTTGCCAGCAAGGCGGTAGCAGGGCCGTAACCCAGCAATGCGATGGCGGGCAAAAGGTAAATATAGGGCGGCATCGTCTGCACCAGATCCAGAAAGGGATCTACGATCCGATCGAAAGCAGGCGCCAGTCCTGCGATGACACCCAGCGGGATCGCTACCAGCAGCGCCAGAATGGTCGCGGTGAGTACCAGTGCCAGCGTGCTGACCGTTTCCGACCACAGGCCCATGTAAGCGCAGAACATCATCGCCAGCCCCGCCAGTACAGCGAAGCGAACACCGATCAGCCGCCAGCCGATCAGCGCGATGAGTATCGCAATGACATAAAACGGCGGCATGGCGATGCACCACATCACGCCTTTGTACACCGCAGTAAGCGCATCGTTGGCGGCATCAAAAACAAACTCGCCATGCTCGGCCAGCCACTCGAGACTTGAGTCAATCGCCAGGTCGAATTCGCTGGAAAAATCGGGGGTACTCATGCCGAGGCCTCCAATGCAGCGGTCGCGCTGGCGTCGGAAAACTCGTTTGGAATTCCCTGCACGCCGCGCAGAAGATCCTTGGCTGTAATGATACCGATGATCCCACGGTCATCCACCACCGCCACCGCATCGCGCTCTGACTTCATGATCAGGCCGATCAGTTCATCAATGTCCGTATTGGGCGCGGTTTTGACGAGGCGCGAGATATCACAGCCGGGGTTGGACACCTTGAACGGCTCGACCAGGGTCATCACCGAATGGGCTTTGACCAGATGCAAACGCGAGATGCCTGCAACGAACTCGGCCACGTAATCGTCGGCCGGATGGAGCACGATCTCCTCGGCAGTGCCGACCTGGATGATTACGCCATCTTTCATGATCGCGATGCGGTCGCCGATTCGGATCGCCTCCTCCAGATCGTGGGTAATGAAGACCGCTGATTTACCCAGATCTTTCGTTAATTGGCGGAACTCGTCCTGCAGTTGACGGCGAATCAGAGGGTCGAGCGCGCTGAATGGTTCGTCCATCAGGATCACCTCCGGGTCAGCGGTGATGGCACGAGCCAAGCCGACTCGCTGCTGCATTCCCCCTGACAGTTCGCTCGGATAACGCGAAGACCATTCGCTCAAACCGACCTTGGCAAGCGCACGCTCGGCGACCTTGTTACGCTCGCCTTTGCCGATGCCCTGGACTTCAAGGCCAAACGCAGCGTTCTCCAGCACGGTCCGGTTGGGCAGTAACGCTACACTCTGAAACACCATGCCGATGTGCCGAGCCCGGACTTCGCGCAACTGTGCCGCTGATAGAGTGGAGAGGTCCTTGCCCTTAACCAGAACCTTTCCTGAGCTCGGGGTTATCAGTTTGTTAAGTAACCTGATTAGGGTGGATTTGCCACTGCCGGATAACCCCATGATGCAGAAGATTTCGCCTCGACGGACTTGCAGACTGACGTCCGAGACGCCAACTACGCAGCTGTAATCTTGCAGAATCCGGGTCTTGGACAGCCCCTGCTGAACGACAGCTTTCATCGCCGCAGGTGCGCTCTTTCCAAAAATTTTCCAGACGTTCTGGCAATCCACCAGCACTTCGTTCGTGTCTTTTTTAGCCGTAGTCATGTCGTAACCCGTCGAGTCAGTCATGGCTGACTTCTGTCATTGATCAAAAGGCGGCAGTGGCAAAAAGTGTCGCATGCTTATTTTTTTATGTTTTCCCAGCGCTTCATCAAATCGGCGTGGCTGTCGGTCCAGTCCTTGATGGCCTGCTCCATGGTTTTGCCGTCCTTGACCTGCGTGTTGATGGCAGTGATGTCGGCGACCGGGATGTAAACACCCGCCATGACCTCACGGGCGCGCGGGTAGCTTTCAGCAAAGCCTTTGTGGCCGATCCAGTAGTAACCTTGTGGTGGCGGGAATACCGCTTTCGGGTCTTTCAGGAATTTTACACCGAACTTTTGAACCATCCAGGAAGGCTCCCAGACCGTGACCGCTACCCACTCCTTACGATCCACTGCGGACTTGAGCGCCGCAGTCATGGCCGCAGTACTGCCTTCAACCAGCTTGAGCTGGAGCTCGTAAGCTTTGACGACGTTAGCGGCATCGCCCATCAGGCCCGACCCCGGCTCGATGCCGATGATCTTGCCGCCGAACTTGTCAGCGTTGGCGTTCAACTGGTCGACTGAATCGATGTCGACGTAACGAGGGACCGCGATACCTTGATAGAGGCCGTGGGACACTGGGGAAAGCTTCTCCAGGCGGTTCTTGTTTTTGTTCCAGTAGTCCGCTGCTGCGTAGTCGGTCTGCGAGGCCAGCACTTGGACGTCGCCCTTGGTCAAAGCGGCGTAAGCGATGCCCCATTCGGAAAACTCGACCACCTTGACGCTGTAGCCTGAATCTTCAAGGGCTTTTTTGGTGATCCCGGTTATAGGCGTCAGGTCTTCCCAGGACAACGTACCCATCGTGATGGTTTTCTCTTCAGCGTGGACCGACAGACTCATCACCCCCGCTACCGCAACCGCACAGACTGCCTTCCAAATCATCTTCATGGCGTTCCCCGATCTCACGTTTAGAAACTGGTTATGGGTGTTTTCGAAACTCAGTATTGCGATCGCTTTTCAACCTTCCCGGCCGGCCCGGAGCGCTTGCCAGCGGATGACGGAGCTGACCCCCAATTGGGTCAACAACTTGGGTGGCAGCTTGCTCGGCCCAGGCGCCTGACTATAGCGCTGCAAAAATTCAGACTGGGTGCCTGTGGCCAACTCTGCCGCCATCACCCCAGCCAACGTACTCTTCACTGTCCCCAGCCCGTTCTCACAACAAGCAGCGTAGAGATTTTCTTCCACCTCGCCGAACGCGGGTGCGCTGTTGCGGCTGAGGCAAAGGCGCCCTGCCCAACTGAACTCGATCGGCGTCGACTTGAGCTCTGGAAAGCGGGCATCTAGGGAATGGCGCTGCTCTTCGGCAACTGCTGCGACACGCATAGGCGTCACCGTGATATTTGGGTCGTAGGTGAACTTAGTTCGAATGACAATGCGCGACAGCCCGTTCACGGTGACTTTTCGCATCGTTGCGCCCATGGGATCGGCAGGCAACAACGCCCAACGGTCGTGGCCGGTCACGTTGCGCTTGAACTCGGCGTGGCTGAACCCGGCCGTCATGGATGCGTAGGTAAAGACGTGCAGCAGTCGCCCCTCGAAATGGCCGAAGTCTTCAATGTGACCGTTAACCGCCAGAATCACCTTCGGCGCCGAGACGCGACCGTTGTGAGATTTGGCGACCCAGTCTGGGCCTGACCGGGACAGACTAATAATCGGCGAGCGCTCGTAGAGACTGATCTTCTCGCCGAGCCCTTGCGCAAGATCACGAATGTACTGAGCGGGTTGGATCATTACAGCGCCGGGCGTATACAGCCCCCCGCGATAGTAATGGGTACCGGTTATTTCGAGCATTTGTCTGGCATCGAACAGTTCGTACCGCTCACCGATTCCCGCCAGCGACTTCGCGTAGTTGAGGTTCAGCTTCAAGCCGCGCTCGGTGGCCGCCGCGTTGATCTTCCCGGAGGGGTCGAACGTCTGCGGCGACATGCCGTACTCGGCTGCAGCCTGAGCGGCAAAGCTGATGGCAAACCGGTTCTGCGCAATCTCTAGCGCAGTGGCAGACTCGCCGGCCACCGAGTACTCACCTGAAGAAAGACTATGGGGCACGTCGATCATGAAGCCCGAATTGCGCCCTGCCGGGCCTTTGGCAATTTCATGGGCATCGACGACCACGATGCTGTCATTGGGACGGAGTTGCGACAGCCGACGCGCCGCCGACATGCCGGCAAACCCCGCTCCGATGACCAGCCAGTCTGCCGATACGCTCCCATCAAGCATTCGCACAGGAGCAGAACGCGTGGAAATCGCCTCCCAGCCTGAAACACCGGTATCCACCGGTAAGCGCTTGATGGTGTGCTCGCTCATTTTACGGTCTCGTCAACCGACCGATCGGATACATCGATCCAGATGGTCTTGATTTCGGTGTACTGGTCATGGGCGAATACCGATTTATCGCGCCCCCCAAAACCGGACTCCTTGTAACCGCCAAACGGAGTTGAAGCATCGCCCTCGCCAAAGCAGTTCACGGTCACGATGCCGGCGCGGATCTCCCGGGCCAGTTTGATGGCCCTGCGCAGGCTACCGGTGTACACCGAAGCGGCCAGGCCATAGTGCGTGTCATTAGCCAGCGCGATGGCTTCGGAAATCGAGCTGAAGGTGGTAACCGAGAGCACCGGGCCGAAGATTTCTTCCTGAAACAGACGGCTGTCGCGGTCCACGCCGTCGATTACCGTAGGCTGGATAAACGCGCCGTTCTGAGTGTCGCCCCCGTATACGGCCTGCAGATTGCCAGCACTGGCGTAATCCAAATACGACTTCACTTTGGCAAAATGGTCGCTGCTGACCAGCGCCCCCACGCGATTATGCGGGTCGAGGGGGTCGCCCATTTTCCACTCTCGGATATAAGCCCCCATGCGCTCAAGCAGGTCGTCCTTCACCGAGGCGTGGACCAGCAGACGCGAAGTCGCTGAACAGTTTTCTCCCATGTTCCAGAAAGCGCCATTGACCACTTGCTCGGCAACGAGGTCTAGATCCTCGGCGTCATCCATCACCACTGCCGGGTTCTTGCCACCGCACTCCAGGACTACACGCTTGAGGTTGGAATCGGCGGAGTAATGCAAGAAACGGCGGCCGGTTGCAGTAGAGCCCGTGAAGCTCACCATATCGACGTCTTTGTGCAGCCCGATAGGTTCTCCGACGTCTTTGCCGGTCCCGGTCACGATGTTCAGTACGCCTGCAGGAACCCCAGCCTCGAACGCCAGCTCGGCGACACGCAAGGTAGTCAGGGAAGTCTGCTCGGCAGGTTTGACGATCACGGAGCAGCCGGATGCCAGCGCCGGGCCGATCTTCCACGCCAGCATCAAAAGCGGAAAGTTCCACGGTAATACGCATCCGACGACGCCGATCGGCTCGCGCACGACCATGGTCAGGGCGTCGCTGCCCACCGGGGCGGTGTGGTCGTACAGCTTATCGATGACTTCGGCGTGCCAACGTAGCGTATGGATGGTGTCAGGCACATCTACCAATTGGCATTCGCGTACGGGCTTGCCGCTGTCCAGGCTCTCCAGTACCGCCAGTTCGTGTCGGTTGTTTTCCAATAGTTTGGCGAACTTGAGCAACACCGCTTTGCGTTCGCCGGGAGGCAACAATCTCCAGCGACCATCTTCGAACGCTTCTTTAGCCTTGCTGACGGCACAGTCGACGTCTTCAGACCCGCAGGCCGACACCTCGGTCAGCAGATGGCCGGTGGCCGGATTAAGGGTAGAAAATGTGTTGCCGGAAATGGCAGGTTTGAAGGCGCCATTGATGAATGCTGTATTCGGAAACGACATCGACTTGGCGATGGCGGCATATTCGGCCGCAGTTAGAAGATCATGCATTGTTGGCTCCCGAGGTGACATAGGCAACGGTGCGTTTAACGGTAGTGATGACGCTCTGCAGGCTGCGTTTTTCTTCTGAGTTGAGAGGACGCAGTGGCGCACGCACGTCGCCGACGTTGAGTCCGTTCAGTTCGCACCCGAACTTTATGCACTGTACGAACTTACCGCCGTCCAATGCGTTCATCAGCGGCATCATGGCGGACATGATCTGACGGCCCTTGTCGAAGTCTTTCTCGACTACACACGCTTCATATAACGCAACGTGTTCTCTTGGCAGGAAGTTGGAGCCGGCACATACCCAACTTCTTGCGCCCCACGCGAAGAATTCCAGTGCTTGGTCGTCCCAGCCGCATGATAAGGCGATATGGGGGAATTCCCGAGCGAGCAAGTGCACGCGGCCCATATCGCCAGAACTTTCTTTGATAGCCTTTACGTTTTTGGATTTACCCACGCGCGCAAGGTACGCCTCATTCATTTGCACGCCCATGCGGCCGGGGTAGTTGTACAACATGATCGGCATGTTCGCCGCGCGGTCGATGGTCAACGCGTGGATGGCATTTTCCTGGTCGGTAGGAAGCGCGTAAGGCGGGGTTGTGACCAGAATGGCGTCGGCCTTGATTCGTTTGGCATCTTCAGCAAACAGCACCGCATCTTCGGTCCGAATAGCGCCAGTGCCGATGATCAGTTGCGCTCGTGAGCCAATCACTTCCTTGGCATGGGCAGCAAGTTTCAGACGCTCTTCGCCGGTCTGCGCATAATATTCTCCGGTGGAACCGCCAATGATGATGCCATGCACTTTAGCTTCGATCAGGGATTCCAAAACCCCAGAGAAGACGTCCCAGTCGATTTCCCCGCCGGGGGCATGCGGCGTAACTGCCGGTGTATAGATGCCTTCGAATTTCAAGACGATATTCTCCGATTAGAAAGAGCCTTTACGTTTTAACCAACGAAAACGAGCAATAAATAATAGGCAATGTGTACCTGCCCGAAGACCTGAACTGTCTTCACATCGCCTACATCGGGAACGACCCCGACTTTATATAGATTTTGTCCAGCCACAGACCTGCTGCTAAATCAGCGAGTAGGCTCGAATGGATCCTGACTGCTAAGCTTTAACTATTTATTCATTGCTCATTGCTGCTGATTTCAAGCCGGAACGACAAGCATCGACCAAACGGCAGCGCGAACTGAATAAATGAAATATTTTCGTCGGTACAACGCCTTTTCGTCAGGCAAAATCTGTTCGACACGGGCAGATGAGCAATAGCTTTAATAAACATAGTTTTGACCGTATCTATCCCCATTGGCAGTGACGACGGTTTCTTATTTTCAGCACGTATGGGATGTTCCCGTCGGCTTTTGCACGTCTCGAATCCTCTTGCACGGGGCCGAGGACTACTGGCGGCTTGTGTGAAGACTACGTGTCAGAGGCGGCTGCCAACAAGAAACATTTACGCTGAGCAATGCATAACAAAAAGTTATCGTTTTTTTGCCTCGGCCGTTGCTGCGGATAGACGTCGCAGCTCACCGGCGACGGTGTGGCCTAAATGTGGCCCGGAATTAATCACTGGAACTGGGAGAGAATCCAGTCCCTAAGCCGGCAGCAGGCCTCGTCGCCTTCACGGTCCTCCCTGCACGTCAGGTAATGCTGACTTTCCCTGAGCACAACTTCTTCTTTCACCGGACGCACTAGAACGCCCTCTTCGATCAACGTACTCACCAGATGATTCCAGCCTAGGGAGACACCTTGATGGGTCAAAACCATGCTGATGACGAGGTTATAGTCATTGGCGTTTAGCACGTGAGCGCTGGTATGGGGGCGGTCGTCAAGATTGATGTTGTGAAACGCAAGCCAGACATTCCAGTCTACATGCTCCGCCACTTGCGAGCGGCCGTAGGGGCTGAGATTGAGCAGCACGCAATCGCGCAACCCTTCCAGGCTCGACAATTCGGGATGGGCATCTCGGTATCGCGGTGTACACACCGGATAGATCACGTCATGGAACAGCGGATAGCTACGATAGCCTTCCTGAACCCGTGCCATCTTGGTAATGAAGATGTCAGGACGAATGCCAGGCTCCATCGATAGAAAATTCTGAGTCGTGATCAGGTTGAGATCAATGTGCGGGTTCTGGCTGAAAAAGGTGGGCAGTTTGGCTGAAAGCCATAATGCCGAGAAGGCCGGAGAACAGCACAGCGTCAGCACGCGCTTGCCAGCGTTGTGGGTGCGGATGCGTTCGGCGGCCTGTGAGATGTTGACGAAGGACATCTGCGCCGCATCGAAAAATATGGCCCCCGCTTCCGTCAGTTCTACTGCGCGCCCCACCCGCATGAAGAGGCTCACCCCCAGATATGTCTCCAACTCGCGAATCTGCCTGCTGATCGCAGCCTGCGTAACGCAAAGCGCCTCTGCAGCGCGCGTGAAACTCTGGTATTTGGCGGCCGCGACAAATGATTTAACCGCCTTGAGGGACGGCATTTTCAAGAGTGTCATATCCGGATCGATGTGCTTGACCATAACTTAATGTAAGACCCCATTTGAGCGCCCCACAGGATAACGGGAACTGTCCCAGCCTGCGTCTGATTCAGCATGACGGTACAACGCGATGCAGGTCAGCTCGGTTGCGGTTATCGCAGCAGTGGATCCTTAGCACGGGTTGGTTGTGCTAGATGGTAGAGGCTTGGACAGGTCGGGTTAGGCTTGGGCATTAATCCATTAGCGCGCCGCAGGTTGTTCGCTGGAGTGCTGAGTAAGGGCGTGGGCTAGTGAGTCGAAGACTTTGCTAGCTGCACCTAGCTTCGCCTGAGCAATCAGGTGGTGGTGCAGCCTACAATGGTATGCACCACAGCTTCGCCCAACTGCCGCTGTTGGCGAATGCTGCTTTGGGTCGAAAGCAGTTATCAGGACTGCTAACACCATACCAGCAAATCAGCATCTCGCTTGCTCCTGTGGAGGCTGAGCGCATAGTAGGCCGGGCATTTGAACCTGCCCGGCTGCATGTCAGGCGCCGAAGGCCCCGTCAATGGCGTGCATTGCGCCGGTAACAAAACCTGCTTCCGGACCGGCTAACCAGGCCACCATTCCCGCTACCTCTTCAGAACGACCGTGCCTTTTGTTCGCCATGAAGCTGTGCATAAGGTCTTTCATGGGACCGTTCGGTGGATTGGCTTCAGTATCGATGGGCCCTGGCTGCACAATATTTATCGTAATTCCACGCGGGCCGAAATCACGGGACAGCCCACGGGCCATTCCTTGAAGCGCGGATTTACTCAACGCGTAGGACGCCATGCCGGGAATAGGCATTCGGTCACCATTCACCGAACCGATCACGATAATCCGACCGCCTTGAAGCATCTGTCGCGCCGCCTCCACCGAGGCATGGTAAGGCGCTTGCACATTGATGCGGAACAGCCGATCAATCGCGTCCGGATCCTGCTCGAGTGCGTCGCCGAAGATGGCGATGCCAGAATTTACGATCAGTATGTCCAATGGACCGCTGTCGCGAACACGAGCGATGACTGCGTTACGGTTGGCACTGCCTGTTAAGTAAGCACTGGCGCCGGTTTCGGTAGCCAGTGAATGTGCCGCTTCCGGCGAACCTGAGTAAGTAAAAGCTTCTTTGGCGCCATCGGAGGCGAAACGCCTGACGATAGCTGCACCAATTCCACGGCTTCCGCCAAGCACCAGAACTGACTTTTTCTTGAAATTCGACATGAATGTACCTCTTGATTAATGTAGCGCATGTTACATTTATCAACGGCCACCCTGTCAAAGGATCTTGTAATAGTGACTACAGATAAACCCGCACGTGGGCGTCCTCGCCGGTTCGACCCTGATCAGGCTATTGCTACCGCCCAGAGCTTGTTCCACGCAAGAGGCTATGACGACGTAAGCGTCGCCGACCTCACCAAAGCCTTTGGGATCAATCCGCCGAGCTTTTACGCGGCATTTGGCAGCAAAGCGCAGTTGTACAGAAGGGTACTTGAGCAGTATGCCCTGACCGGAGCTATACCGTTATCGGAAATACTCGGAACGAGCCGGCCGCTGGCTGTCTCGCTTGCGCAGGTCTTGGAGCAAGCCGCGCGCGCCTACGCTGCCGATCCTTCGGCCACTGGCTGTATGGTGCTGGAGGGGACTCGATGCAACAACATGGAAGCGCGCGAGGCAGCTTGCACCTTCCATGTCGCTGCACAGGGTGTGATCAAAAACATCATTGCCGAGCGCTACCCGCAGGAGGCGGACCGGCTAGCAGATTACGTCAGCACCACGATGGCTGGCCTTTCAGCCAGCGCGTGTCACGGACAAAGCCTAGATCGTCTCCTGGCCACCGCACAACTTGCCAGCGTTGCGCTCGCCCAAGCTATGCCAGCTGAAATGTGAGGAGGACGCGGTAGTTCTGCAGCTGCCAGGAAGAGACAGCCCGATGCCGACAATACTCACTTCATAGCCAATAGCCCGCGGCCGCTGAGCGTGTCTCCAATCGACCCATAGCTGCCTCCCCATGTTGCCAGTTGGACTTCTGAAATTGCGGAGTGAGCTATCAAAAGAACTCAGGGAATGCGGTATCTAAACGACTTGGACCTTGTCAGTCCTTCAGTCATAATCGTGGTCTTGGCCATTTATTGATGGCAATAAAACATCAACAAGTGGGAGGCTTAATGACTATACCGAGTGAACGCACCCGATGTGTTATCCAAACAGAAGCGTTTTTGCGAGAGTTATCAAAATGCCCCGTTATCCCTGAGGAGTACCGTATTGAAGCGAAGCGGCTCCTGCGGCATTACCCTGAGTCGTCGTTTGTCTTACACGTGGGCAAGATGGATGACATTATTCAAGGAGCAGAACCCGGAGATCCTAGGCGCGAATTGGCCATCAACGGTTATCACCCTATGTTTACTGCGGATATAAAGCCCTAGCGGTACCGGACTGTCAAAGGATAAGGCTGTGCATGAAGGCTTATCATCCACCCTGTCGGTATCTCCGCGAGCGGCACCCACCTTTTACCAACTGCATGACGACGGGCCATGGAGCTGCGTTTCCTTCTGCGTGCACAGTTCGCGCCGACCAACGCGCCAGATGTCTAGCGGGCGCGGATGGTGGCGAAACAATCGTTTGTCTCGTGCTGAACTGAGTTTGGCAGAGGATGTATTGGGCGAGCTTGGTGGGGAACCCAGTAGGTTCGAAGATGCTGCGTTCCTTCCAAGGGCGTTGTCATGATGGGCATACCTTTTGAAGTAACAGTGTTACCAGTTGCGTAAGGACCTTGGTTGCCTCACCAACCAGCACTATCTCGCGGGGCTCGTTCGTCCCGACATCCACAATGTTGATGTGTATGACGGTTGCCCCGCCCTGTTGCGCAATCTCTAGAAGATTCGCGGCGGGCGTGACGGTTCCTGAAGTCCCCACCGATATGAGGACGTCACAGTTTTTGACCAACAACACCGCGGTTCTCCATAGCTCCGAGGAGAGGTTCTCTCCATACCAGACCACACCAGGGCGAACTTTACCCCCACAGTGCCCACACCTGGGGGGCTCAACCAGTATTCCCTCCGCGGGAATGACCATTTCGACTGGAAACTTTGCTGCCGGCCGATGGCAGGCGAAGCATTTGGGCGTGGCCAAGGTCCCATGGAGATGATGCACACATGAGGAACCTGCCCGCTCGTGAAGATCATCGATGTTTTGTGTGATGACAGGCACGTTATAGCCTAGGCATTCGAGTCTCTGCAATGCGCAGTGGGCTGCGTTGGGTAGCGCGTTGGCCGCCTGTTGCCTGCGCCACAGGTACCATCCCCAGACCAGCTTGGGATTGCGGCGAAATGCGTTCGCGGTCTCCAACTCCGCCGGATCATAGCGAGCCCATAATCCCGTCAACGTATCCCGATAGGTAGGAATGCCACTCTCAGCAGAAATGCCTGCTCCCGAAAAGCAGACAATACTCCGGGCGCTCACTAGCGCTTCTACGGCCAGATGTAAACGCTCCATCTAACACCTTCTTGAGCCGTGCCGCCTCACGTTGAAGAGGCGGCCTGTAAGCATTTGCAGTGCAGGCAAACGCAGAATCGACAACACCGCATGAGCAAACAAAAAATACTCTTTTTTAAGAATTGCTATAGCATATAGCATTGCATAACTACCAATGCAGCAAAAACTCGAATGGGGTGTTCAGTGATTCTAGTTTTCGACCCCGAGCAAGATAAGACCCGCACCTGGACCCACGGAGAGATCGACGGCCTATGCTTTATTGCAACCATCCGCTCACTTACAACGCGCCAAGCCGACCGCGCAGCGATACTCGGATGCGCCTACGAGTTGCGCCATTACATGCTGACCGCAACCAATGTTTCGATCAGACACGTTCATATGCTGTGCCCGCCATCGATCAGCGGGCGGGCTTTCTGGACCTTAGAGGAGCTTGAGAGCGTTGTGGCGTTCAGCGGCATGGACACCAATGACAATGCTGTCGTTTACAAGACTGCGGTCGCAAGCTACAAGCTGGGCGACCTAGATCTGCGCCGTCGAAAGAAAGGCCGGATTCTCTTTTCAACACAGCAACTATTGGATCATACCCCTTTGTATGCGGCCCACTTGGAGATTGCCCAAGACAACCACATGCTCGCGGCGCTGTGGAAACGATGATTGATTTTAGTACCCAAGCCGGGCTGCGTTTCTGAGAAGCGCTCAAATGCTGGGCCACCTTAAATAGCTGCTAATGCGGAATCAATCCAGTGCTGCTGAAAGCCGTTTTAAAAAGAAAAAGATCAATATTGCTATAGCGTATAGAGATTTCTGTCTAGTCCGGGCTTTATCGTTCCTTTTGCGGGCAGGCAAATGGAACTCCAGGAATCATTCGGCATAACACTTAGAGCCATCAGATTGGGAAAAGGTCTTTCGCAGGGCGCGGTGGGCGTCAATCAGGGATATCTCAGCGAACTGGAGAGCGGTCTTAAAGCTCCTACGCTGCCCAAAATGGCATCGATTGCAAAAGGCTTGGGTATTCACCCGCTGACGTTGATCACAGCGGTCTACGCCAATCTAGGGCCGGAAGATAGCCAGCAGCTTTTGGCGAGAGTCGAGCAAGAACTTAAAGAAATAGCCGAATCATAGCTTGCTCAATAAAAAACTGGCCCCGCACTGTTAGCCTAAACGCCGCGCAGGTTCGCGAAGCGTCCAGAAGCCAAAGCAGTTAGAAAGCACCGCTGCGGGTGACGCGGCCAGCGTTGACCAAATCAGCATCAAAAAACATGACCAGGGATCACATGCCTTGAAAAGCGCAGCTAAACTCAAGTGCGGCTAGGCTACTCAGCCGTTCGTTCACGATCTATTTTGGGTAACGGGATCGTCAACTCCCCTTCGGTCATCCCGCGTTTGTAAGCGTTATATTGGAGCAACGTTAGGTACTCCAAAAGGGCTGCGTTCTGCAGTTGCAAGTCGGCGACCTTACTTTCAAGATTGCGAATCCGATGCGCCGCTGTGGTCAAACTGGACGGCTTTGCAATGAGTGGCTCAGCGTTTTTTAGTTTGGACTTCCTTGCCGTATAGGCGCTCACTATTTCCCGGTGGCTGTTCAGAGACTGCCTGCTCGGTCGCTTTCCCACTAAGTCAACAACAGCGGCACAGATTCCCTCCCAAGTGATCTGAGAACCCTCCCAACCATGGATAACATTGACAATCGCCGCGACGTTGGACGTGGATAAGTGTTTGGCCATATCTGTCAGTCTGCCTGCCGCCTGTCATCGGCACCAAGTCGATGAAACACTCTGTTCAACTGGCTAAAATCTTTCCCTCGAAGCCTTATCAGTGCACCATTTTCAATCGCAGGATCCTCCATCAACGCAAGCAAACTTGTAATTCTCTCTATTGAGTTGATATGATGAGTCACCCACTTGTCGGCACCATACTCTCCTACCCCTTCGCCTTCGGTGGCCAATGCGAGCACTCGCTTGAGCCTCTCCATACGATCGATCAGACGGTCTCGATTCGGCTGACGCCCCTTGACACAGATCTGCTCTGTACAGTTGATGCAGTCTCGAAATTTCGTGCAGGGACTTATCACGAAATTATGCACGCAGTATCCAAACTCAGTGATATGCGCCGCGCCATCACGAAAGATCAACGTACCATCGCTATCAATGGGTGACTGGACGACATGGTGCATGCTGAGCGAACCAGTGCTCTCATCCGCCGCTCTTAACATCCGAAGTTTTTCAAAAACCTCGGCATCACTGACGTGGTTGTACACCTGATTGCTGCTAACATTCGCCCGCCCGGACCACTTCGCCAAGGCAAGATTGCTGAGACCGCCTCGCTGGGCAATCGTATTTAGCAAATGCCTGGGCTGATGGGTAGTCATCTTGTAACATTCACCCGTCGGATGCCGATACCCATGCCTGTCAAACACGCTGCGATGATTGATGACGGTCGTGCGCGGCCCGAGATCTGCCCACACAGTGCTGACCTTCACCTTCTGCAGCATCACAGGCATGGTGAGACTTTTCGCATGAAGTTGATTTTTCAAAATTGAAAAAATACAACTTGAGTATTTCACGCCCTTTTTTCTATCAAACCATGGAAAATCGGGCGGAAGCTTACCGCGCAAGAAATCCCCGAGTGATTTCAGGGTATACGCACCTTGCGCAACCCTTAATCCTCGCGCTGCTACAAAAGCTGCGGCCGTTTTCGGATCTTCAAGTTTTTGACCGAGTGCGGCCGCAAGTTGAATCAAACTTAAGGGCTGATCTTCCGGAACCTGTGGACACCTCTCATGCCGATAGAACTCATTGGGATGCTCCTCCATCCAAGAAGCCAGCGCCCGGGCCGGACTACTCAATTTCAGCATTCTGCCGAACGCTTCTCTGGCTAAGCTTTCCATTGTCGAGGGTATCCATTTGATATCGCCCGCAAACCCCTTGCTGGAATAAAACCGCCATCCATACCTGACCTGACCGTCTCTATCAACTTCAGCCACCTCGGCATCCGCGCGAAGGGCCAAGACCTCGTTGGCCCGAGAAGGCGCGCACATCAGCAGGGCGAACGTCGACGTGGTGAAAATGTCCTTGGGATCCTGAGGATCATTGGCAAACACTTCAGCAATGGCATTCAATTCCGCTTCGCCTGGCAATTTCCTTGACCGAGCCTCTTCGGCCTCCTTTCCCGTGGTGCTGTTCATGTCCAGCGGGCGTGGCATCGGGCTCACCCAATCCTTCAGATTCTGCCCACATAGGAAGTGGCTGCTCAAATACTCTGCCATCTGCATCAGGTAAAGCCCGGTGGCATAAGCCGTATCGCGGGAGTAATGCTGGGAGGCAGTGAGTGCCGCTTCGTCCAGGTCTGCAACGGTGCACAGATGAATACGTCCGGCACCATGGGCGTTGACAAGTGCGGTCTCCAGGCAGCGAAACATGATGCCGTGCTGTGCAATATGCGCGCGGGCATCCACCATCCTGCGGTGCATCAGATAGGCTTTCGCAAAGTTCATGAAGTCGACATCCATGACCATGTCTCGGGGGATGTGAACACTTTTGCATCCGAGCTTGGAAAAACCTATTCCGGGCCAGCGCACCGCCGTCCACGCGTCCGCGGACCCGACGAAGCAGGCCTTCATATGGTCGATGAAACGTTGGGCGTTGACCGATGCGGTCAGATTCTTGCGCGAGACGAACGGAACCACGCGTGACGTGTCGATCATGTGCCCACCGCGTCGCTTGTAGTGGTCGCTGTGGTCTTTCGAGCATTACACGCCTCCACCACCTGGGTGACCGCCAGAATGCTGCGATCCAGCACCGAAGCGATGGTCAAGTCATGGGTCACGCTCACAACCCGCTCACGCTCTTTCAACAGCTCGAACAGCACCTCCTGATGGGGACCATTTAGCCACGGTTGAAAGTGAATGCAGGTGTAGCAGGGAATGGGCACACTGGCGGCGCAGAAGCCAAAAGACCCACAAGTTCCCGCTCCCCGACCGCTGGTGGAACGAACGTCGCTTTGCGGGTCATCTCCCCGAACAGCTGCGGCCTTGGAACTCACGATCACCCCGGCGAATGCCTGGGCGAATGGCGCCAACTGGGACGCTACAGCCCGGTCGATTTGAGCCGCGTGCTCGGGTACATTCTGGGTGTAGACCCCCACGTTCTGGGTATCCGCATGATCGAGCAGCTCAGCGATGACCAAAGGTCCATAGCCTTCGCGAGCTGCCCGCGTCCCCACCGTGTACCTGAAACGCCTGGCGGACAAGTTGAGCGGCTGGCCGGTTCTTTCGGATCTAAAACCTATCTGCTCGCTTAGTCTCCGGAGGATTAACGAGACCCATCCGCTTTTAAGATGAAGCCAATCGGTCGTCACGATGGCCACGAACTCAGCCTCGCTGCCTATGGACTTAATCGCCTTCCAGTTCGGAAATAGTGGCAATTCTCTAGCCATGTTTTCGCTTAATGAAAAGCGCCATATCGCAGCCACTGTCGCCCTTACATGGGCCGCCTGGGCGGTCAGAATCGTGAAGAGTTCTTCAGTGATGGCCCTTTTACGAAAAAGAAGCCGGAACGCCTGACCGGGCTGTTTGCCACGCGGTACCGCAATGAAGAAGAACCGGTCACCCTGCTCGTTACTGCCTTCCGATAGGTCAACCAGTCGCGTATTGGTGAGCTGGACGGGGCGACTGCCGGTATGGCTCGCCAGCAGAGAAAGTGCCACCTCCGTGATGCTTACCCTCCCCACCTCGTAGGCTTGCACAACCTCATCATTAAATCCCAGCAATTCAATATCCGACAGCGGTCCTTTTTCAGGATCCAACTGCTTCACCGCCTCCCCCTTGCGGTTGGCCGGAAGCACGAGGTCCGTCAGAAAGCTGTTTAGCTCTGGGTGCAAGCCTGGGTAGCCCAGGCGGTGCCATTGTTTTACCAAGACTCGGATAGCGCCAAGGTACCACTCATGATCTGCTTCTAGCGTCTGACGATAACGTGCTATTGATTTAGGACTAACGGGCTCGCCATCACCAAACTTAATAAGCGCGTAGTAACGCATAAATATGTTCTGCGCATGACCAGCAGACGCGTTTATCACGAAAAATTTTAAAGTTCGCAGCAACCCATCTTCGCTCTCAGGGGAAAGTAAGCCCCGGACCACACCGGTGGAGATGGTGGTGTTTCGATTCAGCTTCCAGTAATCATCGGCGAAATTGCAGCGGTAGCCGTCAAAGGAGCTAAATGACTCCGAGAAACCAGGCTGAGGCTCTGTAAGACGCTTGTTCATGCCTTTCCCCCGGTTCTAGAACGTGACGTCCGCTGGAGCATCAAACTAACTTCGTTGGCTTTAGCCTGGATGAATCGCTTGTTGTATCGACTGGCCGTTCCCGACCCTTCCCTCCAACCCATACAACGGGACCGTATCTGCTCTTGCTCTTCCGGAGAGGGAGGATTGGACAGCGCGTCCATTTCGGTCGAAAAGGCGTGGTTCCAACTGTGCCGAAGGCGATGACCTGTGACCGCCCGCAGCTCGGGAACGATGGACTGCAAAACATCCCACATTTTTTGATAAGCGGAGATGGAGAGCGGTTGGCCGACCGAGGGCCCATTTTTGTGCGTGACAAACAGATAGGGGCACCGGCTGGCATTACGTACGGCGCGTCTGGGGCCGAGAATATAGTTATGGATCTCTGCCATCAGCTCGTTAGACACCGACAACCTACGTTCACGGGTTTTGACTAGGGGCTGGTAATGACGGGGATCGTCCTTCTGGTCGGGCCTGCGAGCAACGAGCAGCGTGCTGGTCGAAAAGTTGCAGTCGGACACCCGAATGTTCAACAGTTCGCCGCCGCGGATGCCCAACTCGGACTCAATCGTCACTATAAGGCGGTTTCTCTCCTGCACACGGCTGTGGAAGGGATTCACCGCAGCACCTACCTCGACGTGTCGATTAAGCGACGCTTTCTCCCGATCGTCTAAAGCACGGTCGTTCAATTCTTGGTTGCGTCCTCTATGGCTAGGTCGCAATGCCTTGATTTGCTCAAACAAATTTTTAAGCGCCTCAGGCTCTGGGTTGAGGTGATCGAAATAACGTCGCCCAAACCAGAGAATGTATCGACTGGCAGTCGTCATCCGGGAGTACAGAACATCCTTGTGCACTGTGCCGTGTGAGGCTAGCAATTCTTCCACCGTGAACATTTGCTGCTCGACAGTACAGATGTCCCACTGTCGAAAGCGGTACGACATGAAGTCCCGCAGGGCGTCTACTTCGTGCGAGTACAGGAATTCCGTAGAAGAGCAACGCGCTGCCCAGTCGATGTTTCGGATGGCGAAGAACCGGTACAGGATCGTCAGGTGTCCAGCTGCGGCCACCATGGCGGCACAGGAGAGGCTGGCGTTGCGCACTTGGGTGGTAATGAACAGATTGGAGGCGTAATGGGGGAGTCGGGTGCGCTCATCAATCAACGAAACATAGCGCTCACCTGACTTCATCACGAACCGTTGAGCGCGCAGCATACCTGCCTCCAAACAATACAATCCGATCAAGGTAGCTAAGTAGCTTTTTTTGACGCCGTCAAGAACAAATAATGTTTAATTAAAAAACCCTGACTAATCAGGGCTTTAATAGTAATTCTTTACGTTTTGATAAAACGTCCATCCTAGAAAGGAATGTCGTCATCGAAGCTGTCGAAATCAGGCGCTGGCTGCGGCGCTTGTTGCGGCGCAGGGCGTGATTCACGCTGTGGCTGAGGAGCGGATTGCTGCGGGCGTGCCTGCTGCTGCGGACGCGGTGCCGAGTTCTGGGAGTTCTGATAACCGCCACCACCCTGGCCCTGTGGAGCGCCGTCGCCTTGAGGACGGCCACCGAGCAATTGCATGGTGCCTTGCATGTCGACGACGATTTCAGTCGTGTAACGCTTGATGCCGTCTTTTTCCCATTCGCGGGTCTGCAGCTTGCCTTCGATGTAAACCTGCGAACCCTTGCGCAGGTACTCGCCGGCGATTTCGGCGACCTTGCCGAACATCGAAACACGGTGCCACTCGGTCTTCTCGACCTTCTGACCGGTTTGCTTGTCAGTCCACTGTTCGCTTGTTGCCAGACTCAGGTTGGTCACGGCATTACCGTTAGGCATGTAGCGGACTTCGGGATCCTGGCCGCATGTGCCGACCAATATGACTTTGTTAACCCCACGGGCCATAACGTTCTCCTAGGCTTCACACGTTTCCGACGCTGGATTGACCACTTCGTCGAAAGACGCCCGATCCAACAGTTCTTTGTCAAATTTGATATAGATGGCAGCCTCATCGGCGACCACTACTGCATCTGTTACTCCGCGTACGGCCAACACGCGATCGGCAAGGCCTGTGTCGCGTTGAGCCTCGGGCGACAACGGCAAGCGAAGGCTGGTTACGTAGGGAGGTTCGCGCATGGTAACAGCAAACGCCAGCCAGATGGCGGCCAGCCCGGCGCCGCCGAGGAACACCACATCCAGTCCGCCGTGCTGGAAAAGCCACCCGCCGAGGATGCCCCCCGCCGCCGAACCCAGGAACTGACTGGTGGAGTAAATCCCCATCGCCGTGCCCTTCCCGCCCGCCGGAGACACTTTGCTGATCAGCGACGGCAGCGACGCTTCGAGCAAATTGAATGCGGTGAAAAAGACCACAGTGCCGATGACCAGCGCCCGCAGCGTGTCTCCGAACTCCCAGAAGAATAGCTCAGTGAGCATCAGCACCAGCACGGCGCCCAGCAAAACCCGCTTCATCTGACGCTTCTTTTCGCCGTAGATGATGAAAGGGATCATCGCGAAGAAAGAAATCAGCAGCGCTGTGAGATACACCCACCAGTGCTGTTCCTTGGGCAGGCCGGCTTTTTCGACCAGCGCCAGCGGCAATGCAACGAAACTGGACATCAGCATGGCGTGCAACGCGAATATACCCAAGTCCAGACGCAACAGGTCGGGATGACGAAGCGTCGCGCCCAATGCCTGTCGTGCCAGACCGGATTCCCGGTGCTGCAGGGTCACCGTGGACTTGGGCACGACGAAGGCAACGATCGCAACGCCCACCAGCGCCATCGCGCCGGTCGCCAGAAAAAGTCCGGATAATCCGAACGCACTGGTCAGAATGGGGCCGACCACCATCGCAACGGCGAACGACACGCCGATCGTCATGCCGATCATCGCCATGGCTTTGGTGCGATGCTGCTCGCGGGTCAGATCGGACAGCAACGCCATGACCGCCGCGGAGATAGCACCCGCGCCTTGCAGGATCCGACCGGCGATCACACCCCAGATCGAGGTGGACTGGGCGGCCAGCACGCTGCCGAGCGCAAACACGATCAGCCCTAAATAGATGACGGGGCGACGGCCGATGCGATCGGAGATAATGCCAAACGGAATCTGCAACACCGCCTGTGTCAGGCCATAAGCGCCGATCGCCAGACCGATGAGTGCCGGGCTCGCGCCGGCCAGGTCCATCCCGTAAGTGGCGAGTACGGGGAGCACCATGAACATGCCAAGCATACGGAAGGCGAACACCAGCGCCAGACCGCCCGCCGCGCGGGTTTCGCTGCCGCTCATGCGCTCGCTGTGAGAATCGTGCATGAAGAAACCTCGTATGAACCGGCGGCGATTCTACCAGTCCCATCGTTTAGAGCACATACGACGGTTTGCCGCGCATCGCAGGAATATTCTTTTTTCCGAGTGAGGCGGCACGCCCTTCAATAGTGTGTATCCATCCAGTATTTCCCCGTATACTTCCACGTTTTACACGCCCGCCGTGCGAGGCCAGCTTTGGACAAGATCTTGATTCGTGGGGCTCGAACCCACAACCTGAAGAACATCGACCTGACCCTTCCACGCGACAAGCTGATCGTCATCACCGGATTGTCCGGCTCAGGAAAATCGTCCCTGGCGTTCGATACGCTCTACGCCGAGGGCCAGCGCCGCTATGTTGAATCGCTGTCCGCCTACGCGCGTCAGTTTCTGTCGATGATGGAGAAGCCGGACGTCGACACGATTGAAGGCCTCTCCCCGGCCATTTCCATCGAGCAGAAGTCTACGTCCCACAACCCGCGCTCGACCGTGGGCACCATCACCGAAATCTACGACTACCTGCGCCTTCTCTATGCACGAGTGGGCCAGCCGCGCTGCCCGGATCACGACATTCCTCTGGAGGCGCAGACCGTCAGCCAGATGGTCGATCTGGTGCTGGCACAACCCGAAGGCGCGAAACTGATGCTGCTTGCTCCCGTGGTTCGGGAGCGTAAAGGCGAGCACCTGGCGGTTTTCGAAGAGCTCCGCGCTCAGGGTTTCGTACGTGCCCGGGTCAACGGCCGTCTGTGCGAGCTGGACGAGCTGCCGAAGCTCGACAAGCAGAAAAAGCATTCGATCGACGTCGTGGTTGACCGCTTCAAGGTACGCTCAGACCTGCAACAGCGTTTGGCCGAATCCTTTGAAACCGCGCTGAAGCTGGCAGATGGCATTGCGCTGGTCGCGCCGATGGACGATGAGCCAGGCGAAGAGATCATTTTCTCCGCGCGCTTCGCCTGTCCGATCTGCGGTCATGCGATCAGTGAGCTGGAGCCAAAGCTGTTCTCGTTCAACAATCCTGCCGGCGCATGCCCAACCTGCGACGGCCTGGGCGTGAAGCAATTCTTTGACACCAAGCGGCTGGTCAATGGCGAACTCACGCTGGCAGAAGGCGCGATCCGTGGCTGGGACAGGCGTAACGTCTACTACTTCCAAATGCTCGGCTCGCTGGCCAAGCATTACCGCTTCAGCCTCGAGGTGCCGTTCAAGGAGCTCCCTGCCGATCTGCAGAAGGTCTTGCTGGGCGGCAGTGGCAAGGACAGCGTCGACTTCCGTTACTTGAACGACCGTGGCGACATCGTCAAACGTGCGCACCCGTTCGAAGGCATCGTTCCCAATCTGGAGCGCCGTTACCGGGAAACCGAATCGACCACAGTCCGCGAGGAGCTGGCGAAATTTCTCAGCACCCAGCCCTGCCCCGAGTGCCGTGGCACGCGGTTGCGCCGTGAAGCGCGTCACGTGTGGGTCGGCGAGAAGACACTTCCCGCCGTGACCAACATGCCTATTGGCGACGCTACCAATTATTTTGGCGAGTTGAAGCTGACAGGCCGCCGCGGTGAAATCGCTGACAAGATTCTCAAAGAGATTCGCGAGCGCCTGCAGTTCCTCGTTAATGTCGGGCTGGACTATCTGACACTGGACCGTAGCGCCGATACGCTCTCTGGCGGTGAGGCGCAGCGGATTCGTCTGGCCAGTCAGATCGGTGCCGGCCTGGTCGGCGTCATGTACATCCTCGATGAGCCATCAATCGGCTTGCATCAGCGCGATAACGATCGTCTGCTGGAGACGTTGCGACACCTGCGAGACATCGGCAACACGGTGATCGTGGTTGAGCACGACGAGGACGCCATCCGACTGGCCGACTACGTAGTCGACATCGGTCCGGGCGCAGGCGTGCATGGCGGCAAGATCGTCGCGGAAGGCACGCCGCAGGAAGTGATGGATCATCCGGACTCGTTGACGGGTAAGTACCTGTCGGGCCGGGTGAAGATCGCTGTGCCTGCCAAGCGCACGCCGCGTAATAAAAAGCTGTCGCTCAAACTCAAAGGCGCGCGCGGCAACAACCTGCGCAACGTCGATCTGGAAATTCCAATCGGCCTGCTGACCTGCGTGACCGGTGTATCGGGCTCGGGCAAGTCGACGCTGATCAACAACACGCTGTTCCCTCTCAGCGCCACCGCACTCAATGGTGCAACGACGCTTGAGGCTTCGGCACACGACAGCATGGACGGCCTGCAGCACCTGGATAAAGTCGTCGACATTGACCAGAGCCCAATCGGGCGTACACCACGGTCGAACCCTGCGACGTACACCGGGCTGTTTACACCCATCCGTGAGTTATTCGCGGGCGTGCCTGAATCAAGGTCACGGGGTTACGGGCCTGGCCGATTCTCCTTCAACGTGAAAGGGGGTCGCTGCGAAGCGTGTCAGGGTGACGGCCTGATCAAGGTCGAGATGCATTTCCTGCCTGACATCTACGTCCCTTGCGATGTGTGCAAGAGCAAGCGATACAACCGTGAGACGCTTGAGGTCAAGTACAAGGGCAAAAACGTCCACGAAGTACTGGAGATGACGATCGAAGAGGCGCGGACGTTCTTTGACGCCGTACCTGCTCTCGCCCGGAAGTTGCAGACGCTGATGGATGTGGGTCTTTCCTATATCAAGCTGGGTCAGTCGGCGACCACGCTTTCCGGTGGCGAAGCCCAGCGTGTGAAGCTGTCTCGCGAGCTGTCCAAGCGTGACACCGGCAAGACGCTATACA
Organism: Pseudomonas sp. CFBP 8772; assembly: GCF_014841665.1. Classification (NCBI taxonomy): domain Bacteria; kingdom Pseudomonadati; phylum Pseudomonadota; class Gammaproteobacteria; order Pseudomonadales; family Pseudomonadaceae; genus Pseudomonas; species Pseudomonas sp. CFBP 8772. The sequence continues at coordinate 33,666 of NZ_JACYUI010000007.1, read as the reverse complement.
TCCTCGATGAGCCCACCACGGGTCTGCATTTCGCGGATATCCAGCAATTGCTGGACGTCCTGCATCGCCTGCGAGATCACGGCAATACGGTCGTCGTGATCGAGCATAACCTGGACGTGATCAAGACCGCGGACTGGCTGGTCGACCTGGGCCCGGAAGGCGGTTCGAAAGGCGGACAGATCATCGCTACCGGTACGCCCGAGCAGGTGGCGGACATGAAACAGTCCTACACCGGCCACTATCTGAAGCCGCTCCTGGAGCGCGATCGCGCCTAATCGCATGCTCTTAATAAAAAGCCCCTGTCGCGATCTGCGGCAGGGGCTTTTTTGTAGCGAGCTTTTCAGTCCTCAGCACTGCGACTGAAGGTAATTCTCAAGGCCGATGGATTTGATCAGGCCCAGCTGCTTTTCAAGCCAGTAGGTATGGTCTTCTTCCGTGTCGGCGAGCTGAATGCGGAGGATGTCACGGCTGACGTAATCCCTGTGCTGCTCACAGAGCGCAATACCTTTGCACAGCGCGGCTCGGACCTTGTATTCCAGACGAAGATCGCTGGCGAGCATCTCGGGGACCGTAGTACCCACATCCAGGTCGTCCGGACGCATGCGTGGGGTGCCTTCGAGCATCAGAATCCGGCGCATCAACGCATCAGCGTGCTGAGCCTCTTCTTCCATCTCGTGATTGATACGTTCGTACAGCTTGCTGAAACCCCAATCTTCGTACATCCGCGAGTGGACAAAATACTGGTCGCGCGCAGCCAGTTCGCCAGTCAGCAGCGTGTTGAGGTAATCAATTACATCCGGGTGGCCTTGCATCGCCGTCCATCTCCTCGTGAAAGGCGTTAGTTTGAACCAACCAGACTGGTTGGTCACCCTATGGGATAGCAAATAAAGTCAGAAATACTGCGAAATTCGGCCATTTGGTACCGAAAAGGGCGGGAAATGAGGAGGGTTCCGATTATCACTTAGAGTCACCCCATATTCGAGACAATCCGGTTACCAGGGGACGATTATCGCAGGCAACAAAAAACCGGGCACTGGGCCCGGTTCTTTGTAATGACTGATGTCTTATTCAGCGGTTTCTACAGAACCACCGACAGGACGATCAACCAGTTCGACGTACGCCATTGGCGCGTTGTCGCCAGCGCGGAAGCCGCACTTGAGGATGCGCAGGTAGCCACCCTCACGAGTTGCATAACGCTTGCCCAGATCGTTGAACAGTTTGCCGACCATTTCTTTCGAACGGGTACGGTCAAATGCCAGACGACGGTTAGCAACGCTGTCAATCTTGGCCAAGGTGATCAGCGGCTCAGCAACGCGACGCAGTTCTTTGGCTTTCGGCAGGGTAGTTTTGATCAGCTCGTGCTCGAACAGCGACACCGCCATGTTCTGGAACATGGCCTTGCGGTGAGAGCTGGTACGGCTCAGGTGACGTCCACTTTTACGATGACGCATGGTTCATTCCTTACCAAACACTACGTTCGGTGATTACGACGATCAGGCAGTCGCCTTGTCGTCCTTCTTAAGACTTGCAGGCGGCCAGTTGTCGAGGCGCATGCCGAGGGAGAGACCACGAGAAGCCAGAACGTCCTTGATCTCGGTCAAGGATTTCTTGCCCAGGTTCGGAGTCTTCAACAGTTCTACTTCGGTGCGCTGAATCAGGTCGCCGATGTAGTAAATGTTCTCCGCCTTAAGGCAGTTGGCCGAACGTACGGTCAGTTCCAAATCGTCAACCGGACGAAGCAGGATCGGATCGATCTCGTCTTCCTGTTCGACTACAACGGGTTCACTGTCACCTTTGAGGTCGACGAACGCAGCCAACTGCTGTTGCAGGATGGTTGCTGCACGACGGATAGCCTCTTCAGGATCCAGAGTACCGTTGGTTTCCAGATCAATAACCAGCTTGTCCAGGTTGGTACGTTGCTCGACACGGGCGTTTTCGACCACGTATGCAATGCGACGGACCGGGCTGAACGAAGAGTCGAGCTGCAAGCGACCAATGCTGCGGCTTTCGTCTTCATCGCTCTGACGCGAGTCTGCTGGTTCATAACCGCGACCACGAGCTACAACGAGCTTCATGTTCAGGGCGCCGTTAGACGCCAGGTTAGCGATTACGTGATCGGGGTTAACGATCTCGACATCATGATCCAGCTGAATATCGGCAGCGGTAACCACCCCCGAACCCTTCTTCGACAAGGTCAGCGTAACTTCGTCTCGACCGTGCAGCTTGATAGCCAGACCTTTAAGGTTCAACAGGATTTCAATGACATCTTCCTGTACACCTTCGATGGCGCTGTACTCATGGAGCACACCGTCAATCTCGGCCTCGACTACTGCACAGCCGGGCATGGAGGACAACAGGATGCGGCGCAGCGCGTTGCCCAGGGTATGGCCGAAACCACGCTCGAGAGGCTCGAGGGTTATTTTGGCGCGGGTCGGACTGACAACCTGCACATCAATGTGGCGGGGTGTCAGGAACTCATTTACCGAAATCTGCATGGATGCACCTATTTTCTAGCCCTTACTTGGAGTAGAGCTCGACAATCAGGCTTTCGTTGATGTCGGCGGACAGATCACTGCGAGCTGGAACGCTTTTGAAGACGCCAGATTTTTTCTCAGTGTCTACTTCTACCCATTCTACGCGGCCACGTTGGGCACACAGATCGAGAGCCTGGACAATACGCAGTTGGTTCTTCGCTTTTTCACGAATTGCCACTACGTCACCAGCACGGACCTGGTAGGACGGAACGTTAACGGTTTTGCCGTTTACGCTGACCGACTTGTGCGATACCAGCTGACGCGATTCGGCACGAGTCGAACCAAAGCCCATGCGGTATACAACGTTGTCCAGACGGCATTCGAGCAGTTGCAGCAGGTTCTCACCAGTTGCGCCTTTCTTGCCGGCAGCTTCTTTGTAGTAGCCGCTGAACTGACGCTCGAGAACGCCATAAATACGACGGACTTTCTGCTTTTCACGCAGTTGAGTGCCGTAGTCGGACTGGCGACCGCGGCGTTGGCCGTGGATACCAGGTGCTGCTTCGATGTTGCACTTCGATTCGATCGCGCGCACGCCGCTCTTCAGAAAGAGATCGGTGCCTTCGCGACGAGCGAGTTTGCATTTTGGACCAATGTAACGAGCCATTCTTTACAATCTCCTGGATTACACGCGGCGCTTCTTCGGCGGACGGCACCCGTTATGCGGGATTGGCGTCACGTCGGTGATGCTGGCGATCTTGTAGCCGCAGCCGTTCAAAGCACGGACAGCAGATTCACGACCTGGACCTGGACCTTTGACGTTGACGTCGAGGTTTTTCAGGCCGTATTCCAGCGCAGCTTGACCAGCACGTTCAGCAGCTACTTGAGCAGCGAACGGCGTGGACTTGCGAGAACCGCGGAAACCCGAACCACCGGAGGTTGCCCAGGAAAGAGCGTTACCTTGACGGTCGGTGATGGTCACGATTGTGTTGTTAAAAGATGCATGGATGTGGGCGATGCCATCAACCACTGTCTTTTTAACTTTTTTACGAGGACGAGCAGCAGGTTTTGCCATGATTTAATTCCTGTCGATTCGCTGGGGCGATTACTTGCGGATCGGCTTACGCGGACCTTTACGGGTACGCGCGTTAGTCTTGGTACGCTGACCGCGCACTGGAAGACCACGACGATGACGCAGACCGCGATAGCAACCGAGGTCCATCAAGCGCTTGATTTTCATGTTGATTTCGCGACGCAGATCACCTTCAGTGGTGAACTTCGCGACTTCGCCACGCAGCTGTTCAATCTGCTCGTCGCTCAGATCTTTGATCTTCACCGCCGGGTTAACCCCGGTAGTAGCACAGATTTTGTGTGCAGTTGTGCGACCAACACCATAGATGTAGGTCAGCGAGATAACAGTATGCTTGTTATCTGGAATGTTAACGCCTGCAATACGGGCCATTCAGTGGGACTCCAATTGACAGCTACCTACGCCCCGGAAGCCAAGAAATAGGGCGCGAGATAATATCGCTGTAATAACAAATAATCAACCCAGCAGCGCACTAGCTGCTGGGCTTTTAGCACAGATCACATTTAGCCTTGGCGCTGCTTGTGACGTGGTTCCGCGCTGCAAATTACTCGAACAACACCTTCGCGGCGAATAATCTTGCAGTTGCGGCACAGCTTTTTCACCGATGCACGAACTTTCATCACCAACTCCTCGAACCTTATGGGTGCTTCAGCGCAGCATGCCGCTGCCGTAGCCCTTCAGGTTGGCTTTCTTCATCAGGGATTCATACTGGTGCGAAACGAGGTGCGATTGCACTTGGGACATGAAGTCCATCACAACCACGACCACGATCAGCAACGAGGTCCCGCCAAGGTAAAACGGCACGTTTGCAGCGACCACGAGAAACTGTGGGAGCAGACATACGGCCATCATATAGAGAGCACCGAACATGGTCAGACGAGTCAGAACGCCATCAATATAGCGCGCCGACTGCTCACCAGGACGAATGCCCGGAATAAAGGCACCGGACTTCTTCAGGTTTTCCGCTACGTCTTTCGGATTGAACATCAACGCCGTATAGAAGAAGCAGAAGAAAATAATCCCTGCACTAAACAGCAGAATATTCAACGGCTGACCAGGTGCGATCGACTGCGAGATGTCCTGCAACCAGCCCATACCCTCAGACTGACCGAACCAGGCACCCAGCGAAGCCGGAAACAGCAAGATGCTGCTCGCGAAGATGGCAGGAATAACACCCGCCATGTTCACTTTCAACGGCAAGTGGCTCGTCTGCGCAGCAAAGACCTTACGGCCCTGCTGACGCTTGGCGTAGTGAACAGCAATACGACGCTGACCACGCTCGATGAACACCACGAAACCGATGATCGCTACTGCCAGCAAACCGATGGCGACCAAAGCGAAGATATTGATATCACCTTGACGTGCAGACTCGAAAGACTGCCCGATCGCTCTCGGAAGACCGGCGACGATACCCGAAAAAATCAACATCGAGATACCGTTGCCAACACCGCGCTCAGTGATCTGCTCGCCCAGCCACATCATGAACAGCGCACCAGCAACAAACGTGGTGACTGCAACGAAGTGGAAGCCGATATCTGCTGAGAACGCAACGCCCTGCCCGGCCAAGCCAATGGACATGCCGATGGCTTGAACCAGGGCCAGGACGACGGTGCCATAGCGGGTGTACTGGCTGATCTTACGACGACCAGCCTCACCTTCCTTCTTCAACTGCTCCAGCTGCGGGCTGACGGCGGTCATGAGCTGCATGATGATCGAGGCCGATATATACGGCATGATCCCCAGTGCGAAAATGCTCATGCGCTCCAACGCACCGCCGGAAAACATGTTGAACAAGCTAAGAATGGTCCCCTCATTCTGTCGAAACAGGTCCGCCAGCCGGTCAGGGTTGATACCTGGAACTGGGATATGCGCACCGATCCGATAGACGATAATCGCCAGGAAAAGGAAACGCAGACGAGCCCAGAGTTCGGACAACCCGCCGCTTTTGCCGAGCGCTGAGAGAGCACCTTGCTTAGCCATTTATTCCTCGAACTTGCCGCCAGCTGCTTCGATAGCCGCACGCGCACCTTTGGTGGCTGCGATACCTTTGAGGGTGACCGCGCGAGTAACCTCACCGGACAGCATGATTTTCACACGCTGCACGTTTTGGTTGATCACGTTGGCATCCTTCAGGGACTGCACAGTGACGACGCCTTCAACTTTAGCCAGCTCGGAGGTGCGAACTTCTGCACGATCCATAGCCTTCAAAGAGACGAAGCCGAACTTAGGCAGACGACGATGCAACGGCTGTTGGCCGCCTTCGAAGCCCGGAGCGATGGTGCCACCGGAGCGGGAGGTCTGACCCTTGTGGCCACGGCCACCGGTCTTACCCAAACCACTACCGATACCACGGCCCGGACGATGCTTTTCGCGACGGGAACCCGGCGCTGGACTCAGATCATTGAGTTTCATCGATTAACCCTCGACTCGCAGCATGTAGTAAGCCTTGTTGATCATCCCACGGTTTTCCGGGGTATCAACGACTTCTACAGTGTGACCGATGCGACGCAGGCCCAAACCCTTAACGCACAATTTGTGGTTAGGGATGCGGCCGGTCATGCTTTTGATCAGCGTTACTTTAACGGTAGCCATGATCAGAAGATCTCCTGGACGTTCAGGCCGCGTTTGGCAGCGATGGACTCAGGGGACTGCATGGTTTTCAAACCCTTGAACGTTGCGTGAACAACGTTGACCGGGTTGGTCGAACCGTAGCACTTGGCCAGAACGTTGTGGACGCCGGCAACTTCGAGAACGGCGCGCATTGCACCGCCAGCGATGATGCCAGTACCTTCCGACGCAGGCTGCATGTAAACCTTGGAAGCCCCATGAGCGGACTTGATGGCGTACTGCAGCGTGGTGCCGTTCAGATCAACTTGGATCATGTTGCGGCGAGCAGCTTCCATTGCCTTCTGGATCGCGGCAGGCACTTCACGTGACTTGCCACGGCCGAAGCCAACGCGCCCTTTACCATCACCAACCACGGTCAACGCGGTGAAAGTGAAGATACGGCCGCCTTTAACGGTTTTTGCTACGCGATTAACCTGTACCAGCTTCTCGATGTAGCCTTCGTCGCGTTTTTGGTCGTTATTTGACATAACTTAGAACTCCAGCCCGCCTTCACGAGCAGCATCAGCCAGCGCCTTAACGCGACCGTGGTACTTGAAGCCAGAACGATCAAAAGCCACTTGCGATACACCGGCGGCTTTCGCACGCTCAGCGATCAGCTGGCCAACTTTAGTGGCCGCGTCGATGTTGCCAGTGGCGCCATCACGCAGTTCTTTGTCCAAAGTCGAGGCGTTTGCCAAGACTTTGCTGCCGTCGGCCGAGATGACCTGGGCATAAATGTGCTGCGAAGAGCGGTACACGCAGAGACGCACGACTTCGAGTTCGTGCATTTTCAGGCGTGCTTTGCGAGCGCGACGCAGTCGGGTAACTTTTTTGACGGTCATTTGCTATGCCCTACTTCTTCTTGGCTTCTTTACGACGGACGACTTCGTCCGCGTAACGCACGCCTTTGCCTTTGTACGGCTCTGGACGGCGGAAGTCGCGGATCTCAGCGGCCACTTGACCAACCAACTGCTTGTCGATACCGCGGATGACGATATCGGTTTGGTTGGGAGTCTCAGCGGTGATGCCTTCCGGCAATTCGTAGTCCACTGGGTGCGAGAAGCCAAGGGCCAGGTTCAGCACCGTGCCTTTTGCTTGCGCTTTGTAACCAACACCGACCAGCTGGAGCTTGCGCTCAAAGCCTTGGCTTACGCCTTGGACCATGTTGTTTACCAACGCACGAGTGGTACCAGCCATTGCGCGAGTTTGTTGATCGCCATTGCGAGCAGCAAAACGCAACTCACCGGCTTCTTCAACAATTTCAACGGCCGAATGAATGTTCAGGTCTAGAGTGCCCTTGGCACCCTTCACCGAAAGCTGCTGGCCGACGAGTTTAACTTCGACGCCTGCTGGCAACTTAACGGGGTTCTTAGCTACGCGTGACATGCTTATCCCCCCTTAGAACACAGTGCAAAGCACTTCGCCGCCGACACCGGCAGCGCGCGCAGCACGATCCGTCATCACACCTTTGTTGGTGGAGACGATAGACACACCGAGGCCGCCACGAACTTTTGGCAACTCATCGACGGACTTGTACTGACGCAGGCCTGGACGGCTAACGCGCTTCACTTCTTCGATGACCGGACGGCCTTCGAAGTACTTCAGCTCGATGGATAGCAACGGCTTGGTTTCGCTGCTGATCTGATAACCCGCAATGTAACCTTCGTCCTTCAGGACTTTGGCTACAGCCACCTTCAACGTGGAGGATGGCATGCTTACGACGGGCTTTTCAGCCATCTGGGCATTACGGATACGAGTTAGCATGTCCGCTAACGGGTCCTGCATACTCATGGGCTAGACGCTCCTGATACAAAAAAAATGAGCCTTACGGCTACAACCTATCGCCTTAAAATTTCGGGCACGTGCAAGCACGGGCTCTGGCGAGCCGGCAATTCTAGGCGCACCCCAGAAATGAATCAAGCCCCAAAAGGGGCTTGATTCAAATTCAGGCTCTACGCCCATCGGTTCATGGTGATCACGATGGACGCAGTGCGAGAATAGCTGCTTACCAGCTGGCTTTAACCAGACCTGGTACGTCGCCACGCATTGCTGCTTGGCGCAGCATGTTACGGCCGAGGCCGAACTTGCGATATACGCCGTGCGGACGACCTGTCAGGCGGCAACGGTTACGCATGCGCGAGGCACTTGCGTCACGTGGTTGCTTCTGCAGTGCGACCGTTGCTTCCCAACGTGCTTCTGGACTTGCGTTCAGATCCACGATGATCGCTTTCAGCGCAGCACGCTTGGTAGCGTACTTGGCAACGGTGAGCTGACGCTTCAGCTCACGGTTTTTCATGCTCTTCTTGGCCATGGTCCTACTCCAATCAGTTGCGGAACGGGAACTTGAAAGCACGCAGCAATGCGCGACCTTCTTCGTCCGTACGAGCAGTGGTGGTCAGGGTAATGTCCAGACCGCGCAGGGCATCAATCTTGTCGTAGTCGATTTCCGGGAAAATGATCTGCTCTTTAACGCCCATGCTGTAGTTACCACGACCATCGAAGGACTTGGCATTCAGGCCGCGGAAGTCGCGGACCCGAGGCAGGGAGATCGACAGCAGACGATCCAGGAATTCATACATACGCTCACGGCGCAGAGTCACTTTGACACCGATCGGCCAACCTTCACGGACTTTAAAGCCTGCGATAGATTTGCGAGCGTAAGTCACAACGACTTTTTGGCCGGTGATTTTTTCCAGGTCTGCAACAGCGTGCTCGATGACTTTCTTGTCACCGATCGCTTCGCCCAGACCCATGTTCAGGGTGATCTTGGTAACGCGTGGAACTTCCATCACGTTCGAAAGCTTAAGTTCTTCCTTAAGCTTCGGTGCTATTTCTTTCCAGTAAATCTCTTTTAGTCGTGCCATGGTCTTCTACCTAGCAGTGTTCAAGCATCAACCGCTTTTTGGGTCGACTTGAAGACACGAATTTTCTTGCCGTCTTCAACTTTGAAACCAACGCGATCAGCTTTGTTGGTTGCGCCGTTGAAAATGGCGACGTTAGAAGCGTGCAGTGGCGCTTCTTTCTCGACGATACCGCCCTGTACGCCCGACATCGGGTTTGGCTTGGTATGACGCTTCACCAGGTTGATCCCACCAACGACCAGACGGTCGTCAGCGAGAACCTTGAGCACCTTACCGCGCTTACCTTTGTCTTTGCCGGCGATCACGATGATCTCGTCGTCACGACGAATCTTTTGCATGTCGGATCTCCTTACAGCACTTCTGGGGCGAGCGAGACGATCTTCATGAACTTCTCAGTACGAAGTTCACGGGTCACTGGCCCAAAGATACGGGTGCCGATCGGCTCTTGCTTGTTGTTCAACAGAACAGCAGCGTTGCCATCAAAGCGGATGATGGAGCCGTCTGCGCGACGAACACCGTGGCGAGTGCGGACTACTACGGCAGTCATCACTTGGCCTTTCTTCACCTTACCGCGCGGAATTGCTTCCTTGACGGTAACTTTGATGATGTCACCGATACCAGCGTAACGACGATGAGAGCCACCAAGCACCTTGATGCACATAACGCGGCGTGCGCCGCTGTTATCGGCCACATCGAGCATGGATTGAGTCTGAATCATATAATTTCTCCGACCCCTAGCCCTTAGACTTCCACAGCGCGTTCGAGAACATCAACCAGCGCCCAAGATTTAGTCTTGGCCATCGGACGAGTTTCACGAATAGTGACCTTGTCGCCGATGTGGCACTGATTGGTTTCGTCGTGCGCGTGCAGCTTAGTCGAACGCTTAACGTATTTACCGTAGATTGGGTGCTTGACGCGACGCTCGATCAGTACGGTGATGGTCTTGTCCATCTTGTCGCTGACGACACGGCCAGTCAGCGTACGGACGGTTTTTTCGGCTTCAGCCATGATTACTTACCTGCCTGCTGGTTGAGCACAGTCTTCACGCGAGCGATGTCACGCTTAACTTGCGAGAGCAGGTGAGACTGCCCCAACTGGCCAGTTGCTTTCTGCATGCGCAGATTGAACTGGTCGCGCAGCAAGCCGAGCAGTTGCTCGTTCAGTTGCTGTGCTGATTTTTCACGAAGTTCATTCGCTTTCATCACATCACCGTCCGCTTAACAAAGGAGGTGGCGAGCGGCAGCTTTGCAGCAGCCAGGGCGAAAGCCTCACGCGCCAACTCTTCGGAAACACCCTCGATTTCATACAGGACTTTGCCTGGCTGAATCTGGGCAACCCAGTACTCCACGTTACCCTTACCTTTACCCATCCGAACTTCGAGGGGCTTTTTGGTAACAGGCTTGTCCGGGAATACACGGATCCAGATCTTGCCGCCACGTTTAACGTGACGGGTCAGTGCGCGACGCGCTGACTCGATCTGACGAGCGGTGAGACGACCACGAGCAACAGACTTCAGCGCGAACTCGCCGAAGCTGACTTTGCTACCGCGCAGTGCCAGACCACGGTTGTGGCCGGTCATCTGCTTGCGGAACTTCGTACGCTTAGGTTGCAACATTTGGCGTACCCCTTACTTAGCAGCTTTTTTACGAGGCGCTGGTGCTTGCGGCTTCAGCTCTTCTTGGCGACCACCAATTACTTCGCCTTTGAAGATCCAAACCTTTACACCGATCACACCATAAGTGGTGTGAGCTTCGTAGTTGGCATAGTCGATGTCGGCACGCAGGGTGTGCAAAGGCACACGACCTTCGCGATACCATTCAGTACGTGCAATTTCAGCACCGCCGAGACGACCGCTCACTTGGATTTTGATGCCTTTGGCACCAATGCGCATGGCGTTCTGCACTGCGCGCTTCATAGCGCGACGGAACATTACACGACGCTCCAGCTGCTGAGCTACGCTCTGCGCAACCAGCATACCGTCGAGTTCCGGCTTCCGGATCTCTTCGATATTGATGTGCACAGGCACACCCATTTGCTTGGTCAGGTCCTGACGCAGCTTCTCAACATCTTCACCTTTCTTCCCGATAACGATACCTGGACGAGCGGTGTGGATGGTGATGCGTGCAGTCTGCGCCGGACGATGGATATCGATACGGCTTACGGACGCGCTTTTTAGTTTGTCTTGGAGATACTCTCGCACCTTCAGATCAGCGAACAAATAGTCCGCATAAGTCCGACCGTCTGCGTACCAGACGGAGGTGTGCTCCTTGACGATTCCCAGGCGAATGCCAATGGGATGTACTTTCTGACCCATCTCTTCGACTCCGTTACTTGTCAGCAACCTTGACAGTGATATGGCAAGACCGCTTGACGATGCGATCAGCACGGCCTTTGGCACGTGGCATGATTCGCTTCAGCGAACGCCCTTCGTTGACGAAAACGGTGGAGACCTTAAGGTCATCAACGTCTGCGCCTTCGTTATGCTCGGCGTTGGCTACGGCCGACTCCAGCACTTTCTTCATGATCTCGGCGGCTTTCTTACTGCTGAAAGCCAACAGGTTGAGCGCTTCGCCCACCTTCTTCCCGCGGATCTGGTCGGCGACCAAGCGGGCTTTCTGGGCGGAGATTCGAGCGCCCGACAACTTAGCGGCTACTTCCATCGTTCCTTACCCCTTAACGCTTGGCTTTCTTGTCTGCCACGTGCCCACGATAAGTGCGGGTACCGGCAAACTCGCCTAGTTTGTGGCCGACCATGTCTTCGTTCACGAGAACAGGAACATGCTGACGACCGTTATGCACAGCAATGGTCAAACCGACCATTTGTGGCAGGATCATAGAACGGCGCGACCAGGTCTTAACTGGTTTGCGATCGTTCTTTTCCGCCGCCACTTCGATCTTCTTCAGTAGGTGAAGATCAATAAAAGGACCTTTTTTCAGAGAACGTGGCACTGTCGTATCCCTCTATTTACTTGCGACGACGGACGATCATTTTGTCGGTACGCTTATTACCACGAGTCTTCGCGCCCTTAGTCGGGAAGCCCCACGGCGATACCGGATGACGACCACCAGAGGTACGACCTTCACCACCACCATGTGGGTGGTCAACCGGGTTCATGGCAACACCACGAACGGTTGGGCGAACGCCACGCCAGCGTTTGGCACCAGCTTTACCCAGCGAACGCAGGCTGTGCTCGGAGTTCGAGACCTCGCCCAGAGTCGCACGGCATTCAGCCAGAACTTTACGCATCTCACCGGAGCGAAGACGCAGGGTCACGTAGACACCTTCACGAGCGATCAGCTGTGCAGATGCACCAGCGGAACGAGCGATCTGGGCACCTTTACCCGGCTTCAATTCGATGCCGTGAACGGTAGAACCCACTGGAATGTTGCGCAGCTGCAGAGCGTTGCCTGGCTTGATTGGAGCCAGAGCGCCTGCGATCAGCTGGTCGCCAGCACTCACGCCTTTAGGCGCGATGATGTAACGACGCTCGCCGTCTGCGTACAGCAGCAGTGCGATGTGAGCAGTACGGTTTGGATCGTATTCAATACGCTCGACGGTGGCAGAAATGCCATCCTTGTCGTTGCGACGGAAATCGACCAGACGATAATGCTGCTTATGACCACCACCGATGTGACGAGTAGTGATGCGGCCATTGTTGTTACGACCACCAGTCTTCGATTTTTTCTCGAGCAGCGGTGCGTGAGGAGCGCCTTTGTGCAGCTCCTGGTTGACCACCTTGACCACAAAACGGCGGCCAGGGGAAGTCGGTTTGCATTTAACGATTGCCATGATGCACCCCTTCCTTACTCAGCACTGCTGCTGAAATCGAGATCTTGGCCTGGCTGAAGGGAGATAACTGCCTTCTTCCAGTCATTACGCTTGCCCAGACCGCGAGCAGTGCGCTTGGTCTTACCCATAACATTCAGGGTAGTGACACGCTCTACTTTCACGCTGAACAGGCTTTCGACGGCCTTCTTGATTTCCAGCTTGGTTGCATCAGTAGCAACCTTGAAAACGAACTGACCTTTTTTGTCTGCCAGAACCGTAGCCTTCTCGGAAACGTGCGGGCCAAGCAGAACTTTAAATACGCGTTCCTGGTTCATCCCAGCAGCTCCTCGAATTTCTTCACGGCCGACACAGTGATCAACACTTTGTCGTATGCGATCAGACTAACTGGATCGGAACCTTGAACATCACGCACATCAACGTGCGGCAGGTTACGAGCAGCCAGGTACAGGTTCTGATCAACAGCGTCCGACACGATCAAAACGTCGGTCAGGCTCATGTCGTTCAGTTTGCCCAGCAGATCTTTGGTTTTCGGCGATTCAACAGCGAAATCCTGAACCACGACCAGACGATCAGTGCGAACCAGTTCAGCAAGGATGGAGCGCAGTGCAGCGCGATACATCTTCTTGTTGAGCTTCTGAGAATGATCCTGAGGACGTGCTGCGAAAGTGGTACCGCCGCCGCGCCAGATCGGGCTACGGATAGTACCGGCACGAGCACGGCCAGTACCCTTTTGACGCCAAGGGCGCTTACCGCCACCGGATACGTCAGAACGGGTCTTTTGCTGCTTGCTGCCCTGACGACCGCCAGCCATGTAGGCCACGACTGCCTGGTGAACCAGCGTCTCGTTGAATTCGCCGCCAAATGTCAGTTCGGAAACTTCGATCGCTTGGGCGTCATTTACATTTAATTGCATGTCAGCTTCCCCTTAACCGCGAGCCTTGGCCGCTGGACGTACAACCACATTGCCGCCAGTAGCGCCAGGAACAGCACCCTTGACCAACAACAGATTGCGTTCAGCGTCCACGCGCACTACTTCCAGGGACTGCACGGTCACGCGCTCAGCGCCCATATGACCGGACATTTTTTTGCCCTTGAATACACGACCAGGAGTCTGGCACTGGCCGATAGAGCCCGGGACGCGGTGGGACACGGAGTTACCGTGAGTATTATCTTGGCCACGGAAATTGTGGCGCTTGATAGTACCTTGGAAGCCTTTACCTTTGGACTGACCGGTAACATCTACCATCTGGCCAGCAGCAAAGATTTCTGCATTGATCAGATCGCCAGCCTTGTATTCGCCTTCTTCAAGACGGAATTCCAAGACAGTACGACCAGCGGCAACGTTCGCCTTAGCGAAGTGACCTGCTTGAGCAGCAGTCACACGGGAAGCACGACGCACGCCGACAGTGACTTGCACTGCACGATAGCCATCGACTTCTTCGGTTTTGAACTGGGTGACGCGATTCGGCTCGATCTCAATGACCGTAACCGGAATGGAGACACCTTCTTCGGTGAAAATACGGGTCATACCGCATTTACGACCGACTACACCAATAGTCATGTTGTAAACCTCATGAGTGTACGGGGCTTTCACCCGCTATGGCCGCCCATTTCAGAGCGTTACACGACTAAGACCCGAGTCTTAGCCGAGGCTGATCTGTACTTCCACACCTGCCGCAAGATCAAGCTTCATCAGCGCATCAACGGTTTTATCCGTTGGCTGGACAATGTCCAGAACACGCTTATGAGTACGGATCTCGTACTGGTCGCGCGCGTCTTTGTTGACGTGCGGAGAAACCAGAACGGTGAACCGCTCTTTACGGGTAGGGAGTGGAATCGGACCACGCACTTGAGCACCAGTACGTTTCGCGGTTTCCACGATTTCCTGGGTGGATTGGTCGATCAGGCGATGGTCAAAAGCCTTCAACCTGATACGGATTTGCTGATTTTGCATTGGATTTCAGACTCCAGGCTACTTCCCACCGAGCGCAATACGCCCGTTTAAAGGAGGCGCAATTCTATAGACGAGCTAACAGGGTGTCAACCCAATAAAAAAGCCCCCGCAAGCGGGGGCTCTTTTTGAAGATCATCGCTTACGCGATGATTTTGGCTACGACGCCAGCGCCGACGGTACGACCGCCTTCACGGATAGCGAAACGCAGACCGTCTTCCATTGCGATTGGCTTGATCAGGGTAACGGAAACTTTCACGTTATCACCTGGCATAACCATCTCAACGCCTTCCGGCAGTTCGCAGCTACCAGTTACGTCGGTAGTACGGAAATAGAACTGTGGACGGTAGCCTTTGAAGAAAGGAGTGTGACGACCGCCTTCTTCTTTGCTCAGAACGTAGATTTCAGCTTCGAACTGAGTGTGAGGCTTGACGGTACCTGGCTTGACCAGAACCTGACCACGCTCAACGTCGTCACGCTTGGTGCCGCGCAACAGAACGCCGCAGTTCTCGCCAGCACGACCTTCGTCGAGCAGCTTACGGAACATTTCAACACCGGTGCAGGTGGTGACGGTAGTGTCACGCAGACCAACGATTTCCAGTGGATCTTGAACCTTGACAATACCGCGCTCAACACGACCAGTCACAACAGTACCGCGACCAGAGATCGAGAATACGTCTTCGATTGGCATCAGGAACGGCTTGTCGACAGCACGCTCTGGCTGAGGGATGTAGCTGTCCAGAGTTTCAACCAACTTCTTGACGGCAGTGGTGCCCATCTCGTTGTCGTCTTTGCCTTCCAACGCCATACGGGCGGAGCCGATGATGATTGGAGTGTCGTCACCTGGGAAGTCGTAAGTGCTCAGCAGATCGCGCACTTCCATCTCAACCAGTTCCAGCAGCTCAGCGTCGTCTACCAGGTCAGCCTTGTTCAGGAAGACCACGATGTACGGAACGCCTACCTGACGGGACAGCAGGATGTGCTCACGAGTCTGTGGCATCGGACCATCAGCAGCCGAACAAACCAGGATAGCGCCGTCCATCTGGGCAGCACCGGTGATCATGTTCTTGACGTAGTCAGCGTGACCCGGGCAGTCAACGTGCGCGTAGTGACGTACAGACGAGTTGTACTCAACGTGAGCAGTGTTGATGGTGATACCGCGAGCCTTCTCTTCTGGTGCGCTGTCGATCTTATCGAAGTCAACACGAGCCGAACCGAAGACTTCGGAGCAGACGCGAGTCAGAGCAGCGGTCAGCGTGGTTTTACCATGGTCAACGTGACCGATGGTGCCAACGTTGACGTGCGGAAGGGAACGATCAAATTTTTCTTTAGCCACGACAAATAACTCCTAGCCTAAAGGCGCTGAATCAGCCTTGTTTTTTGGTTACAGTTTCGACGATGTGCGACGGAGCTGTATTGTATTTTTTGAATTCCATAGAGTAGCTTGCGCGACCTTGGGACATGGAGCGAACGTCGGTCGCATAACCGAACATCTCACCCAACGGAACCTCGGCACGAATTACCTTGCCGGAGACCGTATCCTCCATACCCAGGATCATGCCGCGACGACGGTTAAGGTCGCCCATCACGTCACCCATATAGTCTTCAGGCGTAACAACCTCTACAGCCATGATCGGTTCAAGCAACTCACCGCCGCCCTTCTGGGCCAGTTGCTTGGTCGCCATGGAAGCAGCCACCTTAAACGCCATCTCGTTCGAGTCGACGTCGTGGTAAGAACCATCAAACACGGTAGCCTTCAGGCCGATCAGCGGATAGCCGGCGACAACGCCGTTCTTCATCTGCTCTTCGATACCCTTCTGGATAGCCGGGATGTATTCCTTAGGAACCACACCACCCACTACTTCGTTCACGAATTGCAGACCTTCCTGACCTTCGTCAGCAGGTGCAAAACGGATCCAGCAGTGGCCGAACTGACCACGACCGCCGGACTGACGAACGAACTTGCCTTCGATTTCACAGTTCTTCGTGATGCGCTCACGATACGAAACCTGAGGCTTACCGATGTTGGCTTCGACGTTGAACTCACGGCGCATCCGGTCAACCAGGATGTCCAAGTGCAGCTCGCCCATGCCAGAGATGATCGTTTGACCAGTCTCTTCATCAGTTTTGACGCGGAAAGACGGGTCTTCTTGAGCAAGCTTGCCCAGTGCGATACCCATTTTTTCCTGGTCATCCTTGGTTTTAGGCTCTACGGCAACCGAAATAACCGGCTCCGGGAAGTCCATCCGAACCAGGATGATTGGCTTGTCAGCGTTGCACAAGGTTTCACCAGTGGTGACATCCTTCATGCCGATCAAGGCCGCGATGTCGCCAGCGCGTACTTCCTTGATCTCTTCGCGAGCGTTGGCGTGCATTTGCACCATACGACCCACGCGCTCTTTCTTGCCCTTGACCGAGTTGATCACGCCGTCGCCGGATGCCAACACGCCCGAGTAAACACGGACGAACGTCAGCGTACCCACGAACGGATCGGTAGCGATCTTGAACGCCAGAGCCGAGAACGGCTCGTTGTCGTCCGCGTGACGCTCCATTTCCTCTTCCTCGTTATCAGGGTTGGAACCCTTGATAGCAGGAATGTCGACTGGAGCCGGCAGGTAGTCGATCACAGCGTCGAGAACCAGGGGAACACCCTTGTTCTTGAAGGAAGAACCGCAAACAGCAAGAACGATCTCACCAGCAATAGTACGCTGACGCAGAGCAGCCTTGATTTCCTCGTTGGTGAGTTCCTCACCCTCAAGGTATTTGTTCATCAGTTCTTCGCTGGCTTCAGCCGCAGCCTCAACCATGTTGCTGCGCCATTCGTCAGCCAGCTCCTGCAGCTCAGCAGGGATAGGCTTGCGAACAGGGACCATACCTTTGTCGGAATCGTTCCAGTAGACCGCTTCCATAGACATCAGATCAATCTGACCCTGGAAGTTGTCTTCAGAACCGATTGCCAACTGGATCGGCACCGGAGTGTGACCCAAACGCTGCTTGATCTGGGCAATTACGCGCAGAAAGTTTGCGCCAGCACGGTCCATTTTGTTCACGTAAACGATACGTGGAACCCCGTACTTGTTGGCTTGACGCCATACGGTTTCGGACTGAGGCTCTACGCCAGAGGTACCACAGAAAACAACGACCGCGCCGTCGAGTACACGCAGGGAACGCTCAACTTCAATCGTGAAGTCTACGTGGCCCGGGGTGTCAATCACGTTGAAGCGATATTGGTCTTTGTGCTGCTTCTCGGAACCCTGCCAAAAGGCAGTAATAGCAGCAGAAGTAATGGTAATACCACGCTCCTGCTCCTGAACCATCCAGTCGGTGGTCGCGGCGCCATCATGCACCTCGCCCATCTTGTGGCTTTTGCCGGTGTAAAAAAGGACGCGCTCGGTGGTGGTGGTTTTACCAGCATCCACGTGAGCGACGATACCAATGTTACGGTAACGGCTGATCGGTGTAGTACGAGCCATAAAGCCCTCGCAAAATTAGTGACGCTGAAATTAGAAGCGGTAGTGCGAGAAAGCTTTGTTGGCTTCAGCCATACGGTGCACGTCTTCACGCTTCTTGACCGCAGCACCTTTACCTTCGGCGGCGTCCAACAGTTCGCCAGCCAAACGCAGAGCCATAGACTTCTCACCGCGCTTGCGCGCGAAGTCTACCAGCCAACGCATTGCCAGAGCATTACGACGGGACGGACGAACTTCGACCGGGACCTGGTAAGTAGCACCGCCTACACGGCGCGACTTCACTTCGACCAGCGGAGCGATGGCGTCGAGAGCTTTCTCGAAGATTTCCAGGGGATCGGAGTTCTTGCGTTCTTTAACCTTTTCCAGCGCGCCATAAACGATACGCTCGGCAACGGCTTTCTTGCCGCTTTCCATAACGTGGTTCATGAACTTGGCCAGAATCTGGCTGCCGTATTTTGGATCGTCAAGCACTTCGCGCTTGGCTGCTACGCGTCTTCTTGGCATGGATAAGCCCTCAAACGGTCTTCAGGTTCGCTCGGAATCAGCACCTAACGGCGCCTCCGACCTTACTCTTATCGACTCAGAAAATAAGATGATTCAGTTTTTTCAAAAAGCCGCTACTACTTAGGCTTCTTGGTACCGTACTTCGAACGACCCTGGTTACGACCTTTGACACCGGAGGTATCCAACGAACCGCGGACGGTGTGGTAACGAACACCTGGCAAGTCTTTTACACGGCCGCCGCGAATCAGTACGACGCTGTGCTCTTGCAGGTTGTGGCCTTCACCGCCGATGTACGAGGAAACCTCGAAACCGTTGGTCAGACGCACACGGCATACTTTACGCAGTGCCGAGTTAGGTTTTTTCGGCGTAGTTGTGTACACGCGAGTGCACACACCACGACGCTGCGGGCAGTTCTGCAGGGCAGGCACGTCGGATTTCTCGACGATACGCTTACGCGGCTGACGTACCAGCTGGTTGATAGTTGCCATCTACTAGCTCCACTGTTGTCTTGCGACGCTATTGTCTTACAAGAAAAGCAAAATGGCAGGACATACGTCCCGCCAGATTTAGGGGTACAAGAGTCTAAAGAGGATCCTGCCCCCAGTCAAGGCAAAGCCCCGGTGTCCACAGCCACTGGCAACCCATCAACCGGTTGAGACCAATGACTGTGAAAATCGGGGCCCTACTCTCAATTACTGCTTGAGTTCAACGCTTCAGTGAGCGCGGCTTCAACTTCGCTCGCACTTACACGCATCGGCTTGTCGGCTTCACGACGACGCTTGCGCTCGCTGTGATATGCCAGACCGGTACCTGCAGGGATCAGACGACCCACTACCACGTTTTCTTTCAGGCCGCGCAGATAATCGCGCTTGCCGGTAACCGCCGCTTCGGTCAGTACGCGAGTGGTCTCCTGGAAGGAGGCCGCCGAGATGAACGATTCGGTGGACAGCGACGCCTTGGTGATACCAAGCAACACACGAGTGAATTTGGAAACAAATTTCTCGTCGGTCGCAAGGCGCTCGTTTTCAACCAGGACATGCGTCAACTCCATCTGGTCACCCTTGATGAAGCTGGAGTCGCCAGACTCAGCGATCTCGACCTTACGCAGCATCTGACGAAGGATTGTTTCAATGTGCTTGTCGTTGATCTTCACGCCTTGCAGGCGGTAAACGTCCTGAATCTCGTTGACGATGTATTTCGCCAGAGCGCTGACACCCAGCAGGCGCAGGATATCGTGCGGATCGCTTGGGCCGTCGGAGATAACCTCACCACGGCTGACTTGCTCACCTTCGAAGACGTTCAGATGACGCCATTTTGGAATCAGCTCTTCGTACGGATCGGTACCATCGTTTGGCGTGATAACGAGACGACGCTTGCCTTTGGTCTCTTTACCAAACGCGATCGTACCGCTGACTTCAGCCAGGATCGATGCTTCTTTAGGGCGACGCGCTTCGAACAGGTCGGCAACGCGCGGCAGACCACCAGTGATGTCACGGGTTTTGGAGGTCTCTTGCGGGATACGGGCGATAACGTCACCCACACCCACTTGCACACCATCCGCAACACCGACGAGGGCGTTTGCCGGCAGGAAGTACTGAGCCGGTACGTCAGTACCCGGCAGCAGCAGATCCTTACCATCAACACCAACCATCTTGACCGCAGGACGAATGTCTTTACCTGCTGCAGGGCGATCTTTGGCATCCAGTACTTCGATGTTCGTCAAACCGGTCAATTCGTCCGTCTGGCGCTTGATCGTAATACCTTCCTCCATGCCCACGTAGGTCACGGTACCTTTCATCTCGGTGACGATTGGGTGAGTGTGTGGGTCCCACTTGGCCACGATGGACCCGGCGTCGACCTTGTCACCTTCCTTCACCAGAATCACAGCACCATACGGCAGCTTGTAGCGCTCGCGCTCACGACCGAACTCGTCGGCTATTGCCAACTCACCGGAACGCGACACCGCGACCAGGTGACCATCAAGACGCTCAACGTGCTTCAGGTTGTGCAGACGAACGATACCGCCGTTCTTCACCTGAACACTGTCAGCAGCAGAAGTACGGCTTGCCGCACCACCGATGTGGAACGTACGCATGGTCAGCTGGGTACCCGGCTCACCGATCGACTGAGCCGCGATAACGCCGACCGCCTCACCGATGTTCACCTGGTGACCGCGCGCCAGATCACGGCCATAGCACTTGGCGCAGATACCGAAACGTGTTTCACAGCTGATCGGAGAGCGTACGATCACTTCGTCGATGCTGTTCAGCTCGATGAATTCAACCCACTTCTCGTCAACCAGTGTGCCGCCTGGAACGATGACATCTTCAGTGCCAGGCTTGAATACGTCGCGGGCGATCACTCGACCCAATACGCGTTCGCCCAACGGCTCTACGACGTCGCCACCTTCAATGTGCGGCGTCATGACCAGACCGTGTTCAGTACCGCAGTCAACCTCGGTAACGACCAGATCTTGTGCCACGTCTACAAGACGACGAGTCAGGTAACCAGAGTTCGCGGTTTTCAACGCGGTATCCGCAAGCCCCTTACGAGCACCGTGCGTCGAGATGAAGTACTGAAGAACGCTCAAACCTTCACGGAAGTTAGCAGTGATCGGTGTCTCGATGATCGAGCCATCCGGCTTGGCCATCAGACCCCGCATACCTGCCAACTGACGAATCTGTGCTGCGGAACCCCGCGCACCCGAGTCAGCCATCATGTACATCGAGTTGAAGGATTCCTGATCAACGGTCTCACCGTGACGATCGACAACCTTCTCTTTCGAGAGGTTCGACATCATCGCCTTGGAGACTTCATCGTTGGCCTTGGACCAGAGGTCGATCACCTTGTTGTACTTCTCGCCCTGGGTAACCAGGCCGGAGGCGTACTGACTCTCGATTTCTTTCACTTCATCGGTTGCTGCGTCGATGATGCGAGCTTTTTCATCAGGGATAACAAAGTCGTTAACGCCGATGGAGACACCCGAGATCGTCGAATAGGCAAAACCGGTGTACATCAGCTGGTCAGCGAAGATTACAGTCTCTTTCAGGCCAACCACGCGGTAGCACTGGTTGATCAGCTTGGAGATTGCCTTCTTCTTCATCGGCTGATTGACGACGTCGTATGACAAGCCGGCCGGAACCACTTGGAACAGCAGCGCACGGCCGACGGTTGTGTCGACGATACGAGTATTCTTGACGCTGCCACCGTCACGATCATTGATCGTTTCGTTGATGCGCACTTTCACTTTTGCATGCAGAGCGGCTTCGCCCGCACGGAATACACGGTCCACTTCCTGCAGATCCGCGAATACACGACCTTCGCCTTTGGCGTTGATCGCTTCACGAGTCATGTAGTACAGACCCAATACAACGTCCTGCGAAGGAACGATGATTGGCTCACCGTTCGCTGGCGACAGAATGTTGTTGGTCGACATCATCAGCGCACGGGCTTCGAGCTGGGCTTCCAGCGTCAGCGGCACGTGAACAGCCATCTGGTCACCGTCGAAGTCGGCGTTGTATGCCGCACAGACCAACGGGTGCAGCTGGATCGCTTTACCTTCGATGAGAACCGGCTCAAACGCCTGGATACCCAGACGGTGAAGCGTCGGCGCACGGTTCAGGAGCACCGGGTGTTCGCGAATGACTTCGGCGAGAACGTCCCAGACTTCTGGCAGCTCGCGCTCGACCATTTTCTTGGCAGCTTTGATGGTGGTAGCGAGACCACGCATCTCGAGCTTGCCGAAAATGAACGGCTTGAACAGCTCCAGTGCCATCTTCTTGGGCAGACCGCACTGATGCAGACGCAGGGTCGGACCTACGGTAATTACCGAACGGCCAGAGTAGTCAACACGCTTACCGAGCAAGTTCTGACGGAAACGGCCCTGCTTACCCTTGATCATGTCAGCCAGAGATTTCAGAGGACGCTTGTTCGAACCTGTGATGGCGCGACCGCGACGACCGTTATCAAGCAACGCATCCACAGCTTCCTGCAACATGCGCTTTTCGTTGCGCACGATGATGTCAGGAGCAGACAGATCGAGCAGGCGCTTCAAGCGGTTGTTACGGTTGATCACTCGACGATAGAGATCGTTAAGGTCGGAAGTCGCGAAACGACCACCATCCAGCGGGACCAGTGGACGCAGATCTGGCGGCAGAACCGGCAGAACGGTCAACACCATCCATTCTGGAAGGTTGCCGGAACCCTGGAAGGCTTCCATCAACTTCAGACGCTTGGACAGCTTCTTGATTTTGGTCTCGGAGTTGGTTTGCGGAATCTCTTCGCGCAGCCGGCCAATCTCGTGTTCCAGATCAATAGCGTGCAGCAGCTCGCGGACAGCCTCGGCACCCATACGGGCGTCGAAATCGTCACCGAACTCTTCGAGAGCCTCGAAGTATTGCTCGTCGTTTAGCAGTTGCCCTTTTTCGAGCGTGGTCATGCCCGGATCGATAACGACATAGCTCTCGAAGTAGAGAACGCGTTCGATATCACGCAGGGTCATGTCCATCAGCAAGCCGATACGGGACGGCAGCGATTTCAGGAACCAGATGTGAGCTACCGGCGAAGCCAGCTCGATGTGAGCCATGCGCTCACGACGGACTTTGGCCAGCGCGACTTCAACGCCACACTTCTCGCAGATGACGCCACGATGCTTCAAGCGCTTGTACTTACCGCACAGGCACTCGTAATCCTTGACCGGGCCAAAGATCTTGGCGCAGAACAGGCCGTCACGCTCAGGTTTGAACGTACGGTAGTTGATGGTTTCCGGTTTTTTAACTTCACCGAACGACCACGAACGGATCATCTCAGGCGACGCCAATCCAATACGGATAGCGTCGAACTCTTCGACTTGACCCTGGTTTTTCAGCAAATTCAGTAGGTCTTTCAAGGCCTTTCCTCCTGGCGGAGCAGAGGGCAGTCATACCGACCCACCCTCGATTCGCGTCACGTGTTATTCGGTTTCCAGATCGATATCGATACCGAGCGAACGGATTTCTTTGATCAACACGTTGAAGGACTCGGGCATGCCCGGCTCCATACGGTGATCGCCGTCCACGATGTTCTTGTACATCTTGGTCCGACCGTTCACGTCGTCCGACTTCACTGTGAGCATTTCTTGCAGAGTGTACGCCGCGCCATAAGCTTCCAGCGCCCAAACCTCCATCTCCCCGAAACGCTGACCACCGAACTGAGCCTTACCACCCAGCGGCTGCTGGGTAACCAGGCTGTACGAACCAGTGGAACGCGCGTGCATCTTGTCGTCCACCAAGTGGTTCAGCTTCAGCATGTACATGTAGCCAACGGTGACCGGACGCTCAAACTTGTTGCCGGTACGGCCGTCGAACAGCTGCATCTGGCCACTGTCCGGCATGTCCGCCAGGCGGAGCATTGCCTTGATTTCGGATTCCTTCGCACCGTCAAATACCGGGGTAGCCATTGGAACGCCGCCACGCAGGTTCTTCGCCAGATCCAGAATCTCCTGATCAGACAGGTCATCTAGACTCTCTTGACGGCCGCCGATCTCGTTATAGATCTCGTTCAGGAACTTACGCAGTTCAACGACTTTACGCTGCTCTTCAAGCATGCGGTTGATCTTCTCGCCCAACCCCTTAGCCGCGAGGCCGAGGTGGGTTTCGAGGATCTGACCGACGTTCATACGCGAAGGTACACCCAACGGGTTGAGGACGATATCCACCGGAGTACCGTTGGCATCGTGCGGCATGTCTTCAACCGGCATGATCACGGAGACCACACCTTTGTTACCGTGACGACCGGCCATCTTGTCGCCAGGCTGGATACGACGGCGGATGGCAAGGTAAACCTTGACGATCTTGAGTACACCTGGAGCAAGATCATCGCCCTGCTGCAGCTTGCGCTTCTTGTCTTCGAACTTGTCGTCAAGCAGACGGCGACGATCGACGATGTAAGCCTGAGCTTTCTCGAGTTGCTCGTTCAGCGCATCTTCGACCATGCGCAGCTTGAACCACTGACCGTGTTCCAGGCCGTCCAGAATTTCATTGGTGATTTCCTGCCCCTTCTTCAGGCCAGCACCACCTTCAGCGGTACGACCCACCAGAGCGGAACGCAAACGTTCGAACGTTGCGCCTTCAACAATGCGGAACTCTTCGTTCAGGTCCTTGCGGATCTCGTCGAGCTGGCTCTTCTCGATGGACAGCGCACGAGCATCACGCTCAACGCCATCACGAGTGAAGACCTGAACGTCGATAACGGTGCCTTTGGTACCGGTAGGCACGCGCAAGGACGTGTCTTTAACGTCGCTTGCTTTTTCACCGAAGATCGCACGCAGCAGCTTCTCTTCCGGGGTCAGCTGGGTCTCGCCTTTCGGAGTGACCTTACCTACCAGGATGTCGCCTGCGCCGACTTCAGCGCCTACATAAACGATACCAGCTTCATCCAGCTTGTTCAGTGCTGCCTCACCCACGTTAGGGATGTCGGCAGTGATCTCTTCAGGCCCGAGCTTGGTATCACGCGCCACACAGGTCAGTTCCTGAATGTGGATCGTGGTGAAGCGGTCTTCCTGAACAACACGCTCGGACAGGCAGATGGAGTCTTCGAAGTTGAAGCCGTTCCACGCCATGAACGCGATGCGCATGTTCTGACCCAGCGCCAGTTCACCCATATCGGTGGACGGGCCGTCAGCCATGATGTCGCTACGCTGAACGCGGTCACCCTTGCTCACCAGCGGACGCTGGTTGATGCAGGTATTCTGGTTCGAACGTGTGTATTTGGTCAGGTTGTAGATGTCGACACCGGCTTCGCCTGTCTCAACTTCGTCATCTGCAACACGAACCACGATACGGCTGGCGTCTACCGAGTCGATCACGCCGCCACGACGGGCCACGACGCAAACACCGGAGTCACGCGCAACGTTGCGCTCCATGCCAGTACCAACCAGCGGCTTGTCAGCGCGCAATGTTGGGACAGCCTGACGCTGCATGTTCGAACCCATCAACGCACGGTTGGCGTCGTCGTGCTCAAGGAACGGGATCAGCGATGCCGCGACCGATACAACCTGCTTCGGCGAAACATCCATCAGGGTGACGTCTTCCGGCGCCTTGACGGTGAACTCGTTCAAGTGACGAACAGCAACCAGCTCGTCAATCAGGATCTTCTTGTCGTTCATTGCGGCAGAAGCCTGTGCAATGACGTGATCTGCTTCCTCAATAGCCGAGAGGAAAACAATTTCGTCAGTTACCAGAGCATCTTTAACCACACGGTACGGGCTCTCGAGGAAGCCGTACTGGTTGGTGCGCGCATAGGCAGCCAAGGAGTTGATCAGACCAATGTTCGGACCTTCCGGCGTTTCAATCGGGCACACGCGCCCGTAGTGAGTCGGGTGTACGTCACGGACTTCAAAGCCAGCACGCTCACGCGTCAGACCACCAGGGCCGAGTGCAGAGACGCGACGCTTGTGAGTGATCTCGGACAGCGGGTTGTTCTGGTCCATGAACTGTGAAAGCTGGCTGGAACCGAAGAACTCTTTCACCGCCGCCGCTACAGGCTTGGCGTTGATCAGGTCTTGAGGCATCAGGCCTTCGCTTTCCGCCATCGACAGACGTTCTTTGACCGCGCGCTCAACACGCACCAGACCTACACGGAACTGGTTCTCGGCCATCTCACCTACGCAACGAACGCGACGGTTACCAAGGTGATCGATGTCATCGACGATGCCTTTACCGTTACGGATGTCGACCAAGGTCTTCAGCACAGCGACGATGTCGTCTTTGTGGAGCACTCCAGAACCTTCGATCTCGGTACGACCGATACGACGGTTAAACTTCATCCGACCTACAGCCGACAGATCGTAACGCTCTGGACTGAAGAAAAGATTGTTGAACAAGGTCTCGGCAGCATCCTTGGTAGGTGGCTCGCCAGGACGCATCATCCGATAGATTTCGACCAGGGCTTCAAGCTGATTGCCGGTCGAGTCGATCTTCAAGGTGTCGGAAATGAACGGACCGCAGTCGATATCGTTCGTGTACAGCGTCTCGATACGGACAACCTGAGCCTTGGCAATCTTCGCCAGGATCTCGGTGTTCAGCTCGGTATTGCACTCGGCAATGATCTCGCCCGTCGCCGGGTGCACGATCGCTTTGGCGCTAGTGCGGCCGATTACGTAGTCGAGCGGAACTTCAAGGGTCTTGATGTTCGCTTTTTCGAGCTGGTTAATGTGGCGAGCCGTGATACGACGGCCTTGCTCAACAATGACCTTGCCCTTGTCGTCCAGTATATCCAGAACGGCAATTTCGCCACGCAGGCGCTGAGGCACCAACTCCAGATTCAGGTTCTCGCCCTGAACGTGGAATACGTTGGTGGTGTAGAAGGCATCCAGCACTTCTTCAGTGGTGTAACCCAGTGCACGGAGCAGAACCGATGCAGGGAGTTTGCGGCGACGGTCGATACGTACGAAGACACAGTCTTTCGGATCGAATTCGAAGTCCAGCCACGAACCACGGTAAGGAATGATGCGAGCCGAGTACAACAGTTTGCCAGAGCTGTGCGTCTTACCGCGGTCGTGGTCAAAGAACACGCCTGGGGAACGGTGCAGCTGGGAAACGATCACTCGTTCGGTACCGTTGATAACGAAGGTACCGTTCTCAGTCATCAGGGGAATTTCACCCATGTAGACTTCTTGCTCTTTGATGTCTTTGATCGCTTTATTCGACGATTCTTTGTCGAAAATGATCAGACGTACTTTTACCCGCAAAGGTACGGCGTATGTCACACCGCGGAGCACGCATTCCTTGACATCAAAAGCCGGTTCGCCCAGACGATAACCCACATACTCCAAAGCAGCATTGCCGGAGTAGCTGATGATCGGGAAAACAGATTTGAAGGCCGCATGCAGGCCCACGTCGCGGAACTGATCTTTAGTCGCTCCCGCTTGCAAGAATTCACGATACGAATCCAGCTGGATGGCCAGGAGGTAAGGCACATCCATGACGTCCGGCAACTTGCTAAAGTCCTTGCGGATACGTTTTTTCTCAGTATATGAGTAAGCCATCAGCGTTCCCCAGCTTGGTCACCTGCTTGTTTGGCTCCTCCCGACGGGAGCAGCCAGAAAAATCTTGCGAACCCCATGGTTCGCGCCACCGTTCAAGGTGGGTAGATCACGTAATCAGCGCTAACCGAATCAGCTGCCAACAACGGAAAAAGGCCGGTGGCAGAAGCCACCAGCCATCAGCCTATCGCTTAACGCTTGGGCTGGAAACGCAAAGTCGATGCTTACTTCAGCTCGACTTTAGCGCCTGCTTCTTCCAGGGTAGCCTTGGCTTTGTCAGCAGCGTCTTTTGCTACTGCTTCCAGGACCATTGCTGGAGCACCGTCAACGACTGCCTTGGCTTCTTTCAGGCCCAGACCGGTCAGTTCACGAACTGCTTTAATGACGTTAACTTTCTTCTCGCCCGCTTCCAGCAGCATGACGTTGAATTCGGTTTGCTCTTCAACAACGGCAGCAGCAGCAGCTGGACCAGCGGAAGCAGCGGCAGCGCTAACACCGAATTTTTCTTCGAATGCTTTGATCAGCTCTACAACCTGCAGAACGGACATTTCAGCTACGGCGTTGAGGATATCGTCTTGAGAGATAGACATGACTCTAATTCCTGAATTGGGGGACGGCCTACGCGACCATCAAAATAAACAAAAATACGCGAGAGGAAGTGCCTGCCCTTAGGCTGCAGCGGCTTCTTTCTGTTCGCGGATGGCCGCCAGTGTACGAGCGAGCTTGCTGGTAGCGCCTTGAATCACGCTCATCAGCTGCGAAATCGCTTCGTTGCGTGTCGGCAATGTTGCCAGTACGTCGATCTGATTAGGTGCGAGGAACTTGCCCTCGAACGCAGCTGCCTTGATCTCGAACTTATCCTGACCTTTAGCGAACTCTTTGAACAAACGGGCAGCAGCGCCAGGGTGTTCATTGGAGAACGCGATCAAGGTCGGGCCGGTGAACACATCGTTGAGGACACTGTATTCAGTGTCAGCAACGGCGCGCTTGAGCAGAGTGTTACGTACGACACGCACGTATACGCCAGCTTCACGAGCCTCTTTACGGAGTCCGGTCATCGCGCCTACTGTCACACCGCGGGCATCAGCCACAACAGCAGACAGAGCGTTTTTGGCAGCCTCGTTGACTTCAGCGACGATGGCCTTCTTGTCTTCGAGTTTAATTGCCACGGGTTTAACTCCTGCTTGTTACCGTTTCATCTGACCTGAGCCGGATGTCGTTTTGGTGTCTGATTCGGTAAAGAACCGGGAGCACCATCTGCGTAGGCTTGAGGTTTAAGACTTTCGCCGCCTACGGTCTTGGATAGCCCCCGCCAGGCAGGGACCCCAATTTTCGCTACGGCGCGGTTACCCGCGCCGTGCCAGTCTCACGCGTCCAACGAACCTTGGTCGATGACCAAGCCTGGGCCCATAGTGGTGCTCAGGGTTACGCGCTTGACGTAGATACCTTTCGAGGAAGCAGGCTTGATACGCTTCAAATCAGCGATCAGTGCTTCAACGTTCTCACGCAGCTTGTCTGCTTCGAAGCCGACCTTGCCAACGGAAGTGTGGATAATGCCGTTTTTATCGGTGCGATAGCGAACCTGACCAGCCTTGGCATTTTTAACGGCAGTGGCTACGTCTGGAGTAACAGTACCGACCTTCGGGTTAGGCATCAGGCCACGCGGGCCGAGGATCTGACCCAACTGACCAACAACACGCATTGCGTCCGGGGAGGCAATAACGACGTCATAGTTCAGATCGCCGCCCTTCATTTCAGCAGCCAGATCGTCCATACCAACGCGGTCAGCACCGGCAGCCAGAGCAGCTTCAGCAGCTGGACCCTGAGTAAATACGGCTACACGAACGGTCTTGCCAGTGCCGTGTGGCAGTACGGTAGCGCTACGTACAACCTGGTCGGATTTACGTGGGTCAACACCGAGGTTCACAGCAACGTCTACGGACTCGCTGAACTTCACTGTCGACAACTCAGCCAGCAGGGCAGCAGCTTCGTTGAAGTTATACGATTTGCCAGCTTCAACCTTGGAAGCGATAGCCTTTTGGCGCTTAGTCAGCTTAGCCATTACACACCCTCCACGTTAAGGCCCATGCTGCGAGCGGAACCGGCGATTGTACGCACGGCGGCGTCCATATCAGCAGCGGTCAAGTCGGCATTTTTTGCCTTGGCGATTTCTTCAAGCTGAGCACGGGTCACAGTGCCAACTTTTACGGTATTCGGACGAGCCGAGCCGCTGGTCAAGCCAGCTGCTTTTTTCAGCAGTACCGAAGCCGGGGTGCTTTTGGTTTCAAATGTGAAGCTGCGATCACTGTAAACAGTGATGATCACAGGAGTAGGCAGACCTGGCTCAATACCCTGAGTACGGGCGTTGAACGCTTTGCAGAACTCCATGATGTTCACGCCGTGCTGACCCAGTGCAGGACCAACGGGCGGGCTCGGGTTAGCCTGAGCGGCTTTCACTTGAAGCTTGATGTAAGCGGTAATCTTCTTGGCCATGAGGCACTCCAATTACGGGTTCTAGCGCCTCGAGAGGCTCCCCGGTTACTTGCGCGTTTATCCCGGTGACGAAAAAACCCCACAGCCCAAGGCTGCGGGGTATGGGATTCTGAGATCAGTTACGCCTTTTCGACCTGACTGAACTCCAGCTCCACCGGAGTGGAGCGTCCGAAAATGAGCACGGCCACTTGGATCCGACTCTTCTCGTAATTGACCTCTTCAACGGTACCGTTGAAGTCAGCAAACGGACCGTCTGTAACACGAACGACTTCGCCCGGCTCGAACAGAGTTTTTGGCTTTGGCTTATCGCTACCATCAGCGACGCGACGCAGAATGGCTTCAGCTTCTTTATCGGTAATTGGGGCAGGCTTGTCTGCAGTGCCGCCAATGAAGCCCATGACACGAGGAGTATCCTTAACCAAGTGCCAGGTACCTTCGTTCATGTCCATCTGGACAAGCACATAGCCAGGGAAGAACTTACGTTCACTTTTGCGTTTCTGGCCGTTACGCATCTCCACTACTTCTTCAGTAGGGACCAGAATTTCGCCGAAGCCATCTTCCATGCCTGCAAGCTTTACGCGCTCAACCAGTGAGCGCATGACATGCTTCTCGTAACCCGAGTAGGCATGCACTACGTACCAACGCTTAGCCACGGGACACCCTTAGCCGACAATCAAGGAAACAAGCCAGCCGAGCAGGGAATCCAACCCCCACAACAGCAGCGCCATCACAAGAACAACTGCAACCACGATCAAAGTGGTCTGGGTAGTCTCTTGGCGCGTAGGCCACACGACTTTACGAATCTCAGCGCGCGCTTCCTTGGCCAAAACAAAGAAAGCCTTGCCCTTCCCCGTCTGCAGCGCCACATAGGCTGCCACGGCGGCGATTACAAGCAGGGCAAGAACGCGATACAGGATTGGTTGCGCAGAATAGTATTGATTTCCAACGACACCCACGACCACCAGAAGCACTACTACAAGCCACTTCACGAGATCAAACCGGGAGTCTTGGGCTTCAGCCTTTGGATTCATCTACTAAAATCCTGTGAAAAGAAAGCCAGATACATTTGAGAATCTGGCAGGTCAGGAGGGAATCGAACCCCCAACCTACGGTTTTGGAGACCGTCGCTCTGCCAATTGAGCTACTGACCTAAAAGCAAAATCAGGCCGAACATTATGCGGACCTGACAGGAAGATTTCAACAGCAACTCGATAATGCGATGGCAAAAATCGACTCACTGCAGCACCAGCTCACCAAGAGCGTAAAGATCCCGGGATTCTTGGCACCCAAAACAAAGGCAGATACTCACATATCTGCCTTAGTAATGGAGCTCTTGAGCGGATTTGAACCGCTGACCTCACCCTTACCAAGGGTGTGCTCTACCAACTGAGCTACAAGAGCAAAACACATTGCACAACCAGCAAACTTGGAGCGGGTAGCGGGAATCGAACCCGCATCATCAGCTTGGAAGGCTGAGGTTCTACCACTAAACTATACCCGCTGAGCTTTGCTGCTTACGCTCAAAATATGGTGGAGGGGGAAGGATTCGAACCTTCGAAGTCGTAGACGTCAGATTTACAGTCTGATCCCTTTGGCCGCTCGGGAACCCCTCCTAAGCGAGGCAGCATTCTATATCATGCCACCCTTCTGTCAACCTTTTTCTCAATAAAAACTTGAGGTTACAAGCATTGACTCTTGCTACATCAGTACGAATCAAGCGATCTGCACTGCGAAGCGGGCGCCATTCTATTCAAACTAATCTGGAGTTGCAATGCCTTCACACGACATTATTTCATTTTTTAGCATGGGAAAATCTCTACGGAGCTCGGCGATAAGCGCATCGCTCACCAGCCGCCTACTCGCAGGCGCAATTTTTAGCCAAAACACGCTGCCTTGCTGATCCAGGCGCTTTCCCAGGTGAGTATCGATATCCAACGCAACAAGGCGCTGCTCGAGAAGCGTCACCTCAGCCCGCTTGGCGGTGCCGCCCAAATAGAGGCATTTCTCTTGCTCTGCGTCCATCCGCTCCTTACCCCTACCCAATCCGGACTCGCTAGGCAGCCGAATATCCTGGCCATATGATCGATGGGTTAACAGCGGCTCGACCTCTTTCGGGCGTAGCGGCGCATCCTGCTGATGCCAGACAAAATAAAGACCGTTCAACATGAGCAACAAAAAAAACGCCCAGGGCATAATCACCTCATAGACAACACGCATCCGAATGCATATCTACCAACTCCTATCTCTACCCTAATTACCCTCGAGCCTCAGACTCACCTCCCCCCCGGCAAACTGCTCCTCACGGCCACCTACCTCCAGCCGTAGCGCTCCATCGTCACCAACTCCCAAGACCACACCCTTGGTGATCTTCGCACCCGTAGTGAGAGCGACCGCAAGGCCCTGCCATAAGTGCTTGTCTTCCCAATCTCTTCGGTAGGCCGCAAAGCCTTTCTCCTGATGACCAGCAAGATAAACGCTGAGATTTCGACTGAGCGCGCAAGCAACGCGATTCCGATCCTGAACATGCACAAGCTCCAGAGCCAATGAAGTCCAAGCCTGGTCTACGTTAATGGATTCACGCATATTCACGTTGATCCCAATACCAATCACTACATGACATACATTGGCAGGATCGCCGGTGAGTTCGAGCAGAACCCCAGCAATCTTCTTACCGCCAACCAGAATGTCGTTAGGCCATTTCAGCCCCGCAGTACCAATACCGAGCTCTCGCAGCGTATCTACCACAGCAAGGCCTACGAGAAGACTGAGGCCATCCAGGCGGCGCGTCCCGCCATCCAGACGCAAGGCGAGGCTGTAATAGAGATTTTCAGCGAAAGGACTTACCCACTGACGGCCACGCCTTCCGCGGCCAGCCGTCTGCCGCTCTGCAAGAACCAAGCAAGGAAGTTCAGCGCCTGAATTCGCTACGCGCATGGCTTCAGCATTAGTTGAGTCGATAATTTCGTGAATCCTGCACGTCCAACCCAACCCGACATGTTCCCGGCGCAGCGCCTCATAGTCCAGCAAGGACAGCGGCGACGCCAATCGGTAGCCACGACCGCGCACCTTGTAAATTTCTATGCCGAGGTCAGCCTGGACCTGCTGCAGCTTCTTCCAGACGGCGCTCCGGCTGACGCCCAGCGCAAGCCCCAGATCCTCGCCGGAGTGAAACGCACCGTCTTCAAGTAGCTTTAGCAGTGTATGCATGAGTGAGAGTGCCTAGTAGTAAGACGCGCATGATAGCCATACAGAAGACCTGCGCAAGCATACGTTTCACCACTTGGGCCGCAGGCGTGCTGCGCTTGAGCTCTAATTGGTTGGGAGGGTTAGTTGGCAGCTTTTTCCGCGCGCAAAAACAAAACCCCATCTGCTTTCGCAAATGGGGTTCTGGAATTTAATCTTGACGA